>NZ_JBTNDL010000006.1:0-193132 GCF_054511015.1 Arthrobacter sp. MDT1-48-3
TCTTGGCACCGGCAGGCTCTATACGCTCAGCATCCTGAATGCCAACGGCGCCAGCCTCTACAACTTCGACCTCACCGGTGCAGACTCCGACGGAATCCGACTCGCCGCCCAACAAATCAATCTGCCTGTTGGGCGAAGCTACATCAAGGTTTACGGCGAGAGGCTCCAGGCAAGCTGGGGCAAGACCTACACCCTCAACACGGCGATGCTGTGGTCTGCGACTCCTGTCCCGACAATCTCCGGAACACCGCAGGTGGGTCGAACGCTGACAGCGGCGGCCGGAGCCTGGGCTCCGACCCCGACCGCCTTGCGTTTCCAGTGGTTCCGTTCCGGGACGGCTATCACGGGCGCGACGAAGAACACCTACGCCCTTGTTGCTGCTGATCTGGACAAGACCATCACGGTGAAGGTCACCGGAAGCAGGACCGGATACCGCACTACGACCAAGGCCTCAGTCGCGACCGCCCCAGTGAAGGCCGGAACCCTGACGGCGGGAACTCCTGTCATCACCGGAACGACCACCGTGGGATCGATCCTCACGGCCAACCCCGGCGTATGGGGGCCGAGCCCCGTGACCCTCGAGTACACGTGGTACCGCTCCGGGGCCCTCATCCCAGGTGCTACCGCTACCAGCTATAAATTGACGACAGCCGACGCCGGAAAAACGATTACCGTCAGCGTGACCGGAAAGAAAACTGCCTACAACACCGCGGTGAAAACTTCCGCAGCTACTTCGCTGATAAAGACCGGCTAGCTTCTGATGGTGGTCGGACCGCAATTCCCCTCCGGCGCTCCGCCGAACTCTCATCCAATGCGGCACGAGCGGTATTAGTCGAGCGCTTCGAAAGGCGCCTCGACACCGAGGTCGGGCCGTGGATCGACTTTCATGGATGACCATCGGACCACCAGAATCAGCAAGTAGGCCTCGTCCGCCGGTGGAACTGTTCCGGTCCGCGATCCTTACCCGCCAGACGGGCAGCGCTACAGTGTGACCATCCGCAGGCCGACCGGGACCGTAGGTCGGCCCAGGACCAGCCGAAGGATACCCATGCGCCTCATCGCCCAGGATTGCTACCAGCTCGAACACCAGAAGGGTTCGCACGGGTTCGTCGTGGCGGGAGCCGGTCGCGCGGCGGTGATCGACCCGGGGATGTCCTCCGGGTTCGACGGCATCGTCGCCGAACTGCGCGCCGGAGAGTCGACGACCGGGCCGATCACGGACATCGTCCTCACCCACTACGACGCCGACCACGCGCAGGTCGCGCAGCGGTTGCAGGAGACGCTCGGGGCGACGGTATGGATCGGCGCCGCCGATGCCGACATCCTTCGCGGCAGGGTCGAGCCGAGGACGGTCTTCCGGAAGGTCCTGAAGAAGGTGGCGCGCGTCCCCTTCCCCGAGGGTGCCCGGGAGCTGGACGGGTCGGGCGAGATCTTCTCCGGACTCGAGTACTTCCCGACGCCGGGGCACACGCCCGGCCACTACGCGTACCAGTGGCGTGGGGTGCTCTTCACCGGCGACGCCGCGAAGGTGTCGGCGGACGGCACCGTCAGCGACTTCTACGCGATCGTCATCAATGACAAGCCCGTGGCCGCACGCACCGTCCAGCTGCTCGCCGAGCGCATCCGCTCGGGCTCCGTCGACTGGATCTGCTCGGGCCACAACGCGGTGGCGCGGACGAGCGCGCAGACGCCATAACCCGCCTCGACGGCCGGTCCCCTACCGGGCGTCGTCCCGCCCGCTGCACGAGACCCTTCCGCCGGATTCGGCCACCGCAGTAGGACCGACCGGGCCGGACAGCCGCTAGGTCCGCCGGAGTACCCCCAGCACCGCTGCCCGGAAGTCGTTGCAGCGCCCCACCTCGCCCTCCACGGGCAGCATCACAATGTCCCGGGCAGCGCGGGAGCACGATGCCAGGAGTCGCCGGCGCACCCGTGTCGCGCGCCGGGCCGCTCCCCACCGCGCGAGCAGCGCGGCGAGTATCCCCAGCAGGATGCCGGCCGCGCCGCCTGCCAGGATCAGGAGCGTGGGAACCGGGAACCCCTCGACGCGGGGCACGTCGACAGCGGGCAGCTGCAGGAACCCGAGGACGGCAAGGACGCCGAGCCACACCAGTCCGGTGACGAGCGCCGCGAAGGCGACCCACTGCAGGACACCGAAGACCCCCCACCACCAGCGTCGATCCGTCTCGAGGTCCGTGCCGGTGACGGCGGCATCGAGGGCATCCGTGAGCTCCCCCGCCGTCCCGCGGGCCGCGTCCCTGATCGAGGTGTGCCAGGGCTCGGGTGCGCCCTGCGCCGATGCATCGCCGAACACCCGCAGTGCGTGGTCCACGCGTGCGCGCTGGGCAGGCTGCCCGAGCGGTAGCGACGACCGGCGCACCTCGGGGACGACATCCTGGCTCCGGAGGTTGAGGCGTCGCAGGGGGTCGGGACGGAGCCTCGCCAGCCAGCGCGTCACGGGCCAGCCCGCGGCGGCGTGCGCGTCCCGGCGATAGGCGGCCCGCACCGCGTCGACGACCACCGGGACACCGGCGGCGACACCGAGTTCGTCCGACAGCGTGGACCTCGCGTCCGCTGCGGGCAGCGGCACCGGTTCCTCCGCGACGAAGGGCAGGAGCTCGGTGGCCGCTCCCGCGGCGTCGGCGGACAGCCGTCTCGTGGCGGCGGCGCGGCTCTCGGCATGGGCCCTGATCGCCGCGGCGAGCGCGTCGAGGCCCGTTCCCGTGCGTGCGGACACCGGCAGGACGGCCACGCCGGGGAGCCCCTCCCCCGCGAGGATCCCGGCCAGCGATGACGTGACGGCGTCGAGGTCCGCCGGCTCCAACCGGTCCGCCTGGTTGAGCGCGACCAGGGTCACGGCCTCGTGGGACGCCAGTCCACGGAGGAAACCGTGATGGAGCGCCGCATCGGCGTACTTCTGGGGATCGACGACCCACAGCAGGACGTCCACCTGCCGGGCGAGCCGTTCCACGACGTCGCGATGCGCCGCGGCGGTGGAGTCGAAATCCGGGAGGTCCAGCAGGATCAAACCTGCGGCGTCAGCTGCCGCCACTGGCGCCGCGGATCCGGAGGGATCGTCCCGTCGGGACGGCACCGCGCCCCTGCGCCGCCGGCCGAAGATCCTGCGCAGGACTCCGCGGGACTCCTTCGCCGGTCCCCGTCGCGTGTCGCCGGCGCCTCGCGCACCGTCCGGTTCCTCCCGCAGGAGGGCGGACGGCGTGGGCTCTCCGGAATCCGCGGTTGCGCCGTCGTGTCCCGGCAGGTCGAGTCCCCGGAGGAGCGGCGCCCCGGCCGGCAGTTCCACGCGCTGGCCGACGCCCAGCCAGTCGAGCAGCTCGCCGCTTCCCGCGCTCTCCCAGACCAGTGCGAGCGGTTCCGACGTCGTCGGCCGCCGCACTGCCACCCGTGCGGCGCCCGTTCCGCTCAGCGCGTTCACGAGGGAGGACTTCCCGCTGCCGGTGGGCCCGAAGACGCCGACGACCGTGTGGTTCCCGGACAGCGATCGCCGGGAGCCGGCGCGGTCGAGTGTGGCGTGCAGCCTCTCCAGCCGTTCCGGCGGCAACCGGTCCACACCGAGGTCGTAGGCCGTCGCCAGCCGGTCGAGGGCGTCCGTGAGCGATGACGCGAGCGGTGTCTGGACCGCTGCGTCCCCCGGTCGGCTCATGCGTCGTCCTCGATAGTCGTCGGCTGCTGCCCGCCCGGCAGTGCTGTCCGCAGCTGCCGGGCCAGTACCCGCAGCGTCTCCGCCGGCGTCTGGTGTGCCAGCGGGTCGAGGCAGCGGTCGAAGCTGATGCGTTCCTGGCGGAACAGTCCGTCGACGCGCTGCGACAGGTTCCTGCGTGCCGTAACGGTGAGGCGCCGCACGGCGTCGTCACCGAAGACTGCTTCGAGGAGCTTCTGTCCGGCGATCGCCGATGCGCCCGCGATGCCCAGCTCGCCTCCCGTGAGTCCGCCGGTGGACGCGAACACCACCACCATCAGGGCCACGGCGATCCCGTTGACGCCGAAGGACAGCATGCGTGCCGTGAACCGCTTGTCCGCTCCTTCGGCCTGGACGAGCTGCAGGAGGTCCTGCTGCCATGCCCGGATCTCGCGGGCCACCGCGGTGGAGAAGTCCTCGGCACGCCAGGAGGGCACGCCGGCGAGCAGCGCGCTCCCGGCCTGCTCCGCCAGCCAGCGTCGCCTGGCCACCTCGTCGGCCCGGGCCGCCTGCTCCACGATGACCGTCTGCAGGCCGCTCCCGATGGCTTCGGCCACGGTCGCCGCAGGAGCCGGCCTTCCCGTGAAGAAGGCACTGACGCGATCACGCGCGCGTCCGATCCTCGACTCGAGTCCCCGCATGAATTCTCCCGTGCCGACGAAATCCTGCCAGCGGGCGAGGACCTCGCCGCGCAGCAGCCTGCCGTCCTCGGTCGCCGCGAGGACGTCCGCCAGCGCGTCCCGGTACGCGCCGTCCACCGCCGCGCGCAGTACATCCCCGGCGGCCTGTTCCTGCGCGGCTGCAGCGGCGATCGAGTCGATGCGCCCGGCCAGCGCGCGCATCGCGCCGCCCACCGTGCGCCGTGCGATGTCCCGCCTCCCCTCCGCGTCGGCGGCCAGGGCGTGGAGCCAGCGGGTGATGGGCTCGACGGCGCCGGCGGGCAGCATCTTCGCAGGGCCCACGAGGGGCGTCTCCGGGACGACGAAGATGGGTGCGTGCCCGAGGTTCTCGGCGGACAGGAGTGTCAGCAGGTCGCTCCTGACCTCCTCCTCCACCCCGGGCGGGACGCGGTCCAGGACGATCGCCACCAGTACGTCGCGCCTACCTGCCTCGGCCAGCAGTTTCCAGGGCACGGCGTCCGCGTAGCGGTTGGCGGTCGTGACGAAGAGCCAGAGGTCCGCCGCTGCGAGGAGTTGTCCGGCGAGCCTGCGGTTCTCGTCGGCGATGGAATCGACGTCCGGGGCATCGAGCAGGGCGAGCCCGGCGGGCAGGGACCGCGTGGGGCGCAGCAGCAGCGTGTTCGCGTCGGCTGCCTGCCCGATGCGTGCAGGCAGGGTCGAGGGCCCGTCCGGATCCTGGTCGGCGCCGTCGTCGTCCGCGATCCGCACGCGGCTCAGGGTCGGCAGCACGCGTGTGTCGTCGAACCACGCGCCGTCCTCGGGATGGTGGAGCAGGAGGGGCTGGCGCGTGGTGGGCCGCACCGCACCCGTCACCGAGACGGGCCGCCCGACCAGGGCGTTCACCAGGGTGGACTTCCCAGCACCGGTGGATCCCCCGACGACGGCGATGAGCGGCGCGTCGAGGCTGGCGAGGCGCGGGAGGATGTAGTCGTTCAGTTGGGCCCGGGCTGCGGTGGCCGCTTCGCGTGCCTCCACGGAACCGGGCAGGGCGAGGGGGAACACGAGGTCCTCGAGTGCGGCGCGCACCTCCCGCAGCAGCGGTGACAGCCCGCGGGGCTCGCCGGCGGTGATCGGTGCACTCATGGCTCCATCATGCCAGCCGCCCGGAGACGCACCCCACCAACGAAGAAGTCCCGGACATCGTGTTGATGTCCGGGACTTCCCGTCGTGTCCTTGCGGACCGTTGTGACCCCAGCGGGATTCGAACCCGCGTTACCGCCGTGAGAGGGCAGCGTACTAGGCCGCTATACGATGGGGCCAGTACTTTTCATCCTACTACTGTTTTTCTACTGCTTGTGCCATCCCGTCCGCGAGGACGGGAGTGCGCTGGGGTACCAGGACTCGAACCTAGAATGTTGGTACCAGAAACCAGTGTGTTGCCAATTACACCATACCCCAATGGCACTTCCCGAAGCCCCGATGGTGCTGGGTTTCGATCGCGTAACCGCTCCGCGCCGAGATATAACTTTACCGGACAGAGGGCAGGAACTGCAAAACGGCCGCCAGCCCGGTGATCCGGGGCACCTCCAGGGCGTCCTCCGCCGAGGCCCGGCCCGGTACCGGCACTCCCCCGGACGGCACGTCCGCCGCGGCGCCCGCCCCGGAATCGGTCCCGGATTCCCGCCCCGTCCCGGCGCGGTCCAGCCAGACCCCCACCAGTCCGGCCGACCGTGCACCCACGGCATCGACCAGCCGGTTGTCGCCGACGTAGAGGGTGCGGGCCGGCGTCGTGCCGATCCGTCGTGCGCCCTCGAGGTAGATGCCGGGCTCGGGCTTGGCCACCCCGACGGTGTCGATGCCCACGAGCACCTCGACGCGGGACAGCCCCGCCCGGTCCAGCTTTGCCCGCTGGTAGTCGTGGACGTTGTTGCTCACCGCTCCGTAGGGGATCCCGCGCGCGTCGAGCTCGTCGAGCAGCGGCCCGACGTCGTCGTACGCCCGGAAATGCAGCGGCAGGGTGCGCTCGTACTCACGGACCCACTCGTCCGCCACCCGGCCGAGGAAGGGTTCCGGGGTGAATGCGGAGCGCGCGTGGCGCACGCGGTGGACGCGCTGCTCCTCGAACGTCAGCTCCCCCGCGAGGAAGCGGTCGTAGTGCCTGTGCGGGTCGCCGGTGTACAGGGCCTTGTAGCGCGCCCAGTCGTCATCGGTGAGGTGGCTGAGCGCAGGATCGGGAATCGCCTGGAGCGTCCGTCCCATGGCCTGTTCGAGGTCCACGAGGGTGTCATCGATGTCGAAGAGCACGCCGTCGACCCCGGGGCCGATGCCCCCCGCCGCTTCGGCTGCCGGATCAGGCACGGGTCAGTCCACCGTGGCGCGCAGCGCACGCACGCGCGCGACCGAGGACTCGCGGCCGAGGATCACCATCGACTCGAAGAGCGGCGGGGAGATCCTGCGTCCGGAGATCGCCGTGCGGACCGGTCCGAACGCGAGCCTCGGCTTGAGTCCGAGCGTGTCGACCAGGGCACCCCGGAGCGCGGCCTGCAGCGCTTCGGCGTCCCAGGATTCGCAGCCCTCGAGGGCCTCCAGCGTGACGTCGAGCACCTCGCCGAGGTTGTCCGGCAGGCCCTTGCGGGCGTCGTCGGCGACGTCCACGGCGTCGTCGGCCTTGAACAGGAAGGCCAGCATCTCGGGAGCCTCGCCGAGGAGCGTGATGCGCTCCTGGATGAGCGGGGCGGCCTCGGCGATGATGCGCAGCTCCTCCTCGGAGGGCTCAGCGGCGATCAGCCCGGCGGTGGCGAGGTAGGGCAGGAGCCGGGAGCGAAACTCGGCGGGATCGAGGAGCCGCACGTGCGTCCCGTTGATCGCCTCTGCCTTCTTGAGGTCGAAGCGCGCGGGGTTGGCGAGCACGTCGCGCACGTCGAACTTCTCGACGAGCTGCTCCACGGAGAAGATGTCCTCGTCGGCCGACAGGCTCCAGCCCAGCAGCGACAGGTAATTGAGCAGCCCCTCGCGGATGAAGCCGCGCTCACGGTGCAGGAAGAGGTTGGACTCGGGATCCCGCTTGGACAGCTTCTTGTTGCCCTGGCCCATGACATAGGGCAGGTGTCCGAACAGCGGCATGTAGCGGGCCACACCGATGTCGATCAGCGCACGGTAGAGCGCGACCTGGCGCGGCGTCGAGGACAGCAGATCCTCTCCGCGCAGGACATGCGTGATGCCCATCAGCGCGTCGTCCACTGGATTCACGAGCGTGTAGAGCGGCGCCCCGTTGGCACGCACGACGGCGAAGTCCGGCACGCTGCCGGCGCGGAACGTGATGTCGCCGCGGACGAGGTCGGTGAAGGTGATGTCCTCGTCCGGCATGCGCAGGCGAAGGACGGCGGGCCGCCCGGCGGACCGGAATACGTCCTTCTGCTCGTCGGTCAGGTCGCGATCGTGGTTGTCGTAGCCGAGCTTGACGTCACGGCCGGCTGCGCGGTGGCGCTCCTCCACCTCCTCCGGCGTGGAGAAGGACTCGTAGAGGTGCCCGGCGGCGACGAGCCGTTCGATGACGTCCTGGTACAGCTCGCCGCGCTGCGACTGGCGGTAGGGCGCATGCGGTCCGCCGACCTCCACGCCTTCGTCCCAGTCGATGCCCAGCCACCTCATGGCCTCCAGGAGCTGCTGGTAGCTCTCCTCGCTGTCCCGGGCGGCGTCGGTGTCCTCGATGCGGAAGACGAGCTTGCCACCGGTGTGGCGCGCGTAGGCCCAGTTGAAGAGGGCGGTCCGGATCAGCCCGACGTGGGGCGTACCCGTCGGCGACGGGCAGAATCGGACGCGGACGGACGTGGCATCGGTGACGGTGGGGATCTCTGCGGCAGTAGTCATGATGATCCCAGTCTAGGTGGGACCATCAGGCGCCGCGCGAGCCGCGGGTCCGTCGTCGGGCCTGACAGTGAGTGGCCGACGACGGACCAGGAGGCGCGGAGCGGCCAGGCGCGGAACCGTCAGCGGCGGGCCGGGTTGGAGAGGCGGCCGATGCCCTCGATCTCGACGTCGTACCGCTGGCCGTCCGTGATCAGACCGACGCCGGCAGGCGTCCCGGTCAGGATGACGTCTCCGGGAAGGAGGGTGAACGCCTGCGAGACGTAGGCGACGAGTTCCCGGGCGCCCCAGATCATGTCGCTCGTGGAGCCGTCCTGGCGGAGTTCGCCGTCGAGCGATCCGCGGACGGTGAGGTTCTCGGGATCGAGGTCGGTCTCGATCCACGGACCGATCGGGCAGGACGTGTCGAAGCCCTTCGCCCGCGCCCACTGGTCGTCCGTCTTCTGCACGTCACGCGCCGTCAGGTCGTTGGCGCACGTGTACCCGAAGACGACGTCGTCGACCCGCTCGAGCGGGACGTCCTTGCAGATCCTGCCGATCACGACGGCCAGTTCCGCCTCGTACGAGATCTGGTCGGAGAAGGACGGGAGCATGACCGGGTCGCCAGGACCGATGACCGACGTGTTGGGCTTGAGGAACATCAGCGGTGCGGCAGGCGTCTCACTGCCCATCTCCTGGATGTGGTCCGCATAGTTCCTGCCGATTCCCACCACCTTGCTGCGGGGGATCACGGGGGCCAGGAGCCGGACGTCCTCCAGCGCATGGCGGACGCCGGTCAGCTGGACGCCGGCGTAGAAGGGGTCGCCCTGGATGACGGCCACCTCCTCGCTTCCCGCCGCACCTTCCACGACACCGAACAGTGGGTCATCATTTACGACAAAGCGTGCAATTCGCATGCGGCCAAGCCTAGCGTGAGGCATCGGCGCCCGGCGCGGCGCCTGCCGCTGCCATCGTCGGCACACGAGCAGGGCCCGAGGACGTCCGGCGGAACGCTCAAAAGGAGATACCGCGGGCACTCCCTCCCCAGAATCGAGGGTGCCCGCGGTATCAGTACTGCATTTCAAGCCCTACTGGTGCCGTCCGCCTAACGGATGGCGGTGTACAGCCGAGAGTGGATCAGAACGGCCAGGATCCGACGCGATCGGGCGAGGTGACGGTGCCGGTGCCGGCCTTGGCGGGGGCGGCGTTCGCTGCCGCTGCACCGCCGGTGACGAGGAGGGTTGCGAGGAGGAGTGCGGAGGTGAGGCGCTTCATAGCGGTGGTCCTTTGGCTTGATCAACAGTGGTGGTGGCGAGCCGCCTTATTACCACAGGCGACTCGAGAATCATCGTAAGCCACTCCAGCCACTTTAGTAACATTTTCAGAGGATTTTTTCGGAGTATTTTTCCAGCGGATGGTTCTTGCACCTAGTACACCGAATAATGGGATGAGCAACCGACCACACGGAAAGCCGAAGGGTGCGCATGTCATACAGGGAAGGCCCGGGCCAGCGGTTGCTCCTCGAGTTCCGTGCTCGTGATGCCTGGAACCAGCGGGACTACGTGGCCGCCCAGAGTCTCGCGATGGAATTGGCATCCGCGGCCCGTGAGGACGGGGACGATCTGGGCTGGTGGAACGCCACGTTCCTGGTCGGGGAATGCCTTCGGAAACAAGGTCTGATGCAGGAGTCGCAGACCATTGCCGATGAACTGGCTGCGCATTCCCTGACGGAGCGGTCGAAGGCGCTCAGTGCACGGGTCTTCACCCTCCAGGCCTTCGCCCTGCAGGGAAGCGGCGATCTCGCCTCAGCAGTTCAAGCAGCGCGTCGTGCTGTCTCGGAAGCACTGCTCGAACCCAACCAGAACACCATCGTCATCGAGGCTCAGAATGCGCTGATCGCGGCTCTGGCTGAGAGCGGCCAGCTCGAGAGTGCCTGGAGTGAGTGCCGCATCCTCGCCGACCTCCTCGACAAGGACCAGGACAACAAGTACGCCGGCCAGTCCTATTGGGCGATCGGCAACGTGGCCTTCCTTCTCAGGAATATCAGCGAGGGCGTGTCCTACCACGAGCTCGCAGCGAAGACCCTGTCCCCCACCAACGATCTCGATCTCTGGGCCCGCTTCAATCGCGGTTCGGCGGATTTCCGCCTCGCCGCCGGCGTGCTCGAACCCGAGACACTCGAGTGCATCGAGCGGGCGGAACTTGCCAGCTCGATCGTCGGGGGGACGGAACGTGACCGCCTCGAACTGAAACTGATCCGGGCGCAATGGCACGTCCTGACCGGGCAGTTCGAGGCTGCCGTCGAACAGCTCACCGCGATCATCGCCCGCAAGCAGCTCCTCGCATCGCACGTCGCCGCACAGGCACACTTCCTTCTGGGCCAGGCGCTGTCCGGCCATGGGAGCAATGCGGAGGCCATCCCGAATCTCCAGTTGAGCGAGGACCTGTTCCTGCAATCCGGCGCCGAGGACAGGGCCTCCACCGCAAGGGCACTGATCCGGGACATCGGAGCGTCCCGGCCCTGAACCGGCTCCCGGTGCGATGTCAAGGAGTTCCTGACCCCGCCTCGGGACGTGCCCTCGACACTTCTGCCGTAGACTCGTCCGCAGGCCCCGGTCGGGCTGGGCGTTTCCCCCCATTACTCCCACCCCGACCGGGGTTTCCTGCTGCCGGGGGACGAGTGGCCGGTGCTCGATGGATCGGCGTCCACCGCGCGGCCGGGAAGTGCCGATGCACAGTGCTAACCTTTCCCCGTCACGTAGCGCCTCGGCACTGCGCTCCAGGTACACGCGACACAGGACACGCCGCCCATCCGGCCGGCGTGGACCACGTGATTCGACGGCGACGATTCGGGGGTATCGACATGGCTGGTTGTCGCCGTCCCCGCGCCCTGCGCCCGCTTCCGCCCCGCCGGGCTCCGCTCACGGGGAAGCTCCGCCTCCGGACTGTACGCTGGGACAAATGAGCGCTGACCACAAGGACCCCCGGCTGGCCATGCTGGTCGAGAGCATCGTCCGCCTGTCCCGTGGAGAACTCAGCAGCCGCATCGAGCCGTCGAGCGCACGGGACGAGGTCGACGCCGTCATCACCGGCGTGAACCTGCTCGCTGAGGAACTCGAACAGGTCTACGAGCAGTTCGAGAAGCGCGTCGAGAGCCGCACGGCGATGCTCCGCCAGGCGCACCTCGACATGATGAAGATGGCGATGTCCGACGCCCTGACCGGGCTCGCCAACCGTGTGGCACTCATGGACGGCATCGAGGAGGCGCTCACCCAGGCCGCCAACGGCGCCCCGCCACCGGCCCTCCTCCTCCTCGATCTCGACAGCTTCAAGAACGTCAACGACCGGTTCGGTCATGACGCGGGCGATCGCGTCCTTCAGGAAGTGGCCAACCGCCTCAACAGCGTGGTGCGCGAGACCGACCTCGTGGCACGGCTCGGCGGGGACGAGTTCGCGATCCTGCTGCCGGCCGCGACCATGGACATCGCCATGCAGGTCGCCCGGAGGGCCCTGGAGGTCCTCGGCGAGCAGATCCGCCTCGACTCCCTCTACGTCCACTCCCGCGCGAGCATCGGCGTCCGGCTCGGCACCGCCGACCAGACGGCCGAGGAACTGCTGCTGGACGCGGACACCGCCATGTATGCCGCGAAGCGCGAGGGCCGCAGCATCATCAAGGTCTTCGAACCCGTCATGCTGTACTCCCGGCAACTCCGCAGCCAGATGGCGACGGAACTGCGCGGCGCCATCAGCTCGGACGAACTCGTGCTGCACTACCAGCCCGTCGTCGAACTGGCGACGAACAGGATCCTCGGCGTCGAGGTCCTCGTGCGGTGGCAGCACCCCCTGCGCGGACTCATCCCGCCGGACACGTTCATCCCCCTGGCCGAGGAGATCGGGGTCATCCACGACCTCGACCGATGGGTGATGTCCGCCTCGCTGCGGCAGCTCGCCCAGTGGCGCAGGGACTTCGTCCTCGACGACGACTTCCAGCTGCGCGTAAACCTCTCGGCCGTCGAACTGAAACAGCTCGACCTCGTGGACCACATCCGGACCCTGCTGCGCGAGCTCGACCTGCCCGCCCGCAACCTGGTCGTCGAGATCACGGAGACGGCGATCGTGACGCGGGGCGAAGTGGAAATGTACTCCCTGCTGAGCCTGCAGCAGCTCGGTGTCGGCATCGAGATCGATGACTTCGGTACCGGCTACTCCTCCATCAGCTACCTCCGGGAACTCCCCGTGAGCATGGTGAAGGTGGACCGCTCGCTCCTCGTCGAACTGAACACCCGGGCGGGGCAGCTGGAGTTCGTCGCGGCGATCCTCCAGCTCATCCGGGCCGCCGGACTCGAAGCGGTCTTCGAGGGCATCGAGACACGGGAGCAGGCGGACCAGCTGAGGGCACTGGGCTGCGCGAGCGGCCAGGGCTACTACTTCAGCCGCCCGATGCCTGCGGAGGAGACGGGCGCGCTCCTGTCCACCACGCGGTACCTGCGGGTCGGCGAAGGGGTCGACGGCCCGGAGACCGCGGCGTCGCGCTGATCCCTGCGCACGGACGGGGACGGAACCGGACCGCGCTCCCCCGCGACGGTCGTACCGCGACGTACGGGAACGGCGCCCGCCCAGCCCTTCCGGGTGGAACGGACGCCGCCCGCGGTGGCTCCTAGACCAGGCGCGTAAGCCAGCCGTGCGTGTCCTCGACGGTCCCGGTCTGGATGCCCAGCAACTGGCTGCGGATCGACATGGTCACCTCTCCGGCGGGCGTGCCGGCGGCACCGATGAATTCGTCGCCGTCGCGCAGCTGTCCGATCGGCGTGATCACGGCCGCCGTACCGCAGGCGAAGACCTCCGTGATGTCGCCGCCGGCGACGCCGTCACGCCACTCGTCGAGCGTGATCTTGCGTTCGCTGACCGTGAGCCCCCGGTCGCGTCCGAGCTGGATGATCGAGGACCGGGTGATGCCCTCCAGGATTGTGCCGGACAGGGCAGGAGTGACGAGCGAACCGTCCCGGAAGACGAAGAAGACGTTCATGCCGCCGAGCTCCTCGACGGCGTTGTCGTTGAACTGGTCGAGGAACAGCACCTGCTTGCAGCCGTGCGCCTCGGCTTCGAGCTGGGCGGCGAGCGACGAGGCGTAGTTGCCGCCGGCCTTCGCTGCGCCGGTTCCGCCGCGCCCGGCCCGGGCGTAGTTGCGCGACACCCAGATGTCCACCGGCTTCACCTCGCCGCCGAAGTAGTTGCCCGCAGGTGATGCGATGACCCGGTAGGACACCTCGCGGGCGGGCCGGACCCCGAGGAACGCCTCGGTGGCGATCATGAACGGCCGGAGGTAGAGGCTCTCGCCGTCCCCGGAAGGGATCCAGTCGGCGTCCACCGAGACGAGCTGGCGCAGGGACTCGAGGAACAGCTCCTCGGGCAGCTGGGGAAGTGCCAGGCGGGCTGCGGAGCGGTTGAGGCGGGCGGCATTCGCATCGGCGCGGAACGTCCACACCGAACCGTCGGCATGCCGGTAGGCCTTCATCCCCTCGAAGATCTCCTGGCCGTAGTGCAGGACGGCGGCCGCCGGATCGAGCGCGATCGGACCGTAGGGCTCGAGTCGTGCATCGTGCCAGCCGCCGACGCCGGACTCGTCCACGCGGAAGTCGACGACGGCCGTGTGGTCGGTGAAGAAATTGCCGAAGCCCGGATTCGCCAGCACCGCCTCGCGCTCCTCGGCCGACGCCCGCTGCGTCGACAGGTGCTGGGCGAACTGGGTATCGGTGGCTGTCATGGTTCCTCCGCGCTGGAACGGACTGCACGTGCGGCGTGGCCGCCGTCGCCCGTCGGTGGTCAGTGCTCCGGCACTGGGTTAATGATGTGTAACCACCTTAGGACACGGCAGCGGCAATAGCATCGCCGACGGCCGACGTGCTGCGGGCCCCGGAACGGGCGGCGATGTCCTGCTCCACGGCCTGCTCGATCCGCTCCGCAGGAGCGTCGTGGCCGAGATGCCGGAGCAGGAGGGCCGCGGACAGGATCGCGGCCGTGGGATCGGCCACCTGTCGGCCGGCGATGTCCGGGGCCGATCCGTGGACGGGCTCGAACATGGACGGCGCGGTGCGGTCCATGTTGAGGTTCGCGGACGCGGCGAGGCCGATCCCTCCCGACACGGCGGCGGCGAGGTCGGTGACGATGTCACCGAACAGGTTGTCGGTGACGATGACGTCGAAGCGCGAAGGATCCGTGACGAGGAAGATCATCGCCGCGTCCACGTGCAGGTAGTCGTGGCTCACGTCGGGGAAGTCGGCGGCGACCGCCTCGACGGTGCGCTTCCAGAGGTGGCCCGCGTAGACCAGCACGTTGTGCTTGTGCACGAGCGTGAGCTTCTTCCGGCGTCCCGAGGCCCGCACGAAGGCATCCCGGACCACGCGCTCCACACCGTGGGCGGTGTTGAGGGAGACCTCGGTGGCCACCTCGTGCGGTGTTCCGCCACGCAGCGTTCCGCCGTTGCCCGTATAGGGACCTTCCGTGCCCTCACGGACGACGACGAAATCGATGGTGCCGGGGGCGGCGAGCGGGCTGGGGACGCCCGGGTACAGCCTCGAGGGGCGCAGGTTCACGAAGTGGTCGAGCGAGAAGCGGAGCTTCAGCAGGAATTCCCGTTCGATCAGGCCCGAGGGGATGCGGGTGTCGCCCGGGGCGGCACCTACCGCCCCGAAGAGGATGGCGTCATGGCTCCGCAGTCGCTCGAGGGTGGCATCCGGCAGGGTCTCCCCTGTGGCGAGCCAGTGCTCGGCGCCGAGCTCGTACTCGGTCAGCGCGACATCGACGGCGTTCCCGACGGCCGCCAGCAGGACCTTCACCGCTTCGGCGGTCACTTCGGGTCCGATCCCGTCTCCGGGGATGACGGCGAGGTCGATGTGGTGCGCGGCATCAGTCATGCTCCCAGCGTAGGAAAGCGCCAGAACCCGCGACAATCCGTCCGCAGGGTGAGACGGCTCCACCCGTGGTCGGATGTACGACGGCGGGGCCCCACCTAGAGTTGGTCCCCATGGACATCCACCTGCGGCTGGCACGCTGGGTCCGAGCGCACCCCGGGACGATCGATGCATGGCTCGCGCTGGGGATCTTCGTCTTCCTCGTCCTGCCGTTCGCGGCGAGCGGCGTGGGGGGCATGAGCCCGACCGTCGTCGTGTCCGTGGCCCTGGTGCTCCCCCTCGCGTGGCGCCGTTCGCGCGTGGTGCTCTCTGCCTCGGTCATCGCGGGCGTCTCCGTACTGCAGCTCGTCACCGGCATCGAACCGGTCCCCGCCCAGTTCGTCATCCTCGTCACGATCTACACCCTGGCGGCCTTCGGCCCGCGGCGGGCGAGCCTCGGGGGCCTCGGCCTCGCCATCGCCGGGGCCGCGATCGGCCTCGTCCGGTACGGCGACCTGCTGGGTGTGAGCGGAAGTGATTCCGTGCTGACGACGGTGCCCCTGTTCCTCATCCTGCTGTTCTTCGTGGAGTCCCTCGCGCTCCTCGCCTGGACGATGGGCGACCTCGCCCGGTCCCGGCGGCTCACGTACCGTGCGCTCGAGGACCGGAACCGGCGGCTCGAGGTCGAGCGGCAGCAGGAGCGCGACCTCGCCGCGGCCGACGAGCGCAGCCACATCGCCCGGGAGATGCACGACATCGTGGCGCACTCCCTGTCGGTGATCATCACGCAGGCCGACGGCGCACGGTATGCGAGCGCGCACGCACCCGAAATCGCCGTCCGGACGCTCGGTACCATCGCCGACACCGGGCGGGGTTCGCTGCGCGAGATGCGGCGGCTGCTCGGCGTCCTCCGCGGTGACGAGAGTGCGTCCACCCGGCCGCTCCCCACGCTCGACGACATCGACTCCCTCATCCAGTCGGTCCGCAGATCCGGTGTGCGGATCGACTGCCGCCGCATCGGCACGCCGCGCAGGCCCCTGCCGCTCGGAGCCGAGCTCACGGCGTACCGGGCGGTGCAGGAATCGCTCACGAACGTGCTCAAGCACGCGGGATCGGCCACGTCCACGGAGGTGTCGCTCGAGTACGGCCCGCGCGGACTGACCATCACGGTGGACGACGACGGGCGCGGGGCCGCTCCGGATCCTGCCACGGCGGGGGCGGGCCAGGGCATCATCGGCATGACCGAACGGGTCCGGCTCTACGACGGCACGGTCTCGGCCGCGCCGCGCACCGGGGGCGGCTACCGCGTGGAGGCATTCATCCCGTACACCCAGGCCTAGGCTGGGGAGACCGCCCAGCAGCCCACCCAGGACAGCACAGGAGAGCGACACCACCGTGGACAGCACCGCCAGCAGCACCGCCCCGTCCGGCATCCCGTCGGCCGTCGACGCCCCGTCTCCGATCCGCATCGCCATCGTGGACGACCAGCACCTGGTGCGGAGCGGCTTCGCCATGCTGATCAATTCGCAGCCCGACCTCGAGGTGGTGGCCGAGGCCGCGAACGGGGAGGAGGCGGTGAGTGCCCTGGCGATCACGCGGGCCGACGTCGTCCTGATGGATGTGCGCATGCCGGGCATGGACGGCATCGAGGCCACGCGCCGTATCCTCGCAGAGCACCTCCGCCGTCCACCGGCCGCGTCCACCCCGTCCGGCGGCGGGGATGCGGGCCCGCGCATCGTGGTCCTGACGACCTTCGACCTCGACGAGTACGCCCTGTCCGCGATCCACGCCGGGGCGAGCGGCTTCCTGCTCAAGGACGCCCCGCCCGAGGAACTGCTCGAGGCGGTCCGGACCGTACACCGGGGGGACGCCGTCATCGCCCCGTCCACCACGCGCCGGCTGCTCGACCACGTGGCGCCGCTCCTGCGCCTGCCCTCGGCCACGCAGGACGCGCACGCGGCAGCGGTGGCGCGGCTGACGACCCGCGAGCGCGAGGTGTTCGAACTCATCGCCCAGGGGCTCTCGAACCCGGAGATCGCCCTGAAGCTGTTCCTCTCCGAGGCCACGGTGAAGACGCACGTGGGCCACATCCTCGCCAAGCTCGAGGCGCGGGACCGCGTCCAGGCCGTCGTCATGGCCTACGAGACGGGCATCGTCCGCCCCTGACACCGCCCCGGACGGCAGGGTGCCTCCGGTACAGCCGTAGATACCGGCGGCACGGTCGTAGGTCCCGGCCCGTCCCGCTCATCCCCCGGTATGAGGAGCTGCGCCACAATCCCGGACCTGGCGCCGATCCGCAGGGCCCCGAGCGTCCATAGCGTGGAGGCATGACTACTTCCATGCATCCCGCCGGCTCGACGGCGATTCCCGGGGACGGCTCGCCCGCTCCGACAGCCGCCGTCTCCGCCAGGGGCGTCTCCAAGCGCTACGGCCGCGGCGAGACCGCCGTCCACGCACTTCGCGACGTCTCGGTCGACTTCGACCGGGGACGCTTCACGGCGATCATGGGTCCGTCCGGCTCCGGCAAGTCGACCCTCATGCACTGCCTCGCCGGCCTCGACAGCATCGATGCAGGACGGCTCTGGATCGGCGGGACCGACATCACCGGGCTGCCCGACACCGCGCTCACCCGACTGCGCCGTGAGCGCGTCGGCTTCGTGTTCCAGGCCTTCAACCTCGTGCCGACCCTGACCGCGGAACAGAACATCACCCTGCCGGTGGCCCTCGCCGGTGGCAGCGTGGACACCGCGTGGCTGCAGCAGATCTCGTCCTCCCTGGGACTGGCGGACCGGCTGTCCCATCGTCCCCACGAGCTCTCCGGCGGACAGCAGCAGAGGGTCGCCGTCGCCCGCGCCCTCCTGACGAGGCCCGACGTGATCTTCGGCGACGAGCCGACGGGAAATCTCGACTCGGCGACGGGCGCGGAGGTCCTGTCCCTCCTGCGGCGGAGCTGCCGCGAGATGGGCCAGAGCATCATCATGGTCACCCACGACCCGGTCGCGGCCTCCTACGCCGACCGCGTGGTCCTCCTCGAGGACGGCGCGCTCGTCGGCGAACTCGAGCAGTCCACCCCCGAGGCCATCCTCGGTGCACTCGCGAAGCTGGGGGCATAGCGTGCTGCAGGTAGCCCTGGCGCAGGTCCGCGTCCACGCACGGCGCTTTCTCGCCGTCGGCCTCGCCGTGATGCTCGGCGTGGCCTTCCTCGCCGCGACCCTCATGGTCGGTGCCACCACGAGGGCGAGCCTCGGCGAGAGCATCGGCGCCTCCTATGCCAAGGCTGACCTCGTGGTGTCCGGGCAGGAGGGCCCGGAGGTGCCCGCCGGGATCGTCGGGGAGCTCGCGTCCGTCCCCGGGGTGGACGTCGTCCACGGGCTCGAGCGCGCCTACACCCGGGTCACCACCGGGTCTGCCACCGCGCTCGCCGTCCTGACCGCGACGGCACCGGACCGGCTCGAGACCACGAGGGTGACGAAGGGCTCCTACCCTTCGGGACCGGGTGACGTGGCACTGGACGAGGCCTCGGCAGTGCGTCTGGGCGTCGTCCCCGGCGACACGCTCGCCGTCGACTCCGGAGCCGCGCCCACCTCCCCGGGCCATGCGCTCACCGTCACGGGACTCACCGCGCCGAGTGCCGATCCCATGCTCTCTGGGGCGGCGCAGGTCCTCGCCCCTTCCTCCGTGGTCCGCGAGCTCAAGGAGGGTGAGGCGACCTACCGCTCCGTCCAGCTCGCGCTGTCGCCCGACGCCGATCCGGGGGCGGTCGCCTCGGCCGTCACCGCTTCCCTCGCCGCGTCATCGACCGACGGGGCCTCGGAGCTGGTGGTGCGGACCGCAGCCGAACAGACCCTCACGGATGTCGCGGCGCTCTCGGACGGCGGAGACTCGCTGACGGGGATCCTCCTCGCCTTCGCCGCCGTGGCCGTCCTCGTCGCCGGACTCGTCATCTCGAACACGTTCTCGGTGCTGGTGGCACAGCGGACGCGTGAACTGGCCCTGTTGCGCTGCATCGGCGCCGAGCGGCGTCAGGTCCGGGCATCGGTGCTGGCCGAGGGCGCCCTCGTGGGCCTGGTCTCGTCGGTGCTCGGCGTCCTGCTCGCCGTCGGCGTCATGGCCGTCCTCGTGGGGCTCGCCCGCCGGACGGGCTTCGGGTCCTTCGCCGTCCTGGCCGTTCCGCCGTCGGCCGCGGTGATCGGCGTCTGCGTCGGGGTCCTGATGACGCTGCTCGCGGCGGTCGTGCCCGCGCGGGCCGCGACACGCGTCGCGCCCCTGGCCGCGCTCCGTCCGTCGGACCCGCCGACCACCGGGAGCACGAACGGCCGCGTCCGCCTCCTCACGGGTGTGGTGGCGGTGTGCGGCGGGGCGGCGCTCCTCCTCCTCGGTGCCGTGTCGGTCGCGATCCTGCCGGCCGTGGCAGGCGGCGCCGTGTCCTTCCTCGGCATCATCCTCCTCGCCCCGTTCTTCGTCCCCGTGAGCGTGGCCGCCGTCGGCAGGTCGGCCCGCCCGCTCGGGGTCGCCGGCACCCTCTCATCCGTGAACGCCGTCCGCAATCCGGCGCGGACCACCGCGTCGTCGGCGGCGCTGATGGTCGGCGTGACCCTCGTGACCATGATGATGGTCGGTGCGCAGACCGCCCGGACGTCGTTCGACCGCGAGCTGGACGGGAACTACGCCGTGGACCTCGAGGTCTCGGGGCTCGGCACTGCGGCCGCGGTGCCCGGTACGCGCGTGGACGCGTCAACTCTGCTGCAGGTGGACGGCGTCCGGACGGCCGTCGAACTGACCCCGGTGCTGCTCACGAGCGCCGAGGACGGCGGGTCCCTGGTGTATGCCGCCGATCCGGCGGCGATCGCCGACGTGCTGAGGGCCCAGGGCGTGGCACTGACGGACGGGATGGTCCTTGCGCCCCAGGACTGGATCCAGAGCGACGTGACCGTGGAGGGCGCGAATGGTCCTGCCACCCTTCCCGTCACCCCCACCGACTCCACGTTCTTCCTCCCGCTGATCACCACCGCCACCGCGGAGGCGCTCGGAGGCACCCCGGACGGCGCCCTGTCCACCTACCTGGGGGCCGATGGGACAACGGACCCGGCGGAGGTGCAGGGGTCGCTGTCCACCTACGTCGGCCCGACCTTCTGGCTCGGGCTCGACGACGCGCGGGACGCCGCGACGGTAGCTGACGTCCAGTCGCGGATCGTGGCGGCCACCGGGGTCTCCGAGTACCAGGTCACCGGAGCAGCCGCCGAGCGGGCGGCCTACAACCAGATCATCGACGTGCTGCTGCTGATCGTGACGGCCCTGCTCGCCGTCGCCGTCCTGATCGCACTGATCGGGGTCGCCAACACGCTGTCCCTGTCCGTGCTGGAGCGGCGCCGGGAGAACTCCCTCCTCCGCGCCCTCGGCCTCACTCGGGCCCAGCTGCGCGGGATGCTGGCGGTCGAGGCGGTGCTCGTCGCGGGGGTCGCGGCGCTCCTGGGCACCGTCTTCGGCGTCCTGTACGGCTGGTTGGGGGCGCAGTCGGCGCTGGGCGGGATCGCGGCGGTCAGCCCGTCGGTGCCGGTCGGCCAGATCGCAGCGGTCCTCGCCGTGGCGGTCGCCGCGGGGCTGCTGGCCTCCGTGCTCCCCGCCCGCCGGGCAGCACGGCTCTCGCCCGTCGCCGGACTCGCGATGGAATGACCCCGCACGGCGTCCTCGGTTCCCGCTGCGACCGGCATATATTAGGGAGATCGCAGCAGTGGGTCGGAAGGACGTCGTGGGGCAGGACGAGACAGCAGGACACGGAGCGCTGGCCGTCATCGCCTCGCCGTCCCTGCAGGACTGCGGTGAGCTCGAGGCACACCTCGTGGCGGAGGGCCTCTCGGCCCGGACCGTCACCTCCCCGGAGGCCCTGCTGGAGAACGTCCTGGCGATCCACCCGGACGTGCTCCTCGTGGACCTGTCCATCGCGGCGGCCTACGCGGGCACCCTGGGTGGCATCGTCGCGGAGCATGCACACCTCACCGGCCTTCCGGTGATCCTCCTGCTCCCCGAGGGCGGCGGCGGGACGCTCCCGGCCGGCCTGGCGCCCTACGTGTCGGACGTCGTGTTCCGCCCGGTCCGCCCCGCCGAGCTGCTCCACAGGCTCACTGCCGCCATCGCACGACGGCGGCGCCATCAGGAGCAGCGTGCCTCCTCTGCACGACTGAGGGAGGACATGAGGCGCATCTCCGCCCGCATCAGGGCCACGAACGATCCCGTGGTGATGGTGGACCAGTTCCTCCCCGCCGTCGGGCGGGCCCTCGGCGCCCACCACCTCGCGCTCCAGGTCTTCGACGACGATCGTGTCGCAGCCCGCAGCAGCACCTGGAGCAGCGGGGAGGGCACGGCGAGGGCGTCCCTCGCGGGTCCGTCGCACCTGCAGCAGGACTCCGCCCTCACCCTCGCCCTGAAGCTGTGGGAGGACTCCGCCACCGCCGGATTCCGTGCCGGACCCGCCGCGGATCCCGACGCCGCCCCCGAGGCCGGCGACATCCGCACCCCCGGGTGGCTCCTCGACGCCGTCGGACGGGAGCGCACGGTCAGCGGGGTCGTCGCGGCCCTCGGCGAAGGGGACACCCCCTTCGGGCTGCTCTGGATCATCCGCGAGGGGACCCCGCTCGTCTGGTCCTCGGTGGAGGGCGCCCTGACGCACCACGTCCTCGGTAACCTCGCCCACGGCCTGATCCAGGCGCAGCTCATCTCCCGCCAGCAGCAGGCCGTGCGCAAGCTGCGCGCCCTGAACCAGGCGAAGAGCGATTTCGTCGGCACCGTCAACCACGAGCTGAGGACGCCGCTCGCGTCGATCGCCGGATACCTCGAGATGATCATCGACGGCGTCGGCGGGGAACTGCCGCCGGAGGCGAGCACCATGCTCCACGCCGTCGAACGCAACACCACGAAGCTGAGCGAGCTGATCGAGAACATCTCGGCCCTCTCCTCCCGGGAGACCGACGCGTCCGACTACGGGCCCGTGGACATCGTCCACCTCGTGTCCCAGCTCACGAGCCGCGCCGTGCTCGAGGCCTCGGCGGGCGGCCTCACCCTCGACTGCACCCTGCCGGACCATGCCATCACCGTCTCCGGTGACCGCGACCAGCTCTCGGCGGCGATCGCCATCGTCCTGTCGAATGCGATCAAGTTCACGCAGGAGGACGGCAGCGTGGCGGTCGGCCTGACCCTCGATCCGGGGCACGTGGTCGTCCTCGTCAGGGACACGGGGATCGGCATCCCGCCGGACGACCTGCCGCACCTCTTCGACTCGTTCCACCGGGCCGCGAACTCCAACCAGGTGCTGCCGGGCGCCGGTGTGGGACTCTCCGTCGCACGGAAGACGTTCGAGGCACACCATGGGACTATCACGGTCGAATCGAGGCTGGGCGCCGGAACGGCGGTCGCCATCACGCTTCCGCTGCTGAATCCCGCTGCCGTAGGCTGATGAGCCGCACACATCCCGGAAGGAACACCCCATGACGCGCGCCGCGGTCGGTATCCCGGTCCATCAGCTGGATCTGGAGACGCTTCTGCCCTATCTCGACCTGCATCTGGTCGGCGCCACCAACGGCGTCCGGCTGTTCAGCGCCGCTCGGGTCTCCTGGGCCGGGACGCCCTACGAGGAGGACTTCACCCGACTGCGGGACGAGATCCGCGAGGAGCGTGCGTTCCTGAAGAGACTGATCCGGGCGCTCGGGCACCGCCCGGGCGTCGTCAAGATGACCCTCGCGCGGGCCATGTCCGTCGTGGCGGACCTGGACCCGCTCAACCCGCAGAGGCGCAGGGCCACGACCGGTGCGCAGCTGGAACTCGAGGCCCTGCAATCACTGCTCCGGGGGAAGGAGTCCCTCTGGTCCACACTCCTCGCGCTCTCGCCGTCCGCGGACGCCGCTCCGGGGGATCCCGTGCTGAACCGGCCCGCCCTGGAGCGCCTGCTCGTCGCGTCGAAGCGTCAGCAGGACACGGTGGCGCGTGTCATGACGGAGACTGCGGCAGCTCGGTTCCTCCGGACCTGATTCCCGGCCGGCCCGGACCCAGGGGCCTCAGGACTCGCCCGGCTCCTCGTACTTGGGGAAGACCGGGGACGGTGCGGGAAGGTCCGTCCCCGGCTCGATCCGCCGGCCGAGTGCGGCGAAGCGGCGCAGGGCGTCGTCGTGCTCCGTCCCCTGCCCGAGGGCTGTCAGGATCCGCCCCGCGCTGCCGGGCATGACCGGCTGGGCCAGGATCGCCACCACCCGCAGGACCTCCAGGGTCACGTACAGCACCGTGTTCATGCGCTCGGTATCGGTCTTCCGGAGAACCCATGGCTGCTGGTCGGCGAAGTACGCGTTCGTGTCGCCGAGGACGGTCCACACGGCCTCGAGTGCGCGGGAGAACTCCTGCCTGTCGTAGGCCGCCCGGCTGGCCTCCAGCAGGGCGTGCGCCTGGTCGAGGATCGCGGTGTCGGCGGACCCGAACTCCCCGGGCTCCGGTACCGCGCCGCCGCAGTTCTTGGCGACCATCGAGAGCGAGCGCTGGGCCAGGTTGCCGAAGTTGTTGGCGAGGTCGGAGTTCATGCGTCCGACGACGGCCTCGTGGCTGTAGGAGCCGTCCGCACCGAACGGTACCTCCCGGAGGAGGAAGAAGCGCACGGAGTCCAGGCCGTACTGATCCACCCAGTCCGCCGGTGCCACGGTGTTGCCGAGCGACTTGGACATCTTCACCCCGCGGTTGTGCAGGAAGCCGTGGATCATGACGCGCTTCGGCACCTCGATGCCTGCGGACATCAGAAAGGCGGGCCAGTAGATGGCGTGGAAGCGGGAGATGTCCTTGCCGATAACATGGACGTCCGCGGGCCAGAACCTGCGGAAGCGCTCGGACTCGGTGTCGGGGAATCCGACGCCGGTCAGGTAGTTGGTGAGCGCATCGACCCAGACGTACATGACGTGCCGGGGATCGCCCGGGACCGGGACGCCCCAGTCGAAGGTGGTGCGGCTGATGGAGAGGTCCTCCAGGCCGCGCCGCACGAAGGAGATGACCTCGTTGAACCGGGGCTGCGGCGCACCGAACTCGGGCTGCGCCGCGTACAGGTCGAGGAGCTTCTGCTGGTAGGCCGAGAGCCGGAAGAAGTAGCTCTCCTCCTCGGTCCAGGTGACCTCGGTGTCGGTCTCCTTCGCGTACCGCACGCCGTCCTCGCGGACCTCCGTGTCGTCCTCGGCCCAGAAGGCCTCGTCGCGCACCGAGTACCAGCCGGCGTACTTGTCGAGGTAGATGTCCCCGTTGGCCTCCATCCGCTTCCAGATCTCGGTCGCGGCGGCGTAGTGGTCCTCGTCGGTGGTCCGGATGAACCGGTCGTAGGAGGTTCCGACGACGTCGTTCATCTCCCGGAACGCCAGCGCGTTGCGCGTTGCCAGGTCCCGGACCGGGATGCCCTCCCGGTCCGCCGCCTGCTGCATCTTCAGGCCGTGCTCGTCCGTGCCCGTCAGGTACATGACGTCGAAGCCGTCGAGGCGCTTGAAGCGCGCCATGGCGTCGACGGCGATGGTCTCGTAGGCGTGCCCGATGTGCGGCACCCCGTTGGGGTAGGAGATGGCCGTGGTGATGTAGAACGAGGGCTTTGCGTCAGCTGCGGAGGTCACCCTATGAAATTACCCCGGCCCGCACGGATTTGCCCAAGCGCGGCGTCAGGCCACCCCGACGGCGTCGAGCCCGAGCACGGCGTGCACACCCCAGGTCTGGTTGGCGATCTGCGTGACCCGGAGGTCGACGACGGAGCTGGCGAGGGCCAGGGCCGCCTTCCGCTCCAGGCCGTACAACTGCTGGAGCCAGGTCAGCATGGCGCCGAGCGCCTGCGCCGTCGCCCGGTTGAGGTCCGCATCGAACCCGAAGGTGACGCGGGCCGACGGGGTGAGCGCGTGGATGCTCGCCAGCGGCGCATCGCGCACGAGGTCGACCGTGACGGTGGTCGTCATGCCGCACTCGATGGCCGTGCCGCCCACCTCTCCGTCGCCCTGCGCCGCATGCCCGTCGCCGAGGTGGAGCAGCGCGCCGGGCACCGTGACGGGCAGGAACAGGGTGGAGCCGGCCGTCAGTTCCCGGCAGTCGATGTTGCCGCCCCCCGCCGCCCGCGGCGGCGTCGTCGAATGGTCCCCCGGCTCGGCCGGCGGCAGCCCCACCAGGCCGAGGAACGGGGCGAGGCGGACGACGTGCCCGTACTGGTTGGTCCCGGTCCCGGCGTCCCGGTCGAGGTCCCACAGCAGCCACGCCGGGTCCGTCCCCTCGAGGCCCAGGCTGCGCGTGAACGCGTCGTCCCGCTTCCCGGTCACCGTCCAGCCCCAGTCGGCGGTCTCGAGCGCTTCGAGACGGACGGCGAGCACGTCGCCCGGCTCGGCCCCGATGACCTCGATGGGGCCGGTGAGGGCATGTCCGCGCCGGTCCGGGAAGCGGTAGGGCGTCACGGCTCCCGGCGACTGCTGCCGCTCGAGGTGCCCCCAGGCGTCAAGTGATTCGACGACCACGCGGTCCCCCGGGTCGATGCGGAGGACGGGCGGCGTGTCCCGCGACAGCACCTGCACCGCGGTCGACTGCTCGGCTGCGAGGTGGTGCGTGGCCATGAAGGGTCCCCTCAGTCCTGGAGGTCCACTTCGCGGGCCACGGTGGCACCGATCTCGGCGCGGATCGCGTCGAGGACGTCCTGCGGCACGGAGCTGTCGACGGTGAGCAGGGACAACGCCTGGCCGCCCTCCTTGTTCCGCGCCACCTGCATGCCGGCGATGTTGATGTCCCGCTCACCGAGGAGCCGCCCGAGTGCTCCGATCACGCCGGGGCGGTCGGTGTACAGCAGCACCAGCAGGTGGTCGCTGATCGGGATCTCCAGGTCGTAGCCGTTGACCCCGACGAGCTTCTCGACCTGCTTCGGTCCGGTCAGCGTCCCGGCCACGGAGATCTGGCTGCCGTCGGAGAGGGCCCCGCGCAGCCGGAGGACGTTGCGGTACTCCTCCGATTCGGGCGTGGTGACGAGCCGGGAGGTGATGCCGCGCTGCTCCGCGAGGACGGGCGCGTTCACGTAGGAGACCTGCTCCGAGACGACGTCGGTGAACACGCCCTTCAGCGCGGCCAGTTCGAGGGCCTTGACGTCGAGGGAGGCAATCTCGCCGGCCACCTCGATGTCGATCCGGGTCAGGGAGGCATGCGTCAGCGCCGTGAAGATGCGGCCGAGCTTCTCCATGAGCGGGATGCCGGGACGCACGGCCGGATCGATCACCCCGCCCGCGACGTTCACGGCGTCGGGCACGAGCTCGCCCGCGAGGGCCAGGCGGACGGACCTGGCGACCGAGATCCCGGCCTTCTCCTGGGCCTCCTCGGTGGACGCCCCGAGGTGGGGTGTCACCACGACGCTGTCGTGCGCGAAGAACGGCAGGTCGGTGCTGGGCTCCTGGACGAAGACGTCGACGCCGGCTCCGGCGATCTGGCCCTGCTCGAGTGCGGTGTGCAGTGCATCCTCGTCGACGAGGCCGCCGCGTGCCACGTTGACCACGTAGGCGGTGTCCTTCATGAGGGCGAAGGCCTCCGCGCCGAGCATCCCGACGGTCTCGGGCGTCTTGGGCATGTGGATCGTCACGAAGTCCGCCTCGCGGAGCAGTTCGTCGAGGGACACGAGACGGACGCCGAGCTGTGCCGCCCGCGCGGAGGTGACGTAGGGGTCGTACGCGAGGATCTGGGTGCCGAAACCCTGGAGGCGTGCAGCCACGAGGGCACCGATGCGGCCGAGCCCGATGATGCCGATGTTCTTCTCGTACAGCTCGGTGCCCGAGTACTTCGACCGCTTCCACTCCCCCGCCTTCAGGGCGGCGCTGGCCTGCGGGATGTTCCGGGCGAGGCTCAGGATGTGCCCGACGGTGAGCTCGGCGGCGGAGATGATGTTCGACGTCGGTGCGTTGACGACCATCACGCCGGCCTGGGTGGCCGCCTTGATGTCGACGTTGTCGAGGCCCACTCCCGCGCGGGCGATGACCTTCAGCCTCGGTGCCGCGCGGATGGCCTCCTCGTCCATCCGGGTCGCCGAGCGGACGAGGACGGCGTCGACGTCGACGAGTGCTGCCAGCAGCTGGGAGCGGTCCGCTCCGTCGGTGCTGCGGATCTCGAAGTCCGGGCCGAGTGCTTCGACGGTGGCGGGTGAGAGTTCCTCGGCGAGGAGGACGACGGGCTTGGGGGTCACGGGAGGTTCCTTCTGCGGATTTCGGCGGTTCAAGCGGGACGGATCCGGCCCGGTTCAGGGGCCGGACAGACCTCCGGCAGGACACCTGCTCGTCGCTGAGCGTTGACCACGTGTCCTGCCGGCGGGAGGGCGGGCGCTAGCGCGCTACGGAACCCTCGGTGTAGTCGTCGTTCGTCTTGATCCACGAGAAGAGCTTGCGCAGCTCCCGGCCCGTGCTCTCGATCGGGTGGTCCTCGCCCTTCTTGCGCAGCTCGGTGAACTCGGGCGCTCCGGCGTCCTGGTCGTCGATGAAGCGCTGGGCGAAGGCACCGTTCTGGATGTCCGCGAGGACGGCCTTCATGTTCTCCTTCACCTCGGGGGTGATGACGCGCGGGCCGGAGACGTAGTCGCCGTACTCGGCGGTGTCGGAGACGCTCCAGCGCTGCTTGGCGATGCCGCCCTCGACCATGAGGTCGACGATCAGCTTGAGCTCGTGCAGTACCTCGAAGTACGCGACCTCGGGCTTGTACCCGGCCTCGGTCAGCGTCTCGAACCCGTACTGGATGAGCTGCGAGGCACCACCGCAGAGGACGGCCTGCTCACCGAACAGGTCGGTCTCGGTCTCCTCCGTGAACGTCGTCTCGATGACGCCCGCGCGGGTGCCGCCGATCGCCTTGGCGTAGGACAGGGCCAGGTCGCGTGCGGTGCCGGACGCGTCCTGCTCGACGGCGATCAGATCGGGGACGCCGCGGCCGGCCTCGAACTCGCGGCGGACGATGTGTCCAGGTCCCTTGGGTGCCACGAGGGCGACGTCGACGTCGGACGGGGGCTGGATGTAGCCGTAGCGGATGTTGAAGCCGTGCCCGAAGAAGAGCGCGTCGCCGGCCTGCAGGTTCGGCGCGATGTCGTCCTTGTACACGTGGCGCTGCACCTGGTCGGGCGTGAGCACCATGATGAGGTCGGCCTCCGCGGTCGCCTCGGCGACCGAGAGCACCCGGAGCCCCTCGGCCTCGGCCTTGGCGCGCGACGCGGATCCTTCCTTCAGCCCGACGCGCACGTCGACGCCGGAGTCACGCAGGCTCAGCGCGTGGGCGTGGCCCTGGCTGCCGTAGCCGATGACGGCCACGGTGCGGCCCTGGATGATGGAAAGGTCTGCATCGTCGTCATAGAACAACTCGGTCACGGGTATTTCTCCTTGGGGTGGGTGCTGCTGGAAAGGTGTGGAACGGATCGTCAGGCGCTGCGCAGGGCGCGGTCGCTCATCGACTTGGCGCCGCGGCCGATCGCCAGGGTGCCCGACTGCACGATCTCGCGGATGCCGAAGGGCTCGAGGACGGACAGGAGCGCCGAGAGCTTCTCGGGCGTTCCCGTCGCCTCGATGATCAGCGAGTCGATCGCCACGTCGACGACGGACGCGCGGAACAGGTCCGCGGCCTGGGTCACCTGCAGGCGCGTGGCCGCGTCGGCCCGGACCTTGATCAGGACGTGGTCGCGCTGCACCGACTGCTCGGTGGTCAGTTCGACGATCTTGATGACGTTGATGAGCTTGTTCAGCTGCTTGGTGACCTGCTCGAGGAGGTCTCCCTCGGCTTCCACCACAACGGTGATGCGGGACATGCCCGCGACCTCGGTCGGTCCGACCGCAAGCGAGTTGATGTTGAACGCGCGCCGAGCGAACAGGCTGGCCACGCGGGTCAGGACGCCGGGTACGTCCTCGACGAGCACGGAAAGGGTGTGTCGTGCCATGTCAGTCCTCCTGCTCCCAGGTCGGGGTCATGTTGCGGGCGATCTGGATGAGGTCGTTGCTGACGCCGGAGGGGACCATCGGCCACACCATGGAATCGCGGCTCACCACGAAGTCGATGACGACGGGGCGGTCGTTGATCGCCAGGGCCTGCTCGATGGTGGCGTCGATGTCCTCGTCGCGCTCGCAGCGCAGGCCCACGCAGCCGTAGGCGTCCGCGAGCTTCACGAAGTCGGGGACGCGGACGGTGTCGTGCCCCGTGTTCAGGTCGGTGTTCGAGTACCGGCCCTCGTAGAAGAGGGTCTGCCACTGCCGCACCATGCCGAGGGACGAGTTGTTGATGACTGCGACCTTGATCGGGATGTTGTTGATGACGCAGGTGGCCAGTTCCTGGTTGGTCATCTGGAAGCAGCCGTCGCCGTCGATCGCCCAGACCACGCGGTCCGGGTTGCCGACCTTGGCGCCCATCGCGGCCGGCACGGAGTACCCCATGGTGCCGAGGCCGCCGGAGTTGAGCCAGGCGTGCGGGCGCTCGTACTGGATGAACTGCGCCGCCCACATCTGGTGCTGGCCCACGCCGGAGACGAAGACGCCCTCGGGCCCCGTGAGCTCGCCGATGCGCTTGATGACCTGCTGCGGAGCCGACAGGCCGTCGTCGGGCTGGGTGAAGCCCACCGGGTAGGTCTCGCGCAGGTGGCGGATGGTCTTCCACCAGGCCGAGATGTCCGGGCGCTCCTGCGCCTCGAACGAGTCACGGACCGCGGCGGTCAACTCGGGGATGATCTCCTTGACCGAGCCGACGATCGGGACGTCCGCCGTACGGTTCTTGGAGATCTCTGCGGGATCGATGTCCGCGTGGATGACCTTCGCGTTCGGGGCGAAGCTGGAGAGCACGCCGGTGACGCGGTCGTCGAAGCGTGCGCCGAGCGTGATCAGGAGGTCCGCCTGCTGCAGGGCCGTGACGGCCGACACCGAGCCGTGCATGCCGGGCATGCCCACGTGCTGGTCGTGGGAGTCGGGGAAGACGCCGCGGGCCATCAGCGTGGTGACCACGGGCGCGCCGACGAGTTCGGCGAGTTCCTTCAGTTCGGCCGCGGCATGGGCCTTGACGACGCCGCCGCCCACGTAGAAGACCGGGCGCTGCGAGGCGCTGATCAGGCGTGCGGCCTCGCGCACCTGCTTGGAGTGCCCGCGGACCACCGGCCGGTAGCCGGGGATGTCCACCTTCGGCGGCCAGGAAAAGCTCATCTTCGACTGCTGGGCGTCCTTGGCGACGTCGACCAGCACCGGGCCGGGGCGTCCCGTGGTGGCGATGTGGAACGCCTCGGCGAGGACGCGCGGGATGTCCTGGGCGTTCGTGACGAGGTAGGAGTGCTTGGTGATCGGCATGGTGATGCCGACGATGTCCGCTTCCTGGAAGGCGTCGGAGCCGATGAAGGCGCTGGAGACCTGGCCCGTGATGGCCACCATGGGAACGGAGTCCATGTGGGCGTCCGCGATGGCGGTCACGAGGTTGGTGGCCCCGGGGCCCGAGGTCGCGATGCAGACGCCCGGCCGGCCCGTCACCATGGCGTAACCCTGGGCCGCGTGTCCCGCGCCCTGCTCGTGCCGCACCAGGATGTGCCGGAGCTTCGTGGAGGCCATCAGCGGGTCGTACGTCGGGAGGATCGCGCCGCCGGGAAGGCCGAAGACGTCGTCGACGCCGAGTTCCTCGAGCGACCGGACGATCGCCGCGGAGCCGAGCATCTCGACGGGGCCCACGACACGGTTGGGCCCGCGGACCGCACTCGCCGGTACGGCGGGCGGAGTCTCGCGCGCGGGTGCTGCGGGAGGTGCTGGCCTTGCTGCCAGCAACGCTGGACTGATGGGCGATCCCTTGGACATCTTCGACTTCCTTTGGAGCGTTCGCTGCACTGCTGCAGTTCTGACTGCGGACGGACTTCCGCGCGCTTCTTCCTCGCTGACAGGGTGTGTCGACAAAAAAACCCCTCAGCCTTGTCGGGCTCTGCGAGGGGTTGCGCGTGACTGCAGTCGTCTACCGGACGGGCTTCAGGCCACGCGCTGGGTAAGGACGACGACTACGGGTTGGAGCTGCATACCTGTAGTTTCCACGCCCCCGTGAAAGGGTGTCAAACGCTCCCCTTCCCGTCTCACATGATGGACACAGCGTCCAGTTAGTGGACATTAACGCGAGCGGCGCCCGGGCCGGAGATCGCCTCCGGCCCGGACCTCGCCGGCGACGCCCCCTAGCCCGTGTACGCGCCCATGGAGGCGGAGTGCACGAGTTTCGCGTACTTCGCCAGGACACCCTTCGTGTAGCGGGCCGGGAGCGGCTCCCACCCCACCCTGCGCTGCTGGAGCTCCGCTTCGTCCACGAGGAGGTCGAAGCTCTTCGCCGCGATGTCGACGCGGATGCGGTCGCCGTCGCGCACGAAGGCGATGGGGCCGCCGTCGACCGCCTCGGGCGCCACGTGCCCGATGCACAGACCGGTGGTGCCTCCGGAGAACCGGCCGTCGGTCAGCAGGAGGACGTCCTTGCCGAGCCCGGCACCCTTGATGGCGCCGGTGATGGCGAGCATCTCGCGCATACCCGGGCCGCCCTTGGGCCCCTCGTAGCGGATGACGAGGACGTCACCGGCCTGGATCTCGCCGGCATCGAGCGCGTCGAGGGCGCCCTGCTCACGCTCGAACACGCGGGCGGAGCCCTCGAAGACGTCGGCGTCGAAGCCGGCGCTCTTGACGACGGCACCCTCGGGGGCGAGGGAGCCGTGCAGGATGGTGATGCCACCGGTCCTGTGCAGCGGGTTGTCGAGCGCGCGAAGGATCTTGCCGTCGAGGTCCGGCGGGTCGATCTCCGCGAGGTTCTCCGCGAGCGTCTTGCCGGTCACGGTCAGGCAGTCCCCGTGCAGCAGTCCTGCGTCCAGGAGCGCCTTCATGATGACCGGCACGCCGCCCACCTTGTCGACGTCGAACATGACGTAGCGGCCGAAGGGCTTGAGGTCGCCGAGGTGCGGGATCCGGTCGCCGATGCGGGTGAAGTCGTCGAGCGTGAGGTCCACCTCGGCCTCGCGGGCGATCGCCAGGAGGTGGAGGACGGCGTTCGTCGAGCCGCCGAAGGCCATGGTGACCGCGATGGCGTTCTCGAAGGCCTTCTTCGTCATGATGTCGCGAGCCGTGATGCCGAGGCGCAGCAGATTCACGACCGCCTCGCCGGACTTCCGCGCGTACATGTCGCGGCGGCGGTCGACCGAGGGCGGTGCTGCCGAGCCGGGCAGGGACATCCCGAGGGCCTCACCGATGCAGGCCATGGTGTTCGCCGTGTACATCCCGCCGCAGGCGCCCTCACCCGGGCAGACGGCGCGTTCGATGCTGTCGAGGTCCTTCAGGCTCATCTTGCCCGCGGCGCAGGCGCCGACCGCCTCGAAGGCGTCGATGAGGGTGACCTCCTTCTCGGTGCCGTCCTCGAGCTTCGCGAAGCCCGGCATGATCGTTCCCGCATACAGGAACACGGAGGCGAGGTCGAGGCGGGCAGCAGCCATGAGCATGCCCGGCAGGGACTTGTCGCAGCCCGCGAGGAGGACGGAGCCGTCGATGCGTTCGGCCTGCATCACCGTCTCCACCGAATCCGCGATGACCTCACGGGAGACGAGCGAGAAGTGCATCCCCTCGTGGCCCATCGAGATGCCGTCGGACACCGAGATCGTGCCGAACTGCATGGGGAACCCGCCGCCGTCGTGCACGCCCTCCTTGGCTCCCTCCGCGAGGCGGTTGAGGGACAGGTTGCAGGGGGTGATCTCGTTCCAGGAGCTGGCGACGCCGATCTGGGGCTTGGCGAAATCCTCGTCGCCCATGCCCACGGCACGCAACATCCCGCGGGACGGTGCCGCGTGGATGCCGTCCGTGACGACGCGGCTTCTTGGCTTGATGTCTGGAGTTGTTTCCACGGTCATGGTCAAAGCCTAAGCCCGTGTTGCAGGCGGGTTTCGCCATGTGACCCCGCTGTTACAGCCTCCTGCGGAGTCCGCGGAAGACCCTGCGCGGTGCGGCGTGACTCCTCGTGCTGCCCGATTCCGCTCCGGTACAGTGTGGATCTCGTGGGCGGGAAACGGCCAGGCCGCACCACGAACTCCCCGCGGGGACCCGACCGACAGCCCCTACCGCAACGGCGTGATATGACTCCCGATGAGACTCCTGCAGCCACCCGACCGCTCGACGGCGGACAGGGACTGAAGAACGCCCTGCGCCGTGTCTTCGACGGGCAGATCCCGAACTACGGCGACTACAACCTCGTCTTCGCGGCCCAGCAGTCCCGCGGCGTCCGCGATGCGGGGACGGCGGCCGTCGGCTACGTGGTCGGCTACCGATGGAAGCCCGCGGAACTGATGATCGCGCCGGTGGACCTGACGGCGATCACCGGTGCCGGCGTGCCCGTGGAGGTCAACATGACGAACCTCGCCCACGCCCTGCAGTGGGACGACACCTCCTACGAGGTGGGCACGAGCACCGGCCGGATCTTCCGCTTCGGCGTGCTGGCCGCTCCCGTCCTCGACATCGGCCCGGGCACCCCCCTGCGGCTGGCGCAGGACGAGGACCTGATCGACTTCACCTCGTTCATGGACGCCTTCATCGCGATGGCGTGACCCGCCTAGTGCCCCCAGGCCCCGCGCCGCACGAGGTTGGTCGGCTCCTGTCCGCTGCCGAGCAGTTCCACCTGGCGCCGCAGCAGCGCGAGGATCCTCGGCGGGAAGGCTCCGGTGTTGCCTCCGACGTGCGGAGTGATGATCACCCCGGGAGCGCTCCACAACGGATGGCCCTCGGGTAGCGGCTCCGGATCGACCACGTCGAGCGCGGCCTTCAGGCGCCCGGCCATGGCCTCGCGGGTCAGTGCCTCCGTGTCCACGACCGCGCCGCGCGCGACGTTGACCACGAGTGCCCCGTCCGGCAGGGCTGCCAGCACCTCGCGTCCCACGAGTCCCCGCGTCGCATCGGTGAGCGGCGTGATCACGATCACGACGTCGTGGTGCGGAGCCAGGTCCACCAGCTCGTCGCTGCCGTGGACCTGCCCCAGGTCGTCCTCGCGTGCGGTACTGCCAACCCTCGTGACCACCGCCTCGAAGGTGGCGAGCCGCTTGCGGATCTCCTCACCGATCCCCCCGACGCCCACCAGGAGCACGCGGCGGTCCGCCAGGCCCGGATAGCGGGCGCTGTGCCACCGTCCCTCGGCCTGCTGCCGCACGGCGTCGTCGATCCCGCGCAGCGAGGCCAGGGCGAGGCCGACCGCGAGTTCGGCGGTCGCCGCTGCATGCACGCCGGCGGCCGTCGCGATCGCGACGTCCGGCCCCACGAGGTCCGCGACGCCGTCGTACCCCGTCGACTGGGTGTGCACGAGCCGGAGGTTCGGAGCGGCATCGAGGGCGCCGTCCAGATGGGCGCGCCCGGTGTAGGGCAGGACGGCGGCGTCGAGGTCCGCCAGGTCGAAGTCCTCGGGCGGCGTCGCGAAGTCCCAGAGCACGATCTCGACGCCCGGCGAGGCGTCGGTCAGTGCGTCCCGCAGCTCGGCGGACGGGACGCTGAGGGTGCGGACGGTCTGGACAGGGGCGGCCGGTGCGGAATTCGTCATGGCGCCAGCCTAGTGTCGCGGCGTCGCCCTCCCGCCCGGTCGGCGATCGGTGGACACCCCCTCCACCCCGGCCTAGGGTCGGACCATGTCAGCCGCAGCACGGCGATCCGCCCGGGCCGCATCCCGCGCGCACATCCGCGCCTTCTCCCCGGCCGGCGCCGTCCTGCTGATCCTGCTCGTCGTCCCCGGCTGCTCGGACCCGGCCGGGGAGGAACCGGTGTACGCCGGGGCGTCCACCACCGCGGGTACGAAGCAGCCTCCGGCCCTGCCCGCCCTGTCCTACGCAGGCGACGCCGTGACGGGCCTCGACCTGCCCTGGTCCGTCGTGGTGCTCGACGACGGCGCCCTCCTCGTCGCCGAACGCGAAACCGGAGAGATCGAACGCTACGACGGCACGGCCGGAGAGGTCATCGGCAGCATCCCGGAGGCAGCCTCGGCGGGCGGTGAGGGCGGCCTCCTCGGTCTCGCCGTCGAGCCCGGTCCGGTTCCCGGGGCGATCTACGCGTACTACACGTCGGCCGCCGACAACCGCGTGGTCCGGCTGCCATGGTCCGACGGACGGCTCGGAGCGCCCGAACCGGTCCTGACCGGAATCCCTGCAGGCGACATCCACAACGGTGGCCGGCTCGCCTTCGGTCCTGACGGCCACCTGTACATCGGCACGGGCGATGCGGGAGTGCGCGGGAACGCCCGGGACCCGTCGAGCCTGGGCGGCAAGATCCTCCGCATCACGGCCGACGGCGCGGTACCCGCCGACAACCCGACGCCCGGTTCCCCGGTCTACAGCGTCGGCCACCGCAATGTGCAGGGGCTCGCGTGGGACTCGGCGGGCAGGCTCTGGGCCACGGAGTTCGGGCCGGAGGTCGACGACGAGCTGAATCTCATCGAACCCGGGGCCGACTACGGCTGGCCGGACGTCACGGGGGCGCCGCATGATTCCCGCTTCGTCGATGCGCAGGTGGTGTGGCCGTCGACGGCGTCGTCCTCGCCGAGCGGTATGGCGATCGTCGACGACGTGGCGTACATCGGCGGCCTGCGGGGGCAGCGCCTGTGGCAGGTCCCCCTGGTCGCCGGGACGGCGGGCGAGCCGGTGAGCCACTTCGACGGATCCTACGGGCGGCTGCGGGACGTGGTGGCCGGCAGCGACGGCTCCCTGCTGGTCGCGACGAACGAGCCCGGCAACGCGAGGATCCTGCGCGTCCGGACCGGCTGAGATCGGGGCCGAGCGGCTCGGTTTCATGTTTCCGCCGAAGTGCTGGTAGAGTTTCATGCTGTTGCGGATGACCTGAACCGGTGAAATCGGGAGGGAAAACGCCACGCACCTCTAGCTCAATTGGCAGAGCAATTGACTCTTAATCAATGGGTTCCGGGTTCAAGTCCCGGGGGGTGCACAACAGGACCCCGCGTTCCAGGTCTCGCCGCCTGGGATGCGGGGTTTTGTCTTGCCCAGCACGAATGCGCCCCATCCTCCGCGGACGATGAGGCGCGTTCGTGCTCGACAGGACGGGCCGGATCAGTACAGCGGTTCGTCGGGTCCTGCGAGGACCACGGCGTTGTTCCGCACTCCACGGATCCACCGCTTGAGGGCGATAGTGCCCCTTCTCAGAAACTTCATCGTTCTCGACCAACCTCTCCCGGTACCGACAGTAAGCCCCCTGTCTTTTATAGCGGAAGAACCTCGGCGCCCGCTGGGAACGCACTGCTCGACCTCCGGGCCGCGCCGTGCATGACCGCCACCGCGCCGGGACGCGCCCCTTACGGCTGGTTCTGCCAGCCGTCCTCCCCCATGGCGCGGGGAAGCGCGAGCAACAGGAGCAGGGCCGCCTTGTGGTCGAGATCGTTGCCGCCCGGGGAGGACAGGCGGAACTGGGCGAGGGTGGCGAATTCCTTCATGGCTGAGACCCATCGTGCGAGGAGAAAGAGGAGACCGGCACCGGCTGCGAGAGCCGTTGGAGGAACTGTACAGCGATCGGCACGCAGCACACCGGAGCCCCGTCGGAGTTTCCGGGTGCGTAAGGACGCGCTGCATCGCCACGGCGGTCCCCACGGCGGCCCCCACCGCAATTGCCGTCGACCCGCGGGACGCCGCCCTGCCGCCCGTCAAGGGCCCTCTCCGGTTCCACCGCGCGTTGCACCGGCTTTCCGGGCGCGTGCACGATGGCTGGTATCCCACTCCCGGAGGACCACCATGTTCAGGAACGCGGCGGATCGACCGCCCACCATCGAATTCCATCCCTGGCCGCGACCGATCCCGGCGCAGTACCTCGCGTTCCTGCAGGTCGCGGCGCTGCTCACGCTGGTGATGATCCTCCTCCTGACGGTCCTGCCCTCCCTGTCCTTCCTGCACTTCCTCGTCAGCGTGCTGGTCCTCGTCTCGTTCTTCCGACGGGCCCGCAGGCAGCACTCCCACCGCGAGGACGCGAACGACTGACTCCCCCGGCCCCGCCCTGCGCGGGCCTACGATGGACGCGTGAACGAAATCCTGTCCTTCGCAGGCAGCTACTGGTGGCTCGTCTTCCCACTGTCCGGCGTGTTCGCCGTCTGGGGGCGGCACTGGTCGGAGGCGAGCGAGCGACGGCACCAGCGCAAGATGGAGCTGTACCGCCTGAAGCATCCGGGCGTCCTGCACGGCGCGCACGTGCAGGCCGGGCAATCCGAACCTGTGCGCCGCCCCGAGCGCGACGTGCAGCACGTCGAGCGCATGCACGACGAGGTCGACAGGAGATGGCTGTCCTACGAACTCGATGCGGCGAAGCTCATCGACTACCCCATGATGACCGACGTCCGGGAACCGCTCACGGTGGCGTTCCTCCGGGCGAAGCGCGAAGCCGACGCCCTCCGTCCCGAGGACCCCTCGACGGTCTCGGCGGAGGACCTCGCCGCCTACCGATCCGCCGTCACGTCCTACGATGTCGCGTTCCAGATCGCCGAGACCGAGGCCCGGCGTGTCCGCGCGAGCGGCTTCAGCGTGCAGGAGCGCCAGCGTCTGGACACGGCCCGGAAGCTCGTGACGGTTGCCGTCGACGACGCCGCCACGGCCGCGGAACGCCAGACCGCCTACCGCCGTGCCCGCCGGGAGCTCGACGGACTGATCGTGCTGCCCGATGCCACGATCACCTCGCTCGAGGAGAAGGTGGCCGGAGCGATCGGTCCGCGCCCCGAGCCCTCACCGTCGTGAGCCCAGCGGCACCCTTCCCTCCCTGCCCGTGCTGGACAATAATTCCAGCATCATGACAGGGGCGTGGCGGAAGCCACCCGGCAGGAGGCGGACACCATGGCAGCGACGATCAACACCTACCTCAACTTCAAGGACACCGCCGCACAGGCGATGGATTTCTACCAGTCCGTCTTCGGCGGTGAGCTGCAGCGGAGCACGTTCGCCGAGTACCAGGTGAGCGAGGACCCGGCGGAGCAGGACAAGATCATGCACTCCATGCTGACGACGCCGTCGGGTCAGGTCCTGATGGCCGCGGATACACCGAACAGCATGGAGTACAGCGCTCCCGCCGGGCACTCGCTGTCGGTCAGCGGCGACGACGAGGCGGAACTCCGGGGCTACTGGGAGGCACTCGCCGGAAGCGGCAGCGAGATCGTGCCGCTGGCGCAGTCGCCCTGGGGCGACAGCTTCGGCATGTGCATCGACGGCTTCGGTGTCACGTGGATGGTCAACATCGCCGGCGCTCCGGCTGCCGCCGGTCCGTCGGAGGACGGGAGCACCGGCGCCCGGTCCGACGCGGTGGACGAGCCGAGCGGCGTCTGAGGTCAGGAGGCCGCGCCCGCCTCGAAGCGCAGTGTGGGCTCGTCCGGCGTGGAGAGCGTGAGGACGGCCTCCTCGATCCGCTCGTGATCCTCGATGTCGCGCTCCACCGCGCGGAGTACGACGGCGACGTCGTGCTCCGGGTGGTCTCCCACCAGGTCCACGGCAGCGACGAGGTACAGGCGTTCCGGCCCGACGTACTCGAGGTGCAGGTACGTCACGCGCTCGATGCTGTCGTGCGCTCCCAACCGCTGCGCGACCGACTCGAGCAGGGCCGGCGAGACGGCCTGGCCGACGAGGAAGCGGCGGTTGCGGTCGATCAGGATCACGGCGATCACGCCGAGCAGCACGCCGACCAGGATGGAGCCGACCGCATCGGGCACGGGAGAGCCGGTGAGCTGGTGCAGCAGGATCCCGAGGAACGCGATGACGAGCCCGATCAGCGCCGCGGAGTCCTCGGCGAAGACGGCGCGCAGGGTGGGGTTCGACGTCGTGGAGACGCTCTCCAGCGTGCTGGTGCCCCGCTCCTGGCCCGTCTTCCTCGCCTGGCGGAAGGCCTGCGTGAAGGAGACTCCCTCGAGGACGAAGGCCAGCGCGAGGACGATGTAGGCGATGCCGTAGTCCGCGGCCGGCTCGGGCTCGATCAGTTGCTGGACCCCGTGCGTGATGGACACGACGGCGCCGGCCGTGAACAGCCCGAACGCCGCGAACATGGACCAGACGTACGCCTCGCGCCCGTAGCCCAGGGAATGGGAGGGGTCCCGTCGGCGCCTGGACTTGCGCTCGGCGATCAGGAGGAAGATCTGATTGCCGGTGTCCGCCCACGAGTGGGCCGCCTCGGCGGTCATCGAGGCCGACCCGGTGATGACCGCTGCCACCGTCTTCGCAGCAGCGACGAGGAAGTTGGCCACGAAGGCGATGACGACGGTCAGCGGGCCCTCGCCACCCGGTGACTCCTTCCGCGGTCCGTTCTCGCCGGTCCGTGTCCCCTGCCCTGCGGGGGATGCTTGGTTCTTCATGCCGTCCTTCCGGGACGCCCGGTGCCGGCGGCACTCCTGCAGGAGTACCGCCGGCGGTCGGGTGCTACTTGGATGCTTCCTTGTTCACATCCGTCGGCGAGTCGAACTCGCGGTCGGGAAGGTTCCTGAGCGTCTCGAGGACCGCGTCGTCGGCCCCCTTGTCCTCTGCGTGCTTGACGAGGTCCTCCTTCGAGGCGGGGTAGTCCATGCCGCCCAGTGCCTTCTGGATGTCGATCGGACTCGGATCTGCCATGGTGCGCTCCTTCGTATCGGTTCGGTTCCCTTGCACGTGCTCCCGGTGCGGGAGCACCGTCACTGGCCCAGGATCACGTGGGCAGCGTCTATGGCACGGTCGGTCACCGTGGTGGGGGCCTCGAGGTGTACGGCCCCCGAGGGGATGATGCCTGCTCCGCCGTAGCGTTCCATGACGCGCCACTGGGCGGCGACGTCCTCGCCCGCGTGCCCGGGTGGGAGCTGGTCCCAGAAGTCGAATCCCCCGCACTCGACGAGTGCCGCGCGGTCGAACAGCACGCATCCTCCGACCCAGGCGACGCGGTAGAGGCGCCATTCGCCCGGCGGGATCGCGAGCTCGGCTGCGGCGTGCGCCAGGTTCGCGGCGTTGTGCAGCGGCCAGCGGGCAAAGCCCTCCGAGCCCGGGCGGATGCGCTCGGGCGACACCTCGTCGCCCGGCCACAGGGACAGCCCGGAGCGCTCGTGCGGCCTGGAGTCCGGGAGGTAGGACAGGCCCTGGACCGCTGATCCGACGAATCCGCACCCGGCCGCCCGCAGCGCCCGGTACATACGGTCCAGCGAGCCGGGCTCGAGCCAGACATCGTTGTCGAGGAACAGGACGAACGGAGCGCCGGCCAGGTCCAGCAGGTAGTGCCGGTGCTCCGCCAGCCCCCTGCGCGGCAGGTGGCGTTCGAGGTGCACTTCCCGCCCCTGCGCCCGGAGCACCCGGACCATCGCGCTCACGGCGGGCTGGAGGAAGGACTCCGCCTCTCCCTCGGTCTGGTCGCTCACGATCACGCGGAACGGCACACCCTCCTGCGCGGCGAGCCCCGACAGCGTGACGGCCAGTTCCGCGGGCCGGCCGAAGGAGGGGATGAGCACGTCGACGACGGGATCGTCTCCCGGAGCATCCATCGCCCACTCCCCCGACCAGCGCCTGGTCACGGCACATCCCCCGCGAGCGGGGTGGACCGGATCTTCCGCACCATGGCGGCGGTGGACCGTTCCGGCACGTAGTCCAGGATGCTGACCCGTCCGCCGCAGGCCTCCACGGCCGGGGTCTCCTCGAGCATCTGGGCGGTGTAGTCGCCGCCCTTCGCGTACACGTCGGGCTTCAGCAGCTCGATCAGGGGGACCAGCGTGTCCGTCCCGAACACGGTGACGTAGTCGACGCAGCTCAGGGACGCGATGATGCCCGCCCGGTCGGCGATGGGGTTGATCGGCCGGTCGGGACCCTTGAGCCGACGGACGCCGTCGTCGTCGTTGAGTGCGACCACAAGGACGTCGCCGAGTTGCTTCGCCTGGTTGAGGTAGCGCGTGTGTCCGCGGTGCAGCACGTCGAAGCAGCCGTTGGTCAGGACGATGCGGCGGCCGGCGGCGCGGTCCTCCTCCACCTTCCTGAGCAGGTCCGCGGTGGCCAGCGCGGTGTCCGCGAACTGATGCAGGTGCCCGGTGAGGTCTGCGGTCGTGCACACGGAGGTACCGGGCCGGTGGACGACGACGTCGGCCGCGGCCTGGGCCAGGTCCAGGCTGGTGGTGAGCGGCAGGCCTGCCGCGCGGGCGGCGGTGAGGCTGGCGACGAAGGTGTCGCCCGCGCCGGACGCCTGCTTCTCGGTCGCGGGTTTGGCCCACGTCCGGTGCTCCTCGCCGTCCTGCCCGAGCAGTACCGTGCCGTCGCGGTCGAGGGTCACGACGACGGCTGCCGCGTTCGTCGCCGCGAGGAGCTCCCGGCGCCGCTCCGTCACCGTCGCGGCCCTGTCGGACCGCGGATCGAGGCGCGTCGCCAGGACCTGCGCGGCCTCCTGGGCGTTGGGCGTGACGATGTCCGGTCCGAGTACGGCCCAGCTCGCGGTGTCATGGGCGTCCACGACCACGAGGGTCCCCGGGTCGATGCTCGACGCACGGCCGAGCGCCGCGCGCACCTCCTCGCCGAGGGCGCCGGACCCGTAGTCGCAGACGACGACGGCGTCCGCCCCGGCGACGGCGCCGGGGATCCGTGCGGCGAACGCGGTGACGGCTGCCGCGGACAGCTGCTCGGGGGTGTCGTCGATCCTGAGCATGACCTGGTCACCGCCGAGGATCCGGTACTTCGTGGTGGTGCCGACGCGGGGGTCCTGCATGAGGTCGGTGGTGTCCACCCCGGCGTCGTCCAGGATCGCGCGGAGGCGTCGCCCGGCGTCGTCCGTGCCGATCAGCCCGCACATCCGCACCCTCGCCCCGAGTGCGGCGAGATTCATCGCCGTGTTGGCGGCACCGCCGGCGGCGTAGTCCCGTCGGGTGATGTCCACGACGGGCGCAGGGGCCTCACGGCAGAAGCGTTCGATCGTGCCACTCCACCAGCCGTCGAGCATCGCGTCCCCGACCACGGTGACGTGCGGGGCACGGTCGGCGATCGCGGCGGGCACCCACGCAGCAAGCCCGCGCACGTCCGAGAGGTCGGCCCCGTCGCGGCCGCCCTCGGGATGGTCCTGCAGCCCGTCACCCATCAGGCGCCGTCCTGCGGCGGAGCGCTGATGTGGACCACCTTCACGAGGGCGAATTCGTCGAGCAGTTCGGGTCCGTAGCCGAAGCCGGCCCCACTGATGCCGCGGGGCTGCGCGGAGCCGCCGGGTGCACCGCCGAACACCGCATTCACCTTGACGGTGCCGACCGACAGCCCGGCGATCGCCCGCTGCGCGTGCGCGATGCTGCCGGTGAGGACCGATGCGGCGAGCCCGTAGGGACCCGCCGCCGCGAGGCGCAGCCCCTCGTCGAAGCTGTCCACCACGGTCACGGGCGCAACGGGTCCGAAGGTCTCCTCCGCCATGATCGTCATGGTCTCCGTGCAGCCCGCGAGCACCGTCGCGGGGTAGTGCGATCCGGCGCCGGCCGGCACGACTCCACCCTCGAGGCACTCCGCACCGAGGCTGACGGCCTCGCCGACCTGCGCGTCGACGGACTCGCGCATGCGCCGGTCCACGAGCGGCGGGAAGGTCCCGCTCCCGTTGCGCTGCCGGGCCTCGAGGGTGAGGGCCGCCAGGAAGGGTTCCGCGATGGCCCGATGGACGTAGATGCGCTCCACCGAGGTGCAGATCTGGCCCGCGTTGGCGAAGGCTCCGAGCGCCGCCTGGCCCGCCGCCCAGACCGGGTCGACGTCGGCGTCCACGATCAGCGGGTCGTTGCCGCCGTTCTCGCGGATCACGTGCGCGCCCGTGAGGACCGCGGCGCGGGCGATCCGGGAGCCGGTGGCGCTCGAGCCGACGTGGGCGAAGACGTCCACGTCCGCCTCCATCGTGATCATCTGGCCCACCTCGGCGCCACCGGTCAACGTCGTGAGGACACCGTCCGGGAAGGCCGGCTGCAGCAGCCGCCCGAGCAGCTCACCCACGTGCGGGCACCGTTCGCTGGGCTTGTGGAGAACCGTGTTGCCCGTCACGAGGGCAGCGCCGATGAGTCCGGCGGCAACCGCCACCGGGTCGTTCCAGGGAGTCAGGAGCGCCGCGACGCCGCGCGGTTCCGCGACGGTGTAGTCCGTGGCCGTCACAGCTCCCCGCAGGCTCAGGCCACGGTGGACCGGGCCGAGTTCCGCGTACTGCTCGAGGGTGGAGATGCCGGCCTCGATGCCGCCGAGCGCATCCGCCAGCGGCTTGCCAGTCTCCCGGGTGTTCAGTTCCGCCAGTTCCTGCGCGCCGTCCCGCAGCGCGGAGGCCGCACGGCGCAGGGCCGCACCGCGATCGGCCGGGCTCGTGGCCGCCCATTCGGGCTGCACGGAGCGGGCCAGCGAGACCGCGAGGGAGACCTGCTCGCGGACGGCGCAGGGCAGGGTCCCCACCTCGCTGCCGTCCCGGGGATCGAGGATGGTGAGGGACGTGTCGTCCTGCACATCAAGCACGATGTGTGCCTGGGAGTTGATGGACATTGCGCTCCTTGATGTCGTGTACCGCCGCAGCTCGTTCCACCACGCGGCTAGTGGTCCCGTACCCCGCTCCCGCGTGTTCACACACGCCGTCGGCCGATTTCTGCGCCCGGCGCATCCATCAGCACGCTTAGCATAATGTGGCGGGAGAAGCAGCGGCGGGCCGCGCTTCCCGGCACCGGCCGATGGACAGCGGGAGCAGCGCTGTGTAGAGGTGGGGAACAGCCGGCGCGCGCCCGCGCTGCCACGGAAGCGGACGGCCATGGGCCGGCAGGGACAGGAACGGGGAAGAATCCGATGCAGCAGGACACGACGGCGGATTTCGGCGGACGGCACGACACGGCGAGGTCGGTGGGCCCCGTGCTCGCCCCGTTCCGGGACATCCGGCGGATCGCCGTCCTGCGGGGTGGCGGCCTCGGCGATCTCATGTTCGCGATGCCGGCCATCGCCGCGCTCAAGAACCGCTATCCGGAGGCCGAGATCACGGTGCTGGGCATGCCCGGTCACGCCGCGCTGCTCGAGGGCAGGCCGGGACCGGTGTCCGCGGTCCTGGAGCTGCCGGTCTTCCCCGGGGTCCGTCCCGGTGCCGAGGATCCGGACGCGGTCGAGCGGTTCTTCGACGGGGTCCGCGGGTCCTTCGACCTGGCGGTCCAGCTCCACGGCGGCGGGCGCAACTCCAATCCGTTCCTGCTGCGCCTTCAGGCACGGCACACCGTCGGTACCCGGACGCCCGACGCCGTCGGGCTGGAACGCACGATCCCGTACGTCTACTACCAGCACGAGGTGTTCCGCGCCCTCGAGGTCGTCGGCCTGGCCGGGGCGGTGCCGACCGATCTGGAACCGAGGATCCAGGTGCTGCCGCAGGAGGTCGAACGGGCGGCCCGGCTGACCGGGGAGGGCACCGTGGTCGCACTGCACCCGGGTGCCACCGACCCGCGCAGGAGGTGGCCGTCGTCGTCGTTCGCCGAGGTCGCGGTGCGCGCAGCGGCGGACGGCTGCGAGGTGCTGGTCGTGGGTGACGGGACGGACGTCCCGGCGGCCGAGGAGATCGTACGCCTGGCGCTCGAGCAGGACCCGGCGGCCGATGTGAGGTCGCTCGCCGGACAGCTGTCGCTGGGCGAGCTGACCGGGGTCCTGGATCGCAGCGCCGTGATGGTCGGCAACGACAGCGGCCCCCGGCACCTCGCGCAGGCCGTCGGCACGCCGACCGTCGGCGTCTACTGGATCGGTAACGTCATCAACGCGGGGGCGATGGGACGCACCCTGCACCGCGTCCACTTCTCCTGGGTGACGCGGTGCCCGGTGTGCGGCGTGGACGTCACGCAGGTGGGCTGGACGGCCGAGCGATGCGAGCACGATGACTCGTTCGTCGCGGCCGTCCAGCCCGCCGTCGTCTATCCGGACGTGGCCGAACTCAGGGCCACGAGCCTTCTTCTGCGTGGGCGATGACCATCTCGCGGATCTCGCAGCTCTTGGGCTGCGAGAGCGCGAAGAGGATCGCCTCGGCGACCCGCTCGGGGTCGTTGAGGCGTGAATCGTCCTGCGGCTTGTACTGCTCGTCGCGGTCGTCGAAGAAACGCGTCTTCATGCCGCCGGGGATGATCGTCGTGACGCCGATCTGGCCGGCGGTCTCGGCGGCGAGGGCCTGCGAGAAGCCCATCACCCCGAACTTGGAGGCGCAGTAGGCCGTCGCGTCGCCCACGGCCTTGATGCCGAGCGTCGAGGCGATAGTGACCACGCGGCCGTGCGACTCCTTCAGGTACGGCAGGGCGGCGCGGGCAGTGGAGGCCGTGCCCATCAGGTTCACGCCGATCACCTTCTCCCACTGGTCGGCCGGGACGGTGTCGAGCGCCCCGCACCGGTCGATGCCCGCCGCGGTGACGACGGCGTCCAGGCCGTCCATCGTCTCGGCGGCCTCCCGGACGGCTGCCTCGACGGCCGCACGATCCGCGACGTCGACCTCGAAGGCCTTGACGCCCGTGACGCGGCTGATGTCGCGGTCGAGCACCACCGGGGTGCCGCCGGCGGCGATGACGCCCTGGACGATGGCCGCGCCGAGGCCCGAGCCCCCGCCCGTCACCAGGACCCGTCCCGGGTTGTAGCCGCTGGTCCCCGGAGTGGTGGTTGCGTTCTCAGTCATGCTGTTCCTTTCGTTGCGTGCGCCCGGCGCAATCAGGCCGGGCACGGATCTGCAGCCCGTCAGCCGACGCGTGCCAGCGCGGCTGCAAGTTTGGTGGTGGAGCGTGCCGGGATGTACGGGACGGTGACCGTCCTGCCGCCCCAACTGCTCACGAGGGCGGCCTCGGGGAGGTCCTCCGCCGCGTAGTCGCCGCCCTTGACCCAGATGTCCGGCTGGAGGCGCGAGATGGCGTTCTCCGGTGTGGACTCACCGAAGACGAGCACGGCGTCGACGCACTCGAGTGCGGCGAGCAGCTCGGCGCGGTCCTCCTGCTTGATGATCGGCCGGTGCTCGCCCTTCAGCCCCCGCACCGACTCGTCGGAGTTGAGGCAGACGATCAGGCAGTCCCCGAGCCGTCGGGCCGCCGCGAGTGTGCGGGCGTGGCCGGCGTGCAGGAGATCGAAGCACCCGCCGGTCGCGACCACCGTGCCACCCGATTCCCGCGTCCGGCGGGCCACCATGAGTGCGTCGAGGCCGTCGACGGGCAACTGCTCGGGCGCCTCCTCGCGGCTGCGGCCCATCGCGCCGACACCTCCCGAGGCGAGGAAGTGTGCCGCTGCTTCGGTCGCCTGCTGTGCGCCGACGTCGATCGCGGCTCCGCCTGCGAGCCCGACGGCGAGCGCGGACGCGAAGCGGTCACCCGCCCCGCACGGGTCGGACGCGGTGACGCGCGGTGCGGGCACCACCTGGGGCAGCAGGCCGGCCGCCGCCACGAGGGCGCCGTGCTCCCCCATCGTGACGAGGACCGCCCGGCTCCCCCAGGTCCGGAGCAGGACGTCGGCGGCCGCGGCGGCGGCCTGCGTGCCGGAGCCCTCGACCTCGGCGAAGTGGAGTGCCTCCCCGATGTTCGGCGTCACCGCGGCGACTCCCGGGACCGGTCGCGCGCCGGCGGGATGCGGGTCCCACACGACGGGCACCGAGGCGGCCAGCGCCTCGAGGCGGGCGCGCAGTGTGTCGTTGGCGAGGAGCCCGCGGCCGTAGTCCGCCGCGATGATCGCGTCGGCGCCGTCGAGCGCCGCGAGCATGTCCGCCGTGCAGCCCGGGAGGGGTGGCTTAGCGCAGCCCTCGTCGAAACGCACCACGGGCTGGCCCGAGGCGCGCACGCGTGTCTTCACCGGCGTGGGCGCCCCGGAGGGGCCGGCGACAACGGTCACGCCGTCGAGTTCGGCGCGCAGCAGGCCTGCGGCGTCGTCCTCGCCGAGGACGGTGACCAGGACGGCGTCGTGCCCGTCCGCCTGCAGCATGCGGGCCACGAGGCCCGCTCCTCCCGCACGGCGCTGGACCGCGTCGACGTCGACGACGGGGACGGGCGCGTCGGGTGAGAGCCGGCCGGCGCCGCCCGAGAGGTCCGTGTCGAGCAGGACGTCCCCGACCACCACGATCCTCATCGCTGGGCCTCCCGGTAGCGGCGGACCTCGGCGTCGAAGGCCCGGCAGATGGCGTGCAGCGCGATCAGGTGGCCCTCCTGCGCATTGGCCGACGCCGCATCGATCGCCACGTAGTCGTCCACGCACTCGGTCAACGGGTTGGGGCCCACCCCCGTGAGGGCCCAGGTCGTGATGCCGGCCGATCTCGCGGCCTCCACGGCGTGCAGCAGGTTGGGGCTCTTGCCGCTCGTGCTCAGGAGCATCAGGATGTCGCCGGGGCGGCCATGGGCGCTCACCTGCCGGGCGAACATCCGGTCGAAACCGTAGTCGTTCGCGATGGCCGTGACGGCCGAGCTCTCGGCGTGCAGGGAGATCGCCGAGAACGGCTCGCGCTCGCCGTCGAACCGGCCCACCAGTTCCGCGGTGAGGTGCTGCGCCTCGGCGGCCGAGCCGCCGTTGCCGGCTGCGAGGAGGCGTTGTCCGGCCAGCAGGCGGCCGGCCATCTCCACGCCCCAGCCGGCGAGCGTGCCCGCGTTCTGGACGAGGGATTCCACGGCCGGGGTGACCGCCCGCAGGTGGTCCAGGACGAGGCGCCGGGAGTCCACCTGGACCTGGTCCAGTGTGCCTGCGGCGGTCGGGGCGGGAGTACCCGCACCCCGGGCCGGTACTCCCGGATCGGTGCGCGCGCCGGTGTATACGTCGGAGAAATGCGTGGTCACAGTGCCCTGCCTCCCGTGCTTTCGAGTCGACGCGCGGCACTCCGCCGCGCTGGGGTCTGCTGGACGGGTGCTGCGGCGCCCAGGGCCGTCTGGTAGGCCTTCTCGGTGTCGGCGGCGATCCGGCTCCACGAGTAGCGGGCCTTCACGCGGCGGTAGCCGTTGTCGCCCAGTTCACGCGCCCACTCGGGATCGCCCACCATGTCGGCGATGGCGGCGGCGATGGCCGCCGGGTCCTGCGGGGGGACATGGAGACCGGTCTTGCCGTCCACCACGGTGTCCACCAGGCCCCCGACGGCAGCCGCGATGACCGGGACGCCGCACGCCATCGCCTCGAGCGGGACGATGCCGAACGGCTCGTACCACGGCGCGCACACGACGGCATCGGCGCTCCGGAGGACCGCGGGCATCTCGGCGCGGGAGACCTGGCCCCGGAGCACCACCCGGTCGGCGACGCCGAGTTCGACGGCGAGCGCGCGGAGCCGCTGCGCCTCGGGGTCGTCCTCGAGTCCGGTCGAGTTGCCCGCTCCACCGACGATGACGAGTTCGACGTCGTCGCGGCCCATCACGGCGAGTTCACGCAGGGAGCGGATGGCGAGGTCCATGCCCTTGCGCGGGACGAGCCTGCCCACGCTGACGATCCTGTGCGGCTGCCCGCGGTCCTCGACGGGTCCGTGCGGGGTGAACAGTTCGAGGTCCACGCCGCAGGGGGCGATCGACACGCGGCTGCCGGGCACGCCCATCGCCTTGAGCTCGAAGACCTCGTCCGAGCAGGTCGCGACGATCCGGTCGGCGCTGCGGCCCACCATCGTCTCGAGCATGAGCCGCTCGGAGGGGCTGGTGTCCTCGGCCCCCTGGTGGCGGCGCTTGACCGTGCCGAGCGCATGGAAGGTCTGGAGGACCTGCACCGGCCGGCCGGCGGCACGCGACTGCCCGGCGGCGTTCAGGGCGGCCAGTCCCGACATCCAGAAGTGTCCGTGCACGATATCCGGCGGTTCGGTGCCCCAGTCCGCCACGATGCCGTCGGCGAGCTCGCCCATGTAGGGCAGGAGCATGTCCTTCGGGACGCTCCGCACCGGGCCTGCCGTGATGTGCACGACCTCGAGCCTCGGGTCGGTCCGGACGCGATCCGGCAGCGCAGGGTCGTCGCGGCGCGTGTACACCGTGACCTCGTGTCCGCGGCGGGCGAGCGCGAGGGACAGTTCGGCCACGTGCACGTTCTGTCCGCCGGCGTCCACGCCCCCCAGGGCCGCGAGTGGACTTGCATGCTCAGACACCATCGATATCCTCACTGCGCTTTCCTTTCTGTTACCGCCAGGACCGGGTGCCGCGTCGGTTCCTGCGCCAGGACGTCGTCCCAGTCGGCGAGGAACCGGGCGAGCCCGTACCGCGCGAGTGCCGCTTCCCGTGCAGCAAGTCCCCGTGTGCGGGCCTCGTCCGGGTCCGCGATGAGTCGTGCCGCCATGCGCACGAGGTCGTCGATGCTGGTCGAGATCGCCCCTGCCTCGGGCGGCACGGCGCGCGCCGCCTCCGTGGTCGCCAGCGCCAGCACGGGCAGCCCGACATGCATGGCTTCCAGGAGGGAGAGTCCGAGGGACGTCCACCGCAGCGGGTGCACGTAGGCCCGCGACCGGCCGAGCCGGGCGTGCAGGTCCGCCATGCCCAGGTCCCCGCCGATCCGCAGTTCCGCCGGACCGAGGTCGAGGGCGGCGGCGAGCCGGTCCGTCCCCATGCCGAAGACCTCGAGCGGAGCCACGCCCGCGAACCGCGGGAGCAGGTCCGTGCCGGTGATCCTGCCGCGCCGGACGGGTTCGTTGATGACCGCTGCGAGCTGCTCGAGTTCACCCGTGTACAGGTAGCCCGGATCGACGATGCCGTGCTCGATGACCCGGGTCCGCGCGATCCCGCTGTCCCAGAAGAGCTCGTTGAAGTGCGTGACGTGGACGATCGGTATGTCCGTGCGGTCCGCCAGCGGATGCACCGTGCCGACGATGTCGCGCCGGGGTGTGTTGTGCTCGAGGAAGACGGCGGGGAGGTCCCGGCCCGGCGTCCGTCCGAGGAGCCGCTCGCATTCGGCGATCTCCTCGACCCGCTGCAGCACCACGACGTCGATGTCGGCGTCCCGCAGGTCGTGCGGGGCCACCTCGACGACGGAGGCCGGCCAGTCACGGCCGGCGCGGCCCAGCCCCCATGCTCCGCCGTCGGGCGTGGTGGGCAGCAGGTAGGTGTGCGTGCCCCTCACAAAGGCGTCGGTCCATCCTCCGTGGACGTGCCATAGCAGGATCCTCATCGGTTTCCCCTCGTTGTTCTGCGGCCGTCGGTGCGGCCGATGCTGCGGCGCGAGCCGAGCGACGATATTCCGGAACTGAGCCGGAGGACGGCGTCGACGACGTCCTCCGGCGAGACGTTGGACAGGCAGGGATGGCCCTGGACGGGACAGATGCGGGCGCGGCTGAGGGCGCAGGCCGCGTCCTGGTCACCGAGCAGTTCGACGGGCACGCGGTACGGGGCCCAGCGGATCGCGGGCACCACGGGCGAGAACAGGCTCACCACCGGTGTCCCGACGGCGGCTGCGAGGTGGGCAGGGCCGGTGTTGCCGGTGATCACGACGGTGGCCCCGGCGAGCACGGAGCCCAGTGTGGCCAGGTCCGTCCGGCCGCCGAGGTCCAGGGCCTCCGGGCCGGCGACGGTCGAGGTCAGGTCCGTCTCGTCCGGGCCGCCGGTCACGACCACCCGGAACCCGGCGGCGGTGAGGAGTTCGACGGCGGCCGCGTGGTGCAGGGGCGGCCAGGCCCGGGCGGGCACGGACGCCCCCGGGTGGACGACGACGTAGGGTCCGCGGCCCACGAGGTCCGCGGCGTCGACCAGGTCGGTGACCTGGAGCCGGCCGTCGTCGCCGGGAGCCAGGGCGTACCCCGCGGCCTCCGCGATGCCGAGGGCACGCTCGGCCTCCGGCTGGTCCTCCGGGAAGTCCTCCCCCGGCTTGAGCCGCACGTCGAGGAGCGATCCCGCGTAGTCGACGGATGCTCCGGCGATGCGCCGCACGCCGGCGAGGCGGAGCAGCAGCGCGAGCGGCAGGGGCGACTGGTGGAACGAGGTCAGGATCACGGCCTCGTCGACACCGAGCGCCACGACCCGGTCGTGGAGCTCACCGATGAGGTCGGGCGTCGGGTCGGGGGCGGGATCCACGATCCAGGGCGCGGACCAGGTGACGACGTCGACGACGCCGGGCAGCAGCCGTGCGGCTGCCGCGCCCTGCGGTCCGCACAGCATGACGACGTCGTTCGGCGAGTCGCCGTGGTCACCCGCCGCGATGGCGCGGACGGCCGGCCCGGCCAGGAGCACGTCGCCGGCGCTGTCGAGGCGGGCGACCAGGACGCGGCGCCTCACGGGGTACCCGCCCAGAGGGAGGCGACAGCCCCGGCCAGGTCGCCCGCGACGGCCGGGGCCGCGCGGATCTCGTCCTCGAGCGTGATGTCGGTCGGCACCAGCACTGCGCGTGCGCCGGCGGCCGCTGCCGCGCCCATGTCCGCTCCGATGTCCCCGATGACGGCCACGTCGGACGGGTCGAGCCCGAGGCGCTCGCTGGCCGACACGATCATGCCGGGGCCCGGCTTGCGGCAGGCGCATCCGTCCGCCGCCCCGTGCGGGCAGACCTCCCACACGTCGAACGGCCCGAGCAGTTCCTCCACGCGGGCGTTGACGGCGTCCACCTGCCCGCGCGTCACGAAGCCGCGCGCGATGCCGGACTGGTTCGTGACGACGCCGACCGGGATCCCCCGCGACCGGAGGCCGTCGAGGACCTCCCGGGCACCCGGCATGGGTCGCACGAGGGTCGGGTCCCCGTTGTACGGGACGTCCACGACGATGGTCCCGTCGCGGTCGAACAGGACCGCCCGGGGGGCTGTCCGCGATCGTTCGGCCGAAGTATGCATACAGGCTTAGTTCCCGGGAAGGAGCAGTACTAAACACTTCGCACCGAACTTCTTCTCCTCGGGGATCCCCGCACCGCCGGACGCGCCCTGGACGGGGCAACGACGACGGGCACCCGCCTGCCTCTGGCAGGATGATTCGCATGACTTCCGAGGGCACCCGTGCCACGAGCGCCGAGCGCGCATCGCAGCAGCACCCACCAGCCACCCCTGCGGCGTCCGCCACGACGGTCCCCGCCACGACACCGCCGCCCGACGGGCGCCCCGAGATCCTGGCCCTGCGGGCGCTGAAGCTCGGGGACCTCCTCGTCGCGGTGCCGGCTCTCCGGGGACTGCGCCGAGCCTTCCCCGAGCACCGCATCCTCTACGCGGCACAGGAGTGGCTCCGCCCTGTCGTGGCGCTCACCGACGCCGTCGACGACCTGCTGCCCACGCACGGTCTCGACGACCCGCTGCCGATCGAGCACGGCCGGATCGACCTGGCCGTCAACCTGCACGGCAACGGTGCGGAGAGCAGGGGACGCCTCGAGGAGATCGGGGCACGGCGCCGCATGGGACACCGTTCACCGGGCTGGGACGGTCCCGAGTGGGACAACGACGCCCTCGAACGCGAGCGCTGGGCCTCGCTCGTCAGCTGGCACGGCGTCCCTGCCGATCCGCTGGACTGCCGCCTCCGGGTACCCGACGGCGAGAGTCCCGCCCCGGACGCCGTCGTCATCCATGTCGGGGCGGCCTACGGCAGCCGCCTCTGGCCCGTGGAGCGGTTCGCCGCGGTGGCGCATTCCCTGGCCGCCGCCGGTCACCGGGTGGTGTTCACGGGAAGCGGAAAGGAACGTCCACGCGCCCTCGCGGTCGCCGACGCCGCAGGGCTGCCCGAGGAGTCCGTCGCGGCAGGGGAGCTCCCACTCGACCGCTTCGCACGACTGATCGCGGGTGCGTCCCTCGTCATCTCCGCGGACACGGGGGCGGCCCACCTCGCGTCGGCCTATGCGAGACCGTCGGTCATCCTCTTCGGGCCGGCGCCGGTGTCCTCCTGGGGGCCACCGCCCGGACCCCACACCGTCCTGACGGATGCATCGCTCCGCGTCGGCGAAACCTTCTCCCCCACCCCGGATCCGGCCCTGATGGCCGTCACCGTGGAGCAGGTCCTGGCCGCCGCCGCCGACCACGGCATCGCCTAGGAGCGTCCCCCCGGCGCGCCTGCCCGGCGCTTCTGCTAGGCGATACCGGACCGCGAGGGCCGCTGCTCCGGGGCCGCCGGCGCGGCGAGGAGCCTCTTCTGCAGCTTCACCAGGATCCGCGCGAGGGTCCGCGAGACCTGCATCTGGGACATCCCGAGCTCGTCCCCGATGCCCTGCTGCGTCTGCTCCATGAAGTAGCGGCGGTAGAGGAGTTCCTTCTCGCTGCTGTCAAGTTCGTTGACCGCGCTGCGCAGGGAGATCATGTCGTCACTGCGTTCCATGCCGTTGGAGTCGCTCGCGAGCGTGTCGGCCCAGCTGCGCCCCTCGAAGGGCGCATCGAGCGAGTCGGGGCGCAGGCTGGAATGCGACGCCTGCGCCTCGAGGATCTTGTCCTCGGACCAGCCCAGTTCCAGCCCGAGTTCGCGTGCCGTCGCCTCGCGGCCGAGCCGCTGGGCCATGGCGGGAGCTGCCCGGGCGATCTCCGTCCGGAGGTCCTGGACCTCGCGCGGCGGCCGGACCACCCAGCAGGAGTCCCGCAGGTAGCGCTTGATCTCCCCGTTGATCGTCGGTACGGCGAACGACGCGAACGGAACGCCCCGCGCCGGGTTGAAGCGCTGCACGGCCTTGATGAGTCCGAGGTAGGCCACCTGACGGATGTCGGACGCCTCCGGACCGGAGGCCGCGAAGGACCGTGCCACCGATTCCGCGATGTCCATGTGCCGCAGGGCGATGTCGTCCTGCAGGGCCGCCGCCAGGGGCCGCTCCGGATACGTGGCGGTCGCCTGCCCCGCGACGTCCCGTCGGGGGCCTCCGTCGGACACCTCGTGCTCGGCGGTCGTCTGCATGCTGTTCTCCGTCTGGCGTTGGGCACTCACGGTTCCCAACAAAACATCAGCCTGCTTAGTACGCAACCCATCGTCCCGAAATGTCCGATTCCGGGCAATGCCTTCCCTTTTCTTCAGGAGAGGAGTAGTGGCAGCAGCTCGCCGGAGCGCTCCCGATGCGCGCAAAAAGCCCCCCGCCGGATGGCAAGGGGCTTCGATCCAGGGCCTGAGTGGCCGGCCGTCCGCCGGGGCAGTTCAGCCGAGGACGGTCGCAGCGGGGCCCGGAGCGCCGGACTCACCGAGCGCCACGTCCTCCTGCACGGCGGCATCCGACGCCACCCAGTTCCATCGCGGAGCGCCCAGCTGCCGGATGACCGTCTGGAGGTGGTTCCGCAGTTCGTCGGAGACGAGTCCACCGCCCGCGACCAGGGTGCGCTCGATATCGTCCGCGGCATCGAGCACCTTCCGTCCGTCGGGCGAGATGGAGACCAGATGGGAGCGGCGATCGAGGTCATTGCGCACGCGGCTCACATGTCCCCGGGATTCGAGGCGGGAGAGGGTCTTGCCCATGGTCTGCGCCTGCACGCGCACGATCTGCGCCAGGCTCGCCTGCGTCATCGCGCCCTGGTTCGCGAGGACCCCCAGGGCGATCACGCCGGCATGGGTCACCCCGATGTCGACCAGGCGCTCGTTCCAGGCGTGCTCGACGAGGCGGGCTGCCGTGGTCAGCAGGCGACCGGTGGGCCATTGATCCAGATCGGGCATAAAACAGTGCACTTCCTCTCGCTTGCAGGACCGGCTGCCACCGTCGGCGTCGGATCTTCCACCTATGATAGCTAGGCGGGTTGGTCCATTCCTCCCAGCCGGCCGGACAGGCCGATCCGGGGGGCGCATCCCGCTCCGGCCGAGTAACGAACCTGAAGGAGTATTCATGTCGCAACGACTCGCCGCGGGTGATAGTGCCCCCGACTTTACGCTCAACGACGCCGAAGGCAACGAGGTGACCCTGTCCTCGCAGCGGGGCAGCAGCGTCGTCGTGTACTTCTACCCCGCTGCTGCCACGCCCGGCTGCACCACCCAGGCCTGCGACTTCCGCGACAATCTCGCGTCGCTCGGCGCGGCCGGGTACCGCGTGCTCGGGATCTCGCCGGACCCTGTCGCCAAGCTGGCGTCCTTCGCCGAGCAGGAGTCCCTCACGTTCCCCCTCCTGTCCGACGCGGACCACGCGGTCGCGGACGCCTACGGCGCCTGGGGTGAGAAGAAGAACTACGGCAAGACCTACGACGGGCTCATCCGTTCCACCGTGGTCGTCGACCCCGACGGGAAGGTGGCCCTCGCGCAGTACAACGTCAAGGCCACCGGCCACGTGGCGAAGCTCAGGCGGGACCTCGGCATCGACCGGTAGGGCTCGGGAGGGTGCCAGCTTTCGCGTTACAGTGAAAGGACGGGCCGCTTCCAGCGGAGCAGCCCGAGCGCGAGTGGCGGAATTGGCAGACGCGCTGGATTTAGGTTCCAGTGTCTTCGGACGTAGGGGTTCAAGTCCCCTCTTGCGCACAGAGCAGCACCGGTCTCCGGACCGACCTCCAGGCCCCGCCGGGCCGCACGCCCGGCGGGGCCCTTCCATGTCCGGCGACGACCGTGTGCGTACCTTTCCTGCAGATGCCACCCATCCACTCCTACGCGTCGCCCGAAGTACCTCCGAGACATCGACACGATGTGTTTCAGCAAACAGTTCCAGACCACGGGCACCCGCCGGGTCTCATCAACGGAGGACATCTCATGGAAATCACCAAGCGCAGGAACCTCTCGATCCTCGGGATCGCAGCAGTCTCGATGTTCGGTCTCGCGGCCTGTGGCGGTGGCGACGAATCCGCCGCCGAGGCCACTCCCAGCAGTGAGGCCAGCGAGACCAGCATGGCCGCCGAGTCCGCTTCCCCCGAAGCCAGCATGGCCCCCTCCGCCTCGGCCGACGCCATGATGGACCCCGCCGCGAACCTCGTCGGCCCCGGCTGCGCCGGCTACGCCGAGACCGTCCCCGACGGCGCAGGATCCGTCGCCGGCATGGCCCTGGACCCCGTCGTCACCGCCGCCTCCAACAACCCCATCCTCACCCAGCTCACCGCCGCCGTCTCCGGCGGCATCAACCCCGACGTCGACCTCGTCGACACCCTCAACGGCGGCGAATTCACCGTCTTCGCACCCGTCGACGAAGCCTTCGGCGCCCTGCCCCCCGAGACCGTCGAAGGACTCAAGACCGACACCGAGGGCCTGAGCAGCATCCTCACCTACCACGTCGTCCCCGGCAAGATCCAGCCCGCCGACCTCGAAGGCACCACCCAGACCACCGTCCAGGGCGCCGACCTCGAAGTCACCGGCTCCGGCCAGGACCTCAAGGTCAACGACGCCAACGTCGTCTGCGGCGGCGTCCAGACCGCCAACGCCGTCGTCTACCTCATCGACACCGTCCTCACACCCCCCGCCGGCTAAGGACCACGCAGACCTCCCTGGTGTCGTCCTCTAACGTGATCCAGGGACTACGGACGGACCCCTCACCCTCGTGGTGGGGGGTCCGTCCTGCATTCCCCCGCGGCCGCTCCTGGGTGGAACGGACAGGACGATCACCTACACTTGGGCTTCCAGACACCCCGCTCCCGAAGGACCGGGAGACCCCTGCCTGTTCGGAGATCGAAGCCTGTGAAGACCCCTGCCCCGCGCCGCACCCGCCACCGACGGGTCGGCGGTGGCGCGCTGGCAGCGTCCGTGGCGGCGGCTCTGCTCCTCACCTCCTGTACCGCGGGCGAGGTCGCTCCCCCGCAACCGTCCGCGACGACGGCGACACGGGCAGCGGAGGCCTCGACCTTCACCTTCGGGACCTCCGCGGACCCGAGGACGCTCGACCCCGCACTCGCCAACGACACCGAGTCCTATCGCGTGACGCAGCAGGTCCTGCAGGGACTCGTCGGCGTCGACCCCCTCACCTCCGGGCCGGCACCGCTGCTGGCCGAGGAGTGGGAAGAGAAGGACAGCGGGCGGGCCTACGAGTTCACCCTTCGGAACGACGTCGTCTTCCATGACGGCGAGCCCTTCGACGCGACGGCCGTCTGCGCCAATTTCGACCGCTGGTACAACCTGCCGGCGAGCGCCCGCTCCGGCACCTCCCGCCTGCCGTTCGAGAACGTGTTCAAGGCCTTCTCCGACCAGCCCGACGTCAGCCTGTACAGGGGCTGCACGGCGACGTCGGACGACACGGTGGAACTCCGCCTCGCGGGCCGGATCACCGGGCTCGTCCCCGCGCTCGCCGCCCCGGCCTTCGCCATGTCCTCCCCCGCCGCCCTCGAGGCCGGCGCGGCCGACGAGCCGATCGGATCGGAGGGCGGGACGGCCGTGTCCCGCTACGGCCGGGCGCCCGTCGGGACCGGCCCGTTCCGCTTCGTCTCCTGGGAACCGGGCGCCGTCGAGCTCGCCTTCTTCGACGGGTACTGGGGTGAGCGCGGCGACGTGGACCGTGTGCTGTTCACCACCATCGCCAACCCCGACTCGCGTGCCCGCGCGCTGACCTCGGGACGCATCGACGGGTACGACTTCGTCTCCGTCGACAGCGCCGTGGACCTCGCCCGCAACGGCCTGCAGTTCCTCCAGCGCGACCCGTACTCCGTGCTGTACCTCGGGTTGAACGAGGCGTTCCCGGGCGTCGACGACGTCCTGTTCCGACAGGCCGTCGCGCACGCCATCGACAAGGACTCGCTGATCGACGGACGGTTCCTCGAGGGGACGAAGCCGGCGCGGCACTTCATCCCCGAGAAGCTGGGGGTGGGTACCGACGCGGTCGAGGACTACGGCTACGACGTCGATCGCGCCCGGGAGCTGCTGGAGCGGTCCGGCTACGACGGGCGTGAGCTGCCGTTCTACTACCCGCGCAACGTCTCGCGGGCCTATCTGCCGTCGCCCGAGAAGGCCTACGCGGAGCTCAGCCGCCAGCTGACCGCGGCCGGGTTCAACATCAGGCCCGTGCCGGTCGAGTGGAGCGAGGGCTATGTGGACGCCGTCCAGGCATCCGGTGACCGTGCCTTCCACCTCCTCGGCTGGAGCGGGAGCTACCAGGACCCGGACAACTTCGTCGGCGCCCTCTTCGGGAGCTACAGCGACGAGTTCGCCTACGAGGATCCGCAGCTGTTCAGCAAGATCAACCGTGCGCGGGGTCTGCCCGACGGCGAGGACCGTACGGAGGCCTACGCGGACATCAGTGCGCAGGTCTCGGCGCGGCTCCCGGCCGTCCCGCTCGCCTTCCCGATCTCCGCCCTCGCGATGAGCGCCCGCGTCACGACCTACCCCGTCAGCCCCGTGATGAACGAGGTCTTCAACCGGATCGATCTGGCGGACGTCGAGCCCCGGCCCGCTCCCTCCGGATGACACACCGACCGCGCCACCGGAACGCCTCCGGGCGGCTTCCCTGATTTAGATAAGGTCACTGCCAGACGCTAGGCTTTCCCTGCTAGGACCTCGCGACTGGAGACAACGTTGACCACACACAACCAGGGCACACCCGCCACGACAACCGACGTCGTACTGATCGGCGGCGGGATCATGAGCGCGACCCTCGGCGCCTTCCTGCGCCAGCTCCAGCCCGAGTGGGACATCTCCCTGTTCGAGCGCCTCGACGCTGCCGGCCTCGAGAGCTCCGACCCGTGGAACAACGCGGGAACCGGACACTCGGCGCTGTGCGAACTGAACTACTCGCCCGCCGGCAAGGACGGTTCCGTGGACCCGGCGAAGGCCGTGGCGATCAACGAGCAGTTCCAGGTCTCGCGCCAGTTCTGGTCGCACATGGTGTCCGAGGGGCACCTGGGCGATCCGAGGAACTTCATCAACGCCGTCCCCCACATGAGTTTCGTCTGGGGCCAGGCCAACGCGGCCTACCTGCGGAAGCGCTACGACGCCCTGAGCCCGCAGCCGCTGTTCAGCACCATGGAGCACAGCGAGGACCACGACACCATCGCCGGGTGGACGCCGCTCCTGATGAAGGGCCGCAATCCCTCGCAGCCCGTCGCCGCGTCGCGCGTCGAGGGCGGGACCGACGTCGATTTCGGCGGCCTGACCCGCCAGCTCACCGGCTACCTCGAGGGCGCCGGCGTCGACCTGCACTACGGCTTCGACGTGCTCGACGTCGCGCGGGCGACCGACGGCCGGTGGGACGTCAAGGTCCGGAACAGGGCCACGCGCGAGACGAGCACCGTCACCACCAGGTTCGTCTTCATCGGCGCCGGCGGCGGTGCCCTGCACCTCCTGCAGCGCAGCGGCATCCCGGAGGGCAAGGGATTCGCCGGCTTCCCGGTATCGGGCCAGTTCCTGCGCTGCACGGACCAGGAGCTCGTCGCACAGCACAACGCCAAGGTGTACGGGCAGGCGTCGGTGGGTGCTCCCCCGATGTCCGTCCCCCACCTGGACACACGCTTCGTCAAGGGCGAGCGGTCGCTGCTCTTCGGCCCCTACGCCGGTTTCTCCACCAAGTTCCTGAAGCGCGGCTCCTACCTGGACCTCCCCACCTCCATCCGGACCTCCAACCTGGTGCCGATGCTCGCCGTGGCCAAGGACAACATGTCGCTCACCAAGTACCTCGTCACCGAGGTCCTGAAGAACCGCGACGCCAAGAACGAGTCGCTCAACGAGTTCCTCCCGACGGCCGAGGGCGGCAGCTGGGAACTGATCTCCGCGGGCCAGCGGGTGCAGGTCATCAAGAAGGCCCCGAAGAAGGGTGGCGTCCTCCAGTTCGGCACCGAGGTCATCACGTCGTCGGACGGTTCCGTGGGAGCACTGCTCGGCGCCTCGCCGGGCGCATCGACCGCGGCCCCGATCATGGTCGAACTGCTGAAGCGGTGCTTCCCCACCAGGATGGCGGACTGGGAGCCCCAGCTGAAGGAGATGCTGCCCGGGTACGGGGTGCGGCTCAACGAGAACCCGTCCCTCGCCGCCGAGGTGCAGTCGCTCACCGATCGGGTCCTCAAACTCAAGTAGCCACGGCGCCGCCGGCCAGCCAGGCGACCGTCAGCATCGAAGGCAGGTCCCTTGTTCCGTCTGGCACAGCTGTCCCTGGGCAACCGGGCGCTCATCGCGCTCATCACCATCCTCGCTTCGGTCTTCGGCGTCATCACGCTCGGGTCGCTCAAGCAGGAGCTCATCCCGTCGCTCGAGTTCCCGCAGATCACGGTGCTGTCCTCGGCACCGGGCGCCTCGGCCGAGTATCTCGACCAGCAGGTCGGTGAGCCGCTCGAATCCGCACTCAGCGGGGTCGAGGGCCTGGAGTCGTCCTCGTCCACGTCGCGCACGGGTGTCTCGACCGTCAGCCTCGTCTTCGTGTACGGGACGGACCTGGACCGCGCGAGGGCGCAGGTGGACCGGGCGATCTCCACGGTGCGACCCACCCTCCCCGAGGACGTCGAGCCACAGGCGCTCGCCGGCAGTATCAGCGACCTGCCCATCGTCTTCATGGCGGTGTCCTCGGACCAGTCGCTCAGCGAACTCAACGGCGACCTCGCCCGCCTCACCGTCCCGAGACTCCAGAAGATCGAGGGCGTGCGGACCGCGGACGTCTCCGGCGGGACCACTCAGCATGTCGCGATCCTGCCGCGGGCCGGCGCCCTCGAAGCCGCAGGGCTGACCGTCGCCGACCTCACCAGCACGCTGGAGGACAACGGCGCGCTGTTCCCGGTCGGGACCCTCGAGGAGGACCCGCGGTCGCTCACCATCCAGGCCGGCAGCCGGATCGGGTCGCTGGAGGACATCCGCGCCCTGCCGGTGCTGCCCTCGTCCGGCAGCGCACCGTCAGGTCGGGCGACCACGATCGGCGACGTCGCGGACGTCGACCTCGCCGATGACGAGCCGACGTCGATCACGCGGACCAACTCGGTGGAGACGCTCGCGCTCGCCGTGACCAAGGTGCCCGACGGCGACACCGTCGAGATCTCCCAGCAGATCGTGGCCCTGGTGCCCGAGCTCGAGGCCGAGCTCGGCAATGCCGCCGACATCACGGTCGTGTTCGACCAGGCGCCCTTCATCGAGCGCAGTATCGACGATCTGACCACGGAGGGCATCCTGGGAGTCGGCTTCGCCGTGGTCATCATCCTCGTCTTCCTGCTGTCGGTCCGGTCGACGCTGGTGACGGCCATCTCGATCCCCCTCTCGTTGCTCATCACCTTCATCGGGCTCTACGCCGCGGGCTATTCCCTCAACCTGCTGACGCTCGGCGCCCTGACGATCGCCATCGGCCGCGTGGTGGACGACTCCATCGTCGTCATCGAGAACATCAAGCGGCACCTCGGCTACGGCGAGGAGAAACGGGTCGCGATCCTCACCGCGGTCCGTGAGGTGGCCGGTGCCATCACCGCCTCGACCCTCACCACGGTCGCCGTCTTCGCCCCGATCGGGTTCGTGGGCGGCCTCGCGGGCGAACTCTTCCGGCCTTTCGCCGTCACGACCGGCATCGCCCTGCTGGCATCCCTGGCCGTCGCGCTGACCATCATCCCGGTGCTCGCCTACTGGTTCCTGCCCCGCACGGCGTCGCGCGGCCGGCACGGCGCCCGCCACGATGCCACCGATGCCACCGACGCCACCGGCGACCCGGCCGCGTCGCATGCCCCCGACCGCCCGTCGTTCCTCCAGCGCGGCTACCTCCCGATCCTCGCCGGCACCCAGCGGCATCCCGTCATCACCCTCGTGAGCGGTGTGGTCGTGCTCGGCGCGACGGCCGCCATGGTGCCGTTCCTCCCGACCAACCTCCTCGGCGGGTCGGGCCAGAACAGCTTCTCCATCACCCAGACCCTTCCCCCGGAGTCGAGCCTCGCGACGACCACGGAGGCGGCCGGCCGAACCGAGGAGATCCTGGCGGACACGCCGGAGGTCCAGGACGTCCAGCTGACCGTGGGCAACGCACAGGGCGGATTCGCGGCCCGGTTCTCGGGTGGCGCCTCCGTGGCGTCGTTCACGGTGATCACCGACGAGGAGGCCGATCAGGAGGACCTGCAGGAGTCGGTGCGCCGGGAGCTCGAGGCGCTCGAGGGTGCCGGGACGTTCTCGCTCTCGAGCCAGCAGGGCGGTTTCGGTACCTCGAGCACCATCGACATCGACATCACGGCCCCGGCGAGTGCCGATCTCGAGTCCGCCAACAGCGCCGTCCTCGAGGGCATGCAGGGACTCGAGGGCGCAGGTGAGGTCTCGAGCAATTTGTCGGCCGCGCAGCCGCAGGTGCAGATCGACGTCGACCGGGCGGCTGCCGTGGCGGCGGGACTGAGCGAGGGCCAGATCGCCGGACTCCTCGGTGGCAGCATCAGCCCCGTGCCCGCCGGGTCGGTGCGTTTCGACGCCGACGACTTCCCGGTCCTGATCGGCGAGGGGACGCCCGTCACGAGCCTCGGCCAGTTGCGTGACCTGCAGATACCGACCGCCCGGGGGCCGATCCCGCTGACGGCGGTCGCGTCGGTCGAGGAGGTCCAGGTACCGCTCTCCGTCACGAGTTCCAACGGGGAGCGCACGGCGAGGGTCTCCGTGACGCCGTCCGGCGACGACCTCGGAACCCTCACGGCAGAGGTCACCGAGCGTCTCGACGCCATCGACCTCCCTGCCGGCGCCACCGCCACTATCGGCGGCGCCTCGAGCCAGCAGGCAGAATCCTTCGACCAGCTGTTCCTGGCGCTGTGGGCCGCCGTGGCGATCGTGTACGTCATCATGGTCGCAACCTTCAAGAGCCTCGTGCAGCCCCTGATCCTCCTCGTGTCCATCCCCTTCGCCGCCACGGGCGCGATCGCCCTGCTCCTGATCACGCGGATCCCGCTCGGACTGCCGTCCCTCATCGGCATGCTGATGCTCGTCGGCATCGTCGTCACGAACGCCATCGTGCTGATCGACCTCATCAACCAGTACCGGCGGCCGCAGGACGGGTCCCGCGGCCTGCTGGTCGCGGATGCCATCCGGGAAGGCGCACGGCAGCGCCTCCGGCCGATCCTCATGACCGCTCTCGCCACGATCTTCGCACTGACGCCGATGGCGCTCGGGCTCACGGGCGAGGGCGGCTTCATCTCGCAGCCCCTGGCCGTCGTCGTGATCGGCGGGCTCGTCTCGTCGACGGCCCTCACGCTCGTCCTGGTACCGGTCCTGTACCGGCTGGTCGAGGGGCGGCGCGAGGAACGGGCCCTGCGCCGGGCGGCGACGCCCGCGGGCTGATGCACCTGCCGCGCAACCGCCGCCGAGCGTATACTAGATGCAAAGACATCTAGTTGCCGGTTCGCCGGCAGGAGGCGGGAAGCAGTCATGGCTGACCAGGTGGACGCCGCGGCGGAGCAGCGGGAGGCGGTGCCGACCGGCGACGACGGAAGCGGCGCCTCCGTGCGGCAGGCCTCCGAGAGCTGGGAATCGCTCTTCCGTGCCCAGGTCGGCGTCATGCGCCGTCTTCGGCAGGATCCGGTGTTCCGGGAACTGCCGATCGGCGAGTACGACGTCCTGTTCAACCTCAGCCGCTGCCCGACCGGGTGGACGCGCCTGAACGAGCTGAACCACCACCTGCTCATCAGCCAGCCCAGCCTCAGCCGCATGGTGGACCGCCTCGAGGCCAAGGGGCTCGTGCGGCGCCGGCCCGCCGAGACCGACCAGCGCGGCGTCGAGCTCGCTCTGACGGACGAGGGCCGGGCCCTCCAGCGGCGCATCGGCTCCGCCCACGTCCACCGCATCCAGGAGGTGCTCGCGCCCGTCCTCGATCCCGCCGAGATGGCGCAGCTGAAGGCGCTGACCGACAAGATCAACGCCGCGCTGGCCTGATCCAGACGGCGCTCCCCCGGAGCGTGGTCAGCGGAGCAAGTGCCTCTCGCCCGTCCGTTCCAGCGGGAGGTCGTCGACCGTCGCGGTCACCGTCAGGCGGGTCAGCTGCAGCGAGCCGCCGACCGTGGAGAGGAACGCGGTGTCGGTCGCGTCCCTGCCCGTCGCGATGCGGAGCATCGAGGCACGAGGGGCCAGGCCGGTCGCATCGAGGAGGTGCCAGCCGCCGTCGGTCCAGGCCTCGACGACGGCGTGGAAATCCATGGGGCTGAGTCCGGGCGCGTAGACGGACGCCAGCCGCGCCGGGATGTCGCGGGACCTGAGGAGGGCGATCACCAGGTGGGCGTAGTCCCGGCACACCCCCCTCCGGGACAGGAGGGTGTCCACGGCGCCGTCGGTGAAACGGGACGACCCGGGGACATAGGACAGTTCACCCGACACCCAGTCACGGATGCCCTGGACGAGCTCGGCGCCCTGCAGGCGGGGGAAGAGGGCGTACGCCGTCGGGAGGATCCTGTCCGATTCGCAGTACCGGCTGGGTCGCACGTACCGCACCAGGTCGACGTCGTCCCCGGGGGACCGCTCCGAGGTCCCCGTCACGGTGGCCCGGTACTCCACCTCGAGCGATGACGCGTGCGGCGTCGTGAGCAGGTGCAGCCGCGTGCCGTCCCCGGCCTGCCGTTCGCGGACCTCCGCCGGCTGCCCGTCGACCAGGACGGACAGGTGCTCGTCGACCTCGCGGTAGTCCCCGGGGTGTGCGACGGCGATCGACAGGACCACCTCGGTGCCGGCGATCGTCGTGGCACCGAGGTCGGCGGAGACAGTGCGTCGCATGGTTCGTTGCTCCCGGTAGGCGGCGTGATCGCCTCCAACTCTAAGCTGTTGGAGGCGGCGACCCTCGACGCCGGCCGGCATCATCCGGCCGGGCAGGACGCACCAGCACGGAAGGCTCCCCATGAGCAGTTTCACCGCGGACGCGATCGGCGATCTGACGGACAGGCGTGTCATCATCACCGGCGCCAACAGCGGGCTGGGACTGCAGACCGCCGTCGCCCTGGCCCGCAGGGGCGCCGACGTGATCCTCGCCTGCCGCAACGAACAGCGCGGGCGGGACGCCGAGCAGAAGGTCCGGGCCCTGTCCGGCAGCGAGCGCGTCGGGATGCGTCTCCTCGACCTCGCGAGCCTCGCCTCCGTGCGGGCCTTCGCGGCCGACGTCACGGGTCCCGTCCACATCCTCGTCAACAACGCGGGGGTCATGGCCACGCCGAAGTCCACGACGGCTGACGGCTTCGAACTGCAGTTCGGCACCAACCACCTGGGTCACTTCGCGCTCACCGGCCTCCTGCTGCCGAATCTCCGGGAGGCGGGTCCGGCGCGCGTGGTCACGCTGTCGAGCCTCGCCCACAAGCGGGGACGCATTGACTTCGACGACCTCCAGTCCGAGCGCAGGTACCGCAGGTGGCGCGCCTACGGACAGAGCAAGATCGCGAACCTGTACTTCATGGTCGAGCTCGATCGGCGTGCGCGCGCCGCCGGCTGGGACCTGACCTCCGTGGCCGCCCACCCGGGCCTCGCCGACACCAACCTGACGGCAGGCATGCAGGCGCCCGCCGTGCTCGACGTCCTCGCGGGCTTCTCCAGACTGATGAGCCAGTCCGACGCCGCGGGAGCCCTGCCGACCCTGTACGCGGCAACCGCCGACGATGTCCGCGGCGGCGACTACTACGGGCCCTCCGGCCCGGGCGAGACGCGCGGCGCTCCCCGCCTCGTCGCCCCCGTGGCGCGGGTGCTGGACCACGACATCGCCGTGCGGCTCTGGAATCGCAGCGTCGAGCTGACCGGGGTGGACTTCGCGGCCCTGCAGCCCGCCACCTGACCCTCAGCTAGGCCGCGGGCTCGGCGGCGACCTGCACGGACCGGATCATCTCGCGGATGATCGCGAAGTCCGGCGTGGCGTAGTAGGCCTCGGCCTCCCCGAGGGTGCCGAAGGACACCGTCTGCGGACCGGTGTTCGCCGGTGCCTTCGGCGCCAGCGCCTCGAGGTCGCCGAAGCTGAACCGGCCGAGTGCCCCGCTCCCCTGCACGGTGTTCGGCAGGGAGCAGGCAAGGCCGTCCGCGCCGCCCATCTGGTCCGTGATGCCGTAGGCGCCGAAGAAGCGGAAGCCGGTGATCAGGCGGACCACGAAGCGTGGCTCGATGCCGGTGTCCGCCGGCGGTGCCCCGGTCAGCGCGAGCGGCTCGCTGCCGATCACGTAGTAGGAGGTGCGTTCGGCATCGGGACAGGGCGGTTCCGGCGTCAGGATGCCGGAGTGCAGTTCGGCCGCCGTCGTTCCCTCCGGTGTACGGACGGCATAGTGCAGCGAGTCCGGGGCGTAGGCGCCCGGTGCGGGTTCCAGCGGCTGCACCACCCAGGCCTCCGGCAGTTCGAAGCTCACGAGCCGGCCGGGGTCGGTGAAGATCTTCCAGCCCTCGCGCGCCTCGCGCAGGGGCACCGGCGGCACCGTCGGGGTGGCCGAGGGGGCGTCCGACGACGGCGCAGCGCTTCCGCCCTCCGGGCTCCCGGTGCACGCTGTGAGCAGCAGCGCTGCGAGCGCCCCGCCGGCGACGGCCCGGAGCACGCGCCGCACCGACAGCCGTGCCGCACTACCGTTGTCCATGGCGTCCCTCCCCGGCGGAATCCGGTGCCGCAAGTCTAGGCTCCACGCGCCGCGCCGAGCGATCGCACCGCCTCGACCGACGCGATCACGGCGCGTGCCGCCTCCGCGAGATCCGTCGGCGGGGTGTCCTGTGTCCAGGACAGCCGGACGGCGGAGTGGGTGGTCCCTTCGTCGATCCCGAGTGCCAGCAGCACGGCCGACGGCTCGGACGAACCGGCGGCGCAGGCCGAACCGCTGGAGCAGACGACCCCGCGGCGCTCGAGTTCCAGCAGGACCGCCTCACCGCCGACCCCCGGGAAGCAGAACGAGGCGAGGTTCGGGAGCCGCGCGTCGGGGTCACCCGTGACGAGGGCGCCGGGCACCGCGGCGAGGACCGCGGCGACCAGCGCGTCCTGCGCCGACCGCGATCGGGTGGCTGCGGCCGGCAGGGCGCGCTGCGCGAGGCCGAGCGCTCGCGCCAGCCCGACCGCTCCGGCGACGTTCTCCGTTCCCGAGCGACGGCCGCGCTCCTGGCCGCCGCCGTGCAGGACGGGTTCGCAGGGGGTGCCCGCGCGCAGGTACAGCAGGCCGATGCCTTTCGGGGTGCCCAGCTTGTGGCCCGAGATGCTGAGCGCGGTGACGCCCAGGGAGTCGACGTCGAGGGGAAGCCATCCCGCCGCCTGCACGGCGTCGGTATGGAAGGGGACTCCGGCGTTCCGGCAGACCGCCGCCAGCGCCGGGATGTCCTGGACCGTGCCGACCTCGTTGTTCGCGTACATGACGGTGCACAGCGTCGTCCCGGCTTCGAGCGCGGCCGCCAGCTCCTCCGCGGCGACCCGTCCTGTTCCGGAGACGGGCAGGGTCGTGATGCGGAAGCCGTGGAAGTCCCGGAGGTAGGACAGCGCGTCCAGCACTGCCGGGTGCTCGATGGCGCTGGTGACGATGTGGCGTCCGCGAGGCGCGGCCAGGGCGATGCCCTTGAGCGCGAGATTGTCGGCCTCGGTGCCGCCCGAGGTGAAGATGATCTCCGCGGGACGGCATCCGAGCAGACCCGCGATCCTCGACCGGGCCGCGGCGAAGGCGTTCGCGGCTGCCTCGCCGTAGGCGTGGTGGCTGGACGGATTGCCGAAGGTCGACGTCAGCAGGGGCCACATCTCCTCGAGGACCTCGCGGCGTGCCGGTGCCGTGGCGGCGGCGTCAAGGTACAGCATGGCCGCCGACCGGGGTCTGGTGGACCGGCGGGACGAAGTCCAGGCCGAGGTCGAGCGATCGGACGCTGTGGGTGAGTGCCCCTGCGGAGATGATGTCCACGCCGGTGGCGGCGATGGCCGCCACGGTGTCGAGCCGTACGTTGCCGCTCGCCTCGACGAGCGCCCGGCCGGCCACCCGCCGCACTCCCTCCGCGAGGTCCTCGACGGTGAAGTTGTCCAGCATGATCGTGTCGACGTCCGCAGCGAGGACCGGTTCGAGCTGGTCCAGCCCGTCCACCTCGACCTCGACGTGCACGGTGTGGGGCAGCCGGGACCTCACCGACCGCAGTGCGGCCGTGAGTGCGGCGGGCCCGTCGACCGCCAGCAGCGCCAGGTGGTTGTCCTTGACCATCACGGCGTCGGACAGACCGGCGCGGTGGTTCGATCCGCCCCCGCAGCGGACGGCCCAGCGTTCCAGGACCCGCAGCCCCGGTGTGGTCTTGCGGGTGTCGACGATGCGGGCACGCGTACCACCCGCGGCGTCGACGAAGGCCCGCGTCATGGTCGCGATCCCGCTCAGGCGCTGCACGATGTTGAGGGCCGTGCGCTCCGCGGTGAGGATGCCGGCCGCGGGCCCGCTGAGGTACGCGATCGTGTCGCCGGTCCCGAACGGCGTGCCGTCGGTCCTCGGGAAGGCGACGTGGATGCGCGGGTCGGTGAGCCTCATCGCCGCCTCGATCGCCGAGGTCCCGCAGAGGATGCCGGGCTCGCGTGCGGTCACGGCCGCCGTCGTCAGCAGATCGGGGTCGATGAGGGACTGGCAGGTCACGTCACCCCACGGCGCGTCCTCGGCGAGGGCCGCCGCAACGATGGCGTCGACCAGGTGCTGCGGTGGCCGCGCCGGCGCTGCGGCGGTGTCCAACGGGCTGTCGGCGGTCTGCGTCATGGCTGTGTCCCTTCGGGGATTCGGAGGTAGGACCGGCTCGGGGCGGGCCGGCGGAGTGCGGGGTTCGGCTGGTCGGAGCGGTGGTGCGCTCCGCAGGACCCGGGCCGGTCCGAGGCGGCGCGCACGAGCAGCCGCGCGCACAGCAGCAGGTTCGCCGTCTCCGGATCGGTGCCGGCGCGATAGGACGCGAGCTGCTTCGCGGCGACGTCCAGACCGCTGCCCGTCCGCAGGACGCCGGCGTGGTCTGTCATCACCGCCTGGAGCTCGCGGCGCGTCACGGGGTGGGTTCCGGTCTCCGCGTCGAGGTCGAGGACCTCGGCCTCGAAGACCGGCGCCGCGCCGTCTCCGTCGGAGAGCGCCGCCGCGCACCGCGTAGCGAAGACCACGGCCTCGAGGAGGCTGTTGGAGGCCAGCCGGTTGGCGCCGTGCACACCCGTGCGCGCCACCTCACCGACGGCGAAGAGGCCCTGGACGGAGGTGCGCCCGTCCGTGTCCGTCCGCACGCCGCCCATCCAGTAGTGGGCGGCCGGGACCACCGGGACGACGGCGGCGGACCAGTCGTACCCGTGCCGTGCCGTCAGCGCGGTGAGCGACGGGAAGCGGCGGGCGAGGAAGTCGGCACCGAGGGCCGTCGCGTCCAGGTAGACGCACCGTGCCCTGCGGTCACCGGCCGCGGCCCCGGTACGGACGCCCGGGGCGTCGGTGGGCTCCTGGGCGAGGTGGCGTGCGATGCTGCGCGAGACCACGTCCCGCGGCGCGAGGTCGCCGTCCGGGTGGTAGTCCGCCATGAACCGGTGACCACGGGCATCGACGAGGCGCGCGCCCTCGCCGCGCACGGCCTCCGAGATCAGCGGGTTCCCCGGGACGTCGAGCGCCGTGGGGTGGAACTGGAAGAACTCGAGGTCGGCGACCACCGCGCCGGCCCGCCAGGCCAGCGCCACACCGTCGCCCGTGGCGATCGCCGGGTTCGTCGTGCGGTCGAAGAGCTGGCCGGCCCCGCCGGTCGCCAGCACCACGGCGGAGGCCGCGATCGGGCGCCGGATGCCGTCCTGCAGCACCTCGACGCCGGCGGCACGCGGCGATCCCCCGGCGCCGTCGAGCAGTATCCGCTCGACGAAGGCGTTCTCGAGGACCCGGATCGCCGGGTCCCGGCGCACCGCCGCCGTGAGGGAGGCGATGAGCCCTGCGCCGGTCGCATCACCGCCGAGGTGGAGGATCCGTGCCGCGGAGTGAGCCGCCTCGCGGCCCAGTGCGGGCGACGACGCGTCGTGCGGCGCGGCGTCGAAGACCACCCCGGCCCGCTGCAGGGCGTCGATCCCCTCGGCTGCGCCCCGGCAGAGGACTTCGACCGCCTCCGGGTCCGCCAGCCCAGCGCCGGCCGCGAGGGTGTCCGCGATGTGTGCCTCCACCGAGTCGCGACGGCCGCCGGCCGGTCCGGACGGGCGGCCGGACGCTCCGTGCCCGGCCGCGAGCACCGCGGCGATGCCGCCCTGCGCGTAGCCCGTGTTGCCGGAGCCGAGCGCGGCTTTGGAGACCAGCACGACGTCGGACCGGGGGGCGAGCCGCCGCACGGCGAGTGCCGTCTGCAAACCGGCGATGCCGGAGCCCACGATCACCACGCGGAGCGGCCCCCGGGTGGCGTCCGGCTCCTCCCGCACGCGTCCGGAGGTCACGGGCGGACCGCGAGCATCCGGTTCAGGGCCACGCGTGCCGGCCCGGCGACGCTCTCCGGCACGGTGATGCGGTTCGGCACGCGTCCTTCGACGAGGCCCTCCAGCACCCAGGCCAGGTAGCCGGGGTGGATGCGGTACATCGTCGAGCAGGGGCAGATGACGGGATCGAGGCAGAAGATGGTGTGCTGCGGGTACTGCGCGGCGAGCCGGTTCACCATGTTGATCTCCGTCCCGACGGCGAAGGTGCTGCCCGGTGCGGCTGCATCGATCGCCTTCCGGATGTAGTCGGTCGAGCCCGCCTCGTCGGCGGCGTCGACGACGGGCATCGGGCACTCGGGATGCACGAGCACGCGCACTCCGGGGTGTTCCGCCCTCGCCTTCTCGATCTGGGCCACGGTGAAGCGCTTGTGGACCGAGCAGAACCCGTGCCACAGGATCACCCGGGAGTCGCGGAGTGTCTGCTCGTCCGTGCCGCCCCACGCCTTGCGGGGATTCCACAGGGGCATCCGCTCGAGCGGGACGCCCATCGCCTTGGCGGTGTTGCGGCCGAGGTGCTGGTCGGGGAAGAACAGCACGCGCTGCCCCCGCTCGAACGCCCACTCGAGCACGGCAGCCGCGTTCGACGACGTGCAGACGATCCCGCCGTGTTCTCCGCAGAATCCCTTCAGCGCCGCGGAGGAGTTCATGTACGTCACGGGGATCACGGGCCGCCGGCCGTCCGCGTCGGGCTCCGATCCGAAGAGCGCGGTCAGCTGGTCCCAGCACTCCGTCACCGAGTCGATGTCCGCCATGTCCGCCATGGAGCACCCCGCCGCGAGGTTGGGCAGGATCACGGCCTGCTCCGGCGTCGACAGCATGTCCGCGGTCTCCGCCATGAAGTGGACACCGCAGAAGACGATGGCCTCCGCGGCACTGCGCTCGGTGGCTGCGCGGGCGAGCTGGTAGCTGTCGCCGACGAAGTCCGCGTACTTCACCACCTCGTCGCGCTGGTAGAAGTGGCCCAGGACGACGACGGACTCCCCCAGCGTCTCCTTGGCGGCGAGGATCCTCCGATCGAGGTCGTCGGCGGAAGCGGTCCGGTACTCCTCCGGCAGCTCACCCTGGCGCGGGGTCGTGGGAGGGACCGGGTCGTGCATGGAAGCACCGGGGCCGTAGTCGGGCAGAGGGAGAGCGTCGAAGACCCACGGATCACGCGCCAGGTCGGGTGTGCAGGTGGTCGCGGGCGCAGGGAATCCTGCCTCGCCTCGCGAGATGAGCTGGATGGCGGTGGAAACGGACACGTGCTTCTCCCTCGATGGGCCGGCGCCGGGCTGGGCGGCGGACTGGGGTCGTGGACGGGGTGGGTTGCAGGGCTCGAGGTGCATCGCCCGGGGCCGGGCATCGGACCCGTCTAGGACGGAGGCCGTCCGGCGTGCGGCCCGGTGTACCTGTACAGGCGCGGCGGCCGGTTGCGCCCGCCCTGGAGCACCTCGTCCGTGGCGGCGATGTCCTTCGCGGAGCGGAGCTGTCGCCGGAAGTTCGCCGGATCGAGGTGCCGTCCGAGCACCGCCTCGTAGACGCCGCGCAACTGCGCCAGCGTGAAACGGTCACCGAGGAAGTGGTAGGCGACCGATCCGTACTCGATCTTGCCGCGGAGCCGTTCGAGGGCGTAGGCGACGATCTCGTCGTGGTCGAACGCGAGCCCGACGACGTCGGAGGCCCGGAACCACCGCACGTTCTCCGATTCCTGCGCCAGATCGGCCTGGTCCGGGCGCACGAGCGCCCAGTAGACGATCGACACCAGGCGCTGCGTCGCCGAACGATCGAGCCCGCCGAAGGCGTAGAGCTGCTCGAGGTAGGTCGGCTCGAGCCCCGTGGTGTCCCGCAGGTTCCGTGCCGCGGCGTCCTGCAGGGACTCGCGGCCGTCGAGCGGGCCGCCCGGCAGCGCCCAGCGCCCGAGGTGCGGCTGGCGGATACGTCCGACGAGCGGGAGCCAGATCTCCGATCGGTCCGAGGCCGCATCCGTCCGGAGCGCGAAGATGACGGTCGAGATGGCGAGGGAGGGCGCCTGGGCCTGCCGTTCCGAGACGTTGGCGGAGCTGTACATGACCGGCCTTCCGCCTGGGTGATCGTCGACGCCTTGTTAGAGTCATGATGACTATAACTCATGGCAGGCAGCCGACGGTCATGGTCCGTCGAGGAGTTCTGGACGGGGAGCCTCAGTCAGCGGGTTGCCACCGCTCCCGAAAGTGTCTAAAGTCACAGTCGTCGGTCCGCAGGGGCCGCGCGGCGGAGATGTGTTCAAGGACGCACATATCTCTGCCGCCCTTACGATGGGGTCATGGACCACCATTCCGTTCACGACGTCGAGGGTATCGATCCCCGCCTGGCCATCACCCGCAGCGACGCGGACACTCCCCGAGCGTTGCCCCCGATCCTCCTGCTGCACGGGTTCGGCTCCTCGTCGCGGCAGAACTGGGTGGAGACCGGCTGGGTCCGCTTCCTGAACGACGCCGGCCGCTCCGTGGTCATGGTGGACCTCCCGGGACACGGTGACAGCGCGGCGCCGGACGACGCCGGCGCCTACGCACCCAGCCGCATGCGCGCCGACATCCTGCAGGCGCTCTTCGACGAACGCATCACCCCCCTCCGGGAGGACGACCCCGCCTCCGGCGTCGATCTGCTCGGCTACTCCCTGGGATCCCGCCTCGCCTGGGAGTTCGGCGCGACGCAGCCCGAGCTCGTGCGCAGGATGGTGCTCGGGGGGCCCGGCAGCGACGACCCTCTCGCCGCATTCGACCTCGAGGGAGCCGAGCGCCACCTCGCCGGGGGGCCCGCCCCGCAGGACGCGACGACGGCGGACCTCCTCCGGATGGCCCAGGCGGGGCTCGGCAACGATCTGCCCTCGCTCCTTGCCATGGTCTCGGCCATCAAGACGGAACCCTTCGACCCCCGGGGCGCCGTCCCGAAGATGCCCCTGCTCCTCGTCGCCGGGGACCAGGACGACTACGCCGGCGGTATCGGCGACCTCGCCGACTGGGCCCCGTTCGCCGAGACGGCGACCCTGCCCGGCAGGAGCCACTCGAACGCCATCACCTCGCGACTGTTCAAGGATGCAGCCCTCGCATTCCTCTCCTGAGAGCCGGACCGGGCTCCGGCGGTGCGCGCGTCGCTGCCCGTGCAGGAGCGCGGCCGGTATACTCGGAACTGATCAGCAGCCTTATGGTGGGGCTCGGCGATGATCCACAATTCCAATCTGCTGCGGGAGGACACCCATGGATGTGCTCCTTGCTGACCGGTACCAGACCATGGAACTCCTCGGCGTCGGCGGAGCCGCGTCGGTCTACCGGGCCGTCGACCGGAACCTCGGACGCGACGTCGCCATCAAGATCTTCAATCCGACGACGGCGGACGACGACAACTACCGGCGCCAGCACACGGAGACGATGCTGCTGTCGACCCTCAACCACCCGGGCCTCGTGACGCTGCACGACGCAGGCATCCACGAGGACGACACGGGACGGACCACCGGCTTCCTCGTGATGGAACTCGTCGACGGCGAGGACCTCCGGCACCTGCTCAAGCGCGGCGCCCTGCCCGCGGAGGACGTGGCCCAGCTCGGCGCGGACCTCGCCGATGCACTGGCCTACATCCACTCCGAGGGCGTGGTGCACCGGGACGTGAAACCGGCGAACATCCTCATGTTCCACAGCGGGGACAACGCGACCCGCCTGTACGCCAAGCTGACGGATTTCGGCATCGCACGGATGGTGGAGGCCACCATGGCGACCGCCGCGGGAGCCACGATCGGCACCGCCAACTACCTCAGCCCGGAACAGGCCGAGGGCGGTCCGCTGGACGAGCGCAGTGACATCTACTCGCTGGGGCTCGTCCTCCTCGAGTGCCTGACGGGAGTTAAGGCCTTCCCCGGACCCGTGGTCGAGGCTGCCCTCGCTCGGCTGCTGCGGGATCCCGAGGTGCCGGATTCGCTCGGACCGGACTGGAGCGCCCTGCTGCGGAGGATGACATCGAGGAATCCCTCGGCCAGGCCGTACGCGCACGACGTGGCACTGCAGCTGCGGAACTATGCCGACGAGCACCTCGGAGCCCCGGGGCCGGCGGCCGGAGCCGCCAGGCCCGTGCTGTCCGCCTCCGGCTCCCCCGAGGCGGAGAGCGTCACCGGCGGAGTCTTCACGGGTAACGTCCGGATTCCCGAACCGCCCGATCGGGCCCCCAGCATCCGGTGACGCCCGGGCGGCCTAGGAACCGTCGCCGTCGTCCTCCTCGGGTTCGAAGTTGCTCGCCTCGTCCGTCGATCCCGCGGCCACCCCGTCGTCACTGACCGGGATCGTCCCCTCGGGACCCAATCCGCCGGTCGCATCCTCGGTGTCGTTCTGCTTGCTGCCTTCGGTGCTCATGCGTCCTCCTGCGTCTTGGATGTCCTTCGATCCTATGCTCGGCCCGGGCGGTTGCACAGCCGGCTGATGAACCTGCCTCAGGCTCTGCTGGTGCTCCGCAGGGCGACGGCCGATGCCGCTCCGAGCAGCAGCAGGACGCATGCTGCTGCTGCCGGGACCACCGAGGCGCCCGCCGGCCCGGAGGCTTCGGCGAGGGCCCCTGCCAGCGCCGAACCGGTCGCCGTGCCGGTGACGATCCCGGAGGCGAGCAGCGTCATGACCGTACCCAGCCGGTGTGCCGGCGCGACCATCGAGCCGATCGAGAAGATCGTCACCATGGTGGGACCCACGAAGATGCCGAGGAGGAAGAGCGCTCCCAGCATCGTCGGGATCGCGCCGGGCAGGGCCAGCGCGGCGGCGGCCATCGCCATGGCGGCGGCAGCCACCATCCACCGGCGTGTATGGCCGAAGCGCTCGGGCCAGTAGGCGACCGACAGTGCGGCCACGGCCGAGCTGAGGCCCATGACCGCGTACAGGAGCCCGGAGGACTCGGCTGCCCCGAACTGGCCCGCGAACGCGGTCAGGAACGTCTGCGTGGAGCCGAAGAACGTCCCCATGGCGATCATCCCGGCGACGGGCAGCAGGACGAGCGCGGGGCGGTAGTCCGCGGACTCCGGGGGCTGATCGCCGTCGTGCCCGTTCCCGTCGGCACCGGGATCGCGGCCCGCATCGCTGAAGGCGACCGTCGGGTGGACGGCGAACGCACTGACGAGGGTGATGGTCAGCACCGCGGCCAGGGCGAGTGGGAGCCAGGGGGCGATCAGGCTCGCGAGCAGGCCGACCAGGGCGGGGCCGAGGACGAAGGTGAGCTCGTCCGCCGTCCCCTCGTAGGAGAGGGCGGTGTCCAGGGCCGAGCGTGGGCTGCGGCGGGTCATCGCCATCCAGCGGACCCTGGCCAGCGGGCCGATCTGGGGACACGTGAACCCCATGGCGAGTGACGCCGCGAGGACGAGGGCGAGGGTGCTGCCCGTGATGCTTCCGCCGCGCAGCGTCACGACGAGCACGCCCGCGATGGCCAGGGTGTTCAGGACCGCCGAGACCAGGAGCACGATGCGCTGTCCGTGCTTGTCCGCGAGGAGGCCGAGCAGCGGGGCCCCGAGCGCCGAGCCGAGCCCGACCGCTCCGGCCGCGAAACCTCCCGCGGCGTAGGAGCCGCTGGCGGTCGTGACGAGCGTGAGGGCGCCGACCGTGAGCATCGCGAGGGGCAGCCGCGCGAAGAGGCCGATCAGGAGGAAGGAGGTGCCCGCGAGGTCCGGGAGGATACCGAACCTGCCGAGTCGGGACCGCCTGGAGCGGACGGGACCCGGCAGAGGGGACGGGGAAGAGTCCGGCGACGCCGGTGAGGGATTCTTGTACATGCGCTTTCCGGGTGCATCAAGCGCGCATCGTCCCCCCTCCCGATGCGCCCGACCCGGTAACGGCTCGAGTTTACACGCTGGCAGGCTGCTCCACGTAGCGGAGGACCGAGCCCTGGCGGCCCTTCACCACCTGCAGCTGCGCGCTGACCCGCTGCTTGAGTTCGGGCACGTGACTGACCAGTCCCACGACGCGCCCGCCGCTCCGAAGGCCCTCGAGCGCATCCATGACCTGCTCGAGTGCCTGGTCGTCGAGTGAACCGAATCCCTCGTCCACGAACAGGGTCTCGATGTCGAGCCCACCCGCTTCCTGCTGGACCACGTCGGCGAGCCCGAGCGCCAGGGCGAGCGAGGCCATGAAGGACTCCCCGCCGGACAGCGTCGAGGTGTCCCTGCGGTTCCCCGTCCAGCCGTCGATCACGTTCAACCCGAGTCCCGAGCGCTTGTTGCCCGCCGTGGCGTCGCTGTGCACCAGCGCGTACCGGCCGTCGGACATCTGCAGCAGCCGCTCCGTCGCGGCGGCCGCGACCTGCTCGAGGCGTGAGGCGAGGACGTAGGTGGCCAGCGACATCTTGTACAGGTTCTCCCCACCCCCGCGGGCCGTGTCGGCGACGGCGGCCGCCAGCCGCGCTTCCTCGCGCAGCGGTGCGATCTGCCGCTCGAGGTCGTCGAACTGCCGGGAGTAGGTCTCGAGCTGGGCGACCGAGTGCCCCAGCACCTCGGCACTGATACCGGCCCGCTGTGCGCGCACCCGGAGTTCGTCGGCGCCGGCGGCGGCGGTGCGCTCGTCCTCGTCGGAGGGTGGCTCCACGCCTTCCTGCTCCTCCCGAAGGGTCTCCCGGACGGCGCCGTCCTCCCAGGCGCCGGAGAGTCGGTGCCCGCGTGCCTCGTGCTCCTTCACCGCCTCGGCCATCCTGCTGCGGCGGTCCTCCGGGAGGAGCGCCGCGCGGGCCTCGTCCGACGAGCCGAAGGGGGTTCCGTGCAGCGCGTCCTAGACGCGCTACACGGCATCCTGCCGACGGCCCACGGCCGATGTGAGCGCATCCAGGGCGTCCCGCGCCGCTTCCAGGTCGTCGAACGCGCGCTGCACGTCGCCGATGCGGGCCGTCAGCGACGGTGCATCGCCCTGGAGCCCGGTGAGCCGTTGCGCCAGCACGTCCTCCTGGTCGAGCAGCGACGACCGCCGTGACTCGGCGGCGGCCCGTTCCTCCTGCAGCACGTCGCGCTCGGCGCGGATCCGTTCCTCGTCCTCGGTGGCGCGCCGGATGCGCTCCTCGATCTGCTCACACTCGGCCTGGGCTGTCTCGGCGGCCTGGACCCTGGTCCGCGCCGCGAGCCTGGACGCAGCAGCGTCCTCGGGTGACAGCTCACCGCCCCGGGCGGCTAGGTCGGCAACGTCGAGGCGCGCACGGTCCCGGACCTCCCGGAGGTCTTGGAGCTCCTTCTCGGCCTCGGCCTGCAGGCGTCGCGCAACCTGTTCCTCCTCCAGGGTGATCCTCTCGCCGCCCGGCGACGCCACGGGTGCGGGATGCTCCGCGCTGCCGCACACCGGGCACGGCTCGCCGTCCGCCAACTGTTCGGCAAGTTCCTCGGCAGCCTGTTCCAGCCGCAGCTGCAGCTTGGTGAGCCAGTCCTCCTTGAGCGCGAGGAAGCGCCCCGATGCGGCATCGTACCCGGCGTCCGCGGCACCGCGGCGCAGTTCAGCCGCCCGGTACTGCCGGACCGTCTCCTCGGCCGTGACGGCGGCGGCGAGGTCCGCGCGCAGGTGAACCAGGCCGTCGGCGGCCAGCCGCAGGGGCGCGACGCGTCCGACATCGGCCGCGCGCCGATGCTGGAGCGCGGTGAGGGCTTCGCCCGTCACGGTGAGCCGTTCGTCGAGCCGCCGGACCCCGGCCGACCCGTCGTCGAGCTCGGACCGCACGTCCAGCAACCGTTGCTCGTCGGGCAGCGCGGCGCGCAGGACCCCCAGCGCGGAGGACGACGCCGTGCAGCCGCCGGTGAGGACGCTCCGCGGGACCTCGTCCTGGACGGTGGGATCGACGTCGAGATAGTCCCGGACGACGTCGTTGTTCCGCAGCCGCTGGAGGGCCTCGCCGTGCCGGGCACGTGCGCCCTCCACCCCGATGCCTGCCTCGGACTCGAGTTCGAGGAGCGGGGCGAGCCCGCGGGCCTGGTCGTGCAGCCGAGCCTGCTCCATCAGGTCCGCGATCCCGTCGGAGCGTGCGTCGTGGTCCGCCTGCTGCCTCCGCAGGTCGCCGAGCGCGGTCCAGCGGGACCGGCGCTGCCTCAACGCTGCCGATGCGCCGTCCGCGAGCGCACTCCGTTCCGCGAGCTCGGTGCTCTCGAGGGCTGCCGCGTCCCGGCGGTCGTGGAGGGCCGCGGCGAGTGCCTGCAGGGCCTCGGACCAGCCGCCGGGGCTGTCCGGGTCGATTCCCGTCTCGGCAAGGCTGAGGTCATGGCGCTCGGCCTCGTCGACCGCGCGCAGGAACACGTGCCGCTGCTTGCCCTCCTGGTCCGCGAGGTTCCGCGCGGTGCGATGACTCTCCTCGGTGAAGAGCCTCTCGAGATCCTCGAACCGCGTGGTCGAGAACAGCCTCTGCAGCAGTTCCCGTCGGGGCTTCGCGTCGGCCCGGAGGAAGGCCGCGAACTCGCCCTGCGGAAGCATCACGACCTTGGTGAACTGTTCCTTGTCCATGCCGAGGAGGGACTGCAGCTCCAGTCCGGCCTCGTCGTTGCGCGCCGACTTCTGCACCCACTCGGCGTCCACCCGTTCGCTGAGGAGGGTGCGGGCCTGTTCCGTGGTGGTCCCGTTCCCGCGTCGCGCCGGCCTGTCCCACGCGGGTGACCGCACCACGCGGAAACGACGGTCCGCGACCGAGAATTCGAGGGACACCTCCGGAGCCACCGATTCCGCAGCATGGTCGCTGCGGAGCCTCTTCGCCGCCTGACGGGCGCCGGGGACCGAACCGTAGAGTGCGAAGCACACGGCGTCGAGGACGCTCGACTTCCCGGCGCCGGTGGGACCGTTCAGGAGGAACAGGCCCTGGCTGGACAGCGCATCGAAGTCGACGCTCTGCCGGTCGGCGAAGGGGCCGAAGGCCTGGATCTCGAGGTGGTGCAGTCTCATGCGCGCGTCCTAGCGTTCGTGGGCGAGGCTCAACGCGGCGTCGACGGTCGAGCGGATGAGCGCCTGCTCCTCGGGAGAGGCACTCCGGCCGCGGACATGGTCGAGGAAACCGCAGCAGATCTCGGCGTCGTCCCGCGCCTCGGCGATCCGCTGGCTGTACGTCCGCGCGTCCTGCCGGTCCCCGCCCTCCGGAGCGAAGGAGAGTACGAGGGTGTCGGGGAACCGTGTCCTCAGGCGCTCCATGGCGCGCGCCGGCCGCTCACGGTCGGTGAGGGTGACGGAGCAGTAGGCCGATTCCGCCCAGGCGAGGTCGTCGCGTTCCAGGAGCTCGTCGAGGGTGCCGGTGAGCACGGCGAGGTCGCGCGGCGCCGGCCACTCGACGGGCCGGACGGCACCGATCCCGTCCGCGCCGACGTCCAGGAGCCACGCGCCCTTGTGCTGGTTCGCCTCGGAGAAGGAGTACGCGAGGGGCGACCCCGAGTAGCGCACGGTCTCGGACAGCCTCTGCCTGCCGTGCAGGTGGCCCAGCGCGCTGTAGTCGAAGCCCTCGAACAGCGCGAGGGGCACGGATCCGAGGCCGCCGATGGCGAGGTCGCGCTCACTGTCCGAGCCCTCGCCCCCGGCAGCGAAGGTGTGGGCCATCACGACGGACACCACGCGGCGCTCCCTGCTCCGGAGCGCGATGTCCTCGCGCACGCGGTCGAGGGCGGCGCGGGTCACGGCGGTGTGCGTGGTGCCGTCCGCCTGCAGCGCCTCCGCGACGACGCGGGGCTCTAGGTACGGTACGCCGTAGATCGCGAGTTCGGCCTCCGCCCCGAGCGGCCAGGTCACAGCCGTGCCGATGTCCTCGATGCGTGTGCGCAGGTGCACGCCGCCGCGGGCGAGGATGCGGCCGCCGAAGCCGAGCCGCGTGGCCGAGTCGTGGTTCCCGCTGCTGACGACCACCTGCGCGCCTGCGACGGTGAGCCGGTCCAGTGTCTCGTCGAAGAGGGCGACGACGTCCACGGCCGGCAGTGCTCGGTCGTAGACGTCCCCCGCCACGAGGACCACGTCGACTGCTTCCTCGCGCACCGTCTTCTCGAGGTTGTCGACGAAGATCCGCTGGGCGTCGAGGGTCCCGGTCCCGTGGAAGGACCGGCCCAGGTGCCAGTCTGACGTATGAAGGATCCTCATGGATTTCACGCTACCGCCGCATGCCGACATTCGGAGGATCAGCGCTCGGCGGGCCCGGAATCCGGCTCAGCGCACCGGCCCGCTCGGGGAATCGTCGACCCGGGAGGCGTCGTGTCCCGAGGAGGGCCGTGCATCGAAGAAGGACTCGGCGTCGCCGGCAGGGCGTCCCGTGCCGCCGGCCCCGGGGGCGTCGTACTGGGAGGTGCCCGGCTGGGCCACGGGCTGCTCCGCGTCCTGCTGCGCATCGTGCTGGTGCACGGCGCCGTCGCCGTCGCCGTCGCCAAGCGGCGTCGCCGGAACGGTCTTCCCCTCCGTGCGGGACGGGCGGCCCGAGTCCAGGCTGCGGTAGACCAGTCCCGCGATCACGCCGCCGACCACCGGTGCGGCCCAGAACAGCCACAGCTGCTGGAGGGCCCACGGCTCGGCGAAGACGGCCGAGGCGGTGGAGCGGACCGGGTTGACGCCGCCGTTCGTGACGGGCAGGAGGAAGGAGAGCAGTCCGGCGTAGGTGAGGCCGACGGCGAACGGCGCGAGGTCGCGCCCGCCGCGCTGCGACCGCGCCCCGAGGAAGACCGCGACGAGGAGTGCCGCCGCGACGACCTCCAGCAGGAAGGCGCTGGTCAGGGGGAACTGCGCCGCCGAGTGCTCACCGAACCCGTTGGAGGCCGAACTGAAGAACCCTCCGATGTCGGAGAGCTGAGCGTTGGCGCTCAGGACCAGCCAGATGAGTCCCGATGCGGCGACCGCGCCCAGCACCTGGGCCACGAGATAGGGCAGCACGGACTTCCAGTCGGTCCGCCCCGCCACCGCCGATCCGACGGTGACGGCCGGGTTGAAGTGGCCGCCCGAGACGTGGCCGAACGCGATCATCGCGGCGACGACGGCGAACCCGAAGACGAGGGTGGGCTGCAGCGACGTCTCGGTGGCCAGCATCGTGGCTCCGAGGCCGACGAGGATGACGAGGAAGGATCCGACCCCCTCGGCGATCGAGCGTGCCGCGAGTCCTGGTGCACGCCGGGTACCGTCCTGAGCGGTACCGGTGGGAACGGCGTCCGCCGTCGTCGTGTGGTGGGTCATGGATGCGCATTCCTTCGATCGGTGCTGCAGTGGGACGGCCCGGAGGGTCCGGGCCGCGGACAAGCCTTCCATCCTAGTCTGCACGGCTGCTGGGAGCTCCGGTGGCTCTGGTCCGTCCTACTCCTCCCTAGACTGGACGGGTGACGACTGACAGCACCGCCGGTCCCGGCCCCGGGGACACCACGCCGGACACGTACGAGGATCGGGTCCTGGGGTGCCTGCTCGGCACGATGGCCGGGGACGCCTACGGTGTCCTCACCGTGGCGGGTGACGATCCCGCGACCGCCCTCGACGAGCCGGGAGCCGTGGCCGTCTCCGACGCCACGCAGCTCACGCTCTACACCGTGGACGCCCTCGTGGAGGCACTGGAGTGGGCGAACGACGGCGTCGCCGCCGACGAGACCGCCTGCGTGTGGCTCGCCTATCTCCGCTGGCTCTCGCGGCAGGGCGAGCACCTGCCGCCGAACGCACCGGTTCCTCCGCCGAGGTGGCTGGACCGGCAGGAGGAGCTGGTGGCCGTCCACGATCCCGACGCCGAGACCGTCCGCGCCCTCCTCACCGGCGAGATGGGGACGTTCGGCCGCCCCCTGAACCCCCGGGCGCAGGGACCGGGTGCGCTGATGCGCTCGGCCCCGTTCGGACTGGTCCCCCGGATCCCCGCCAGCATGGTCGAGCGCCTCACGCTCGACGCCGCCGCGCTGACGCACGGCTCGCACTCCGCCCGGGCCACCGCAGGCCTCCTCAGCGCCGTGATCCGCTCGCTGGCGATCGAGGGGACGACCCTGGACGATGCGGTCACCACCGCCCGCACCGGTGAACGGAGTTCCGCAGCGGACGCCGGGCACGATGCAGGCCGCGCGCTGGCCGACGGAGCGGACACCTCCGATGCCGGGTCGGACGGCACGGCAGCCGACGGAGCGACGGCGGCCGGCACGTTCGAGGCGGCACTGCAGGCGGCCGTCGAGGGCGCCGACGAGTCCTCGTCGCCGCGGGACCATCTCGTCGCGGCCCTCCGGCATGCGGCGCACGCCGGCAGGCCCGATGCCTCCCCGGTGGTCGCGGCGTCCCTGGCGGGCGGGATCGTCGGCGCCCTGCACGGCACACGCGCCCTGCCGGCCGGCTACCTGACCTCGCCGGGGGTTCCCGCCGTCGTCCGCTCCATGGCCCGGACACTCCTGTCCGCGACGACAGGCACCTGAGTGCCGCGGCGGACCCGCGACGGCGGCAGCGGCCCGACGACGGGCCGGGACGGCTCGGACGCCTCGGACTGGGATCCGTCCGCCCTCCCCCGTCTGGACGGCCGTCGCTTCCTCGTCACGGGCGCCAACGCCGGTCTCGGCTACTTCGCCTCGGAGCAGCTCGCGGGAGCGGGCGCGAGCGTGGTGCTGGCATCGCGCAGTGAGGACAGGGCACGACGCGCGATCAGCGCCATCCGGGGCGTCCACCCCCGCGCCGACGTCACCTTCCAGCTCCTCGACCTCGCGGACCTGGCATCGGTCCGGGACGCGGCCGCGGCGATAGCGGCCGGCCCGCCCCTGACCGGCCTGCTGGCCAACGCCGGGGTGGTCGGGTCCCGCGAGGAGCGCACGACGGCGGACGGCTTCGAGCTCCAGTTCGGTACCAACCACCTGGGCCACTACGCCCTGATCGCCCTGCTCCTCCCCGCGCTGGCCGCCGCCGGGACCAGGATCGTCCACCTCGGCAGCATCAGCCACCGCTGGGCACGCCTCACGCCGTCGTTCCTCGAGCCGTCGTCGTACCGCGGCTCCGTCGCGTATGCGACGTCGAAGCTGGCGGTCACGGCCTTCGGGTTCGAGCTGGCCCGCCGCCTCGATGCGACAGGGAGCGCGGCGACGAGCGTCGTGGCCCATCCCGGCCTCGCACTCGGGATGCTCACGCCGGACCGGCCGGGCGTCGCGGCCCGCAAGGACGCGCCCCGGTGGCGGCGGACCGTCCTGGCGCACGTGGCGCAGGGGAAGGACGCCGGGGCGTGGCCCCTCGTCCGCGCGACGGCCGATCCCGGGATCCCGAACGGTGCCTACTGCGGTCCTGGCAGCGGATTCCAGCTCACGGGACCGCCGGCCCTCGTCCCGGCGGAACCGCACGCCCGTGAGCGCAATGCCGCGTCGCGGCTGATCGACCTGTCGGCCCGACTCACCGGCGTCCCGCTGCGTCTCTAGCCGGCCGCCGGGCTCGCGGCCGGCCAGCGGTCGCCGGTCATCTGCAGGAACTCGGCTTCCGAGAGCACCTCGATGGCCTGGCCCCGCTCGTGCAGTTCCAGCACGCGCCGGGCCTTCCCGGTCACGCGTCCGTTGCGCAGGTCGGATGCGACGAAGCCGTCCCCGACCACGAGGACGGTGGTCCGTCGGGTGACGGAGCTCGCCGGTTGTGCGCCGAGGTGGGCTGCCCGTTCCTTGGCCTGCGGCCGCGGGATGCCGAGGGTCCCGGTGAAGACGACCGTCTGTCCGTACAGCGGGTGGCGCGGATCGGCCTGGGGATTGGCGTGCGGATTCGCGCCCTCCTCCGGCCAGCCGGACCAGCCCGACGGCGACGAGCCGCGACCCAGTGCGGTGCGCGTGGCCTTCGACAGCTCGTCCACGCCCGGCGCGTAGGCCTCTGCCCGAGAGAGCGGCAGGCCATGGCACCCGAGGACGTCCTCGACGGTGCCTGCCTCGTACCGCCGGGCGAGGTCCATCATGATCCCGGCGCACGCCCGCGCGTCCTCGACGGCGTCGTGGTGGTTGAGCAGCGGGACCCCCGCCGCTTCGGCGACGAACGGCAGCGAGTAGGACGGCAGGGAGTAGCTCTTGCGGGAGAGCACGACGGTGCACGCGTAGTCCCAGGCAGGGCCGGCGAGAGCCGACACCTCCAGCGCGGACCGGATGACGCCGAGGTCGAAGGCCGCGTTGTGCGCCACCAGCACGTCGGAGCCGATGAAGCCGCCGATCTCGGGGAACAGCTCGCCGAAGCGGGGGGCGTCCTGGACCATGCCCGAGGTGATGCCGTGGATGGCGATGTTCCGCGAGTCGAAGTGGTCGTGGCCTTCCGGCGGGCGCATCAGCCAGGATGCCTCCTCGACGATCCGGCCGTCCCGGACCTTCGTCAGGCCGACGGCGCACGGGGAGCCACGGAAGCCATTCGCAGTCTCGAAGTCGATGGCCGTGAATGCGATTCCCACGCAGCCAGTTTACCGCCGTTGCCCGTCCCGCCCGTTCACCCGATGTTCACCGGTGGCGGGGTCCTCTCGACGGCTGGGCGTCCTACCCTGAGTCATGGCCCGCATCGACAGCTCCCGCCGGTGGTACCTCTTCGACTACGGCAACGTGGTCTCCACCGCCCCCACGCCGCAGGACTGGGAGCTGCTCGCGGAGGCGACCGGCGTGGAGGGCCTGCACGGGCAGGCGTCGACCTACTGGCAGCACCGCCACGCCTACGACATCGGGGCGCTGACCTCCGAGGACTACTGGTCCCTCGTCACGGGCGGGCGCGTGGGCAGCGCGCGCTCCGCCTGGCTCGACGTCCTGGACGGCAACCAGTGGTCGCACCTGAACCTCGACACCCTGGATGTCCTCGAGGACCTGGACGGCAGGGGCGAGCGCCTCGCCCTGCTGTCGAACATGCCGGCGGCCATGGTGGCCCAGCTGGGCGACGCCCGCTGGACCCGGCTGTTCCGGCACCGCTTCTTCAGTTCGTCGCTGCGCCTCGTCAAGCCGTCGACGGCCGTCTTCGACCATGTGCTCACGGAACTGGCGGTGGAGCCGGGCCTCGTGACCTTCGTGGATGACACCCCGGCCAACGTCGCTGCGGCCCTCGCCCTGGGCCTCGACGCCCGGCTGTTCGGGCCGGCGTCGGATCTCGCGCGGGTGCTCGCAGGACCTGCGCCCGACCGGGTCCTGTCCGCCGTGGCGCCCGCGCCGGGGACGGAACTCAGCCTGCCGCCCCGCGCAGCGACCCGGGAATGAGCAGGGTCAGCGCGGCCTGCAGTCCCCGGACCTCGGCCACCCAGTCGGGCCGGACGAAGTTCTCCCGCGCGAGCAGCAGGTTCTGGAGCACCTGCACCTCTCCCCGTCTGGCCTCGGCCAGCGCGGTCCCGTTCGGGACGTAGCCGAGCCGGCGCGACACGCCGAGCGACGCGGCGTTCCACGCGGCCGCTCCCGACACGGCCGACGTCGCGCCGAGGTGGTCGAAGGCGAACTGGAGCACGGCGGCGCGCATCTCCGTCCCGAATCCCCGGCCGTGGGCGGCCCGGGTGAGCCAGGATCCTGTCTCGACACGGCGCAGCAGCGGGAACGAGCGCGCCGCCAGGTCCTGGACGCCGATCACGCGGCCCTCGTGCAGGACCGCGAAGTTGACGGTCCACTCCCCTGCCGAGACGCCCGCCCGCAGGCGCCACTGGTGCTTGGCGGTCTCCGTGATCAGCACGTCGCGGGGCGCGTCCGTCCAGGGCACGCTGAAGGGCATGTCGGCGGGATCGTGGATCCCGGCGAGGACGGCGTCGACCAGCCCCGGCAGGTGCTCGTCCCGGACCGGTGTGAGGACCAGGCGCGGCGTGGCGATCTCCAGCCCGAACAGCGGCCAGACCTGCACGAGCGGGTCCGCCGCGTCGACCATGCCCGGGGCCGGCGTCACTGCACGCGCTTGTCCGCGCGGTGCTTGCGCACCTTGGAGACGACGAAGTACACGGCGAACAGCACGACGGCGACGATCACGATCTTCTGGAAGACATCCGCGTACTGCTCGACGATGTGCCAGTTCTCCCCGAGGTAGAACCCGGCCAGCACGAAGAGGGAGTTCCAGATCAGGCTGCCGGCGGTCGTGAGCAGGAGGAACTTGCCGACGGGCATGCGTTCGATGCCCGCCGGGATGGAGACGAGGCTCCGGAACAGCGGGATCATCCGGCCGAAGAACACGGCCCGGTACCCGTGCCGGTTGAACCAGTCCTCGACCCTGTCGACGTCCTCGATGTCGATGAGCGGGACCTTGGAGACCAGGCGGCGCATGCGGTCGCGGCCGAGCCACGCGCCGAGGGCGTACAGCGCGTAGGCTCCGACCACCGAGCCCAGGGTCGTCCACAGGATCGCCTCGAACAGCGAGAAGTTGCCCCGGCTGGCGGTGAACCCGGCGAGGGGCAGGATCACCTCGCTCGGCAGCGGAGGGAAGAGGTTCTCGAGGGCGATGGCGAGCCCGGCGCCGGGCGCGCCGATGGTCTCCATGAGGTTCACGGCCCAGTCCGTCACTGCGCCGAGGGCCGATCCGTCCGACGTGGGGCTCGCCGTCGTCGCCTGGACGGCCTGGACAGTCTGGATGATGCTCACGGTGGTATTCGTCCCTCTCGTTGTCCGTCCTGCTGGACGGACGGCGTGCGGTGCTGGTTGGTCTACTCGGGTTCGTGCTGCGCTGCCGTTCTGCCCGGCGCTCTCAGGACAGGGCGTCGACGAGGTGCGGCAGCAGCGCCCGGAAGGCGATGCCGCGGTGGCTGATGGCGTTCTTCTCCTCCGGCGCTAGTTCGGCGCAGGTGCGCTGGAGCCCCTCGGGCACGAGGATCGGATCGTAGCCGAAGCCACCTGCCCCGCGGGGGGCGGTCAGGAGGGTGCCACGCAGCTCTCCGCGCTCCGCACGGCTCCCGCCGGAAGCACCCGGTCGTGCGAGGGCCGCCGCGCAGACGAACGCCGCTCCCCTGCGGTCAGCCGGGATGTCGGAGAGCTGCGCCAGGAGGAGTTCGAGGTTCGCGGCGTCGTCGCCGTGCCGCCCGGCCCAGCGGGCCGATAAGATGCCGGGCGCTCCGCCGAGGACGTCGACGGCGAGGCCCGAGTCGTCGGCGACCGCGATGAGCCCGGTGGCCTGCGCGGTCTGCTCCGCCTTGAGCAGGGCGTTCTCCTCGAAGGTCACACCGCTCTCGACGACGTCGGGCGCGCCCGCCGAGGCGGCGTCGACGACCTGGGTGTCGACGTCGAGCCCCGGCACCTGGCCGCGCAGCAGCTCGCGCAGTTCCCGCAGCTTGCCGGCGTTGCGGGTGGCGAGGACGAGCCGGGGTGCGTCAGCCACCGGAGGAGTCCCGGAGGGTGTCGAGCTGGATCCGGGCGAGCTGCGCGGTGCCGAGGAGCGCGAGGTCGAGCAGCGCGTCGAGTTCGGCGCGGTCGAAGGGGGCGCCCTCCGCGGTGCCCTGCACCTCGACGAACGTGCCAGATCCGGTGACGACGACGTTCATGTCGGTCTCCGCGCGCACGTCCTCGACGTACGGGAGGTCCAGCATGGGGACGCCGTCGATGATCCCGACGCTGATCGCGGCGACGGTGTCCGTCAGCGGGGAAGCCGACGCCGGGATGAGCTTCTTGTCCTTCGCGTAGCGGATCGCGTCGGCGAGCGCCACGTAGGCGCCCGTGATCGCCGCCGTACGCGTGCCGCCATCGGCCTGCAGGACGTCGCAGTCGAGGACGATCGTGTTCTCGCCCAGGGCCTTCGTGTCGATGATCGAGCGCAGGGAGCGTCCGATCAGCCGGGAGATCTCGTGCGTGCGGCCGCCGATCCTGCCCTTGACGGACTCGCGGTCGGAGCGGGTGTTGGTCGCGCGCGGCAGCATGGCGTACTCCGCCGTCACCCAGCCCTTGCCCTCGCCCTTGAGCCACCGGGGCACCCCGCTGGTCAGGGACGCCGTGCAGAGCACGCGCGTGTTGCCGAACTCGATCAGCGCGGACCCCTCGGCCTGCTTCGACCAGCCGCGGGTGATGCTGATGTTGCGCAGCTGGTCGGGCGTCCGTCCGTCCGCCCGCAGCACGGGGGCAGCGGTGCCGGCGGAGGGAGGCAGGGAGGGGGAATTCGCGGGGGTCATGACTTCCAGTCTAGACGGGAGCACATGGGAGATCGCTGGCAGTGCCGCAGTGGACGGTCGACCGGCGACCGGCTGCCTGCCGGTTCAGACGGTGTAGGACACCCCGGCGACCGCGACGGCGAGGTGGCCGTCGTAGCTCTGGCGGGCCTCGCTGACGGCCAGGTTCGCGTCGTTCCACACGGGCAGGTGGGTGAGCAGGAGCCGTCGGGCGGCCGCGCGGGTCGCCACGTCCCCTGCCCGCTTACCGGTCAGGTGCACACCGGTGATGGCGTCGTCGCGCCCCTCGTGGAACGCGGCCTCGCAGAGGAAGACGTCCGCGTCCCGGGCGGCGTCCACCAGTCCGTCGCACGCGTCGGTGTCCCCCGAGTAGGTGAGGACATGGGGGCGGAGGACACCGTGCTCGTCCGTCTCCGCGACCTCGACGCGCAGCGCGTACGCCTCCTCGATGGGATGCAGGACCTGGAACGGCGTGATGGTGAAGGGACCGACGGTCACCGGGTCCCGATCCCGCCAGGGCTGGAAGTCGAAGTCCTCGTGCATGCCCGGGTCGAGCTCGAGCCCGTAGGCGCTCGCCATCCGATCGGCCGTCGCGGCCGGCCCCCAGACCGGGATGCGGGGCAGGCCCCAGCCCGCCGGATCCCAGTGGACGGCGACGTGGAGTCCGCACAGGTCCATGCAGTGGTCCGGGTGGAGGTGTGAGAGGAACACCGCGTCGATCTCGCGCAGGTCCATGTACCGCTGCAGCGCGCCGAGCGATCCGTTGCCGAGGTCGAGCAGGATCCGCCAGGTGCGGCCCTCCCACTCCGCGCTGAGGAGATAGCAGGAGGCCGGTGACTGCGGGCCGGGGAAGGACCCGCTGCACCCCACGATGGTGAGTTTCATGCCCGGGGGAAGCCGGCGGCGGCGATCATCTCGGGGGTGATCCGGGCGAGGCTGCCGGTCGGGTACTGTGCTGCGACGTGGTCCACGTGCTGCACGCTCAGCACCTCGGGGCCGAGGAACCGGCGCGCCAGCACCTCGAAGCTCCCGGCGTCGCCCGTCGCGATGAAGCGGTGCACGGCGGGATCCACGCTGTCCCGCTCGAGGTCGTGCGAGACCAGCGCACGGTAGACGTCCTTGGCCGTCTCCTCCGCGCTGGAGACGAGGGTGACGGCGTCGCCCATGACGTAGGAGATGACGCCGGTGAGCAGCGGATAGTGGGTGCAGCCGAGCACGACGGTGTCGACGCCCGCGTCCTTGAGCGGCTCGAGGTACTCCTCGGCCGTCCGCAGCAGGGCCGGACCGCCGGTGATGCCAGCCTCGACGAACTCGACGAACGCCGGACACGCCACGGAGGTCACCTCGAGATGCGGGGCGGCCGCGAACGTGTCGTCGTAGGCGCGCGATCCGACGGTCGCCGTCGTGCCGATGACGCCGATGCGACCCGAGCGGGTGGCGGCGACGGCCCTGCGGACGGCGGGCTGGATGACCTCGATCACCGGGATGCCGTAGCGGGCCGTGTAGCGCTCGCGCGCATCGCGGAGCACGGCCGCCGAGGCCGAGTTGCAGGCGATGACGAGGAGCTTGACGCCCGAGTCCACCAGTTCGTCCATCACCCCGAGGGCGTGGGCGCGTACCCGGGCGATCGGCAGCGGTCCGTAGGGGCCGTTCGCGGTGTCGCCGACGTACATGATCGATTCGTGGGGCAACTGGTCGATGACGGCTCGTGCGACCGTCAGTCCGCCGACGCCGGAGTCGAAGATGCCGATCGGCGCTTCGCTGCGGTCCGTGTTCGCTCGCTCTGGGCTCATGATCCTCTGAGAATATGACGTGCTGCCCCCGAAAACTATCCGCCGACCCGTGGGGTATGTCACAGGCCTCCCCGGCGGGCCCGGGCGGGTCAGCGCTCGAGCCGGGCGGCCTTCAGCATCGCCTGCACCAGTGACTCCTGCAGCCAGGTGATGAAGTTGTATACCAGCGCGAGATAGGACTCGACGTTGTCGACGTCCTTCGAGTCGGCGATGTCGTGGAGTCGCTCGGCGTCCTCCTCCGTCTCGATGGCGAGCCGGTCGGCGAGGACCAGGCGGACGTCGTTGAGTGCCTGCGCGAAGAGGCGGGCCTGCTCGTCGTTGAGCGTCATGGGACTCGACTCGATCAGGAGCGCCGTGCCGCGCAGCGCGCCGATCTTCTGCTCGCGCAGGGACCGCTCGGTCAACCGCCGGAAGGCGAGCGCTTCGTCGTCGTCGCCGCGCACGGCGTCGGGCAGTAGGCGCCGGACGGCCGAATCGTCGGGTGCGGTCGCCTCGGCGTCCGCCCCGGACATGCCCACGAGGGCGGCCAGGGGGTCCTCGCTGGGGCCCGTCTCGGGTTCCAGCATCGAGATGACGTCGTCGAGCAGGGCGCCCAGGAGCCGCGCCTCACCCGGTTCCAGCGCACCGGTGATGCCGCGGCGCGTCGATTTGAACGGTTTCGCCAAGGGGCCTACTCGCTTCCGGCTTTTTCGAAGGTCGCCCACAGTCCGTACGAGTGGAGCGCGACGGTGTCCTGCTCCACCTTCTCCCGGCTGCCGGAGACGACGGCGGAACGGCCCTGCTCGTGGACCTCCAGCATGAGCGTGCGCGCCTTGGCCTCGCTGTACCCGAAGTAGGTCTGGAAGACGAAGCTCACATAGCTCATGAGGTTCACGGGGTCGTTCCAGACCACCACCACCCAGGGCTGGTCCAGGTCGGTCTTCTCGGCCGTCCGCACCTCTTCCTGGGTGTCGGTGCCGGTTGCAAAGCCTACGGTCATATCCCTCATTCTAGGTGCGATGACCCGGGCCCGGTGGCCGGGTACTCTCACGGCGGACGCCCGGCTATCGTTCTGTGGGTGACCAAAGCCCTGACCACAGATCCTCCGGCCGACGCCGGTCCGCCGCCTGCGGCGGTGAACGCGGCGAACAGCGCGCTCTTCACCGACCAGTACGAACTCACGATGCTGCAGGCCTCGCTGCACTCCGGGGCGGCGCACCGCCGCTCGGTGTTCGAGGCCTTCGCCCGCCGACTCCCCGCGGGCCGGCGGTACGGCGTCGTCGCCGGGACCGGACGCCTGCTCGAGGAACTGGCCACGTTCCGTTTCGACGACGCGCAGCTCGCGTTCCTGAGCGATCACCGGATCGTCGACGACACCACGCTCGCCTGGCTGGCCGGCTTCCGGTTCTCGGGCTCGATCTCGGGCTACGCGGAGGGCGAGGCGTACTTCCCGAACTCCCCGATCCTGACCGTGGAGTCGACGTTCGCCGAGGCGTGCATCCTCGAGACGCTCATCCTCTCGATCCTCAACCACGACAGCGCCATCGCGTCGGCGGCGTCCCGCATGACGGGTGCGGCAGCGGGCCGGCCCTGCATCGAGATGGGCTCGCGGCGCACGCACGAGGAGGCAGCCGTGGCCTGCGCGCGTTCCGCGATCATCGGCGGCTTCGCCAGCACGTCCAATCTCGAGGCGGGGCGCCGCTACGGCCTCCCCACGGTCGGCACGGCGGCGCACTCCTTCACGCTGCTGCACGATTCCGAGCGTGCCGCGTTCGAGGCGCAGGTCGCCTCGCTCGGTCGCGGTACCTCGCTCCTCGTGGACACCTACGACGTCGAACAGGGCGTGCGGACCGCCGTCGAGGTGGCAGGTCCGGAGCTCGGCGCCGTCCGCCTCGACTCCGGCGACCTCGTCGCCCAGGCCCGCTGGGTCCGTGAACTGCTCGACGACCTCGGCAACCACAACACCAAGATCGTGGTGACGTCCGACCTGGACGAGTTCGCGATCGGCCTCCTCGCCTCGGCGCCGGTCGACTCCTACGGGGTCGGCACGTCCCTGGTCACCGGGTCGGGTGCGCCGACCGCCGGCATGGTCTACAAGCTCGTGAGCCGGGAGGACGACGACGGCACCTTCGTGTCCGTGGCCAAGGCCGCCAAGAACAAGGCCTCCGTGGGCGGGCTGAAGCGCGCGCTGCGGCGCCTCGACGGGCACGGCACGGCGCAGGCCGAAATGGTGGGCATCGGGATCAGCCCGGCCGACGACGGCAACGATCGCCCGCTCACCCAGCAGTTCGTGGCCGACGGCGTCCTTCTGCCCGGCTGGACCGGACCCGAGGCCGTGGTCCGCGCCGCCGAGCGCCACCAGCAGTCGCTCGCCGAACTTCCCGGAGCCGTCCGGCGCCTGCAGCGCGGCGAACCGGTCATCCCCACCGAGTACGAGGAGGCAGCACCATGACACGCGCACTGATCATCGTGGACGTGCAGAACGACTTCTGCGAGGGCGGCTCGCTCGCCGTCGCCGGCGGTGCGCAGGTGGCGGCCGACATCAGCGACCACATCGACGAGCAGGCCGGCTCCTACGACTACATCGTCGCCACGCAGGACTGGCACATCGATCCGGGGAGCCATTTCTCGGAGACCCCGGACTTCGTCGACTCCTGGCCCGTCCACTGCGTGGCGGACACGAAGGGCTCGGACTTCCACCGCGATCTCGACACCGAGAGCATCGACGCTGTGTTCCGCAAGGGACAGTTCGAGGCGGCCTACTCGGGCTTCGAGGGCGTGAAGGCGCCCGACGACGAGGTGCCGACGGGTGAGCAGAAGCTCGGCGGAGCGGCGGAGGACAGCGATGTCGAACCCATGACGCTCGATGACTGGCTGCAGGACCACGAGGTCGACGACGTCGTCGTCGCGGGCCTCGCGACCGACTACTGCGTCCGGGCGACGGCCCTCGACGCGCTACAGGCGGGCTACTCCGTGACGGTCCTGGCGGACCTCACGCGGGGCGTCCACGCGGACCGGTCCGAGGAGGCGCTGGACGAGATGGAAGCCGCCGGCGTCGAGCTGGCACGCTAGGCCCTCGACGCGACAGGCCGGGCTGGTCCAACCAGCCCGGCCTTCGTTCTCGTTCTCGTTCTCGTTCTCGTTCTCGTTCTCGTTCTCGTTCTCGTTCTCGTTCTCGTCGGGACGGTCTCACTTCTTGCCGATGAACCAGTCCTGCAGCTTCTGCAGTCGGCGCTGGAGCTGGTCCTCGTTGGCCTGCGCCACGGCGGGTCCGCCGCACTGGCGGCGCAGCTCGGTGTGGACCTGGCCGTGCGGCATGCCGGTCCGGGCCGCCCAGGCGGAGACGTTCTTGGCGAGCTGCCCCCGCAGTTCCGTGAGCTGCCGGTGGTCGACGATGATCGGCTCGGCTGCAGGAGCTGCCGTCGGCCTGCCCTTCCGGCGGGACTGCTGCTCCTGCTGGCGCTGGCGCAGCAGCTGGCCCACCTGGTCGGCGTCGAGCAGGCCAGGGATCCCGAGGAAGTCGAGCTCCTCCTCGCTGCCCATCTCGCCGCCCGTGCCGAACTCGCCGCCGTCGAACAGGACGCGGTCGAAGGACGCCTGTGACTCGAGGGCCTCGAACTTCTGCTTGGTCAGGGCATCCGACGCCTTGTCCTCGCGGTTCGCGGCCTCCATCAGCCCGTCCTCGAGGCCGAAGCCTTCGTCGTCCTTCTCGGGGCGGTCGAGGGCGTGGTCGCGTTCGAGTTCGAGCTGATTCGCTAGCGCCATGAGGTTCGGCACCGAGGGCAGGAAGATCGACGCCGTCTCGCCTCGCCGGCGTGCACGGACGTACCGGCCGACGGCCTGGGCGAAGAACAGCGGCGTCGCCGTCGAGGTGGCATAGACGCCGACCGCCAGTCGCGGGACGTCGACGCCCTCGGACACCATGCGGACCGCGACCATCCAGCGTTTGTCCCCCTCGGAGAACTCCTCGATCTTGGAGGAGGCCCTGGCGTCGTCGGACAGGATGACCGTCGGGGACTCGCCCGTGATCTTCTTCAGCTGGCCGGCGTAGGCCCGCGCGTCGTCGTGGTCCGTCGCGATGACGAGGCCCCCGGCGTCGTGCACGGTGCGCCGCACCTCGGTGAGCCGCTTGTCGGCGGCCGCGAGGACGGCGGGGATCCATTCGCCCGCCGGGTTCAGCGCCGTGCGCCAGGCCTGGGCCGTGATGTCCTTGGTGACCGCGGCCTCGCCGAGCGACGCCACCATCTCCTCGCCGCCGCTCGTCCGCCAGCGCATCTGGCCCGAGTAGGCCATGAACATGACGGGCCGGACCACGTGGTCCCGGAGCGCCTGGCCGTAGCCGTAGGTGTAGTCGGCGCGCGATCGGCGGATCCCGTCGCGGTCCTCGGCGTATTCGACGAAGGGGATCGCGGCGGTGTCGGACCGGAACGGCGTCCCGGTGAGCGCGAGGCGTCGGGCCGCGGGCTCGAAGGCCTCCCGGATGCCGTCGCCCCAGGACAGCGCGTCACCGCCGTGGTGGATCTCGTCGAGGATCACGAGGGTGCGGGCCGCCTCCGTCTTGGCGCGGTGCAGCATCGGCTTGCTGGCGACCTGCGCGTAGGTCACGGCGACACCGATGAACGCGCCACCGTGGCGGCCGTCGGCATTCTTGAAGTTGGGGTCGATCGCGAGACCGACCCGCGCCGCGGCGTCGGCCCACTGGCGCTTGAGGTGGTCGGTCGGAGCGACGACCGTGATGCGGTTGACGATGCCCCGGTCGACGAGCTCGGTGGCCACGCGGAGCGCGAAGGTCGTCTTGCCGGCGCCCGGGGTCGCCACGGCGAGGAAATCGCTCGGGGACTCCCGGAAATACTTCTCCAGCGCTTCGCTCTGCCACTGGCGCAGCTTGGGGGCGGTCCCCCAGGCTGCGCGCTCCGGATATGCGGGAGGCAGGGCTGCGCCGGTACCGAACAGGGTGTCACTACTCACGCCGGGACAGTACCTTCCATTGACTTGCTGGGGGTGAGGCCGGGGCCGTCATCCGATGACCGGGCCCCTCTCAGACCCGAAACTATACCTGCTGCCGTGAACACCCACAGAGCGAGCCAAATGGCAACGAAGGTGGGCACGTGTCCTGGATCCGCCGGGTCGTGCAGGAGGGCGAAGAGCGCACCCGCGCCGGCGGTGCCTGCCACACCGCCGAGCTGGTCGGAGATCTGCAGGGCCGCGGAGTTACGTCCCTGTTCGGTGGCGGCCGAGAGTTTCAGCACCAGGACCGAGGTGCTCGAGAGGGTCATCCCCATGGCGAAGCCGGACAGCCCCCAGACGACGACGAGGACCCAGAGCGGGGCCTCCGTGGCCGTGGCGAGGGCGAACCCCCCGAGCGAGAGGGACAGCACGGAGGAACCGGCGACGAGCAGCCACTGACGGCCGAACGTGACCCGGGCCTGCACGAAGGACCCGGCGCTCCAGCCGAGGGCACCTGCGCTCAGGGTCAGGCCGGCGGTTCCCGGGTCGATACCGCGGGAACTCACGAGCATCAGGGGGATGAAGGCCTCGGTCCCGAAGAACGCCACATTGACGATGCCTCGCGTCGCGATGATGCTGGGAAGCCCGCGGGCCAGTACGAGGGTGCCCCGGGGCAGGAGCGCGGGCAGGACCGCGAGCGCGACGACCACCCCGGCGGCCGCCAGGACCACGAGTCCCACCACGGTCCCGGTTCCAGGCTCATCGGTGTCGGCGAGCCGGACGACCGCCCACTGCGCGGCGAACACCCCGCCGGCCAGCGCGAGACCACGAACCACCCGCGCCTTCGCCGGAGCGGCATCGGCCGCCGCCATGGCCCCGAGCTCCCTCGTCTTGGGCCATACGATCACGACGGCGGCGATCACCACCGGGGCGACTCCGAGGAACACCCACCGCCACCCGAACTGCTGCGTCACGAAGCCGGCGACCACCGGGCCGATGAGTGCCGGCAGCACCCACGCGGCTGCCAGCCAGCCGAACACGACAGGTTGGGCCCGCTGCGGGAAGGACCTGCCGATCACGACGTAGACCGCCACGATCATGAATCCGCCGCCGAGGCCGGATACGGCCCGCCCCACGGTCACGAGCCAGAAGTCCGGGGCGGCTCCTGCTGCGAGCAGCCCGAGAATCATGAGGGACATCCCGACGGCGAGGGCCGGCCGCGGTCCCTTGCGGTCGCACCAGGACCCGGCCACCACGGTGCCCAGCAGCGACGCCGTCAGGTACATCGAGAAGGCCAGCCCGTAGCTCGATTCGCCCGAGAGTTCATCGGCGACCACGGGCATGGCGGTGATGACCGCCATCGCCTCGAACGCGGCGCAGGTGATGATCGCGAGGATCCCGATGGTGAGGGGGCGGAGCTCGGGCGACATCGCTCCGGCGGCCTGGCTCGCGGTCTTCTTCATGCCACCTTGTCCTGCTTGTTCGGGTTCGTGTCCGGGTTCGTGTTCGGGTGCGTGTGTGTCGCCGGACTGTGTTCGGGTCCGTGCGCGTTGAGGAGCTCGGGTCCTGGCTCGAGTTCCGGGTCGGGCTCGGGTGCGTGTCCGGGCTCGAGTTCCGGGTCGGGCGCGGCTGCGTGTCCGGGCTCGAATTCCGGGCTCCAGTTCCGGGCTCGAATTCCGGGTCGGGCGCCGCTGCGTGTCCGGGCTCGGGTGAATGTCCGGGCTCGAATTCTGGGCTCGAATTTCGGACTCGAATTTCGGGTCAGGCTCGGGTGCGTTTCCGGGTGCGTTTCCGGGTGCGTTTCCGTGTGCGTCTTCGGTCAGGCCGGTGTCGCTTCGGTCCTGGGACCCGCCGTCCTCAGGCCGGCCGTGACGACCGTGGGCGCTCCTCGCTGCGGGCACGCCCCGGCCGACGCTTCCTCCCGGAAGCGCTGGGTGGAACCTGTTCAGCCCTCGGGCTTGTCGTTCCCCGGGCGGAGGCCGTTGTAGATCTCCTTGCACTCGGGGCACACGGGGAACTTCTCAGGGTCACGGCCCGGGGTCCACACCTTGCCGCAGAGTGCGATCACTGGCTCGCCGGTGAAGGCCGACTCCATGATCTTCTCCTTGCGGACGTAGTGCGCGAACCGCTCTGCGTCACCGGGCTCGACTTCCTGGCGTACTTCCTCACGTTCGATGGTCGCCGTGGAGCCGCCCATGCCGGCGTCGAGGGGATCGTTTGCGAAGGGGTCTGCAGGCATCGTCATGCGTCCAGTCTATCGCTCGGCCGGGCGACAGGCAGGGGCGCGAGGGATGACGCGCCGTCGACGGCCGCGGAAACAATTCAGCTGTCATATCCGATTCTTCGTGCGGCAGCCCGTCGACCGGTTCATTCCCTCCCCGAATTGTCAGTGGTGGAGGCGACAATAGCGGTATGAGAAACTCGGCGGAGCAATTGAGGGACATGGGGCGGATCAACGACCGCATCACCTCACTGAGCGTCGAGAAAGCCCGGATCGACGCGGAGATGGTCGACGCCGCCAATGAATTGCGTGAGCTCCTCGAAGACCGTTTCCTGCAGGATTTTCCTACCCCGAAGCTACCCCCGGAGAATGGGCTGGGGAATTCACGACGACGGCGGACCAACCTCGCCGATACGGCAACCGCGACCGAGATCGCATGCCTGCTGCGCATCAGCGAACGGTCCGCCCACCGCCTCGTCCAGCACGCGGCACTCCTCGCCCAGCATCACCCGAGGACACTGACGGCATTGCGCACCGGCACGATCACCTGGGCACACGCCACCACGCTCCTCCACGAGTACGCCGGACTGCCCGCCGGCACTGCCGCCCGGATCGAGGACGCCCTGCTACCCGTGGCATCCGCCACCACGGTGCCCCGGTTGTCCTACCGGGCCCGCCGCCTCCGCACGCAGGCCCATCCCACTACCCTCGAGACCCGCGCGCGCAACGCGGTCGATCACCGGCGCGTGGACCTCGAACCCGCCGACGACGCCATGGCCTGGCTCCACATCCAGCTTCCCGCCACCGACGCGGCAGCCATCGACACACGCCTCACCACGACCGCCCGGGCTCTGCAATCACCCGGCGAACACCGCACCCTGCCCCAGCTCCGCACCGATGTGTTCACCGACCTCCTCCTCGCCGACTGCACCTGTCCCACCACGGAGGCCGCGGAAGGAACGATTCCAGCAGGAGCAGGAGCAGGAGCAGGAGCAGGACCAGGGGCTGATTCGGCCACAGGTGCCGGAACCGGCGCAGGTGCTCGCTCCAGCCTTGGTCATGACGGTGGTACCGGGTGCCGGCTACACGCAGACGGTTACAGGGTCCGTGCCTCCATCAACGTCACCGTGCCGGTCCTGACACTCCTCGGGGTCGACGACGCACCTGCAGACCTCGAAGGATACGGTCCCGTCCCCGCGGACATCGCCCGGCGCCTCGCCGCCCATGCCCCCTCCTTCACCAGGTTGCTCACGCACCCCGAGACGGGTGCAGTCCTGAGTGTCGGTCGGACCACCTACGCCGTGCCCGCGGACCTCAAGAAGTGGTTGCGTGTCCGCGATCGAACCTGTCGGCACCCGGGCTGCAACGTCGCGGCGTCACGATGCGAACTCGACCACACCCAACCCTGGTCCCAGCAGGGCACCACGACGCAGACCAATCTCGCCCCTCTGCCGCAAGCACCACATGCTCAAGAGCGAGGGCATCTGGCATTACCGACAGTCCGACGCCGGCACCCTCACCGCAACGTCACCGACAGGCCGCACGTATACCAGCGAACCCGAACCACCACCCTTCTAGCGCGGATGTCGCGGAGAGATGTGCCTGCTCATGGGTCGTGCATCTGAAGCGCGTTCCGCGTGCCGAATCAGCGGGTGGGCGCTTCGCAGCCGATACCTGCTGGGTTCTCGATGCAGTTCTCACTGACGCTGTGGCCCTTGGTACGCCAGATGCTCATGAGGTGTGGCGCGGACACCACAGCAGCCTCGCCTGCAACGGGCTGGAACGGGCCTCCGTCCACCGAGTAATCGCCGGCGAAGTAGGTGGTCAGTGTGAGATCGAAGTCGCCCGTCTGCGCGTACTGGTGGCTGGTCGGTGTCCTGGTGTCGAACGCGTCGCCCTCCACCGGCCCACCGGGAGTCGTGGTCGTCGCTGTCGTTCCGTCCCCGTAGTCCCACTGATACGTCACGGGCCGGGCCTTGAGCACGATCGTCGCGTCCTGGAACTCGAAGGTGAACTCCTGCTCCTGGGCTTCGGCGTAGATGTTCGAGTGGGCGTTCCGTAGACCGAAATTCAGGGGTTGGGAGATGATCGTGGCGGCCAGGACCGGCCGCTTCTGGAACTCCTCGAGGGTGATCACGATCGGCGCTTCCTCGGCGGCAGGGGCTCCCGCGATCGGCGCTTCGGGCACCTCGCCCGGATACATGCACGACGAGCGACCAGTAGGGGTCTCGGTCGCGGGCTGCACGTTGTTGTTCACCTCGATCCAATTGACGAGGACGCCGCCGTCGCGGGCATCGCACTGGGCGTTCATAGTAGGACAGGTTGCGGGGTCCAGATCGCTCCCGACCGAGGCAGTGCAGGCTCGCTCGTATACATAATCGATGCCGTCACTTGTCGGCAGCGCCGCGGCCCCGACTGCAGGCACGATTGGATCTGTCCGCGAACCAAGGGACGCGGAGCCTGCCGGTGTTTGCGATGGCGATGAATTAGAAGCTCCAAACTCATTATCCTCGGCGAACGCAGACGGAACGCCACTTTGCGCTGAGGCAAAAGATGAAGAGACGAGCTGCAATATCAGCACAGGAACAACTACCCACAGCCGCATACCAGTGTTTGGTCGCATCACGTTCCCTCCGGTCTCCCGAAATCAAGCATTAGCCAAGCGCCATTCTCAAAGATGGAGAAAGTTACGTTCACAGACGCATCCGGGGAATTACCGAGAGATTTGATCCCGGATTTTTCATGATAGGTGAGGTCGGTCTGCTGGTAGTTAACAAAGGACTGAACCGATCCGGATGTATTAAGGCGGAAATCAGTCTCGAAATCGATAACCTGGAAATTGCCCCCAGTCATCCAACCGCCGTCCGAGTAGAAATCCCCAACGACTTGGCGAGTTTGAGCACAAGTTTGACACCCCGGGTCGGTCACTTCGTCGTATGGTGCCCAGTCATTTGTTTCGTAGCCATAGGAGAACAACTCGAACCAGTACTTGGTGAAGGCCTCCAGGCCCTCCTTCGAGTTCTCGTCCGCAAGAGCAGGCTTGACGGGGACCGGGACATTGGCAGCAGGACCGGCCGACGACGCTGGGGCCACCGGAGCTGTGGGGGTTGGCGCACCCGTGGTGGGTGCTGCCGGCGATGACGCCTTCGCAGTCGTCTGATTGGCTGAAGGATCGCCGTCGCCCTGGCATCCCGTCAGCAGCATCACCGCGATGACCGCTCCCGCCAGCGCCGGCGTTCCCCGCTCCCGGCTCCTTGCACCCACAGAGAACACGGCACGCCCCCATCGAAGTCGGTCACCTACCCGGAATCGCCCTAGCATAGCCCCGAGCCATCGGGCAGCTACAGGTTATGCACAGACCAAATCCGTGAAAATTCCGACGTCCGGAGCAACCCTCGCCAGCCGTACCGACTCCGCTCAGGTGCTTCGACCCCGCCGGGCCGATCAGCACTCACCGGTTGGCGGACACCGACAGCAGCAGTTCCGGAGCCCTGCGGTCGTACCATCGACCTCCGGAGCGGATCCCTACGACGAGCAGGATCACGCCGAGCACCGATCCGATGACCAGGGTCAGCCAGCCGAACAGCGCGTCTCCCGTGACGAAGTACACGATGGCCAGGATGATCTCGGGCAACGCGAGCAGCAGCATCACGAACCAGCCGATGAACTGCACGGCGAACATCGTGAAATTCGTCCCCGGCGGCGTCTTGAAGGCGCTCTCGCCGGGCAGTGGCACGTTGTAGGTGTACCGGGCCGACACGACGCTGGCCAGTCCCGTCCCCGTGAGCAGCAGTCCGATCGACAGGCCGAACAGGACCGGCAGGTCCTCGGCACGCCCCGTGATGAGCGGCGGCACCACCGTGAACACCAGAGTGATGGGCAGCGCGAAGACCAGCAGGGCCGCCGCCCGGCCCAGACGGTCATCACGTCCGCTCACCCCGGTGGAGAGGTGCAGGCTGAAGGCGGTGTTGTCGTACGAGATGTCGGCGGAGATGGACCAGGCCAGCAGGAACGCGGTGATGGGTCCGAGGAAGGCGAACCCGCCGCCCGATGCCCCTCCGGAGAAGTAGAGCAACACGGCGATGAACGGGATGACGATGAGCGAGGCGAAATACCGCGGGTCCCGCAGCCAGTAGGTCAGGGCCCGGGCAGCGATGGCACCGGCGGGCGTCGACGGGAACCGGCCGAGCCAGCCGAGGTTGCCACCCGCTCGTTTGGTGACCGCGTTGTAGGGAGGAGTGACGAGGGCGTGACCGAGGCTGCGGCTCCACAGCACCAGGAACAGCACCAGGGTCGCCGCACCGATCAGGAAGCGTACGACGGCGAGCCCGGGCTCCCCCGCGGCGACATCGGCCGGGGCCGCCCACAGGACGCCCAGTGGAGTCCAGGCGAGGACGTCGGCAAGGGACGCGGCGAAGCCGGGCGAATTCTGGAAACCGGCCGTCACTCCCCCGATGATCGGTCCGAGGAAGATCAGCGGGATGAACGCCACGATGCCGTTCACGTCCTTGAAACGGCGCGACCCCGTCATGGAGGACACGGCCGTCGTCACGAGGCGCGACGCGACGACGCACAGCAGGACGGCCACAAGGCCACAGACCAGCGCGGTGAGGGCGGCGGCGGGGTAACGGATCCAGGTGGCCACCTGCGCCAGTGCGGCGATGAGCGTCACCACTCCGGGGATACCCAGCAGCCCGCCGAGGACGAGGCCGGCCAGCAGTTGCCGCATCGGGATCGCGAACGTCACGAACCTCGCCGGATCGAGCGTCATGTCGATGCCGGTCGCTGCGATCGGGATGATGATCCAGCCGAGCACCGCCGCCGATCCGCCGATCACGAGGATCGTGCGGATGAGGGAGACGTCCGCGGTGCCCAGGAGCACGAGCCCGACCACGATGACGGACAGCAGGCCCAGGCCGTACAGGCCACCCAGGATCACACCGATCAGCTGCGCAGTACTCCGCTTGAACGAATTGCGCAGCAGGAGGAGCTTCAGCTTCAGGAGGTCCGCAACCACGACAGCCCTTCCGACGTGTTGCGTCCCCCGACCAGCTCGACGAAGCGCTCCTCGAGCGTCGCCTCTCCGCGGACCTCGTCCACCGTCCCTGCGGCGAGGACGGTGCCCGCAGCGATGACGGCGACGTGGTCGCACATGCGCTGCACGAGGTCCATGACGTGACTCGAGACGATGACCGAACCGCCGGACCGGACATAGCCCGCGAGGATGTCACGGATGTTCGCCGCCGAGACGGGATCGACGGACTCGAAGGGCTCATCGAGCACCAGCAGTTTCGGGGCGTGGATGAGCGCCGACGCCAGCGCGATCTTCTTCGTCATGCCCGCCGAGTAGTCCACCACGAGCGTGCCTGCGTCACCGGTGAGGTCGAGGGCACGCAGCAGGTCCCCTGTCCGCTCTATGACGGTCTCGCGGTCCATGCCGCGCAGCAACCCGGCGTAGGTGACGAGCTGCTCGCCGGTCAACCGGTCGAAGAGCCGCACGCCGTCGGGCAGGATGCCCATCAGCTTCTTGGCCTCGAGGGGCTGTGCCCACACATCCACACCGTGGACGAGGGCCTGCCCGAAGTCGGGGCGCAGCAGGCCCGTCGCCATCGACAGGGTGGTGGTCTTGCCGGCACCGTTCGGTCCCACGAGCCCGTAGAACGAACCCGGCGGCACCTCGAGATCGACACCGTTGACCGCGATCTTCTCGCCGAAGCGCTTGGCCAGTCCGCGGATGCTCAACGCAGCCGTGCCGGCCTTCGCCTCGGGATTGTTCTCGTCGGACGGTGGTGGCACAAGGGAACTCATGCTTCCACGCTAGCAACGCGCCCTCGCGCCTCTCGTCATCCCAAAGGAGGAGAAGGCACGCCCGTCAGAACGATCCCGCGCGTTCGTACTGGGGCGCCGGCACCAGGTCCTGGCCGAGCTCGTGGGCCGCCCGCATCCACCAGTGCGGATCCCGCAGCGCCGCCCGTGCGATCAGGACGACGTCGGCACGCGCGTTCCTGATGATCTCGTCCGCCTGGGCCGGCTCGCTGATCATCCCGACGGCACCGGTGGGCACGCCGGAGGTGCGCACCTCCTCCGCGAGGGCTACCTGGTAACCCGGCCCGACCGGGATGGACGCCGACGGTACCGCGCCACCGGACGAGACGTCGACGAAGTCCACGCCCTCCTCGGCAGCCCGCTTCGCGAGCCGTGCGGAGGTGGCGCCGTCGAGCCCGCCCTCGGTCCAGTCGGACGCCGAGATGCGCAGCAGGAGTGGCATGGTCTCCGGAACGGTGCGGCGGACCTCGCGGATCACGTCGAGGGTCAGCCGGAAACGTGCCTCCTCCGAGCCACCCCAGCCGTCCGTCCGGGTGTTCACCAGGGGCGAGAGGAACTGGTGCAGCAGGTAGCCGTGGGCTGCGTGGATCTCGAGGGCGTCGAAGCCGGCGTCGACGGCGAGTGCGGCGGCCGCTCCGAAGTCGCGGACGACCTTCTCGATATCGTGCTCGGTCATGGCGCGCGGCGCCGCGTACCTGCCGAACGCCTCGTCGGTGGGAGCGAGCGTCTGCCAGCCGCCCTCCGATTCCGGCACCGAGCCGTTCCTGCCGCTGAACGGCCAGTATGTCGACGCCTTGCGGCCCGCATGGGCGAGCTGCACGGCGGTCTTCGTCCCGATGGCGCTGTGCTCGTGGATGAAGTCGTTGATGCGGCGCCACGCCTCGGCCTGCTCGCGCGTGTAGATGCCGGCGTCGCGGGGGCTGATCATCCCCTCGGGGCTGACGGCCGCGGCTTCCGTGATGATCAGCGCTGCACCGCCCGTCGCGAACTGGCCGAGGTGCACGAGGTGCCAGTCGGTCGGCACGCCGGCCGCGACGGCGGGATTGCAGGAGTACTGGCACATGGCCGCGACCCAGCCGCGGTGCGCGAGGTCGAGGGATCGGAGCGAGATGGGGTCGAAGAGGCCGGAGGTACCGGCCGCTGCAGCTGGGGAGGTCATGCCATCCTCGGGATCGGGAACTGGGTCGGAACGTGTGGATCGGGACAGGGCCCGGACGACGCCTAGAACAGGGCGCGGGCCAACGCCGCGCGGGCCTTGGTCACGCGCGGGTCGGTGACGCCCACGACGTCGAACAGCTCGAGCAGGCGCTTGCGCGCCGCTTCCTTGTCCTCGCCTGCGGTGCGTCCGATGAAGGCGATGATGCGGTTGAACGCGTCCTCGACATGGCCACCCGTGATGTCCAGATCGGCGACGGCGAGCTGGGCGTCGACCGCGTCCGGCTCGTCGGCCCCGCGCTGCCGCACGTCCGCGGCGTCGAGGTCCTGGACGCGCTGCATCAGTTCCACCTGAGCGAGCCCGGCCTTGGCGTCGGCGTCGGCCGGCTGCTCGGCGAGCGCCCGGCGGTAGGCCGCCGCGGCAGCCGGATAGTCGCCCGCCTCGATGGCGTCGAAGGCCGCCTGGTGCAGCGGCGGCAGCGGCGGCTCCTCCGCGTCGGCAGGACCGGGCTGGGAACCGTCGTTGAGCGTTCCGGTCACGCCATTGGCCTCGGCGACCTTCATGAGCTCGTCGAGGTACGCACGGATCTGGGGGTCGGGCAGGACCCCCTCGAACAGGGGTACCGGCTGTCCCTTGACCACGGCGACGACGGTGGGAGCACCCTGCGCCTGGAACGCCTGGGCGATCTGCGGCTGCGCCTGGAGGTCCACATTGGCCAGGAGGATCCGTCCGTCGAACTCCACGGCCGCGGCTTCGAGGACGGCCGTCACCTGGTTGGACTGCTCGCTCCAGGTGGCCCGGAGGTTCACCACCACGGGCACCTGGGACGAGAGCTGCACCAGCTGCGGGAACGTCTGCTCCGTCACCTCGACGATGTACGGGCTGGGCGCCGCGGACGCCTGTCGCGCCGCTGCAGGGCGTGCGGCGGCGTCGGCGCGTGCCTTGAGCGCGGACAGGTCCACCGCTCCCCGCAGGTTCATGCTCGACGGCGGCATCCCGCCGCGCTGTGCTGGTGTGGACAATGCTCTGCCTTTCTCTGACTGCTGGTGGTGGGACCCGGGTCGCTTCCTGCCGGTTCGGCTCAGCGGAGCGTGGCGGACAGCAACTGCTGGGCGGCGCCGATGACCCGGATCTTATCGTCGCTGCCTGCGGGTGGTACGTACATCATGACGGCCTCCCCATAGTTGACGTCGATCCCCTTCTCGCTGGTGTCGGTGCCGGTCAGGGACTGGTACACCGTGCCTGTGAGGTCGATCGTGTCACCGGCGGCCTTGGGCACGCTGGAGTAGGTGTGGGTGAGGTAGCCGAACACCATCGCCCCGCCGTCGCCCGTCAGCAGCGCCTGGGTGCGGTCCGCCTGGGACTGGTGCGTGAAGGTGATGTTCGCGGCCGTGTTGCCCGGGTCCGCCACGACGCCGGCCTGGAACCCCGTGATCGCCTCGGCGAAGGAGTTCTCCTCGAAAGTGCCGGCATTGGCACCCGCAGGGGTCGTGAGGAAGTCGGCGATCGAGGCGACGGCACCCTGCGGCGCGACCGCTAGTGGCCCGGACGCGTCGAGTGGGATCGGGCCGGCCGCGCCCGGCGCCGGCGGCGACGGGAAGGTGCTGCCCGGGAGCATCTGGACCGCGGAGGTCAGCCTGTAGTTGTCGCGGGGCGTGTCCTGCACGAGCAGCAGGGCCTGCGGCACCGCGTTGTCGTCGCCCTGCGTCAGCGCGACGATCGTCCGGGGCCATTCGGCGCCGGTCGGGATCATGTCCAGCAGGACCGGGTCGGCGGCGACGGGCGCGGGAGCGGCAGCGTTCTGGTCCTTGGCGCGGACGGCGTAGGAACCGGTGCGCAGGTCCAGCGCAGCACCGGCGACCCGGGGTGCGAGGAGTGTTGCGTCGGCGGCGGCATCGGCGTTGGACACGGTCGAGGCGACGGCATCGAGGATGCGTTCGAGCTGGCTCTCGACGACGACCGGCGGACCGCTGGCCTCACTGCCGGCCGACGGCGCGCCGGTGGCAGCCGCGGTCGGGGAGGCGGTGGACGTGGAGGACGGGGTGACCGAGGGCGACGGCGTCGTCGTCGCCATCCCCGGCGCGATGCCCAGGAGCGATCCGGCACCGACCAGGCCCGTGACGATCAGGACGGGACCGGGCGCGGCCATGGTGGCCGTCGCGCCCCCCTTGCCGGCCTGTGCGTGCCTGCGGGCGTAGGCCCGGGTGCCCTCGGCCGCGTCGGTCCCGCGGTCGCCCCGCCCCCGCGGTGCGATGAACAGGAGCGCGATGCCGAGGACGGTGACGAGCGCTCCGCCGATGACCAGCGGCAGGGCGAAGGGCGTGGACTCGTCATTGGGTCGCGTGACCGAGACCTGGCTCGGCGCGGGATCCTGGCCGTCGGCCGCGAGCAGGATGGACCAGTCGCCTTCCGCCGGTTCGCTCCAGCGGTAGGTCAGCGTGCCGTCGCCGGGCTCCTCGCTGACCCAGAGGTCGCTGCCACTGGGATCGGGCACGCTCGCCTCACCGTCGGAGTACTCCGAGGTCAGCGTCTCCTCGCTGATGTCCGTGACGCTCAGGTGGGCGGCCGCCCCCACCCATGCCTCGACGTCGGAGGCGCGGCCGACGGCGAGGGTGAACGGGCCGTCCGCCTCCACGGTGACCTCCACGGGTCCGCTCGTCCCACCGCGCGCGCCGGACTCGATCACCGTCACGGGTGCCGCCTGGGTGTCCTGCGCGAGACTCGCGGTCACGGTCTCGGCGGGAGCCCACACGGTCCGCTGGCCGATGCCGAGGAGCATCAGCAGGAGCCCTGCCACGATGATCGGTACTGCTGTCTTTCCGCGCACTGATTGCCTATCGTCGTCCGTTACGGCGGACCGCGTGGCCCCTTCCGCTCTCCTGGCCCGGCGCAGCATGCCGCGCCAGGCCACTCAGGAATAGTCACCCAATGGTAACGAACATCGCCCGGCCGGACCGGTCACGCGCACAGGCCCACCCGCACCAGGGCGAGTCCGGGGCCGCACGGCACACGGCGCGGGACCGTGTTCGTCAAGAACGCCGTCCGGATCCCCCTCACTGTTAGGGTTTCGCTAGTCGGACCACCCGCGGTGACAGCACCGGACACGTGAAAGCAGAGCTCTTCGTTGACAGACCACCAGGACGTCCCGCTCGACCAGCCGCTCCCGCGGCCCGAGCCGACGGGGAGCGAGGACGCACTGCTCCCGGCGGGTCCTCCGATCGGTGGAACCCCTCCGTCGACCCTGCGGTCGCTCTTCGCCGTCGCACGCAGGGCGCTCCCGTCGGCCCAGCCCCGGCCGCGCTTCGAGTTCCCGCCGGAGCGCGAGCCCGATCCTGTCGCCGTGGACCCGGACGTGTCGCTGAGCGACGAACGGCTGAAGTTCGGTGGCGCCTATCCCCGGAGCATGCGCGCGCACCCCATCCACTTCGGTTTCATGATGAGCGTGGGCGTGGGGCTCGCGCTCCTGGCGTTCTTCATCATCACGAACGTCGGCCAGCTCCTCGTCTGGATCGGGGCGGCGCTGTTCATCGCGCTCGGACTCGACCCGATCGTGCGGTGGCTCGAGACGAAGCACGTACCGCGGCCGGCGGGCATCGCGGTGTCCCTCTCGATCCTCGTCGGTATCGTGGCAGGCTTCTTCGCCCTCCTGATCCCGACGATCGTCAGCCAGACCTCGCAGATCGTCGATCGGGCCCCGGGCTACGCGGACGACTTCCTCAAGTCGGAGTTCTTCACCACGGTGGACGCACAGTTCCAGTTGCGGGACCGCGTGAGCTCGGAGATCGACAGGTTCTTCGCCAACAGCGAGGCGGTCGGCGGCATCTTCGGCGGCGTCCTCGGGGTGGGCACCGTGATCCTCAACGGACTCTTCGGCACCCTGGTGATCCTGGTCCTCGCGCTGTACTTCCTCGCATCCCTGCCCTCCATCAAGAAGTGGGCGTACAGGCTCGCCCCCCGCTCGCGCAGGCCCCGCGTCGAGGTCCTCTCCGAGGAGATCACGCGCAGCGTCGGCATGTACGTCATCGGGCAGGCCTGCGTGGCACTGCTGAACGGCTCCTTCGCGTTCATCGTGATGTCGCTCGCCGACGTCCCGTTCTCCGTGCTGCTGGCGTTCGTCGTCGCACTCCTCGCCTTCATCCCGCTCGTGGGCGGCACGATTGCCGCCGTCCTGGTCAGCCTGATCGCGCTCACGGTCGGCTGGCACACGGCCCTGCTGTTCGCGATCCCCTACGTGGCGTACCTGCAGTTCGAGGCGTACTTCATCTCACCGCGGATCATGCAGCGCGCAGTCGCCGTACCGGGCGCGGTCGCGGTGATCGCGGTGATCGCGGGAGGCAGCCTCCTCGGAGTCCTCGGCGCGTTGATCGCCATCCCGACGGCGGCGGCCGTGATGCTGCTCCTGAAGGAAGTCTTCATCGCGCGCCAGGACAGCCAGTAACCGCTTCCGAGCTCAGCCTGCCGGTGACGGCGCGACGGCGGCCGGGCCCAGCCACTGCGAGGTCAGCGGCAGGGACAGCTCGGGGCGGACGACGCCGACGATCTCGTTGAGCGCCCGGGCCGCGTACTTCTCCCCCACCCACAGGTGCTTGGCCCCGTCGACGCCCGTCACGTCGGCCTGCGGGACCCGCGAGAAGCGTGCCGCGGCGTCGTCGGGCACCAGGTAGTCGTCGAATTCGGGGACCAGGACCTTCAGGGGCAGTCCGCTCGCGCCCCAGGCATCGAGATCGCCGTCGTCGGCGCGGTGCAGCGGCGGCGAGAGCAGGATGGCCCCCTCGATGAGTTCCGCCACCGGGTCCGTGGCTCCGTACTTCAGGCACAGTTCCGTCCCGAAGGACCAGCCCACGAGCCAGATGTGATGGAGTCCCTGCGCCACCGCCCAGTCGACCGCGGCCTGCAGGTCGAGGCGTTCCCCGTCGCCGCCGTCGAACGCCCCCTCGCTGCAGCCGCGCGGCGAGCACGTGCCGCGGGTGTTGAAGCGCAGCACCGCGATGTCGGCGAGGGCGGGCAGCCGGAAGGACGCCTTCCGGTACACGTGGGAGTCCATGAAACCGCCGTGCGTCGGCAGGGGGTGGAGCGTCACCAGGGTGGCTGCGGGGGCGCGTCCTGCGGGCGCCGCGAACTCCCCCACGAGGGTGAGGCCGTCCGCGGTCCGCAGTTCGATGTTCCGGCGGTCCGCGGGGAGTACCGTCGACGCCCGGATCTCCACCGCCTCATCGCTGGTCGTGAAGGTGTAGGAGGGGGTATCGCTGGCCATCCCCCCAGTCTAGGTCGGCCGCGTTCCGCCCGGCTGCACGACCGGCAGGACGACCGGCAGGACGACGGGCTGCACGATCGGCAGCGCATCAGTAGCGTGTCGGCAGGACGACCGGCTGCACGGTCGGCAGCGCATCAGTAGCGTGTCGGCAGGACGACCGGCAGCGCGTCAGTAGCGCGTCAGTAGCGGAAGCTCCGCGTCTGCCAGCACCTCACATGCCAGTGCCGCCGGTCCGCGAGGGCCGTCTCGGGTCCGAACAGCGAATCCTCGCGCCACACGACGAGGTGGGCGATGCCCGGCAGGATGGCCGAGTTGCAACCCGGGCAGGTGTAGGTCTTGGCCGCGTTCCGTTCGGTGATGCGCCGGACCGACCACTCGCCGTCGGGAGCCGACTCACGGAGCGGCAGTCCCGCGCGGGCCCGCTCGAGGTCCACCTCCGGCGGTGCGGCCCACTTGGGTCGGGCGGAACCACGCGGGCGGTTCGGACGGTTGGAACGGGGCACCGTCCCAGTCTGCACGATCGACGGGGAATGCGCGGACCGGTGCTACCGGAGCCTGCGTCCGTCGGCGCCCCTCCCGGTCCTGGTAGGGACGGGAAGGGTCGCGCGTCGGGGGACCCTGTCAGCAGCGGTTGGCGCGCTGGGCCGCCGTCGAGGGATTGTTGAAGCAGGTGCTGCCGGTTCCGCGGGTGCTGACGGTCACGACGGGTGGTCCGGGCACGGTGGTCTCGGTGACGATCGGGTCCAGATCCTCTCGTGCGACCGTGATCACGGGGGCGGCCGGAGCAGAGACGCTCTCCACGTCCTCGGTGGTCTCGCCGTCGGCCGTCGTGATCTCGGGGGCGATAGGAGCGCAGGTCGTGCTCACGATGTCCTGGCCCGGCAGCGTCTCGACGGTGACCTGCGGCGGACCGGCGATCAGTCCAACCGTCGCCACGAGCGGCTCCGCGGCGGTGGTGGAGGTCTGCACCCGCGGATTGGGGGCTACCGGGAAGACGACCAGTTCCAGCGTGCCGGGTCCGCCGCCGACGTACCGGAAGGTGCTCGTGGTCGTCGTCGTCATGGTCCGCTGCTGGTAGGTCACGATCTGCGACTGCGTGGTCAGCTGGGTGCTGGTCCTGGTGAACGACGTCGGCTGCGTGGTGGTGACGCACGACTCCTGCTGCTGGGTCGAGGTGAAGACTTCCGTCACCGGCGTCGTCGTCGTGGTGACGGTCTGCCTCGGCTGGGTCGTCGTGGTGACGCGCTGCTGGGGCGTGGTGGTGGTGGTGGTGACGGTCGTCGGGGTGGTCGTGGTGGTCACGACGGTCCGCTCGCACCGCTCGACGCCCCGTGTTCCGTTCTCGTTGTTGACCCGCTCGCAGTTGCGCGTGCCGGGTGCGTCGGTGCTGGTGGGTGTTCCACGCTCGGTGCGGCTTGCGACCTCGGGTGTCCCGGCGACGACGACCGGAGTTGCCGTCGCCTCGCCGGCGTCGACCTCCTCCGAGGTCACCTCAGGTTCGCCGCGACGCTCACCCTCGACGACGACGGGGTCCCCGACGTCGCGCGTCTCCGTCCGCACGCCCGGTGCACCGGTCGGGACGACAGGCGTCTCGGTCGTCAACGGGGAGTTCACGGGCACCGGATCGCCCAGCGAACTCGTCGGACGGCCGAACGGCCCGGTGATCGAAGTGGTCACGACCACGACGCAGCGGTCCTGTCCCGGCAGTGCACCCTGGGTGAACTGGCCGCCGGCCTGGTCGCAGGTGTGCTGCCGGGTGTGGTCGGCATGGGCGGCCGGCGCGAGCGGTCCCACCGCACCGCCGACGAGGAGAGCGACGGCGGCGACGCTGGTCGCGAATCTGCGTGATCTCATGGTTGTGTTCCTGCCTCGCGACGTCGCGGGTAGTCGGCTCATGTGGGATCTTCGGGGTGGACCAGGCGAAGGAGAACGATCGCATCGGATTCCTGCGTGGCGGCTCCCCCTAAAGTCTGAGCGGGCAGGATGGTGCGGACAACGCTCGCGGATACTCGTCTTCCCCGGAGGGGCGCGTATTCTGCGGCCGGCGCTACTGGCCTCTCGCCCGCACGCCACTCACGAGGTCGTGGACGGTACCCGTCGGGTTCGGTGGGCGTGCCGTGCGCCCCTAGAATGGACAGGTCCTGCGCACCGATGGTCCATCGCCCGCAGAACGGTCCGTCCGGTAGATCTGAAGGATGCTTGTGCGTTTAGTGATAGCCCGTTGCTCCGTCGACTACGTCGGCCGCCTCCGGGCGCATCTCCCTCTAGCCACCCGGCTCCTGATGGTGAAGGCGGACGGGTCGGTCCTGGTGCACTCGGACGGCGGCTCCTACAAACCCCTCAACTGGATGAGCCCGCCCGCGACGCTCCGGGTGAGCGAGCCCGACGACGCGGACCGCGCCGAGGGCATCACCGCGGTCTGGACGGTGCAGCACGCCAAGAGCGATGATCGGCTCGTCATCAGCATCCGTGAGCAACTGCACGATTCCTCGCACGACCTCGGGGTGGATCCGGGACTCGTCAAGGACGGGGTCGAGGCAGACCTCCAGAGACTGCTCGCAGAGCAGATCGAACTGCTGGGAACCGGCTTCACCCTGATCCGCCGTGAGTACATGACCGCGATCGGTCCCGTCGACATCCTCGCCCGGGACGCGGCCGGGCGCACCGTCGCCATCGAACTGAAGCGCCGCGGGGACATCGACGGCGTCGAGCAGCTCACGCGCTATCTCGAGCTGCTGAACCGCGATCCCCTCATGTCGCCGGTGCGGGGCGTCTTCGCCGCCCAGCAGATCAAGCCGCAGGCCCGCGTGCTCGCGCTGGACCGGGGCATCGACTGCCTCACCCTGGACTACGACGCCATGCGCGGCGTCGACGACAGCGCGTCGCGGCTTTTCTAGCCCGCCCGGCCCTGGGGCCGACCCCCTAGAATCGGACCATGGCCCTCGCGAGCGGAACGCCCACTGCCCTGTCCGGACGACTGGTGACCGAGTCGGGGATCGTCGAGGACGGCGTCCTGCGCTGGGAGGGCACGCGCATCACCGGCGCCGGGGTGGACGACCAGGACCAGGCGGTGGAGCAGCTGCCCGAGGGATTCCTGATCCTGCCCGGGCTCATCGACCTCCACTGCCACGGCGCGGGCGGCGGCGATTTCACCTCGGGGTCCGCCGCCGACATCGAGGCGGCCGCCGCCCACCTGCATCGCAGCGGCTCGACGACGGTGCTCGCCAGTACCTGCGCCGCGCCCCTCGAGGACCTCGAGTCGGCCTTCGGCAGGCTCGCCGCCGCGGCGGAGTCCGGGCTGGTCGCCGGCATCCACGCGGAAGGCCCGTTCCTCTCGCGCCGGCGCAACGGGGCGCACGACCCGGAGTTCCTCCTCCTGCCGACGCAGCAGGACGTCGCCCGGCTGGTGACCGCGGGCCGGGGGCACGTCGCCTCCATGACCTACGCCCCGGAACTGCCCGGCAGCGACGTGCTCGTCTACGAACTCGTGATGCACGGGGTCATCCCGTCGATCGGCCATACGGACAGCACGACGGAGGAAGCCACGGCAGGGCTGGACCTGATCAACGAGGAGCTGGCAGCCACGGGGTTCGCGGGATTCAGCGGACGCCCGACCGCAACGCACCTCTTCAATGCGATGCCGGCCATCCATCACCGCTCCCCCGGCCCGGTACCCCTGCTCCTGCAGCGGGCACGAGCCGGCGAGATCGCCGTCGAGCTGATCGCCGACAACGTGCACCTGCACCCGGAGACCGTGCGGATGGCCTTCACGATCGCGGGGTCGGAGAACATCTGCCTGGTCAGCGATTCGACGGCGGCGGCGGGGTGCGCGACCGGCACCTACCGCCTGGGGCGCAGCGAGATCTCGCTCGTCGGGGACTCCGCCGTCCTGACCGCGACGGGAGCACTCGCCGGGGGCTCAGGGAGCCTGCTCGATGTGGTGCGCTGCACGGTGGAGGCCGGTGTGGGCCTGGCGGACGCCGTCCGCTCCGCGGCCGCGGTCCCGGCGGTGGTCCTGGGACTCGCCGACGAACTCGGCAGCCTGCGTACGGGCCTGCGCGCCGACGCCGTCGTGGTGTCGCCGGACCTGGAACTGAGGGGCGTGCTCCGCGCCGGCGTGTGGGTCCGGCCGCTGGACATCTGAGCCGCCCGGCCCGGATGCCTCGGGAGGCGTCCGCTCAGCGCCAGGTGCCGATACCGATGACCGGACCGGCCTCGATCCAGGAGGAGAGCCCGGCGTAGACGTCGTACTTCATGGCGAGGTCGAAGGGTTCGCCCTCGTAGGCCAGCTGGACGATGATCGCCCCCGGCTGGATCCGGACGCGTTCCGCCTCGGTGGGCGCCCGCCACCCCTCGACCTCCAGCGAGCTGCGGAGGAAGCGGAACCTCGGGATGGGGCTCAGGGACAGGAGGCTCAACCACTCCAGGTTCTTGTCCGTATAACGACAAACCCCCACCCGCCAGCCCTTGGGAGGGAGGCGGATGGAGGCGTCGAACGTGCCGAGGGCACGGTTGAGCTGGTAGCGACGGAGGAGGAACGCGGCGATCACGAGCACGAGCAGGCCGAAGACGACCGCAAGGCAGATGAACGTCACACCGAGTGCCTCCATCCAGGGAAGCCTAGACGGATTCCGGAGTCACCGAACCGCCGACCCTGGCGTTGTCCGCCACGATCACGACGCGGTTCGAATCGACGGAGAAGAAACCACCGTCCACACCGACCACCAGGCGTTCGCCGTTGACCGGTTCCACCGACAGTTCCCCCGATTCGAGGATCGCGAGGATCGGGGCGTGGCCGGGAAGGATCCCGATCTGCCCGTTAGCGGTGCGCGCGTTGACCGTACGCGCCGCGCCCGACCACACGAAGTGGTCGGCCGCGACGATTTCGACCTCGAGTTCGCCGTGTGATGCCATCGGCGTTACTTACCGGTCTGCTCTTGGATCTTGGCCCACTGGCGCTCGACGTCGTCGAGGCCACCGACGTTGAAGAACGCCTGCTCCGCGATGTGGTCGAGGTCGCCGTTGCAGATCGCCGAGAAGCCCTCGATGGTGTCCTTGATGGCGACCGTCGAACCCTCGACGCCGGTGAACTGCTTGGCGGTGTAGGTGTTCTGCGACAGGAACTGCTGGATGCGGCGCGCACGCGCGACGATGACCTTGTCCTCTTCGCTGAGCTCGTCGATGCCGAGGATCGCGATGATGTCCTGCAGTTCCTTGTTCTTCTGCAGGATCTGCTTCACGCGCACGGCCGTGTTGTAGTGGTCGTGGCCGATGTACTGCGGATCCAGGATGCGCGAGGTCGAGGCGAGCGGGTCCACGGCCGGGTACAGGCCACGGGACGCGATCTCGCGCGAGAGCTCGGTGGTCGCATCGAGGTGCGCGAAGGTGGTTGCCGGAGCCGGGTCGGTGTAGTCGTCAGCGGGCACGTAGATCGCCTGCATGGACGTGATCGAGTGGCCCTTGGTCGAGGTGATGCGCTCCTGCAGGAGACCCATCTCGTCCGCCAGGTTGGGCTGGTAGCCCACCGCGGACGGCATGCGGCCCAGGAGGGTCGACACCTCCGAGCCGGCCTGCGTGAACCGGAAGATGTTGTCGATGAAGAGCAGCACGTCCTGGTTCTGCACATCGCGGAAGTACTCGGCCATGGTCAGCGCCGAGAGGGCCACGCGGAGGCGCGTTCCCGGCGGCTCGTCCATCTGGCCGAACACGAGGGCGGTGTCCTTGAGGACGCCGGCCTCTTCCATCTCGACCCAGAGGTCGTTGCCCTCACGGGTGCGCTCACCGACCCCGGCGAACACCGAGGTGCCACCGAAGTTGCGGGCGACACGCGTGATCATCTCCTGGATGAGGACGGTCTTGCCGACACCGGCACCACCGAACAGTCCGATCTTGCCGCCCTTGATGTAGGGGGTCAGGAGGTCGATGACCTTGATGCCGGTCTCCAGCATCTCCGTCGAACCCTCGAGGGACGCGAAGCTGGGCGCCTTGCGGTGGATGGGCCAGCGCTCGGTGATCTCGAGCGCCGACTCCTCGACGTCGAGGGGCTTGCCCAGGACGTTGAAGATGTGGCCCTTCACGCCGTCGCCGACGGGCACGGAGATCGCTGCTCCGGTGTCCTGCACGACGGTGCCGCGGACGAGGCCGTCGGTGGCCTGCAGCGAGATGGCACGCACGAGGTTGTCGCCGAGGTGCTGCGAGGTCTCGAAGGTGATCAGGCGGGTCTCACCGTTGAGAGTGATCTCGGTGGTGAGGGCGTTGTACATTGCGGGGATTGCGTCGGCCGGGAACTCGACGTCGACAACCGGGCCGATGACACGTGCAATACGGCCGGTGGCGCCGGGGGCAACTGAGTCCGTACCGTGTTCAACAGTCTGGGCAGTCATCTCTCTCACTTCATTTACGTAGATGGCGTGGAACTAAGTCTAGCGGTGCACCCGGCGCCCTCGCGGGCCCGGATGGGCAGGAGCGTCAGGACGCGTTGAGCGCGTCCGCGCCGGCCACGATCTCCGAGAGTTCCTGGGTGATCTCCGCCTGGCGTGCGGTGTTGCGGAGGCGGGTGTACTTCTTGATGAGCTCGGTCGCGTTGTCACCCGCGGACTTCATGGCCCGCTGGCGTGCGGCGAGCTCGCTCGCGGCGGCCTGCAGCATGGCAGCGAAGATGCGCGACTCGATGTACCTCGGAAGGAGTGCGTCGAGGACCTGCTCCGGCTCCGGCTCGTATTCGTAGAGCGGGAGGAGCTCGTCGTCCTGGGGCACCTGCTCGTCCACGACCTCGAGCGGCAGCAGGCGCATGACCGACGGCTCCTGCACGACCATGGAGCGGAACTTCGTGTAGACGACGTGGATCTCGTCCACGCCCCCGTCCTCGTAGTCCTTCAGGAAGGTGGACAGGAGAGCCTCACCGACCTCGCGGGCGGTGCTGAACTCGGGAGCATCGGTGCCGCCGGTCCAGACCCGCTCGTAGCCGCGTCCGCGGAAGTCGAAGTACGACTGCGCCTTGCGTCCGAGCAGGTAGGCCTGGATCTCCTTGCCCTCGGAGCGGAGCGTCTCGAAGAGCCCCTCCGCCTGCTTGAGGGCGCTGGCCGAGTACGAACCTGCGAGGCCGCGATCGGAGGTCAGCACCAGCACCGCTGCGCGACGCACCTGACCGTGCTCGGTGGTCAGCGGGTGGTCGATCTCCGACTGCGACGATACGGCCGACACGGCCCGCGTGATCGCGTTCGCGTACGGCAGGGCCGATGCAACACGTGCGCGTGCCTTGCCGATGCGAGAAGTCGCGATCAGCTCCATCGCCTTGAAGATCTTGCGCGTCGACGTGGTCGAGGCGATCTTCTGGCGGTAGACCCGGATCTGGGCTCCCATTCTTGTCCTTTCCTCCGCTCCCGGTGGGGGAAGCGATCAGGCCAGGGTCCTGCCCGCCGGGAGGGGGTTCACCCTCCCGGCAGCAGGTCCGCTAGCGCTTCTGTCGAACGATCTTTTCCTGCTCGACCGAATCGGCGTCGATCGCTTCGTGCTCCTCGTGGCCCGCGTGGACACCGTTCGCGCCGGCTCCGAAGAAGCCCTGCTTGAAGTTGGTGATCTGCGTCTTCAGCTCGTCGATGGTCGAGTCCTCGAGCTTGCCCGTCTGGGCGAGCGTGGTGAGGATCGGCGACGTGTGGCCGAGGTGCTCCAGGAACTCCGTCTCGAAGCGGTTGATGTCCTCGACGGGTACGTCGTCGAGGTAGCCGTTCGTTCCGGCCCAGATGGAGACGACCTGCTGCTCGACCGGCATCGGCGAGTACTGGCCCTGCTTGAGCAGCTCCATCAGGCGGGCTCCACGCGTCAGCTGCTGGCGCGAGGCCGCATCCAGGTCGGAGGCGAACATCGCGAAGGCCTGCATGTCGCGGTACTGGGCGAGGTCGAGCTTCAACGTGCCCGAGACCTTCTTCATCGACTTCACCTGTGCGGCACCGCCGACGCGGGACACGGACACACCGACGTCGACCGCGGGGCGCTGGTTGGCGTTGAAGAGGTCCGACTGCAGGAAGATCTGGCCGTCGGTGATGGAGATGACGTTGGTCGGGATGTAGGCGGACACGTCGTTCGCCTTGGTCTCGATCAGCGGCAGGCCCGTCATCGAACCGGCACCGAGCTCGTCGGAGAGCTTGGCACAGCGCTCGAGGAGGCGGGAGTGCAGGTAGAAGACGTCGCCCGGGTAGGCTTCGCGTCCCGGCGGACGGCGCAGGAGGAGCGACACCGCACGGTAGGCCTCAGCCTGCTTCGACAGGTCGTCGAACACGATGAGGACGTGCTTGCCGCCGTACATCCAGTGCTGGCCGATGGCCGAACCGGCGTAGGGCGCCAGGTACTTGAAGCCTGCGGGGTCCGATGCGGGGGACGCGACGATGGTCGTGTACTCCAGGGCACCCTTGTCCTCGAGGGTCTGGCGGACGGCGGCGATCGTCGATGCCTTCTGGCCGATCGCGACGTAGATGCAGCGGACCTGCTTGTTCACGTCACCGGAAGCCCAGTTGGCCTTCTGGTTGATGATGGTGTCCACGGCGATCGCGGTCTTGCCGGTCTGGCGGTCACCGATGAGCAGCTGCCGCTGGCCGCGCCCGATCGGGATCATCGCGTCGATGGCCTTGAGCCCGGTCTGCATGGGCTCGTGCACCGACTTGCGCTGCGTGACGCCGGGAGCCTGGGTCTCGAGCGCACGGCGGCCCTCGGCGACGATCTCGCCGAGGTCGTCGATGGGCTGGCCCAGGGGGTCGACGACGCGGCCGAGGAACGCGTCACCGACGGGAACGGAGAGGATCTCCCCCGTGCGGTGCACTTCCTGGCCTTCTTCGATTCCGTTGTAGTCGCCGAGGACGACGACGCCGATTTCGCGGGTGTCGAGGTTCTGGGCGAGTCCGAGCGTGCCGTCCTCGAACCGCAGCAGCTCATTGGCCATGACGGAGGGAAGACCCTCGACACGGGCAATGCCGTCACTGGCGGTGGTCACGCGGCCGACTTCGACGCGCTCCGCGTTTCCGGGCTCGTAGGACGCCGCAAAGTCGTTCAACGCACTACGGACGTCTTCGGCGTTGATGGTCAATTCGGCCATCTCAGTCCCTGCTCTCCTGTGTTGTTGGTCCCCGTGGGATGCGTGGCGACCGGTGTGTGGTTCTGTGGATGTGACACGGATGTCACGAGGCGCGTTCGCCTATCCCGCCAGCTTGCGGCGGAGCTCGGACAAGCGCGTGATCACCGTGGAGTCGACCATTTCGTCTCCGACGCTGACACGGACTCCGCCGATCAGTGAGGGGTCGATCTTCACGTTGACCTTGAGCTCGCGGCCGTACATGGTGTTCAACCCGGACTCCAGCTTCTCGAGCTGGCTCGCCGTCAGCGGACGGGTGACGCTGACGTCGGCGATCCAGCGCTGCTGGCGTGCGGCGACCAGCTCGAGGAATCGTTCCACGAGGGCCGCGGGCTTCAGTCCGCGCGGCGACCGTACGGCCTGGGCGATCAGCAGCCGGCCGGCGGGACCGGCCTGGGGCACGAGCTTGAGGCCGAGGGCCACCTTCGACTCCGGCGACGCCTGTGCTTCGGACAGTGCCCTCTGCAGGGCGTGGTTCGAGGCCACGACCTGGATGAAGGAGTACAGCTCGTTCTCGAGCTGTTCCAAGCCCTCCACACCGCTGCCCTGCTCGGCCACCGAGATGACCACGGTGGCCGCGAGGGTCTCCAGGGCATCGCCGATGTCGCGTGCATTCGCCCAGCGCTCGTTGACGAGGTCACGGACCACGCCGGCTGCCTCGGACGAGACGCGACCGGCGATGAGCTGGTCCACCAGCACGGCCTTGTCCTTGCCGGTGCGCGAGGGATCCGTCAGCGCGCGGCGCAGTCCGGCATTGCTGTCGAGGATCGACAGCACGCCGAACAGGTCCTCGGCCAGCGCCAGGCTCGTGCCGGGCAGCCGGGACTCCAGTCCTTCACGGACCGTTGCGAGGGAGAGGCTCGATACTCCTGCCATTACTTCGCTGCACCTGCGCTCTGCGACGAGGTCTCGAGGTCCGCGAGGAACCGGTCGATGACACGCGACGAACGGGCGTCATCGGCGAGCGATTCCCCGACGATGCGACTCGCGAGATCGGTGGCGAGCGTACCGACCTCGGCGCGGAGCGAGACCACTGCGGCCTGGCGCTCTGCTTCGATCTGCACGTGAGCCTGCTCGGTGATGCGAGCGGACTCGGCCGCCGCCTTCTCCTTGAGGTCCGCGAGGATCTGAGCGCCTTCGGCGCGGGCTTCCTCACGGATGCGGTTCGCCTCGGTGCGAGCATCGACAAGCTGCTGCTTGTACTCGTCGAGGGCCGCGTTGGCCTCGGCCTGTGCGGCCTCTGCCTTGGCGATACCGCCTTCGATCGCCTCGGTGCGCTCTGCGAATGTCTTCTCGAACGCCGGCATGACGTACTTGAAGACGATGAACAGCAGGACGGCGAAGCCGACAACGGTCACCAGCAGTTCCCAGAGGTTAGGGATCAGAGGGTTGGAGCCCTCTTCCGCCGCCATAATCGCTGCGTTAAGCATTTTTCACCCGTCTTTCTTCAACGTGTCTTCGGTCGGTCAGGACGGCTTGATCAGGCGCCGATGACGAAGGCGAAGACGAGGCCCAGGATCGCGAGGGCTTCGGTCAGTGCGAGGCCGAGGAAGGCGATGGGCTGGAGGACACGCTGTGCCTCAGGCTGGCGAGCTACGCCATTGATGTAGGCCGCGAAGACGAGGCCGACACCGATACCACCGCCGATTGCGGAGAGACCGTATCCAACGAGGTTGAGGCTACCCTGTACTTCCATTGTGTTCCTTTCAAGATGCCGCCTTGGTGCGACAGGTTGTTTGGGATCATCCCCGACGGGGAAGACTTGTGTGAATCAGTGGGCGTCGGCGTGCAGCGCGCCTTCGATGTAGATCGCGGCGAGCAGCGTGAAGACGTAGGCCTGGAGGATCATGATCAGCGCCTCGAGCATGTACATGGCGACCGATCCGACGAGGACCAGCACGCTCGTGCCCTGCAGCAGGATGTTCCCCGTCATCACCATGTACTCGATGGCCGAGCCGGCCAGGGTCACGATGAGGTGGCCGGCGAGCATGGTCGCGAAGAGTCGCAGCGAGTGCGTGACCGGCCGGACGATGAAGTTCGAGATGATCTCGATCGGCACCACGATCAGGAGGATGTACCAGGGGACGCCCGACGGGACGACGGCGAGCTTGAAGTAGCGGATGCCGTGCTTCTTGAGGCCGATGCCGACCCAGAGCAGGAAGAAGATGGCGGCGATGCCGTAGGCGCTGCCCGGGTGGGAGAACGTCGGCAGCTGCAGGAACGGGACGGCCCCGAAGATGTTGTTCACCAGCACGAAGAAGAAGGCGGTGAAGAGCCAGGGGACGTACTTGAGGAAGTCGCGGCCGCCGATGATGTCCTTGCCGATGGAGTTGCGCACGAAACCGTACGCGGCCTCACCGAGGAACTGCACCTTCCCCGGGACCAGCTGCCGGCGGCGGGAGGCGATCAGGAAGAACGTGGCGATGAGGACGACCGAGAGGATGGTCAGCAGCATCTGCTTCCCGAAACCGGGGTCCAGCAGGACGCCGTACTCGCCGCCCCACGGGAGGATGTCCCGGTAGTGGGTGTCCTCGATCGTCGGGGCTACGAATCCCTCTTCGGTAGTTGCGGCCGGGAGCGCAAGCGCGATCAACGCGTTTCCTCTCTGCAGTGTCCATCGTTGGGCAAGATCTGTTCGGTCGCAGTGGAACTGGTCCGACTCGTTAAGTTATGGGGAATCACTCGGGTTCGGCCTCGGCGCGGGACGTAGCCGGCGAGCCCCTGTGCGGGTCCGCTGCATGGTTCCGGGTGAGATTGTGCATGTGGGAGAGATAGAAACCCCCTGCTGCACCTAAGAACGCTCCCGCCAGCACCAACCAGCGCGTGTCGAGGAGATTATCCAGCCCCCAGCCTATCAAACTCCACACCAGGATCCCGCCAATGATGTAGCTGAAGACGGCCATGCCCGCGTTGTAGCCGCCGTTGGAGAAGCGGGCGTCGATATCCTGCGGGGGCGTGGCGGCAGCCTCGTCCGGGCCCCGGTCGGTGCCTGCCATGTCAGTGCCCCTCTGCCGGGTCGGACGCCATGGGCGCACCGGTCGCTGCCGGAACACTCTCGTCGTAGAGGGGCGTCCTCAGCCTGGAGAACGCGAGGACCTCGGCGACCTGCCACGCGATGACGGTGGCGAGCGCTCCGGTGAAGAACCAGGTGCGGTCGAGCCAGCCCGGCGTCCCGAGGAAGAACAGGACCGCGGCGAACCCGACCACCTTGATGGCGTAGGTGACGGCGAAGAGGCCCAGGGCACCCGAGGGATTGGTCCTGCCGGTGAAGTGCCCGATCAGGAGGCTGATACCGAAGAACGCCATGACGAGTGCGGCGCCGAAGACGACGCTCAGGCCCGCGGAGGGTGCGGTCGCGAGGGCTGCGGCGGCCGCGAGCACCAGCGCCACGGCACCGCCTGCGGCGGCACTCCGCGCGAGGATGCCGAGCCAGGGGGACGCGGTGGCCTCCGAGGCGGTCACGAGGTTCGGGTGGTCGGCTCCGGTCGCCGGGTGCTCCGGTCGTGGCACGTGCTGTCCGCTCTGTCGGCTGCGCCGTCCGGCGCCCTGCTGGTCCTCCGTCGACGGCGTCGGGAGGGCTGGTGCGGGTCCGCGCGATCCGTCGTCGTCGCACCCGGCGCCTGAAATTCTACAGCACCACGAAGACGGGCCGCGGGCCTCAGGCCCGGTCGGCCACCCGCCGCCGTGCGAGGGCGCGGAAGATCCGGGGCGAATACAGGTACAGCGCGACGACGGCCGCGGCGAACAGGGACGCGGTGACGGCGAGGGGCGCCGTCGCGGTGGCAAGCACGAATCCCGCCGCCGCCGTCAGGGCGGAGAGGACGCTGACGAGGATCGAGACCTGCACATGGCTGAGGCCGGTGTCCGTGAGCCGCTGGTACACGTGCTGCCGGTGCGCGGTGTACAGGCGCTCGCCCCGGCGGGCACGGCGCAGAAAGGTGGTGAAGGTGTCGGCGAGGTAGATCAGGACGGGCGAGAGCAGGTATTCGAGGTAGACCCCCGCCAGCAGTCCCGTGACCGCGATCGCGGCGATGGAGGCACCGAGGAGATAGCTGCCGACGTCGCCGAGGAACACGAACCCCCGGCCGAGGTTCCACGGCAGGAACCCGGCGAAGGCCGCCGCCACCACGAGGCCCGCGACCGTCAGCCACAGCTGGTCGCTGAGCACGCCGGCCAGCGAGTAGAAGAGTCCGACGACGAGTCCGTGCATGCCCGAGATCCCGTTGATCCCGTCCATGAAGTTCGCGGCGTTGATGTAGGTGGCGAGGGCGATCGCCCCGATCGGGACCCACCAGTAGCTGCTGTCGTCGATGGTGGTGGCCAGCGCCGCCGTGCCGATCACGCCGACCAGCAGCTGCGCCGAGAGGCGCACCCGGATGGACAGGCCGCGGAAGTCCTCGATCCAGCCGAGGGTGGCGGAGGCGCCGACCATGCAGATGATGATCAGGATGAGCGACCTGTCCACGGCGACCAGACCCGTCGCGAGGGAGAGCGCGAGCGCCACCAGGAGCGCCACTGCCACGGCCACTCCCATGCCGCGGATCACGATCGTGCTGTGCGAGGAGCGGTCGTTCGGGATGTCGATGACGCCCAGCGTCCTCAGCAACGGCTTGACGACGACGGGCAGCGCCAGGGAGACACCCAGCGCGACGAGAGCGACGAGGGTGAGGAGTCCGGTCATGACGCCGGCCCGCCGGCACCCGAGCGGGACGGGGAGGCGCTCGCTCCGCCCGGTGATGCCGGTCCGGCACCGCCTTCGCCGCCGACGGCTGCGATGCTCCGCCGGCCGTCGAAGCCGCCCTCGGCCTTCCATTCCCGGAGGCTCAGCCGCTGGGGGTCGAGCGGGGCGACGGAGGTGTGGGAGATCTTGGGGTGGAGCGGACGGGAGTCGTCCTCCCCCGCGCCCATCAGGTCCTCGTGCATCTTCTCGCCCGGCCGCAGGCCCGTGAAGACGATGTCGATGTCCTTGCCGGACATCGCGATCATGCGCTGCGCGACGTCGAGGATCTTCACGGGTTCCCCCATGTCGAGGATGAGCACCTCCCCTCCCCTGCCGATGGCCCCGGCCTGCACGACGAGCTGGCAGGCCTCCGGGATGGTCATGAAGAACCGGGTCACCTCGGGATCGGTCACCGTGATCGGTCCGCCGTTGCGGATCTGCTCCGTGAAGAGGGGGAGCATGGAGCCGCGGCTCCCGATGACGTTGCCGAAGCGGACGGAGACGTACTTCTGGCCGGTGCGTTCCGCCTGCCAGGACGTGAGCCTCTCCGCGACGCGCTTGGAGTGGCCGAGCACGCTGGTGGGGTCGGCCGCCTTGTCCGTGGAGATGTTGACGAAGTTGGTCACGCCGACGGCCGAGGATGCCCGGAGCACGTTCAGGGTGCCCTGTACGTTCGTCTTCCAGGCCTCCTCCGGATACTGCTCCAGCAGCGACACGTGCTTGAGGGCCGCGGCGTGGAAGACGACCTCCGGCTTCCGGTCCTCGAAGATGTCGAGCAGCGCGTCCGCGTCGCGGATGTCGGCCAGGACGGTGTCGCGGCCCGTGAGCAGTCCCCGGCCCGTGAGCGAGATCTGCGTCGACTGGAGGCCGGTCTCGTCGCGGTCGAGCATGATGAGCTCCGCGGGGAGGAAGCCGGCGAGCTGGCGGCACAGTTCGGACCCGATCGACCCCCCTGCACCGGTCACCAGGACCCGCTTCCCGGTGACGTAGCCCGCGACCTCGTCCGGGTGGATGTCCACCGGGCGCCGCCCGATCAGGTCCTCGACCGCGACCTCCCGGAAGTCGGCGATGCCCGCGCCGGCGCCGCCGAGCATGTCCCGCAGCGGCGGCAGGACCAGCACCTTGATGCCGAGGCCCGCGACGAGGTCCGAGACACGGCGCACCTGGGCGGCCTCGACGTCGGCGAAGGCGATGACGAGGACGGAGGCCTGGGTGCGGGCCGCGACGTCGCGCAGGTCGTCGATCCTGCCGAGGACGGGCACCGATGCCAGGCGCAGGTGCTTCTTGGCGGGGTCGTCGTCGATCAGGCCGACGGGGAAGTAGGGCGATCCCGGGTCCTGCATCATGCGGCCGACGAGGGAGTTGCCGAGGAAGCCTGCTCCGTAGATCAGCGTGCGCTGGGCGTCCTCCCCCGGTTTCGCCTTGCTCTCGACGTACATGCGCTTGAGGTAGCGCGTGGCGGCCAGGAACATGCAGGCGAACGGGAAGGCGATGATGCCGATGCTGCGCGGCACCTCGATGACCGTGAAGAACGCCACGCTGACGAGCACCAGGATCACGGCGACGAGGACCGCGACGATCACGAGCAGTTTCGCCTCGTGGAAGCTGCCGAAACTGTAGCGTCCCCGGTACAGCGCGAAGCTGAGTCCCACCACCAGCTGGGCGACGACGGCCACGGCGCAGAACGCCGCGATCCCGGGGACGTTGACCTCCTTGACGAGGAGTTCGTAGCGGAGGATCAGCGCGAGGAGGATGGCCACGATCCAGGCCGCAGCGTCGAGAAGGTACTGCGACCACAGCCAGATCGCCGGCTTGTCGCCGGACGGAGCCGCTGCAGTGGAGCCGGATTTCCGGGCGGGTGCCCGGCCTTCGTTGAGTGCCATGATTCCTAACGGTGTCATGCAGGCCGACACCGCGTTCCACCCGGAGGCGCGACCGCCGGGGGCTGCCCGGCCCGGCTGTGCAGGACTGGCCCGGTCGGGACCGGAACACGGTGTAATAGACTGCTACTACCCGAGAATACTAACTGCACCGCCTCTGCCTGGTCCGTTGCGCACCGCCCTGGCGCGGCCCGGAAGGAACACGTTGCACGTCCCTGACGCCGCTTCTCCGAGCGTGTTCATCGTCGTCACCACCTTCAACCGGGTGGGCCACCTCCGGGAACTCCTCGCATCCATCGCGGTGCTCGATCCGGCGCCGGCCGGCGTGGTCGTCGTCGACAATGCCAGCACGGACGGCACGGCGGACCTGCTCGCCGAACTGGACCTGCCCGTTCCGCTGATCGTGCACCGTCTGCCGGACAACGCCGGCGGCGCCGGTGGTTTCGCCGCCGGGATGGCGAGGGCCCTGGCCGAGGGCGCCGAATGGCTGTGGCTGATGGACGACGACGTCGTCGTGTTCCCCGATGCGCTCGCGTCCTTCGCCCCGTGGATGCCCCGCTACTCGTGCATCCACGGCCGCCGGTACGACTCCGCGGGTGAGCCCTTCTTCTGGCAGCACATCCTGAACGAGGCCCTCGGCGTCCACCTGCCGGTCCGCGGTGACGTCTTCGCCCGGTCGCGCGTCTTCCACACGAATGTCGGGTGCTTCGAGGGCATGCTGGTGGCGGCCGACGTCGTCCGCGAGACCGGACTCCCCGACGCACGGTTCTTCCTCAACGGGGACGACCTGACGTACGGCTGGCTCATCTCGCAGCGGCATCCCGTCGCGTACGTCGACGCCTTCGTGCTGCGGAAGACCCGTGCCCAGCGCCAGGTGGACCTCCGGGTCCGGCATCTCAACGACTCGAGCAACCTCTCGCGGTTCTGCGGCATGCGCAACCGCGGCCACCTCGCGCGCTACCTCCGGCTCCACGGACGCCACAGCGCCGTGGCGTTCGGCGTCGGGACCTTCCTCTCGGCCGCCAAGGAGGTCCTGCGCCTGGTGGCGGTGGAGCGGTCACTCTCCGGCCTGTCCGCCCTCTGGCGCGGCTGGCGGGCTGCCAGGGTCATCCTGAAGGACCCCGACTGGCAGCCGGAGCCGCCCCTCGCGCCCCTGTCCGGTCCGTCGGGCCGCCAGGGAGGCACCGCATGAGCTGGCTCGTCCTCGGCGGCTCGGGCTTCGTCGGTTCCGAGGTCCTCCGGGCGCTCCGCGCGGCAGGCGTGGACGCGGTGCCCGCTGCGGCACCCCGCCTGGTGACGGCTGCGGACACACCGGAGGCGCTCGTCGCTGAAGCGGCGCTCCTCGACGGCGCCGGCCTCCGCGCCGCGATGGCGGGCCATTCCGTCGTCGTGAACGCCGCCGGACTCGCAACGCCGTCATCCGGCGACGTGCAGGCACTGCTGGGTGCGAACGCCCTGCTGCCCGCCGTCGTGGCCCGGGCCGCGGCGACCGCGGGCGTGGGTCGCGTCATCCACCTGAGCAGTGCCGCGGTGCAGGGCAGGACGCCGGTACTGGACGCGACGGACACGGTGCACCCGTTCTCGGCGTACTCGCGCAGCAAGGCGCTCGGCGAACAGTCGATCGATCGCGTGGCCGCGGACGAGCCGGCGCTGTCGGTGGTGACCATCCGTGCCACGTCCGTGCAGGGGCGCGGCAGGCCGACGACGGCGGCGCTGGCCCGCCTCGCGCGCTCGCCCCTCGCCTCGGTGGCCTCCCCGGGCAGCGCCAGGTCGCCCATCACGTCCGTCGAGGCCCTAGCCGGTCTGGTCCTCGCCGTGGGCCGCCACGCGGGGCCGGTCCCGTCCAGGGTGCTGCAGCCGTGGGAAGGACTCACCGTGCGGACCGTCCTCGAGGCGGCCGGCGGACGGCCCCGGATCCTGCCCGCGGCGCTGTGCCGCCTCGCGGTGGGAAGCGGCTACGCACTGTCGGGCCTGCTGGGCGGCCGGCTCGACGGGCACGTCCGCCGGGTGGAGCTCATGTGGTTCGGCCAGGACCAGGTACCGGGCTGGGCGGAGGATCAGGGCATCCCGCCCGCCCCCCGGGTCCGTGAGGTCCTCGCACGCGCGCAGGATCGGGCGGACGACGGCGGAGCACCCGCCGACTGACGCGGCTCAGGCGGAGGCCTGGCCCCCTGCAGCACCGTCGTCGGCGGCGTCGTCCCGCGCGGCGGGGCCACCGTCCGCGGCATGCCCGTCGATGTCGAGAATGCCGGGGACGACCTCCCGGAGGCGGTCCAGCGCGAGGGTTCCCTGCCGCACCACCCGCAGAGTCTCCCCGGTGGCGTCCACGATGGTGGATCCGGTCCCCTCGGCAGCGGTGCGTGGACCGGCATCGAGGTACACGGCGACCGATTCGGCCAGCTGCGCCGCGGCATCCGGCGCCGTCGTCGCTGCCGGCGCGCCGGTCCTGTTCGCCGACGACACCGCGAGCGGGCCCGTGAGCCCGAGCAGTTCGAGCGCGACGTCGTCGTCCGGCATGCGGAGGGCGACGGTTCCCAGGGTGTCGCCGAGGTCCCACGTCAGGGAGGGCTGGGCGTGGCAGATCAGGGTGAGCCCGCCGGGCCAGAACGCTTCGGCGAGCCGACGGGCGTCCGGGTGCACATCGGTCGCCAGTCCGTCGAGCGTCTGGATACGCGGGATGAGGACGGGCGGGGGCATGTTCCGGCCGCGGCCCTTCGACGCGAGGAGGGTGGCCACCGCCTGCGGTGAGAAGGCGTCCGCGCCGATCCCGTACACGGTGTCCGTGGGCAGGACGACACATTGCTTGAGCGACACCGCCCGCTGGGCGGCCGTGAGGCCGTCGCGTCGCTGGGCGGGATCGGAACAGTCGTAGCTCGTTGTCACCTGCCCATCCTTCCATCCGGGCAGGCGGCTCCGCACATCGTGCTGCCCGGCGAGGCAGGGCGGGGCGGGGCGGGGTGCAGGTCAGGACGACGGCGGAGGGCCGAAGCCCGTGCCCCGCAGACCGGCCGAGTAGGCGGCGAACCAGGCGCGGAGCCCCTTGAGGTCGCGCTGGGTGAGGAAGTAGTACGGGAAGCCGATGACGTCCGCGCCGAACCAGCGGAGGTTGCGGTACTTGCGCGCCAGGTAGGCGCGGTTCCGGAAGTACGAGAACCGCTTGAACTCGCCCTCGGGGATGACGGGTGTGATGAAGCCGCCGAAGATCGGCTTCATCTCGGACCAGGTGGCCGGGTGGCGGACGGCGACGGTCGCCAGGGTGCCGTACTTCAGGCCCGCCTTCCGCACGCGGGCCAGGAAGTCGACCTCGTCGCCCCGGATGAAGAACTTCATGTCCGGCAGGCCGATCGTGGCGAACACCTCCGCCCGGATCAGCGCACCGTTGAAGAAGTGCACCATGTCGGGCAGATAGCCCATCGCCTCCAGCGTGGCGCGGTCGTTGGTGAGGAGGCCGTTGATGCGGAAGTTGAAGGACAGCCGGGAGGGATCCGACGTCGCGGCGACGAGCGGGCTGACGATGTCGAGGTCGTGGTCGTGGGCGGCGCGCAGCAGTTCGGCGAGGCAGCGCTCGTCCTCGGGGTGCCCGTCGTCGTCCATCAGCCAGATCCACCGGGCGCCGCTCGCGATCGCCGCGAGGATCGCGAAGGCGAAGCCGCCGGCTCCGCCGAGGTTGGCTTCCGAGCGGAGGTAGTGGATGGTCCCGCCGGCGGCCTCGACGACGTCGGTCGCGGGCCGGGTGCCCGAGTCGACGAGGGCGACCGTCGCGATCGGGGCGCTCTGCGCCACCAGGGAGCGCAGGAGCTGCGCGAGCTCCTCGTGCCGGTCGTAGGTCACGGCGGCGACCGCGACGGTGTCGGTGCGGGTCGCGGCGCCGTCGGGTGTCGCGTCGGGTACCGTCAGGGGGCCGACGGCTCCCGGGCCCGTGGTGCGTTCGGTCATCGCGCTGCCTTCCCGGTGGTGTCCGGCGTCGTGCCGGCGCGGAGGACGGCGCTCGTCGCGCGGTCCCGTCCGCTGAGGTCCTGGTGCGTCCGGATCGTCGTCCAGACATCCGCCTGCTCGAGGAAGGCGGCGACCCAGGGCGCCTGCACCTCCGCGTGCTCCATCACGAAGTAGCCGCCCGGCCGAAGGAGGCGGGCGGCGGAGGCGGCCGCGGCACGCGGCAGGCGCATGCCGTCCGCCCCCCCGCCGTAGAGAGCCATCTGCGGGTCGTGCTCCGCCACTTCCGGCTCGTTCGGCACGGCATCGGCCGGGATGTACGGGGGGTTGGACACGACGATGTCGAAGGTGCCGTCCTGGTCGGCGAGTGCGGTCGCCAGGTCGCCCTGGCTGAGCTGCACGCCGAACGGCTCGAGGTTCGGGGCGGCCCAGGCCAGGGCGAGGTCGCTGAGCTCGACGGCGTGCACGTCCGCACCGGGCACCTCGTCGGCCACGGCCGCGGCGATGGCGCCCGATCCCGTCCCGAGGTCCACGATCTTCGGTCCCTCGAGCTGCGATGCCCGGTCGATCACCAGTTGTGCGACCGTCTCCGTCTCGGGCCGCGGGACGAAGACGCCGGGACCCACCGCGAGTTCGACGCGACGGAAGTGGGCGACCCCGGTCAGGTGCTGGAGCGGGACGCGCCGCGCGCGCTCGTCGACGAGGGCCTCGAATCCCGGGGGCACCGGGGCACCGGTCAGGGCCAGCGCCCTGAGCCTCCCGCGGGAGACGCCGAGCAGGTGGGCGGCCAGGAGCTCGGCGTCCACCCGGGGGCTGGGGACCCCTGCGTCGCGGAGCCGTTGTTCGGCGACCCGCAGGGCCTCCTCCACGCCTACTCTTCCGTGCCGATGGCGTCCAGGCGGGCCTGCTCGTCCATCTCGATGGCCGACTGCACCACGGGCTCCAGATCGCCGTTCATGACGGCGTCGAGGTTGTAGGCCTTGTAGCCCGTGCGGTGGTCGGCGATCCGGTTCTCCGGGTAGTTGTAGGTCCGGATGCGCTCGGACCGGTCCATGGTGCGGATCTGCGACTTGCGGATGTCGGAGTTCGCGGCGTCGATCTTCTCCTGCTCGTGTGCCAGGATGCGGGAGCGGAGGACCCGCATCGCGGCCTCGCGGTTCTGCAGCTGCGACTTCTCGTTCTGCATCGCGACGACGATCCCGGTGGGCAGGTGGGTGATGCGTACCGCGGAGTCGGTCGTGTTGACGGACTGTCCGCCGGGGCCCGAGGAGCGGTAGACGTCGATCTTCAGGTCGTTCTGGCTGATCTCGACCTCCTCCGGCTCGTCGACCTCGGGCAGCACGAGGACGCCTGCGGCGGAGGTGTGGATGCGGCCCTGCGACTCGGTGACGGGCACGCGCTGGACGCGGTGCACGCCGCCCTCGAACTTGAGGCGCGCGTAGACACCCTCGGCGGGGTCGTTGGAGGACCCCTTGATCGCCATCTGGACGTCCTTGTAGCCACCGAGGTCGGACTCGTTGGCGGAGATGAGTTCGGTCTTCCACCCCCGGGATTCGGCGTAGCGCGCGTACATGCGGAGCAGATCGCCGGCGAAGAGTGCCGCCTCGTCGCCGCCCTCGCCGCCCTTGACCTCGATGATGACGTTGCGGCCGTCGTTCGGGTCACGCGGGATGAGCAGGCGGCGCAGGCGCTCCTGGGCGGTGGCGAGCTGCTCCTCGAGCACGGGCACCTCGGCGGCGAACTCGGGGTCCTCCGACGCCATCTCGCGGGCGGCCTCAAGGTCGTCGTGCAGGGCGGTCCACCGGTTGTGGGCATCGACGATCCTGCCGAGCTCCGCGTACCGGCGGCCGAGCCTCCGGGCCAGCGCCTGGTCGGCGTGGACGGCGGGGTCGGCGAGCTGGTCCTGCAGCTCGGAGTGCTCGTCGAGCAGTCCCTGGATGGATTCGAACATCGGGTGTACCTCTTTCGGCGTCTACCGCCAGTCTACGAAGGTCGGGAGGGCAGGGACGACCGCCCCGGTTAACGGACGAAGCCGCCCGGGGCGGGCCGGCCAGATGGCCGGCCCGTCCCGAACGGCTGCCGTTGCTAGTCGGAGTCCTTGGAGCCCAGCGTGGTCTTCTGGACCTGCATCAGGAACTCGACGTTGGACTGCGTCTCCCGGATCTTGTTGGTGAGCAGCTCGAGTGCCTGCTGGGTCTCCAGACCCGACAGCACGCGACGCAGCTTCCACATGATCTTGACCTCGTCCGGCGAGAGCAGGTTCTCCTCGCGGCGCGTGCCGGAGGCATTGACGTCGACGGCGGGGAAGATGCGCTTGTCGGCGAGGCTGCGCGAGAGGCGGAGCTCCATGTTGCCGGTGCCCTTGAACTCCTCGAAGATGACCTCGTCCATCTTGGACCCGGTCTCCACCAGCGCGGTGGCGAGGATGGTGAGCGAGCCACCGTTCTCGATGTTGCGCGCTGCGCCGAAGAAACGCTTCGGCGGGTACAGTGCCGCGGAGTCCACGCCACCGGAGAGGATGCGGCCCGACGCCGGAGCGGCGAGGTTGTACGCACGTCCGAGGCGGGTCATGGAGTCGAGCAGCACGACGACGTCCATGCCCATCTCCACGAGGCGCTTGGCGCGCTCGATGGAGAGTTCGGCGACCGTGGTGTGGTCGTCGGCGGGACGGTCGAACGTCGAGGCGATGACCTCGCCCTTGACGGTCCGCTGCATGTCCGTGACTTCTTCGGGACGCTCGTCGACCAGGACCATCATGAGGTGGACCTCAGGATTGTTGATCGTGATGGCGTTCGCGATCGCCTGCAGGATGAGGGTCTTGCCGGCCTTCGGCGGGGAGACGATCAGGCCACGCTGGCCCTTGCCGATCGGGGCCACGAGGTCGATCACGCGGGGGCCGATCTTCTTCGGGTCCGTCTCGAGGCGAAGGCGGTCCGAGGGGTAGAGCGGAACGAGCTTCGCGAACTCGACGCGGTCCTTGAGGTCCTCGGCGGGCTTGCCGTTCACCGAGGTGACGCGCACCAGGGCGTTGAACTTCTGGCGTGCGCTGGCCTGGGTCTCGCCCTCGCGGGGAGCACGGATCGCGCCGACGACGGCGTCGCCCTTGCGCAGGTTGTGCTTCTTGACCTGGGCGAGCGACACGTAGACGTCGTTCGGGCCCGGCAGGTAGCCGGAGGTGCGCACGAAGGCGTAGTTCTCGAGGACGTCGAGGATGCCGGCGACCGGCAGCAGGACGTCGTCCTCGGTCACCTCGACGTCGTCGACGTCGGGCTGGTTGCGGTTGCGGCGACGGTCGTTGCGCTCGTTGCGGTCGTTGCGGTCGCGGAAGCGGCTGTTGCGGTCCTCGGGACCGCTGGTGCCGTTGCGGTTCGCGCGGTTGCGGCGGTTGCGGCCGCGGCCGTCGTCATCGCCATTGGCTCCGTTGGAGCCGTTGCCGCGGTTGTCGCTGCGCTCGCTGCCGTTGCGGCCGCTGTCGTTCTGGCCGTCGCCCGGAGCGTTCGAACGGTCCTCGTCGCGACCGTTGCGTGAACGGGAGCGGCGCTCGTTGCGGTCGCCCCGTCCCTCGCCCTGCTGGCCGGACTGGGCCTCGGGCTGGGACTCGTTCTGGCCGGCGTTCTGGGCGTCGCCCTGCGAGCCGTTCTGGGACTCGTTCGAGCCCGCCTGGGCCTCGGAGCGGTCCTCGCCGCGACGGTTGCGGCGGTTCCGCTGGTTGCGCCCGCCGTTGTCGCGGTCCTGCTGCTCACCGGCAGGAGTCTCCTCGGCGGCGTCGCGCGACGGGGCCTCGACCTGCTCGGTGGCGATCGGTTCGGCGTCGGACGCGGGTGCGGAGACGACGCCGTCGCTGCCCGCGCGGCGGTTGCGGTTGCGGGTGCGGGGCTGGCGCTCGGCCGGAGCCGACTGCTCGTCCTGTCCGCTGTCCGCGGCGGTCCCGGTCTGGACGGTGGCGGTCGCGGGACGCTCTGCGTCTGCGCTGCGCTCACTGCGGACCGCGGGGGTCTTCTGGCGGTCGGCGACTGCGGATCCGCGCTGGTGGTCGGAGATCGCCGACACGAGGTCGCTCTTGCGCATCCTCGATCCGCCGGTGATGCCGAGCTGGCCCGCGAGGGCCTGGAGCTGGGCGAGCTTCAGGCCTGCAAGGCCGCTGCTCTTGGAAGTTGTTGCGCCGGTTGCTTCAGCGTCTTGGGTGGCCACACCTGGTAACAGGTCAGTGGTTTCAGTCACGAAGGATCCTTCCCCCTCGTCGGGCGGCCACCTGATCGGTGGTCCGCGGTGGTTTGCCCCGTGCCGCAGGTGAAAGCAGGCGGGGTTCGGCCGAGCCGGAGGCAATCCGGCAGGGCCGCGTGTGCTGGGAGCCCGCGGATGTCGATGTGCGGGAGGAGAGATCCGCACGCACAAAGATAAGGTCGGAGGCTACACCGGAGGATGTGCTGCTGCTGATGGAACCTGCAGTTTTCGCGGCGGTCTAGAGAAGAGGACGGCCAGCTCAACAGAAGCACATGGCGTCTGGTGAAAGACACGGTAGTTGCGCAAGACGCAAGATTCGCCCGACGTTCCTACCCCTGGTGCACCTCCACTTTAGCACCTTCCCGCTCCACCGCGAGCCGGAGGACCCGCCAGGACGCGGGGGTGTCGCCCTGTGCGACGAGCGACCGGACGGCGTCCTCGGCGGCACGGGCACCGGCCTCTCCCACCGCCAGGGTCAGGACGCTCGGTCCGGCCCCTGAGATGGTGCTGGCGAATCCCGCCGCACGGAGGCCTCGCAGGAGGGTGGCGCTCGGGAGCATCGCCTGCGCGCGGTAGTCCTGGTGCAGGGAGTCCTGCGTGGCGGGGAACAGCAGCGACGGATCAGCGCCGAGGGCGTGGACCAGGAGCGCGGCGCGGCCGGCATTCGCCGCGGCGCTGTGGTGGGAGACCGACGGCGGGAGGAGTGCGCGGGCGCTCTCCGTGGACAGCGCGAGATCCGGGACGGCGATCACGGGGATGATGTCCGGATGAACCTCGACGCGCGTGGTGTGGTAGGCCCTGCCGCTCTCCCAGGAGATGGCGAGGGCTCCGCCGAGCGCGGGGGCCACGTTGTCCGGGTGGCCCTCGATCGAGGCCGCCCACTGCAGGAGGTGCGCGGCGTCCAGTTGCTCGTCCGCGGGCAGCAGGGCGTTGCCGGCGAGGACCCCGGCGACGATCGCCGCGGCGGAGGAGCCCATGCCCCTGCCGTGCGGCACGACGTTCACGGTGTCGAGCTCGAGCCCGGGCGCCCGCCGCCCCACGCGGTGCAGCGTGCTGATCAGGGACCTCGCGACGAGGTGGGTCTCATCAGCGGGCAGTCCGGCCGCCCCCTCCCCCGTGGCGTGCACCGTCGTCGAGCCCGACGTCGTGGTGCGGACACGCACGGTGTCGTGCAGCGCCAGCGCGAGTCCGAGGGTGTCGAAGCCGGGCCCCAGGTTCGCGCTGGTGGCGGGAACCCGCACCACCACGTCCTGGCCTGCCTCGACGGCCGGGAAGTCCGAGACCTCCGAGACCTCCGAGACCTCCGACGACGCAGGTGCTGCCTGCACACCCGCCATGTCAGTCCTCGAGCCCGAGCGCGGCGGCGACGCTGACGACGTCGAACTCCACCTTCGTGGGCTCCACGTCGGCGCCGTCCGCCGTGCGCAGCGCCCACTGCGGGTCCTTCAGGCCGTGGCCGGTGACCGTGATGACGATCGTCTTGCCCGACGGCACGAGCCCTTCGGCGTGCTTCTTGATCAGCCCGGCGACGCCTGCGGCGGATGCGGGCTCCACGAACACGCCCTCGCGGGAGGACAGCCAGCGGTGCGCGTCGAGGATCTCCTCGTCGGTCACGGCCTCGATGAGTCCGCCGGACTCGTCGCGGGCGGCGACGGCGAAGTCCCACGACGCGGGGTTGCCGATCCGGATGGCGGTGGCGATGGTGTCGGGTTCCGTGATCGGGTGGCCCTTGACCAGCGGCGACGCGCCTTCCGCCTGGAAACCCCACATGATCGGCGTCCGGGTGGCGACGGCGGGCAGCTCACCATGGTGCATGGAGGCGTAGGGCGCCGCGTACTCCTTGTAGCCCTTCCAGTACGCGCTGATGTTACCGGCGTTGCCGACGGGCATCAGGTGGTAGTCCGGGGCGTCGCCCAGGGTGTCGACGACCTCGAAGGCCGCGGTCTTCTGCCCCTCGAGCCGCGCCGGGTTCACGGAGTTCACCAAGAAGACGGGATAGGCCTCCGCGAGCTTCCGCGCGACGTCGAGGCAGTTGTCGAAATTGCCGTTGACCTGCAGGAGCTGGGCGCCGTGAGCGATGGCCTGGCTGAGCTTGCCCATGGAGATCTTGCCGTCCGGCACGAGCACGGCGCACGTGATGCCCGCCTGCGTGGCGTACGCGGCGGCCGATGCGGAGGTGTTGCCCGTCGATGCGCACACCACGGCCTTCGCGCCGGCCGCGACGGCGGCGGTCATGGCCATCGTCATGCCCCGGTCCTTGAAGGACCCGGTGGGATTCATGCCCTCGACCTTCAGGTAGACGGTGGAGCCCGTCAGCTCGGACAGGTGCCGTGCGTGCACGAGGGGCGTTCCACCCTCACCGAGGGTGATGACCTCGGTCGCATCCGTCACGGGCAGTCGTTCGGCGTATTCGCGGATGACTCCGCGCCACTGGTGGGCCACTTAGATTCCCTCTACTCGGAGCACGGATGAGACGGCGGTGATGACGTCGAGCGCCGCGACCTGCTTGACGGTCGCCGCGAGCGACGCCTCGGGGGCACGGTGGGTGACGATCCTCAGTTCGGCGGTGGTGCCGCCGTCGGCACCGCCCTGGTGGATGCGCTGGCGCATCGTCTCGATGGAGACGCCGTTCTCGGCGAAGATCTGCGCGATGCGCGCCAGGACCCCGGGCTGGTCGGCGACCTGCAGGCCGATGCAGTAGCTCGTCCGGACGGTGTCGATGCTCAGCGGCGGGACGTGGCCGGTGGTGGTCTCGGTGCGGCCGGGACCGCCGAGCACCATGCGGCGCGCGGCGCTGATGACGTCGCCGAGCACGGCCGACGCCGTCGGGGTGCCACCGGCTCCCTGACCGTAGAACATGAGTTCGCCGGCGTTCTCCGCCTCGACGAAGACGGCATTGAAGGCGCCGCGGACCGCTGCGAGCGGGTGCGACCGCGGCAGGAGGGTCGGGTGGACGCGCACGCCGACCCCGGCTGCGCCGGCGTCGTCCGTGAGCATCTCCGCGATGGCCAGCAGCTTGATCACGTAGCCGTCCTCGGTCGCGGCGGCGATGTCGTCGGCGGTGACGGTCGTGATGCCCTCGCAGTGGACGTTCTCGAGGGCGAAGCGCGTGTGGAAGGACAGGGAGGCGAGGATCGCGGCCTTCGCGGCGGCATCATGGCCCTCGACGTCGGCGGTGGGATCGGCCTCGGCGTAGCCGAGGTCCTGGGCGGCCTTCAGTGCGTCCGCGAAGGATGCCCCGGTGGAGTCCATCTGGTCGAGGATGTAGTTCGTGGTGCCGTTGACGATGCCGAGCACGCGCGTGATGCGGTCCCCCGACAGACTGTCGCGGATGGGCCGGAGGATGGGCACCGCCCCGGCGACGGCCGCCTCGTAGGACAGCTGCACCCCGGCGGCGTCTGCCTGCTCGTAGAGCTCCGGCCCGTCCTGCGCGAGGAGGGCCTTGTTGCCGCTGACGACGGTGGCCCCGTGCCGGATCGCCCGGAGGATGAGGGACTTGGCCGGCTCGATGCCGCCCATGAGCTCGATCACGATGTCGGCGTCCTCGACGAGCGACTCCGCGTCCGTCGTGAGGAGTCCCTCCGGGAGCTCGACGTCGCGGCGCGCGTCCAGGGTGCGGACGGCGACGCCGACGAGTTCGAGGGGCGCGCCCGCGCGGCGGCCGAGGTCCTCCGCGTTCTCGAGGAGGATGCGGGCCACCTGGGAGCCGACGTTGCCGCAGCCCAGCAGGGCTACGCGCAGGGGTGCGGGGGTCGTTGCTGGTGCATTCATGCGGTGTGTGAAGCTCCTGGATCCGGGACGGGTACGGCGGGTTCGCGCTGGACGTCCCTGCGGAACAGGTCCTCCTCGGTCTCGCCGCGGACGATGAGCCTGGCTGCCCCGTCGGCCACCGCCACGACGGGCGGGCGCGGAAGGTAGTTGTAGTTGCTCGACAACACCCAGCAGTAGGCTCCGGTGCCCGGGACGGCGAGGAGGTCGCCGGCTCCGGTGTCCTCCGGGAGGTAGACGTCCCGCACCACAATGTCACCGCTCTCGCAGTGTTTCCCAACCACGCGGGAGAGCAGGGGATCGGCTGCGGACGTCCTGGAGGCCAGCACGGCCGAGTAATCCGCGCCGTAGAGCACCGGACGGGCGTTGTCGCTCATGCCGCCGTCCACCGACACATAGCGGCGCGGGTGCGTAACGCTCGTGTCCTGGACGACCTCGGATCCGTTCGCGGCCGCGTCCACGCGCACGGTCTTCGTGGTGCCGGCGGTGTAGAGGGTGAAGGTGGTGGGACCCACGATCGCGCGGCCCGGCTCGATCGAGATCCGCGGTACCCGCAGCCCCAGCTCGCGGCAGGTGGATCCGACGACGGCGGCCATCGCACGGGCGATCTCCGCTGCCGGCCGAGGTTCGTCCGCCTCGGTGTAGGCGATGCCGTAGCCGCCGCCGAGATCGAGCTCGGGCAGTTCGACGCCGTGCCGGTCACGCACTCCGGCGAGGAAACCGAGCAGCCGCTGCGCCGCGAGTTCGAAGCCCTCGGGCTCGAAGATCTGCGACCCGATGTGGCAGTGCACGCCGAGGAGGTTGATGCCCGGGTGGGCGAGGGCGTCGGCGACCGCGCGGGCAGCGGGCGACGACGCGCCGTCGTCCTGCACGTCGTCCTGCACGTCGTCCTGTCCCGGGCCCTGCTCGGTGGTGAGCGACAGGCCGAACTTCTGGTCCTCGTGGGCCGTGGCGATGAACTCGTGCGTGTGCGCGTGGACCCCGGGCGTCAGGCGGATCATGACGTTCGCCCTGCGGCCGCGCTGGACGGCCAGGTCGCCGACCAGGGTGACCTCCTGCAGGCTGTCGACGACGATCCGGCCGAGGTCGGCATCGATGGCGCGGGTGATCTCGGCGGCCGACTTGTTGTTCCCGTGCAGCCCGAGCCGGTGTCCCGGCATCCCGGCGCGCAGGGCCACGGCGAGCTCCCCGCCCGAGCAGGTGTCGAGTCCGAGGCCCTCCTCGCGGACCCAGTGCGCCACCTCGCTGCAGAGGAAGGACTTGCCGGCGTAGAACACGTCCACTCCCCCGCACAGGTCGCGGAAGGCGTCATCGAACGCGTCGCGGAACGTGGCGGCTCGGGTCCGGAAGTCGCGCTCGGACATCACGAAGAGGGGCGTGCCGTACTGCCGGGCGAGCTCGGTCACGGGGATCCCGTCGACCTGCAGCACGCCGTCCGTCCCGCGGTCCACGTCCTCGGCCCACAGCTTGGCATCGAGCCGGGCCTGGTCGGCGGGGACGGACAGCCAGTCCGGTGCGAGCGGGGATGCTTCGGCAGCCACGGCTACATCCTCTCCGGCGCGGACACGCCGAGGAGGTCCAGGCCGTTGGCCAGGACCTGCTGTGTCGCGTTGTTCAGCCACAGGCGCGAGCGGTGCACGTCCTCGACGGCGGCGTCGCCGAGCGGGGCGACCCGGCACGCGTCGTACCAGCGGTGGTACGTCCCCGCGATGACCTCGAGGTGCCGGGCCACGCGGTGCGGCTCGCGGAAGGTCGCTGACTGCGCCACGACGCCGGGGAACTGTCCGAGTGCCGCCAGCAGCTCGCCCTCGGTGGGGTGCGCGAGCGACGCGGCGTCGAAGGTGCTGGTGTCCACTCCCGCGGACACCGCATTGCGCGCGACGGCGTGCGTCCGGGCGTGGGCGTACTGCACGTAGAACACGGGGTTCTCGTTGGTGTTCTTCCGCAGCAGCTCGGGATCGATGGACATGGCCGAGTCGGCCGGCGACCGTCCGAGGGAGTAGCGCAACGCGTCCTTGCCGAGCCAGTCGAGCAGGTCCCGCAGCTCGATGATGTTTCCGGCGCGCTTGGAGAGCCTGGCGCCGTTCACGGACACCATCTGGCCGATGAGGACCTGGATGTTCTCCTCCATGTCGTCGCCGGCGCAGGCCGCGATGGCCTTGAGGCGGCCGATGTAGCCGTGGTGGTCCGCTCCGAGGAGATAGATCTTCTCGGGGAAGCCCCGGTCCTTCTTGGAGAGGTAGTACGCAGCGTCGGAGGCGAAGTACGTGGGCTCGCCGTTGGCCCTGATGAGGACGCGGTCCTTGTCGTCGCCGAAGTCGGTCGTGCGGAGCCAGACGGCGCCGCCCTCGTCGAACACGTGGCCCTGCCCGCGCAGGCGGTCGACGGCCTGCTCCACGGCGCCACCGTCGTGCAGTGCGGACTCGGAGAAGAACACGTCGAAGTGCACTCCGAAGTCCGCCAGCGTCTCCCTGATGTCGGCCATCTGTGCCTCGTAGGCGAGGGCGCGCACGATCGGGAGCGCGGTGTCGTCGTCCAGGTCCGCCACCTCGGGGCGGTCGGCGAGGACGGAGCGGCCGAGATCGGCGATGTACTGGCCGGGGTAACCGCCCTCCGGCGTCGGTCGGCCCTTGATGGTCGCAAGGACGGAGGCCGCGAAGTTGTTCATCTGGGTGCCGGCGTCGTTGATGTAGTACTCCGTGGTCACCTGTGCGCCGCTGGCCCGGAGTACGCGCGCGATGGAATCACCGAGGGCGGCCCACCGCGTGTGGGCGAGGTGCAGCGGACCCGTAGGGTTGGCCGATACGAACTCCATGTTGATGGTGTGGCCCGCGAGTGCCTCGTTGGTGCCGTAGGCGGGGCCGGCCTCGACGATCGTGCGGGCCAGCTCGCCCGCGGCCCCGGCGTCGAGCGTGATGTTGAGGAAGCCCGGGCCCGCGATGTCGACGCTCTTCACGCCGTCGATCCCTGCGAGCCGGTCGCTGAGGAGCTGGGCGAACGCGCGCGGGTTCATCCCGGCCTTCTTGCCCAGCTGCAGGGCGATGTTCGTGGCCCAGTCGCCGTGCTCCCGGTTCTTCGGTCGCTCCACGCGCACCTCCGAGGGGAGGTCGATACTGAGGTCACCGGCTTCGACGGCGGCCCTCAGGCAGGCGGAAATAGCGGCAGAGAGTTCTTCGGGAGTCACCCGTCAAGCATAGCGGCGCCGTCCCCGGCACCCTGATTTTCGTGACGCGGCCCATGTCGGCTCCTGGATGCGCCGCCTCCGGAGGGGGCACGGGCCCGAGCAGGCCTGCGAGGCCCGTCTCCGGCGCGCGCAGAAACGAATCCCGCAATAGGACGTTGAACGGTACGGACGCGTTACTTTCGGTTTAAACCAATTCTTCGGCGCGGGCGTTCCGCCCGGCGATCACCAGGAGCAACCACATGACCAGTACAGGCCTGACGGAGACATCCCCGACCGGAACACGGGGTCGCACGGAGTTCTCCATCCACCAACGGGTGCTGACCGCTCTCGCCGCCGTCTCGATCCTCGGCGTGACGGGCTGCGCCGGCGCCGAGGCCGGATCACCTGCCGACGAGGCACCCGCCGCTGCTCCTACGACGTCCGCGGCCGGCGACCCCGACGCCGGGTCGGCCGCACCCGCCGACCCCGGGACTCCGGGCGGGGCCGGAACCGGTGGCCAGGTCTACAAGGACGGCACCTACACCCAGGACGGCTCCTACCAGTCCCCCGCCGGTCCGGAGGAGGTGGGGGTGACCCTCACGCTGGAGGCCGACGTCGTCACAGCCGTGGAGGTCGAGCCGATGCCCGACAACCCGACCACGAAGACGTACCAGGGACGCTTCGCGGGCGGGATCTCCGACGCGATCGTCGGCAAGAAGCTCGACGAGCTCTCCGTGGACAAGGTGGCCGGGTCCTCGCTGACCAGCGGAGGCTTCAACGAGGCGACCGGCAAGATCAAGAGCGAGGCCCGGCTCTAGGCCGATCGGCGTGGCGGACACCTTCGGCTTCGACGCGATCGGCACCCGGTGGCGCGTGGACAGCGCCTCGCCCCTGGCACCGGAGCAGAGGTCCGGGCTGCTGCGACTCGCCGAGGAGTACGACGCCGTCTACTCGCGGTTCCGGGAGGACTCGGGCATCACGGCGCTGGCGCGGACCGGAGGACGGCTCGCCCTGCCCCACCACGGGGCGCCCCTCGGCCGGCTCCTGCGCTCGCTGTACGACCTCACCGGCGGCGGCGTCTCCCCCCTGGTCGGTGAGCGGCTCGCCGCCCAGGGCTACGACGCCGCCTACTCCTTCGTCCCCTCCGAGGCGCCGGCACCGGCGCGGGCCTGGGAGGACGTCCTCGAGTGGACGGACGACGGCGTCACGCTGCTCGAGCCGGCCCTCCTGGACGTCGGAGCCGCGGGCAAGGGCCAGCTCGTGGACCTCATGCTCGGCGCCCTCGTCGCTGCCGGCCACGAGGACGTGGTCGTCGACGCCAGCGGCGACATGCGGCGGGCAGGCGCCGGTACCATCACCGTCGGCCTCGAGCACCCCTACGATCCGTCGTCGGCCATCGGGACGGTGGAACTGGGCGCCGGCGCGCTGTGCGCCTCGGCCGCCAACCGCCGCGTGTGGGGGGACGGCCTGCACCACGTCCTCGACGCCCGGACGGGCCGTACCGTGGACTCCGTCGTCGCCACCTGGGTCCTCGCCGAGGACGCCATGACGGCCGACGGCCTGTGCACCGCCCTGTTCGTCGCGGACCCCGCGGACCTCGCCGGAACCTTCGATTTCGACTTCGTCCTGATGTACTCGGACGGACGCGCCCGCTATTCCGACCCCCTCGCAGGAGCCCTGTTCTCATGACCGCAGCACTCGACGGCCTGCTGGGCCGCATGACCATGTACCGGCTGACGCTGATCCTGCTCCTGGTGCTGACGGTGGAGGCGTTCGCGCTGTCGCTGACGGGCCTCCTCGCCTACACCCCGACCGAGCTCGGCGGGACGCTCGTGGCCGCGGTCGGCGGGACGATCATCGGGACCCGGCTGATGGCCCTGATCCTGCGGCTGCGTCCGCACACCGACTCGTCGCTCATCACGGGACTGATCGTGTTCCTGATCATCTTCCCCTCGAGCACCGCGTCCGGGCTCGGCGGCATCCTCGCGGCCGGAATCGCCGCCGGTGCGTCGAAGTTCCTCCTGGCCTTCCGTGGACGGCACATCTTCAACCCCGCGGCGACGGGTGCCGTGGTCGCCACCCTGCTCGGCGTGGGTGCCGCGGCCTGGTGGGTCGCCAACCCCTACATGCTCCCGGTCGTCGCACTGGGCGCCGCGCTCCTCCTGTACCGCACGCGGAAGCTCCCGATGGGGGCGGTCTTCCTGCTCGTGGCGGTCGGCATCCTGCTCTACGGACTCGCCCGGTCCGGGATGACACCGGGCACCGGACTGCAGCTCGTCCTGACGTCGTACCCCGTCCTGTTCCTGCTCGGTTTCATGATGACGGAGCCGCTCACCCTGCCTCCGCTCCGCTGGCAGCAGTGGCTGTTCGCCGGGACCGTCGGCGCGGTCTTCGCGCTCCAGCTGTCCGTCGGACCGGTCTTCCTCGGCCCGGAGTTCGCCCTCCTGATCGGCAACGCCGTCGCGTTCCTCATGGGCCAGCGGCGCGGCGTACGGCTGTCCTTCGCCGGATCGCGGCAGCTGACACCCACCAGCACCGAGCTCGTCTTCGAACCTGCCCGCCCCGTGCGCTTCCGGGCAGGGCAGTACATGGAGCTCTCCATGCCGCACCGCGGCGCGGACAGCCGCGGCAGCCGGAGGATCTTCAGCATCACCTCCGCCCCGCAGGACAGGGAAGCCCTCTCCTTCGGCCTGCGGACCACCGCATCGGGCAGTTCCTTCAAGAAGGCACTCCTCGAGCTGCCGAAGGAGGCCCGCATCACCGGGACACTCGTGGGCGGCGATTTCAGCCTCCCGCGCGATCCGTCGGTCCCCCTGCTCCTCGCCGCGGGCGGGATCGGGGTCACCCCCTTCATCAGCCAGCTGCGCGACCTCGCCGCGCGCGGCGAGGAGCGCGACGTCGTCCTCGCCTACGAGGTCAGGAGCGAACAGGAGATCGCCTTCCGCGACGAGCTGCTCGAGCTCGGCACGCGGGTGGTGCTGTTCATGCCCACGGCGGGGCCTGCGCCGGCACTCCCCGAACGGTGGATCCACGGTGGCGCCGAGCCGACCTCGGACACCCTCCTCACCGCGGTGCCGGACCTCGGGGAACGCAGGGTGCTCGCCTCGGGGTCGCCGGCGTTCCTCGGGCGGATCCGCTCGGAGGTACGCAGGGCCGGCGTCGCGCGCATCCGGACCGATGCCTTCCTCGGCTACTGACACCCGGACGGGGCGGCGACGCGGTCGGTACCGACGAGCGTTTCCCGACCCGACCGCCACCTGATAAGCTCTACGAGTCCCTAACGGGTACGGGAGTTCCCGTGTCCGCCTTCGTAGCTCAGGGGATAGAGCGTCTGCCTCCGGAGCAGAAGGTCGTAGGTTCGAATCCTATCGAGGGCACAAACGACTCACGCAGAGTCCACCGCCGTCGGCCACCAGGCCGGCGGCGGTTCTGTTTTGGTAGGCTCCACAGGATGCGGCCCCCGGGGCCGGACCAGCACCTACCGGCGGGGGGAACGTGGGGACGAACGGTGAGCCGCAGCGGCCCCGGCCGGACCGCGTCCCCGCGGTGCTCACGGTCCTCGTGCTCGTCCTCGCCGTCCTCGCTGCCGCTTCCATGGGGGATCTCTCGGCCCGTCCCGTGCTGGACGCTCCCGCCATCCCCTCCGGCCCACTGGTGGCGCCGTCGGCGACCGCGCAGGAGGAGATCCTGCCCGGGGACGGCGAGCGCCTGGTGATCGGCGGCGACCTCGCGGTGGCGGCCCTCCTGCTCGTCGCGATGGCCGCACTGGCGCTGCTCGTGCGGTACCTGCTGCGGTTCCGCACGGGACAGACGGCGGAGGACCGCGTGGTGGACCAGGCAGCTTTTCAACCACCCGCGACGCCGGCACCGCCCGCCGATGCCCTTCCCGCCTGGACCGAGGCCTTCCGTGCCGCACTGACCGGCGATACCGACACCTCCGACGCCGTCATCCGGTGCTGGCTGGACCTCGAACGCCTGTGCGCCGCGGCAGGCGTGCGGCGCGGGCCGGCACAGACCTCGACGGATTTCGCCCGTGCTGCAGCTCCCTCGCTCGATCTTCCCGCCCGGCCGCTGGTCGCGCTCAACCGCCTGTACCAGCGCGCCCGTTTCGGGCAGGCACGCGGCGCCCGGCCGTCCCTCCCCCTGGGCCCCGCCGACCGCGAGCTGGCCGTGGCCGCCGTCGGAGAGCTCTCCGCCGCGCTCGCATCCCGGCCCGCGGTGACACCGTGAGACCGTCCGCGTGGGCCGTCACCGGGGTCCTGATCGTGCTCGCGATCGTCGCCTGCTGGTTCTTCGGCCTCGACGATCGCCACGCGGTCGTCCTCGTGGGTGCGGCCCTCGCCGCGGGTGTCGCGAACGGGCTCCTCGAAGCGATCGAGGTCCCCCGCCCCACCCTGCCGGCGCTGCCCGAGCAGGCCCGGGGCCTCGCGGACCTGCAGGCGCTGGAGTTCTCGCTCTCGTCCGCCGACCCCGGCACGCGGGCGGTCCTCGAGATGCACGCCGTCGCGGCGTCCCTGGCCGCGGCGCGGCCGGACGTCCCGAGGAGCAGCGGGCTCGAGACCTTCCTCACGCGGGCACGGCCCGCCACCCTGACGCACCGCGAGATCCGGTCCCTCCTCGACGAGCTGGACCGGATCGCAGCCACGTCGACAGGCTCCCGGACGCACGCCCGCCCATCCGCGGCCACCCTTCCCGCCGCCCGGCACGAGGAGAGACCATGACAGCCCGGAACGCCGACCTGACCGGTGCGGCAGGCGGTACCGCCGATCCCGGGGACGGGGATCCGCTCGAGGCCGCGCGCGTGGGACGCCAGGTGCTCGACCGCACCGGGACCGTCGTCGTCGGCGCGGAGGATCCGCTACGCCTGGCCCTCGCCGCCGTCCTCGCGGGCGGGCACGTCCTGTTCGAGGACCTGCCCGGCCTCGGGAAGACCCTCGCGGCGAAGACCCTCGCGCAGGCGCTCGGGCTCGAGTTCCGCCGGCTCCAGTTCACGCCCGACCTGCTGCCCTCCGACGTGACCGGCTCGTCGATCTTCAACCCCGCCACGCGGGAGTTCGAGTTCCGGCCCGGCCCGATCTTCGCGGGCCTCTTCCTCGCCGACGAGATCAACAGGACATCACCCAAGACCCAGTCCGCCCTCCTCGAGGCCATGGCGGAGGCGCAGGTGTCCGCGGAAGGCACCACACTGCCGCTCCGGCGGCCCTTCCATGTCTTCGCGACATCCAACCCGATCGAGTTCGAGGGCACGTATCCGCTGCCGGAGGCGCAGCTGGACCGCTTCCTGGTGCGCCTGCGCTTCGGCTACCCGGGCCCGGCAGGCGAGCGGGACATCATCGCGCGCAGGATCTCGCGCCGCCAGGAGGAGACGCGGGTGGAGAGCGTCACGACGGCCGACGGCCTGCTGCGCCTACAGGCGGCCGTCGAGTCCGTGGGGGTGGACGACGACGTCATCGACTACGCGGTGCGGCTCACGGCAGCGACGCGCAGCCACCCCGCCGTCGAGGTGGGCGCCTCGCCCCGTGGTTCCCAGGCGCTCGTGCTGCTCGGCCGCGCCCTCGCGGTGCTCGACGGCCGCGACTTCGTCCTTCCCGAGGACGTGAAGGACGGTGCCGTCGCCGTCCTCGCTCACCGGCTCACGCTGACGCCGTCCTCCTGGGCGCAGGGCGTTGCTGCCGAGACGGTGGTGCGGGACGTCCTAGCAGAGATCCCGACGCCGTCGACCGCGCCGCATGGCTAGCAGCGGCCGGGACGGCAGGTCCCCCGTCTGGGCCCTGGCCGTGGTCCTCACCCTGGTCTGCGTCGTGGCCGGACTCGTGTCGGGCCGGGCGGACACGGTCGCCCTCGCCACGCCGTTCGCACTCCTCGCCCTGTCCGGCCGCACCGGGATGCGCGTCGGCGCGGGCCCACCCGCCCGCATCACGGTGGAGCGGCGCGCCGAGGGCCGGGGCTCACGCCTCCGCCTCCTGCTCGCACCGCAGCAGGAGGCGGAGCCCGCGCAGAAGCGGCTCGTCGCGACCACGCTGGCCGCGGCGGGATGCCGGCCGGACGCACTGGTCCTGCGGTCGGACGAGGAGTGCTCGGTGCTCGTGGATGCACCGCCGTCCGGGGAGCTCGAGGTCCTGGCGTACGGCGCGGCGAGCTTCCGGGCAGACCTCTCGGACGCGACGGGCTTCGCGCAGGCCGTCCCGGTCCGGGTCGGCATCCTCCCGCCGGTGGGACCACTGCTCGCGCATCCAGCCTCGCGACGCCTCGTGGGCCTTGCGGGGACCCACGCGTCGAGGCGCCCCGGCGAGGGCGGGGAGCTGCGGTCCATCGCACCCCTGCAGACGGGTGACCGGCTCCGGCGGATCGACTGGCGGGCCACCGCGCGCCGATCGGCCGACCAGGACAGGCTCATGGTCCGCCGGACCTTCGCCGATGCCGAGGCATCCGTGTTCCTCGTCGTCGACCAGGCCCACGACCTTCCGGCGTCGACCGGGGACTGGTTCGTCGCTGATCCGCCGCGCATTGCCCCGGCATCCCTCCACGTGGCGCGTACCGCCGCGGCGACGGTGGCGGCGTCCTACCTGGCGGTCGGCGACCGCGTGGGGCTCGCCGACCTGTCGGGTGCCCGACGGGCCCTGCGTTCGGCCGCGGGTGCGCGGCACCTGGAGCAGGTCAGGACCCGCCTGGCCGGAACGTCGGTGGTGCCGCGACGGCGACGGCGACGCGACCCCGTCCCTCCGCAGGGTGCCGTCGTCGTCGTGTTCTCCGCCTTCCTCGATGAGGAGCCCGCCCGCCTCCTGCGCCTGTGGCAGGCCCAGGGGCACCTCGTCGCCGGCGTCGACTGCGTGCCGCCGCTCCACAGGACGGAGTCGACGACGGCGCAGTCCCTGGCGGTACGGCTCACCCTCCTGCGCCGTCGCCTCCTGCTCGACGACCTGCGGCACGGGGGCATCCCCGTGTTCCGCGGGATGGCGGCGGCAGGGGTGGACACCGGCCGCGACGGGTTCGCTGCGGCTTCCGACCCGGATCCCGGGGCCGACACGGGTCTCGACGCAGGCCTCCGCCTGCTTGTTCGGCAGGCCGACCGGCGCGGAGGCCGGAGCACCGCCTGGAGGGGACCGTGATCCCTCGGCGCCGGGCGCGGAGCGGCGTCCCGGCGGTGCCCGACCGGCAGGGGCTCGTCCCCCTGTGGCTGGTGCGGTGCGCCACGGCCCTCGCCGCGGTCCTGCTGGGGGGTGTCGTCTGGAACGGTTCCGCGTGGGTCCTGCTGCCCGTCGTCGTGGCGGCGGGTGCGGCCGTGGCCCCGTCGATCGGGCCTGTCTCGCTGTCCCTCCTGCTCCTGGTGGTGGCCTACGCGGTCAACGTGCCTGCCGGGTCACTGTGGCTCCCTGTCTTCGTGGCCGGACTGCACGCCGTCTTCGTCCTCTACCTCCTGCTCCTGCCACTGCCCCTGCACGGCTGGATCAGCAGGACCGCCCTCGCCGAGCTGGGCCTGTCCTTCCTCCGCATCCAGGCGGCAGCGCAGCCCGTGGCCGCCCTGGCGCTGCTCGTGGACGACGCCGCACCCAGTCTCCTCGCGGTCCTCGTGGGAACGGCCGCCCTGGCCGGGTGGATGCTGTGGCTGGTCCTGCAGCCGGCGGGACAGCGGGTGAGGAAGGGCACGACCCGAGGCAGGACGTGGCCGCACACCCGGCGGACGCGCTCCCCGCACAACGCGTGATGCGGACAGCAGCTGTCCGCAGGTCGCTGTACCGTTGCGGCATGATCGAGACGTCGGCCCGCCTGCTGCAACTCCTCTCGCTCCTGCAGCTGAGGCGGGAGTGGACCGGACCGGCCCTGGCGCAGCGCATGGATGTCACCGAACGCACCGTCCGCCGGGACATCGGGAAACTGCGCACCCTGGGCTACCCGATCAACGCCTCCCCCGGCGTGGCCGGCGGCTACCAGCTGGGCGCCGGCGCGCAGCTCCCGCCGCTCCTGCTCGACGACGACGAGGCGCTCGCGGTCGCGATCGGGCTGACGGCGGTGACGGCCAGCCCCGTCTCCGGGGTCGGGGAAGCGTCCGTCCGCGCCCTCACGAAGCTCGAACAGGTCCTGCCGCCCCGCCTGCGCCCGCGCTTCTCGGGCCTCCGCTCCGCGGTGACGCGCATGGCGGCGGCCAGCACGCCGGTCAACCCCGAGGTGCTCACGGCGTTCTCGGCGGCCATCACGGAGCGGCGCTGCGTCGCGTTCCGCTACGACCGGCACGACGGCGAATCGTCCCGGCGGATCGTCGAGCCCTACCGCCTCGTCGACACGGGCAGGCGCTGGTACCTCGTGGCCTTCGACCGCTCGAGGGAGGACTGGCGGACGTTCCGCGTGGATCGCTGCCAGAGCGTCCCCGTGGCGAGGGACCGCTTCGCGCCCCGCCCGCTGCCCGCCGCGGACCTCGCGGCCTACGTCCAAGAGTCCATCACGCGGTCGCCCTACTCGTACGACGCCGTCATCCGGTTCTCCGCGCCCCTGGCGGAACTCGAGGCGCGCGTCCCGTCGAGCACCGGCACGCTCGAGGCGGACGGCGACGGGCACACGCTCCTCCGGGCAGGCTTCGACTCCCTCGACTTCCCGCTGGCCTACCTCGCGAGCTGGGACATCGACTTCGAGGTCCTCGAGCCCGCCGAGATGCGCGAGCGCGCCCTCGTCGTGGCCGAGCGACTGCGCCGTTCCGCTGCGACCGGTGTCCGCTCCGGAGCCGACGCCCACGAGTGACGGAGGCCTGCCCTCAGTGAACGCCCGCCTGCCGCCGGGTGCGAGCAACTAGACTGGCAGGCAACTATGGCACTGACAATCTCCTACCCCGCGGACCTTCCCGTCTCGGAACGCCGGGCAGACATCATGGCCGCGATCGCGGCCAACCAGGTCACCATCATCGCCGGCGAGACCGGGTCCGGTAAGACGACGCAGATCCCGAAGATGTGCCTCGAGCTGGGCCTCGCCGAGCACGGGTTGATCGGCCACACCCAGCCGCGGCGCCTCGCGGCACGTACGGTCGCCGAGCGCATCGCCGAGGAACTGCAGGTGGACCTCGGCGAGGAGGTCGGCTACCAGGTCCGCTTCACCGGGTCGGTGGGCCGGAAGACGAAGATCAAGCTGATGACGGACGGGATCCTGCTCGCCGAGATCCAGCACGACCGGATGCTGCGCAAGTACAGCACCATCATCATCGACGAGGCCCACGAGCGCAGCCTCAACATCGACTTCATCCTCGGGTACCTCCGGCGCATCCTGCCCGAACGGCCCGACCTCAAGGTCATCATCACCTCGGCCACCATCGACCCGGAGCGCTTCGCCGCCCACTTTGCGGCCGACGCCGCCGTCGAGGACACCTCCCCCGCCCCGATCATCGAGGTCTCGGGGCGCACGTATCCCGTCGAGATCCGGTACCGGCCCCTCGACCAGCCGCCCGGCGGGCTCGACGACGGGGACGGCGGCGCGGACAGCGAGCTCGAGGAGGAGCGCGACCCGCTGGACGCCGTCTGCGACGCCGTGGACGAACTCTCGCTCGAAGCCCCCGGGGACATCCTCGTGTTCTTCTCCGGCGAGCGCGAGATCCGCGACGCCGCCGATGCCCTCCGGGCACGGATCCAGTCCACGGCCCGCCTGCGCGGCACGGAGGTCCTGCCCCTGTTCGCCCGGCTCTCGCTCGAGGAGCAGCACCGGGTGTTCCGTCCCACCGGCAGCCACCGCCGGATCGTCCTCGCGACAAACGTCGCCGAGACGTCGCTGACCGTACCCGGCATCAAGTACGTGATCGACACGGGGACCGCCCGCATCTCCCGCTACTCCCACCGCACGAAGGTGCAGCGGCTGCCCATCGAGCGCGTCTCGCAGGCGTCGGCGAACCAGCGCTCCGGCCGTAGCGGACGTGTCTCGAACGGTATCGCGATCCGCCTCTACTCCGAGGAGGACTTCGCGTCGCGCAGGCCCTTCACCGAGCCGGAGATCCTGCGGACGAGCCTCGCGGCGGTCATCCTCCAGATGGCCGCGATGGGTGTCACGCGCAGTCCCAAGGACATCGCCGAGTTCCCCTTCGTGGAGCCGCCGGAGACGAAGGCGATCAACGACGGCGTCGCCCTGCTGCGTGAACTGGGGGCGCTGAAGGACGACGGTGGCCTCTCCGCCGTCGGTCGCAAGCTCGCGCAGCTCCCCGTGGACCCCCGCCTCGGGCGCATGATCGTGGAGGCGGGCTCGCGTGGCTCGGTGAAGGAGGTCATGGTCCTCGCCGCCGCGCTGACCATCCAGGACCCGCGCGAGCGGCCCTCGGCGGACCAGCCGGCGAAGCAGCAGCAGGCCGCCGAGAAACACAAGCGTTTTGTGGACGAGAACTCGGACTTCACGGCCTTTCTCAACCTGTGGCGGTACCTGCAGGAGAAGCAGGATGAGCTCTCCTCGACACAGTTCCGGAAGCTCTGCAAGGCGGAGTTCATCAACTACCTGCGCGTCCGGGAATGGCAGGACCTCTTCCAGCAGCTGCGCCAGCTCGCGAAGCCGCTCGGCATCACCCTGCCCGCCGGTCCCGTGGACCCGGTCGGGCTGCACGAGCAGATCCACATCAGCCTGCTCTCGGGTCTGCTGAGCAACATCGGCCTCTACGACCAGCGCAAGCGGGAGTACGCCGGTGCCCGCGGGACCCGCTTCGCCGTCTTCCCCGGCTCGGCGCTGTTCAAGAAGTCGCCCGACTGGGTCATGGCCGCCGAGCTGGTGGAGACCTCGCGGCTGTGGGCGCGTGTCGTCGCCCGGATCGACCCGCTGTGGGCCGAGCAGGTGGCGCCGCACCTCGTCAAGCGCACCTACAGCGAGCCGCACTGGTCGAGGAAGATGGGCTCGGTCATGGCGTACGAGAAGGTCACGCTCTACGGCGTGCCGATCGTGCCGCAGCGCCGCATCAACTACGGGCGGATCGACCGGGAGGTGGCGCGGGAGCTGTTCATCCGGCATGCCCTCGTCGAGGGCGACTGGAAGACGCACCACACGTTCTTCAGCCGCAACCAGGCCCGCCTCGCCGAGGTGGAGGAGCTCGAGAACCGCCTCCGACGGCGGGACCTCCGCGTGGACGACGAGACGCTCTTCGAGTTCTACGACCAGCGGATCGGCACCGAGGTGGTCTCGGAGCGCCATTTCGACTCGTGGTGGAAGACCGCGCGCCAGGACCAGCCGGACCTGCTCGACTTCGATCCGGAGAAACTCCTCAGCGAGGACGCCGCGGAGCTCGACGAGGCGGCCTTCCCGAGTGTGTGGCACCAGGCGGGCTTCGAGCTGCCCCTGGCCTACGAGTTCTCGCCCCTGACACCGGGCGCCCACGACGGCGTCACGGTGACCATCCCGGTCCTGTTCCTCAACCAGCTCGACCCGAAGCCCTTCCGCTGGCAGATCCCGGGCCAGCGCGTGGAACTCGTCACGGCGCTCATCAAGTCGCTGCCGAAGCAGGTGCGGAAGAACTTCGTGCCGGCGCCCGACGTCGCCCGTACCGCCGTCGCCGCCCTGGCCGCCGACTTCGACCCGGCGCAGGACGACCTCGAGGCGTCCCTCGAACTCGCGCTGCGGCGCCTGCGCGGGCACATCGTCCCGCCGGGGTCGTGGAACTGGTCGGCGGTCCCCCCGCACCTGCTGATGATGTTCCGCATCGTCGACGCCGACGGCCGCGTGCTCGACGAGTCCCGCGACCTGGAAGCGCTCAAGGAGTCCCTGGCACCCGCGGTGAGCCGCGCCATCGCGCAGTCACTGGGCGCCACCCCGGGCAGCATGCGACCCGCGGGCGGACCCGGCCGTGGTGGGCGGGGAAAGGCCGCCACCGCACCCGCCGGCCGGAACGGCAGGACCGACCATGCGGGACGCGGCGCCGCGCGGAACGCCGGATCCGCGGACGCCGCCGCCCGCGGCGGACAGGCCGCCCCGGGCGGGGCACCGGCCCGCGGCGGCCTCGCCGTGGCGGAGGCACCCGCGGTGGCCGAGCGGACCGGCGAGACCACGTGGGCCTTCGGCACGATCGAGCGCGAGGTGTCCCGCACCATCGGCGGCCACCGCGTCACCGGTTTCCCCGCCGTCGTCGACGAGGGCACGTCGGTGGGCCTGAAGGTCTTCCCGGACGCCGGCCAGCAGTCGACCGTCATGCGGGCGGGCGTCATCCGGCTTCTGTCGCTGCGCATCCCGAGCCCCGCCAAGTACGTCCTGGAGCACCTGAGCAACACCGAGAAACTCACGTTCAGCCAGAACCCCCACGGCAGTGTCGCCGAACTCATCCGTGACTGCTCGTTGGCCGCCATCGACAAGCTCGTCCCGGAGGAGCTGCCCTGGACCGAGGAGGCCTTCAACCGCCTGTACGAGGAGGTGCGGGCCGAGCTGATCGATACCGTCTTCACGGTCACGGCGACGGTGGAGAAGGTGCTCTCGAGCCATCGCCGCATCCAGAAGCAGCTGCGGGGCACCACGAGCCTCGCCCTGATCACGGCCCTCAACGACGTGCGGAGCCAGCTCGAACACCTCGTCCACCCCGGCTTCGTCGCCGCGACGGGCTACGGCCAGCTCGCCCACCTGCCCCGCTACCTGAAGGCGATCGAGGTCCGGCTCGAGAAGCTCCCGACGAATGTGCAGCGCGACGGGCTCGCCACGGCCGTCATCCAGCGCCTCGAGGACGAGTACGACGACGCCGTCGCGTCGCTCGCCGCGGGACGACACCGGCCCGCTTCGCTGGCACGGGTGCGCTGGATGATCGAGGAACTCCGGGTCAGCCTGTTCGCCCAGGACCTCGGCACCGCGTACTCGGTGTCCGAGAAGCGGGTGCGGACGGCCCTCAACGAGGCGCTCGCCGCCGCGCGGTAGGAGGGGTCGGCGACAGCCCGTCAAGGGACGGGACGAGCCGGGAGTGCCGCGCGGCCTCGAGCCGCCCGAGGGCGCTCGAGGTACGGGGCCGGACCACCGGGTCGGGAAGGTCCCGCGACGGCATCGTGCCCGCCCGGTCAGTCGGGGACGTTCGCTCCGTGGCCGGCCTTCCGCAGGGCATCGCGCAGGGCCTCTGCGGCTCCGTCCATGGCGGCGGGATCGGGCGCGAGGTCCACCCGCTTCACGTCGAAGTCCTTCGGCGACTGCGTCGGCCAGACGTGGACGTGGAGATGGGGCACCTCGTAGCCCTCGAGCAGGACCCCCACGCGCCGCGCGCCGAAAGCCTCCTCCTGGGCCTTCCCGATCCTCTGGGCGACGGCCATGACCTTCGAGAGCGTCCCGGCGTCGGCCTCGAGCCAGTGCTCGATCTCCCGGCGCGGCACCACGAGCGTGTGGCCGGGGGTGATCGGGGCGATCGTGAGGAACGCGACGACGTCGTCGTCCTGCCAGACGAAGCGGCCGGGGACCTCTCCGTTGATGATCCGGGTGAACAGCGTGCTCATCGATCCTCCTGGGGCCTCGTCCGACGGGACGTCGCCGTGCGCCGGCCCGGGGGTCAGCGCGACGCCGCCGCGCAGGGGCGGCGGTACGGGACGTCCTGGGTTCATGCTCCGACGCTACCCTGCCGTCCCGTGGCGGGCCAGACCGGCCCGCCGCGGGCCGGCCGCCGGCGCATCGCGGGGATCAGGCGCCCGTCGCGACGGGAAGCCCTGCCGTCGTCGACCACTGCGACCAGGAGCCAGGGAACAGCGAGGCGTCGATGCCTGCGATGTCGAGGGCCGCGATCTCGTGGGCTGCGGTGATGCCCGAGCCGCAGTACACCGCGACACGTCCGCGGTCCGCGCCGAGCGCACCGAAACGCCGCCGCAGTTCCTCGGCCGGGCGGAAGCGCCGGTCGTCACGGAGGTTGTCCGCCGTGGGCGCACTGACGGCCCCCGGGATGTGGCCGGCCTGCGGATCCACGGGCTCCGACTCGCCACGGTAACGTTCCCCGGCGCGTGCATCCAGGAGCAGGCCGCGGTCCGCCGGTTCGAGCAGGTCGGGGATCGAGACCACGGGCATATGGCCCGCGGACAGCCGGACGGAGCCGACGCAGTGCCGCTCCTCCCCGCCCTCCACGTCGAATCCGGCTGCGCGCCATGCCGTCAGGCCGCCGTCGAGCAGGCAGACCGAGGGAAAGCCGGCGTCCCTCAGGAGCCACCAGAGGCGCGCCGCCGCCAGATTGCCCGACTCGTCGTAGGCGACCACCGTGTCACCGTCGTTGAGGCCCCACTGGCGGGCCGCCTCCTGCAGCGTGTCGGCGGCGGGCAGCGGATGGCGGCCGAGACCGGGCCCGCCGGGCGCGCACAGCTGCGTCTCCATGTCCACGTACACGGCGCCGGGTATGTGGGCCGCGCGGTAGTGCTCGTGGCCATGGGGGTCGCCCAGGGCCCAGCGCACATCGAGCAGGAGGGTCTGCGCGCCGGAGGTCATCCGGTCCTGCAGTTCCTGCACATCCATCAGAGTCTTCATCGAGATCTCCTGTCGGGACGGGTGACCGGATCGCGGTGGTGGCTACGCCCGGTCCTGATGGACGCCAGTCCACCACACGGCGGTCCCGACACCAAGGACCTTCCCGGCAGCGCCCGTCGTGGACCCGCGACAGCTTGTAGGCTGGCCGGATGTCCAGGTTCCCCGCCGCCGCCAGAGTCTGGTCCGACGACGCCGTGCAGCGCATCGAGGCGGACGCCAACCGCTCGGCCGACACCCACCTCTTCGCCGTGCCCCTCCCCGCGCACTGGGGCGTGCAGGTCTACCTCAAGGACGAATCGACCCACCGCACCGGCAGCCTCAAGCACCGGCTCGCCCGGTCCCTGTTCCTGTTCGGCCTCGTCAACGGCTGGATCACCGAGGGGACGACGATCGTCGAGGCCTCGAGCGGTTCGACCGCGGTGTCCGAAGCCTATTTCGCCCAGCTCCTCGGCCTGCCCTTCATCGCGGTCATGACAGGCACCACGAGCCCGGAGAAGATCGCGCTGATCGAGCAGTACGGCGGGACGTGCCGCTTCGTGGAGCACGCCTCCGAGGTCTACGCCGCGGCAGAGGCCGTCGCGCAGGAGACCGGTGGCCACTACATGGACCAGTTCACCTTCGCCGAGCGGGCCACGGACTGGCGGGGGAACAACAACATCGCCGAATCGATCTTCGGTCAGCTCGCACTCGAAGCCCATCCGCTGCCGGAGTGGATCGTCGTCGGCGCGGGGACCGGTGGTACGAGCGCGACGATCGGGCGCCACCTCAGGTACCACCGCTACCCCACCCGCCTCGCCGTCGTCGACCCGGAGAACTCCGCGTTCTATCCCGCGTGGGCGGAGCCCGGGTCGCGACCCGTGGGGCGGCCGTCCCGCATCGAGGGGATCGGCCGGCCGCGCCCCGAGCCGAGCTTCGTGCCGTCCGTGATCGACACCATGATCCGTGTCCCGGACGCGGCGTCCGTCGCGGCCGCCCGGCACCTGCGCACCCTGACGGGCTTGCATGCCGGGCCGTCCACCGGCACGAACCTGTGGGGTGTCTGGCAGCTCGTTGCCGACCTCATCGCCGACGGCCGCACGGGCAGCATCGTCTCGCTGATGTGCGACTCGGGGAGCCGCTACGCCGCCACGTACGACGACGACGCATGGCTCGCCCGGCAGGGCCTGGACCCCACGCCTGCGCTGGGCATCCTCGAGGGCTTCTTCTCGTCGGGCAGGTGGCCGGCGACGGGATCCGTCGCCTGACGCGTCAGACCTCGACGGTCTCGCGGACCGCGAGGTGGCGGAAGGACGTGCCGTAGCGCGAACCGAGGCGCGTCACGTGGCCCTCCACCATGCCGAGACCGGTCTCGTTCAGGAGGGCGTCGTGGATCTGGAAGGCGCGGGGCGCACGGACCGACGCCACGAAGTCGACCACCTCGGCCAGCTTCGACCAGGGCGCGTGCACGGGGACGAGGAGCGTGCCGACGTCCACGCCGTCCGGGACGATGAAGGCGTCCCCTGGATGGTAGACCGCTCCCACCAGGAATCCGACGTTGGCGATGACCGGGATCAGGGGATGGATCAGCGCGTGCTGGCCGCCGAAGGTCCGCACGCCGAAGCCCGCTGCCGAGAACTCCTCGCCCCCCGCCACGGAGTGGATCCGGTTCCCCGCGGCGTCACCCAGGCCCTCGGTGACGGCGGTCGCGACACCCTGCGGCGCCCAGAGCTCCACCGAGGGGTCGGCCGACAGCACCGCGACCACCCGGTCCACGTCGATGTGGTCCGGATGCTCGTGCGTGACCAGGACGGCCGAGGCACCTGCGAGGGCCTCCTCGATCTCGGAGAACGTCCCCGGATCGATCACGAGCACGGAGCCGTCCTGTTCGAGCCGGACGCAGGAATGGGAGAACTTGGTCATCAGCATGGGCCCAGACTACCGGCGGCGGCGCTGATAATCTTGACTCTGGTCCAGGGCCTCCGAGTGCCCGCGGAAAGGGTATGACATGACGCCTGAAACGACATCCGAGGCAGTTCCACCGGCAGGACCCACCGCCCAGCAGGAGACACCGGCGCGGAAGGGGTCCGAACAGCGCGTCACGCGGCAGCGGGTCGCCGTCGGCGCTGCGCTCGACCAGCTGGACGACTTCGTGAGCACGCAGGAACTCCACCGGCTGCTGCACGACCGCGGCGAGTCCGTCTCGCTCGCGACGACCTACCGCATCCTCCAGTCCATGGCCGAGGACGGCCTGGTGGACGTCCTGCGCAACGGTGACAACGAGGCCGTCTACCGGCGCTGCGCCGTCGAGCACCACCACCACCACCTGCTGTGCAGGAACTGCGGGAAGGCCGTCGAGATCGAGGCGCCGGCCGTGGAGCAGTGGGCCGCGCGCATCGCCGCGGAGCACGGCTTCACCGACGCGGCGCACACCGTCGAGATCCACGGGCTGTGCCCCGACTGCACGGCGGCACGACGATCCTGACCTCGGAGGCGCAGCCCCGCGGGCTCGCCCCCGACAAGGAGCCCCGCTCCCGTCCCGGAGGCCCTGACGGCGTCGGTGCCGTCGATTACGCTGGAGGGGTGATGTCTTCCGACAGCTCCACCCCGTCCGAGGCGGACCCGACGCCCGCCGGCTCCCCGAGCGACCGCGCCGGCCAGGTCGACGAGCTCGTCGACGCCGTGCGGCGCTACCGGAACGCGGAGGGCTTCATGCGGGGCCGGAGCCGCGATTCCATGCACCTCGGCAAGACGGACATGACGGCGCTGCGCCTCATGCTGCACGCGGGCCGGTCCGGGCATCCGCTCAGCGCGGCCGCACTGGCACGCGAGCTCGAGATCTCCACCGCGGCCACGACCGTCCTGGTCGACCGCCTCGAGAAGAGCGGTCACGCCGAACGGCGGCGGAGCCCGACGGACGGCCGTGTGATCGAGATCTGGCCGACGGCCGCGACCGATGACGAGGTCCGCTCGACCATGGGCATCCTGCACGAGCGGATGATGGCGATCGCCGGCGGCCTCTCACCCGAGGAATGCCGCACCACCGCGCGGTTCCTCGCCGCCCTGGGTGTCGCCATGACGACCCTCGAGTTCCCCTCCCCCACCCCGGCCGCCCACCAGGCCTGAGCGCCGTCGCGGAAATGTCCCGGCTTACCTAGATAGATTGACTACTAGTTGGTCTAAGATGTAGGCATGAAACCTTCGGAGGCACGGCAGGGAGCGGGCTACTGGTATCCCCCGTCCGACGAGGGCGGGACCGGGCAGGCCGCGACGGGTGTCGACGTCCTCAATGCCCTGAGGGCCTACCGGACGGTGGAGAGCGGCCTCCGCCGCCGCCTGAGCCAACGGCTCAACATCAACGAGACGGACCTCGGAGCGCTCCGCCACCTGCTCGGCGTATGGCAGCGGGACCAGGGCGCCAGCCCCAAGGACCTCGCCCTCGCCCTCGGCATCTCGAGCGCGTCGACCACCCTGGTGATCGACCGGCTCGAGCGGGCCGGCTTCATCCGCAGGCGACGCCATCCCGTGGACCGTCGCGCCGTCCTCCTCGAGCCCGGCGACAAGGCGACCGACGATTTCCGGACGGCCTTCGACATCGAGAAGCGGGGTGTCCTGGCCGCGGCGGACTCCCTGACCAGCGAGGAGACCGAGACCGTCACCCGCTTCCTGCGCAGCATGGAGCAGGCGATCGCGGACGCCGTCAGCCAACCGGACCGGACCCAGGAGCCCTAGCTCAGACTCCCTGCCGCCCATCTCCCGCAGCTCGGACTCTCCCGGACGACAGGACTGCTCTCCGCGACCTGCGGGCGGTGCGTCGCGACCCGATCAGGCGGCACACCAGGTAGATCGCGAAGGAGATCGTCGTCACGTAGGGGCTGATCGGGATCCGCCCTCCGAGCGCGAGCAGGATCCCTCCCACCACGGAGGTGCAGGCGAAGACCACGCTGAGGAGCACGACGAGCCCCGGTGCCGAGGTGACCTTCAGGGCCGCGGCGGCAGGCGTGATGAGCAGGGCGAGGACCAGGAGCGCGCCGACGACCTGGATGGACAGGGCCACCGAGACACCCAGCAGCACCATGAAGAGGATCGACAGTCCCCGCACGGGTACGCCGCGGGCCTCTGCGAGATCGGCGTCGGCGCTGGCGAAGGTCAACGGCCGCCAGATGGCGATCAGCGCGACGATGACCACGACGGCGCACCCCAGGAGCAGGTTCAGCTGCACGTCGTCGACCGAGACGATCTGGCCTGTGAGCAGGCCGAACTTGTTGGCCGCGCGCCCCTCGTACAGGGCGAGGAAGAGGATACCCAGGCCGAGCCCGAAGGGCATGACGACGCCGATGATGGAGTTCCTGTCGCGCGCACGGATGCCCATCAGCCCGAGGACGAGGGCGGCGAGCACCGATCCGACGAGGGAACCGGCGACGACGTTCGCACCGACGAGGAGCGCGAAGGCGGCCCCGGCGAAGGAGAGCTCCGCGATGCCGTGGACCGCGAACGCGAGGTCCCGCATCATGACGAACGTCCCGATGAGCCCGCCCAGCACGCCCAGCACCGCTCCGGCGATCAGGGAGTTGCGGACGAGCGGCAGCAGCTGCGCGTAGTTGTCGAAGGTGAAGACGGCCTCGACGATGTCCTGGACGTCCATGCCTACACGCCCTCGTGGTGGTGCGTGGTCGCGTCCGGCAGTCCGACGACGACGATCCGGCCGTTGCTGTGCAGGACCTCGACCGGGCTGTCGTAGAGGTCCGACAGGACCTCGCTCGTCATGACCTCCGCGGGCGAACCGACACGGAACCTGCCGTCCGCGAGGTAGAGCACGCGGTCCACGTAGTCGATGATCGGGTTGATCTCGTGGGTCACGAACACCACGGCGCTGTGCCTCTCGTGGCACTGCCGGTTGATGAGCGAGCTCACCGCCTGCTGGTGGTTCAGGTCGAGCGACAGCAGGGGCTCGTCGCACAGGAGCACGCGCGGATCGGTGGCGAGCGCCTGGGCCGCCCGCAGCCGCTGCTGCTCACCGCCCGAGAGGAGCCCGACGGGCGCATCCGCGTAGGACGACGCACCCACGTCGCGCAGGAGGCCGTCGACCAGGTCGCGGTGGCTCCGGCTCCGCATCCGCACTCCCCACCGATGGCCGTCGATGCCGAGTCCCACGAGGTCGCGGGCCCGGAGCGGGGTCTCGGGCGGGAAGGACTTCTGCTGCGGGATGTAGCCCAGGGTCCTGCTGCCGCGGGCGATCGGCCGGCCGTCGATGGTCGCCGTTCCGGAGTCGAGTGGCTGCAGTCCGAGGAGCACCTTCAGGAAGCTGGTCTTCCCCGATCCGTTGGGGCCGAGCACGGCGAAGAACTCGCCCGGCATCACGTCGAGGTCGAGGTCCTCCCACAGCGTGCGGCTGCCGAAGGAGAGGGCGGCGCCGCGCAGGCTGATCGCCGGCCTGCCCGCCGCCCCGTGCGGGGAGCGTGCCGGCCGGGAGGTCGTCGGGGTCATGCGGGGCGGCTTCCAGTCTGTCGGGGGTGGAGTACCGGGTCGAACCGGCGGAGGCCCGACCCTGTCGTCGCGGTGGTCCTCAGGATCGGAGGGCGGCCTCGATGCTATCGGTGTTGGCCGTCATCCAGGAAATGTAGTCCTCGCCGTCGGGCAGCGTCTCGGTGAAGTCGAGGACAGGGAGTCCCGCCTCGTCGGCAGCGGCGCGGACGGCTTCGGTCTGCGCCCCCTCCGTCTGGCCATTGTAGGCAAGGAAGGCGAGCGTGCCGCCGGAGACGAGCGTCTTCATCTCCTCGAGGACCGCCACGGGCACGTCGGTCTCCTCCTCGATCGCCTCGCCGAACTCCTCCGGCGTCCCGTCCTCGAGGCCCGCGGCTTGGAGGAGGTACGCCGGCACCGGCTCCGTCACGGCCACGACGCCGCCGGGTCCCTCCGCTGCGAGGGCTGCCAGCCGGTCCTGGACGGACTGCAGTTCCGTGATGAAGGCGTCGGCCCGGTCGCGGTACGCGTCCGCGTTGGCCTCGTCCAGCGTGCCGAGCTCGTCGGCGACGGCGTCGGCGAGCTTCGCCATCGCGGGCAGGTCGTACCAGACATGTTCGTTGAAGCCCCCGTGCCCGTGCCCCTCCTCCCCGGCGTGCTCGCCCTCGTCGGCGTGCTCCTCCGCGGCACCCTCGTCGAGTCCGGAGAGCTCGACGGCATCGAGGACCGTCTCCACCCCGGTCTCCCCGGCGAGCCGCCCGAGGAAGGTGTCGTATCCCCCGCCGTTCTCGATCACGAGATCGGCCTCCGACACCGACAGCTTGTCCTGCACGGTCGCCTCGTAGGAGTGCGGGTCCTGGCTGAGGCTGTCGACGATCGACGTCACGGCGACGTCGTCCCCGCCGATCGTGGCGGCGATGTCGCCGTAGACGTTGGTGGAGGTGACGATGCTGAGCTGCTCCCCCGCACCGGCATCGCCGGACGCACCCGCTGCGGCCCCGTCCCCGCAGGCTGCGAGGGCGAGGGCGGAGGCCGCCAGGAGGGCGGGCACGGCGAGACGGCGGGAGACGGGCATCGGAACCTCGATCAAACTAATGAGAATTATTTACGTTAGCGATTCGAGCATAACCGAAACGCGAACGGTTCGCATTCCCGTGATCGTCAGCGGACCGGAGTCTCCGTGCCGCCGATCCCCTCGCCGGTGCGGCGGGCGCCCTGGTTCTGGGTGGCGTCCCGGATCTCGCCGACCAGCTGTTCGATCACGTCCTCGAGGAAGAGGACGCCGCGGGTGGAGCCGTCGGGGCCAAGCACGCGCGCCAGGTGCGACCCGGTGCGCTGCATGACCGTCAGCGCGTCCTCGATCTCGTCGCCCAGCGACAGGTTCGCGAGCGTCCGCACCTTGTTCTCCGTGATCGGCCGCCGGTACATCGCCTGCGGCATCGACATGATGTCCTTCAGGTGCATGTAGCCCGTGAGGTTGCCGTTCTCGTCCACCAGGACGAAGCGCGAGAACCCGGTGCGCCCGACGGCACGTTCGAAGTCCTCCGGCGTGGCGTCGGTGCGGACGGTCACGAGCTCGCCGAGGGGCACCATGGTGGTCTCGGCCGTCTGACCCGAGAACTCGAGAGCTCCCGTGATCAGGCCGGACTCGTCGTCCACGAGGCCGCTCTTGGTCGACTCCTCGACGATGGACTGCACCTCCTCCAGCGTGTAGGTCGAGGAGACCTCGTCCTTCGGTTCGACCCTCAGGGCCCGGAGGATGTGGTTGGCCGCCCAGTTGAGCGACGAGATCACGGGGTTGACGACCCGCGCGATCATCACGAGCGGCGGCGCCAGGAGGAGAGCGGCCTTGTCGGCGACGGAGACCGAGATGTTCTTCGGCACCATCTCGCCGAACGTCACATGAAGGAAGGTGACCAGGACCAGGGCCAGCGCGAAGGCGACGCCGTCGGCGAGTCCCTCCGGAACCCCCAGGGCCTCGAACGGCACCACGAAGAGGTGGTGGATCGCCGGCTCCGCGACCTGCAGGATCAGGAGCGAGCAGACCGTGATGCCCAGCTGCGAGCAGGCGAGCATGAGCGACACGTGCTCCATGGCCCAGATCGTGGTCCGTGCGCGTTTCGAGCCCTCGTCGGCCAGGGGCTCGATCTGGCTGCGCCGCGCGGACATGATGGCGAACTCGGACGCCACGAAGAAGGCGTTGCCCATCAGGAGGACGACGAGCCAGACGATTCCTACCCAGTCACTCATCGATCATCCTTCCGTACGGCCGTACTGCCGGCCAGGGCGGGACGGACCTCCGGCACACCGTGCGTGCCCTGCGGGACCGCCTGGTGCTCGGGCACGACGGCGTCGTCCGCCGCGCCCCCGGGCTCCCGCGAGGCCGCGGGGGCGGGCACGAACTGGACGCGGTCGATCCGACGTCCGTCCATGCGCTCCACGGTGAGGGTGCCGGCCGGCACCTCCACGCGGTCGCCCGGCGCCGCCACGCGGCCCAGCTCGGCCATGATGAAACCGGCGACCGTCTCGTAGCCCGCCTCGTCCGGCACCACGAGTCCTGGGATCTGTATCGTGAGCTCGTCGGGCCGCATGAGGCCCGGGAAGAACCAGTCCCCCGCGGCACTCTGCAGCACGCCGGGCTTGAGCTTGTCGTGCTCGTCCTTGACCTCGCCGACGATCTCCTCCACCAGGTCCTCGAGCGTCGCGACGCCGGCCGTGCCCCCGTACTCGTCGAGCACGACGGCGAGCTGCAGGTTCGCGTCACGGAGCTCGCTCAGCAGCGAATCGAGGTGCACGGTCTCGGGCACGCGCAGGACGTCGGTCATGATGGTGCCCGCGGGCAGCTCCGCACGCTTGTGGCGCGGCACGGCCACGGCCTTCTTCACGTGGACCACTCCGCGGATGTCGTCGGCGGAATCCCCGATCAGGGGGAAGCGGGAGTAGCCGGTGCGGCGCGCGGCCTCGACGACGTCGGCGACGGTCTGGTCCGAGTCGATGACTTCCATGCGGATCCGGGGGGTCATGACGTCGGCCGCGGTGCGCTCCGAGAAACTGAAGGTCCGGGCGAGGAAGTTCGCCGTCCCCTGGTCGAGCGTGCCCATCTCCGCGGAGCGGCGCACCAGGGAGGAGAGCTCCGACGGCGTCCTGGCGCCCGAGATCTCCTCCTTCGCCTCGAGGCCGAAGACATTGAGGACCCGGTTGGAGAAGCCGTTGAGCACGATGATGGCCGGCTTGAATACGGCCGTGAACAGGAGCTGGGGCCGGGCGAGGGCCTTGCCCACGTTGAAGGGCAGCGCGATGGAGAGGTTCTTGGGAACGAGCTCTCCGATGAGCATGGACAGCAGGGTCGCCAGGATCATCGCGATGATGAGGGACGTCGAGGCGACCAGCGCCTCCGACAGCCCGAGGGAGCCCAGCGGCGCCTCGAGCAGCCGCCCGACGGACGGTTCCATGACATAGCCGGTGAGCAGGGTCGTCAGGGTGATGCCCAGCTGGCAGCTCGAGAGCTGGGTGGACAGTGACTTCAGGCACCGGAGCAGCGGTTCGGCCTTCGTGTCGCCGTCATCGACGGCCCGCTGCACGTAGGTCTGGTCGAGGGCGACGAGTGCGAACTCGACGGCCACGAAGAATCCGGTCCCGACGACGAGCAGGAGGCCTGCGGCCAGGTAGATCCATTCCACCGCTACATCCCCTCCCCGGTGGCACCGGGACGGGGACGGAGCGGTCCGCGTCTGAGGGGGTCCGCCGCGTCGGACGGGAGGGTCTCCGCGTCCTGGTCGGGGCCGGCGTCGACAGGACGCGGGAGACCGGGCTCGGGCAGGGGATGGGCAAGAGGAGAGGGTGCGCCGGCGTCGAGCCGGCCCCTAGAAGGACTGTCCATAAGGAGACCAGTCTATCGGCTGGTCGCCATCCGCCGCACGGGAATTCCTCCGACGGCGCAGGGCCGCACGGCCGGACGGACCTACCAGCTCTGCTGGAGCGGCCGCCCCTCCTCGTACCCTGCTGCCGACTGCACCCCGACGAGCGCCCGCTCCCGGAACTCGGCCAGCGATGCGGCACCCGCGTAGGTCATCGAACTGCGGACGCCCGCCGTGATCATGTCGAGGAGGTCCTCCACACCCGGACGGGCCGGATCGAGGTACATCTTCGAGGTCGAGATGCCCTCCTCGAACAGTCCCTTCCTGGCACGCGCGAAGACGTCGTCGCGCCGCGTCCGGTTCTGCACCGCACGGGCGGACGCCATGCCGAAGCTCTCCTTGTACCGGCGGCCGTTGCTGTCGGTCTGCAGGTCGCCGGGGCTCTCGTAGGTGCCCGCGAACCAGGATCCGATCATGACCTGGCTCGCACCGGCGGCCAGGGCGAGGGCCACGTCCCGCGGGTACCGGACGCCGCCGTCGGCCCAGACATGGGCGCCGAGTTCGGCGGCCGCCTGCGCGCACTCGTGGACGGCGGAGAACTGCGGACGCCCGACGGCGGTCATCATGCGCGTCGTGCACATGGCGCCCGGGCCGACACCCACCTTGATGATGGAGGCACCCGCGGCGACGAGGTCGCGGACGCCCTCGGCGCTGACCACGTTGCCCGCGACGATGGGGACCTTCGGGTCGAGGCCGCGTACGAGGGCGAGCGCGTCCAGCATCTTGCGCTGGTGGCCGTGGGCCGTATCGACGACGAGCACGTCGACACCGGCGTCGAGCAGGGCGGCGGCCTTCGCCTCGACGTCCCCGTTGATGCCGACGGCCGCTGCGACGCGCAGCCTGCCCGAGGCGTCGAGCGCGGGGTCGTAGATCGTGGAGCGCAGCGCGCCGGTCCGGGTGATGACGCCCTGGAGCACGCCGTCGCGCACCACGGGCGCGAGCGGCACGCGGGCTCCGTCGAGGTCCTCGAAGGCCTTCTGCAGGGCGGCGGCGGGGTCCTCGTCGAACAACGACGCCTCGAGGGCGGCCGGAGCCGGCCGCATGACGGATTCGAGCGAGGCGAAGCGGTCCACCTCCTCGCAGTCCGAGGCGTTGACCACCCCGACGCACGCGCCGCCGTCGTCGATCACGAGCACCGCGCCGTGCGCGCGCTTGTGCATGAGGTGCAGCGCGTCGATCACGGTGTTGCCCGGCTGCAGCTTCAACGGCGTCTCGAAGACCGGATGGCGGTCCTTGACAGACGACGTGACCTCCGCGATGACCTCGACCGGGACGTCCTGCGGAAGGACGCCGATGCCGCCGCGCCGCGCCATGGTCTCGACCATGCGCCGCCCTGTCACCGCCGTCATGTTCGCGACGACGAGCGGGATCGTGGTGCCGGTGCCGTCGTCGGAGGACAGGTCGACGTCGAAGCGGGAGAGGACCTCCGAGGCGGAGGGGACGAGGAACACGTCCGAGTAGGTGAGGTCCGTGGTGGGCGGATTGATGAAGCGCATGGTTCTCCCTGGATCGACGGCCGGTTCGAGGGCCGCAAAGAGTCTAGTGCGTGCGGGCCCGCAGTATCGCACGGCGCAGCTCGGCAGGACACGCCTGATTGGCTTGTTCGTTACTCCTGTCACTACACTTGGACAGGGTCCAGACACGGCTTTCCGCCGATCTCGCCGACCGCACCGCGCTCAGGGCAACTTACGGAAGAGGCGTATACCAAGTGCCAGAACAAACCAGCCACCGTCTACCTGAAGAATTCGGCGGGAACGAGTGGCTTGTTGACGAGCTCTACGAGCAGTTCCAGAAGGATCGCCACTCGGTCGACAAGAAGTGGTGGGACCTGTTCGACTCCTTCGACGCGGAGGGATCGTCGGCGGAGAACGGCCGGACGGCGGCCGACAGGCCCGAGGACCCCGCAGCCTCCCCGGCGGCCACCACCCCGGAGTCCCGCCCCTCGAACGGAAGCACTCCCCCGGCAGCCGCGGCACCCGCGGCCTCCAATCCCCCCACCAAGGAACTCCCGGTCGTGCAGGCCGAGGCTCCCGCACCCAAGGCCTCCGGGGAGTCGCCCGCCAGCACCCAGCAGAGCGGGAAGCCGCCCGTCCCCAACGAACCGGCGAAGAAGCCGGAGACGTCGCGGGAGGAGAAGCCGGGGACCAAGCCCATCCCGGCACAGCTGCCGGCCTCGGACCGCAACGCCGACATGGAGGAGAACAGGGTCAGCGTGCTGCGCGGACCGGCCAAGGCGATCTCCACCAACATGGAAGCCAGCCTGAGCGTCCCCACCGCGACCAGCGTGCGAGCGATCCCGGCGAAGCTCCTCATCGACAACCGCGTGGTCATCAACAGCAACCTGGCGCGTGCCCGTGGCGGGAAGGTGTCCTTCACCCACATCATCGGCTACGCGATCATCCGGGCCCTCGCCCAGTTCCCGTCGCAAAACGTCTACTACGACGTGATCGACGGCAAGCCCTCCGCGGTGCAGCCCGCCCACGTCAACTTCGGCCTGGCGATCGACATGCCGAAGCCCGACGGGACGCGCTCGCTCGTGGTGCCGAACATCAAGAAGGCCGAGACCATGAACTTCTCGGAGTTCTGGCACGCCTACGAGGAGCTCGTGAAGAAGGCCCGTGCCGGGAAGCTCGGCGCCGACGACTACGCAGGCACCACGGTGTCCCTCACCAACCCCGGCGGCATCGGCACGGTCCACTCGGTCCCCCGCCTGTCCAAGGGTCAGGCCTGCATCATCGGTGCAGGCGCCCTCGAGTACCCGGCGGAGTTCCAGGGCTCGAGCGAGAAGACCCTCGCGAAGCACGCGATCAGCAAGACCATCACCCTGACCTCGACCTATGACCACCGCGTCATCCAGGGCGCGGGCAGTGGCGAGTTCCTGCGGATCATCCACCAGCTACTGCTGGGCGAGCAGGGCTTCTACGACGAGATCTTCGAGTCGCTGCGCATCCCCTACGAGCCCGTGCGGTGGAGCGCCGACATCCAGGTCGATCCGATGGACCAGATCAACAAGGTCGCCCGGATCCAGCAGCTCATCCACGCCTACCGCGTGCGCGGTCACCTCATGGCGGACACCAATCCGCTCGAGTACGTCCAGCGCAAGCACGCCGACCTCGACATCCGGACCCACGGCCTCACGCTGTGGGACCTGGACCGCGAGTGGCCGACGGGCGGCTTCGGCGGCCAGCCGATGCTCAAGTTCCGCGACATGCTCGGCGTCCTCCGCGACGCGTACTGCCGCACCACGGGCATCGAGTACATGCACCTGCAGGACCCGGCCGAGCGGCAGTGGTTCCAGGACGAGCTGGAGCACCCCTACTCCAAGCCGAGCCGGGAGGAGCAGCTGCGCATCCTGCACAAGCTGAACTCCGCCGAGGCCTTCGAGACGTTCCTGCAGACGAAGTTCGTCGGCCAGAAGCGCTTCTCCCTCGAGGGTGGCGAATCCCTGATCCCGCTGCTCGACGCAGTGATCTCCGGTGCGGCGGACGACGGCCTCGACGAGGTCGCGATCGGCATGGCCCACCGCGGACGCCTGAACGTGCTGACGAACATCGCGGGCAAGACCTACGCCCAGGTGTTCCGCGAGTTCGAGGGCACGCAGGACCCCCGCTCCGTCCAGGGCTCGGGCGACGTGAAGTACCACCTCGGCACCGAGGGCACGTTCACCTCCGACGCCGGCAACGAGACGAAGGTCTACCTCGCCGCGAACCCTTCCCACCTGGAGGCGGTGGACCCGGTGCTCGAGGGCATCGTCCGCGCCAAGCAGGACCTCCTCGACCAGGGCGAGACCTTCCCGGTCCTGCCGATCCTCATCCACGGCGACGCGGCCTTCGCGGGCCAGGGCGTGGTGGCCGAGACCCTGAACCTGTCGCAGCTGCGCGGGTACCGCACCGGCGGCACCATCCACGTCATCGTGAACAACCAGGTCGGCTTCACCACCAGCCCGACGTCGTCGCGCTCGTCGGTGTACTCCACCGACGTCGCGAAGATGGTCCAGGCCCCGGTGTTCCACGTGAACGGCGACGACCCCGAGGCCGTGGTCCGTGTGGCCCAGCTGGCGTACCAGTTCCGTCAGCGGTTCAACAAGGACGTCGTCATCGACATGGTCTGCTACCGCCGTCGCGGGCACAACGAGGGTGACGATCCCTCGATGACGCAGCCCATGATGTACAACCTGATCGAGGCGAAGCGCTCGGTCCGCAAGCTGTACACCGAGGCCTTGATCGGCCGCGGCGACATCACGCAGGAGGAGGCCGAGCAGGCCCTGCGCGACTACCAGGAGCGGCTCGAGCGCGTCTTCGCGGAGACGCACGCCGCACAGACCTCCCCGATCCCGATCGTCACGAAGGACCCGCAGGCGGTCTCCGACATCGAGCGCCCGTACGCCCAGCAGGCGGACGGCGGCGAGGCCGAGGCACCGCAGACGGCGATCAGCACGGAGACCCTGGCCCACATCGGCGCGGCGCACACCGCGATCCCCGAGGGCTTCACGGTGCACCCGAAGCTGAAGGCCCTGCTGGACAAGCGCGAGCAGATGTCCCGCGAGGGCGGGATCGACTGGGGCTTCGGCGAGATCGCCGCCTTCGGTTCGCTCCTTATGGAGGGCGTCCCCGTGCGCCTCGCCGGCCAGGACTCGCGCCGTGGCACCTTCGTGCAGCGGCACGCGGTCTTCCACGACCGCGCGACGGGCCACGAGTGGCTCCCCCTCGACGACCTGAGCGAGGACCAGGCGAAGTTCTGGATCTACGACTCCCTGCTGAGCGAATACGCCGCCATGGGCTTCGAGTACGGGTACTCGGTGGAGCGCCCCGACGCCCTGGTGATCTGGGAAGCGCAGTTCGGTGACTTCGTCAACGGCGCCCAGATCGTCATCGACGAGTTCCTCAGCTCCGCCGAGCAGAAGTGGGGACAGCGTTCCTCCCTCGTGCTCATGCTGCCGCACGGCTACGAGGGCCAGGGCCCCGACCACTCCTCCGCACGCATCGAGCGCTTCCTGCAGATGTGCGCCGAGGAGAACATGGTCGTCGCCAACCCGAGCTCGGCGGCGTCGCACTTCCACCTGCTGCGCCGGCATGCGTACCACCGCCCGCGGAAGCCGCTCGTGATCTTCACCCCGAAGCAGCTGCTGCGCCTGAAGGCGGCCGCGAGCTCGGTGGAGGACTTCACACAGGGGACCTTCCGTCCCGTGATCCCCGATACGCTGGAGACGCCGGGCAACGACGTCGAGCGCGTGATCCTGGTCTCCGGACGGCTCTACTACGACCTGCTGTCCTCACGCCAGAAGCTCGACGACGGCAGGACGGCGATCGTGCGTGTGGAGCAGCTGTACCCGCTGCCGCTCGACGAGATCCGCGAAGCACTGGCCACCTACCCGAACGCGGAGATCGTCTGGGCACAGGACGAACCGGCGAACCAGGGGCCGTGGCCGTTCATCGGGCTCAACCTGCCGCAGGAACTGGACCGACCCGTGCGCCTGGCCTCGCGTCCCGCCTCGGCCTCGACCGCGACCGGATCCGCGAAGAACCACGCGGTGGAGCAGGAACTCCTCATCAAGAGGGCTTTCGGCCGCCAGTAGTAAGGCCATCAGTATGATGTCAGGTGGGGCTCAGGCCCCACCTGACGTCTTTAAGGACGGGTCGATGGCTCGCGCGGGTTCCCCGGCGGCCCGTTACGGCCCTGAGCAGCACCCGAGCAGCACCGACCAGCACCGACGACCAGCACACCGAGGGACCAGTGGAACGACGCAGAATCCGGCTAGCAGCAGTGGGCGACGAACTCCTCGCGGGGCTCGGTGATCCTCGGGCGCTGGGCTGGCTCGGCCGCGTGATGGCCCGGACCCGGCCGGACAACGCCTCGGTCGAGGCCTACAGCCTCGCGGCCCCGGGTGAGGGGACCGAAGCCCTCGCCAACCGCTGGCTGCAGGAGGTGGGACGGCGTTTCGGCGACGGATTCGAGAACCGCCTCGTCATCGGACTGTCGGACCGCGACCTCGACCTCGACCTGTCCACGGCGAGGAGCCGCCTCAACCTCGCCAACATCCTCGACGGTGCGTCGCAGATGAGCGTCAAGGTCCTCGTCGTCGGGCCGCCCCCCGGCCTCGACGCGGAGCGCAACCGTCGCCTCGCGGACCTCTCGGCCGCGTTCGGTGACGTCACGACGCGCCGCAAGCACGTGTTCGTCGACACCTTCACCCCCCTGCTCGCCCACGAGCAGTGGCGCCACGACCTGGCAGCGAACGGGGGAGGTCCCGGCCAGGCCGGCTACGGCCTGATGGCCTGGCTCGTCCTCCACCGCGGCTGGTTCCAGTGGCTGGACGTGCCCGCGCCAGAGTAAGGCAGACGCAGGACCTGGAGCCCCGGAGACACGCCGTTTCCGGGGCTTTTCTGTTGCCCCGGGACCCCGTATTTCCACGAGGTAACGAATGGGTTATCAATGGCTCACTGAGTGTCCGAAGGCAACTTTCCATGGTTATGCTGTCCGAGTGTGATTGCCGTCACGGCGACAATCCGCCTCGGAGGACTTTCTCGCGTCCCTCGCGCCCAGCACAGTAAGGACTAACGAATGCGTAATAAGCGCACCCTGACGCTCGCCGCACTGTCCATCGGAGCGCTCACCCTGAGCGCCTGCGGATCCGCGGGCGGCACCGCAGAGACCCCGGCATCGGAAGGTGCCGCGGAGAACCTGGCCACGACGATCAACATCGCGATCAGCCAGGCCCCGACCGGTTACAACGACGGGACGGCCGCCACCAACGCGGTCTACAACACGTACGTGAACAACCTGACCACGAGCTCCTGGGTCGCGTTCAACGCCGACGGCAACCTCGAGAAGAACGAGGAGTTCGGCACCTACGAGAAGACGAGCGACGACCCGCTGACCGTCAAGTACACCATCAACGAGGATGCTGTCTGGTCGGACGGCACGGCGATCGACTTCGACGACGTGCTCCTGCAGTGGGCCGCCTTCTCGGGCACGCACCCGAGCGGCACGACCGATGCGGAGACCGGCGAGGAAGCGGATCTCTTCCTCGCGTCCTCCACCAACGGCTTCGGCCAGATGGAGATGCCCGAGGGCGAGCCCGGCGCCAAGGAGTTCGAGGTCGTCTACACCGAGCCCTACGCCGACTGGGAGTCCGTCATGTCGGGCGCACTCATGCCGGCGCACATCGCCGCCGAGCAGGCCGGTCTGTCCGCGGAGGGCGACGGCGCGGAGCTCATCGAGGCCATCCAGGCCGACGACCGCGCGGCCCTCGGCCCGGTCGCCGAGTTCTGGAACACCGGCTGGAACTACGAAGCCGACCTCCCGACACTGCCGGACACGGCGCTCCTCCCCTCGTCCGGCCCCTACACGCTGGACAACGCGACCAACGGCACCCTCACGCTCGTCAAGAACGACCAGTACTGGGGCGAGGAGCGTGCCGGCAAGACCGACACGATCGTCTTCAAGACCATCGTCGACGAGGAAGCCGTCCAGGCGCTGCAGAACGGCGACGTCGACATCATCGAGCCCTCCAGCCCGACCGTCGACACCAAGACCGCCCTCGAGCAGATCGGTGAGACGGTCACCGTCGACACCGGGCAGTCGCTGACCTTCTCGCACGTCGATCTCGACCAGCGCCCCGGCGCCGTGTTCGAGGACCTCAAGGTCCGCCAGGCCTTCGCCAAGTGCATCCCCACCGCCGACATGGTGGACAAGTTCGTGACCCCGGTCGACCCCGAGGGCTCCGTCCTCAACCTGCACGAGTACCAGCCGGCGCAGGCCGACTACGAGACCGTCCTCGAGGGCGCTCCCGCCGCCAAGAGCGACGGCGTCGCCGACATCGAGGCTGCCAAGGCACTGCTCGCCGAGGCCGGCAAGACCGAGCCCGTCAAGGTCTCGATGATGTTCGCGTCGACGAGCCAGCTGCGCGCCGACCAGGTCGCCCTCGTCAAGGACTCCTGTGACAAGGCCGGCTTCGAGATCACCCCGCAGCCCGAGGCCGAGTGGAGCGCCAAGCTCTCGCAGCCCGGCGCGTGGGACGCGGTCGTCTTCGGGTGGGCCGGTTCCGGCCTCGTCGCCTCCGGCGAATCGATCTACGTCTCCGGCGGTGAGCAGAACTTCGGTGGCTACGCCGACGAAGAGGTCGACCGCATCTGGAGCGAGATCGTGACCAACACGGACACGGAGAAGGTCGTCCCGCTGAAGGCCGAGCTCGAACAGCGCCTCGCCGAGACGCAGTACAACGTGGTCCTCTACGCCAACCCGAACATCGCGGGCTACTCCTCGAAGCTCGAGGGCGTGGAACTGAACCCGACGCAGACCGGCATCACCTGGAATGCCTACAGCTGGACGAAGCAGAACTGATCGGATCCTTCCGGATCTGCAGAAGGACGGGCAGGCCTCCTGGCCTGCCCGTCCTTCTGCTCGGACCCGCGACAGACTGCACCGTTTCCTAGGAGCCCCACGTGTTCTACTTCATCGCCAAGCGATCCATCATCTCGTTCTTCATCATGCTCGCAGCGACCACGCTGATGTACTTCCTCACCATCTCCTCGGGTGACCCCTTCGAGGACCTCGGCGAGACCAGCGGCCCCGAGAAAGCCGCCACCATCGCGGCCCGCACCGCCGCGATGAACCTCGACGTGCCGCCGATCCCCCGCTACTTCCTCTGGCTGCAGGACGTCGGCCACTGCCTCGTCCCCGGCGGCGTGAGCTGCACGCTCGGCCAGGACCGCACCGGTGCCGCCGTCCTCCCGCAACTGGAGAACGCCATGGGCTCGACCCTGCGCCTGGTCGTCGTCGCGACAGTGCTCGCCCTGGTCCTCGGCGTGGTCGTCGGTATCGTCACCGCGATCCGCCAGTACAGCACGTTCGACTACTCGGTCACCTTCATCTCGTTCCTGCTCTTCTCGCTGCCCCTGTTCTGGCTCTCGACGCTCCTCAAGCAGTACCTGGCGATCGACCTCAACACGTGGCTGGCGAACCCGCAGTTCTCGTACGCGACGATCGCCCTGATAGGGGTGGTCGCCGGCGTCGTCTGGGCGGTCGCCGTGGGCGGCGACCGCAGGCGCAGACTCGTCGTGTTCGGCGTCGCGGCCGTCGCGACCGCACTCGCGCTCTACCTCCTGCTCGTCACGGGCTGGTTCGTGGATCCCGGCCTCGGCGTCGTCGGCATGCTGGTCTCGGCCGCAGGCGTCGCCGTCCTCTGGACGGCCCTGCTCGCCGGCTTCCGGCGCCGCCGCGTGCTGAACGCGGCCCTCGCCGCCGCCGCGGTGGGCTTCCTCGGCTACCTCGCCTCGATCCCTCTGCTCGAAGACCCGAACTGGCTCGCGGTGCTCGCCCTGGTGGTCGTGATGACCGCGGTCGCGTACGTCGTCGCCGGTCTCGTCGGCGGACCGTTCCGCGCCCAGGCCGCGAAGATCGGCGCCGTGATCGCCGTGTCCGTGAGCCTGCTGATCGTGCTCGACCGCCTCCTCCAGGCCTACCCGACCCTGTCCGCGAAAGCAGGCGGCCGGCCGATCCCCACCACGGGATCGCAGTCCGCGAATCTCGAGGGCACGTTCTGGGAGATCAACCTGGACTACGCGCTGCACCTGATCCTGCCCACGATCGCCCTGACCCTCATCTCGTTCGCCACCTACACCCGGTACACCAGGGCCAGCCAGCTCGACGTCATGAACCAGGACTACATCCGCACGGCGCGGGCCAAGGGCCTCAGCGAGCGGACCGTCCTCGTCAAGCACGCCTTCCGCAATGCGATGATCCCGATCACCACGCTGATGGCGTTCGACTTCGCCGGGGTCCTCGGCGGTGCCGTCATCACCGAGCAGGTCTTCGGCTGGAACGGCATGGGCAAGATGTTCGTCGACGGCATCCAGAACGTGGACCCGGGGCCGGTGATGGCCTTCTTCCTGGTCGTCGGCACGGCCGCGGTGCTGTTCAACATGCTCGCCGACATCGCCTACGCGTTCCTCGATCCGCGCATCACCCTGAGCTAGGACACCCCATGAGCAATCACCAGAACCAGCGGGACGATTCCCGCGCGTCCCTGGAGCTGTCCGAGATGACGCTGCAGAGCCAGGACACCGACATCGCGACCGCCACCCCCACGCGGGGCCAGACGGACCGCATCCGCACCACCGAGGCGAAGAGCCAGGGCCGGCTGATCCGCGAGCGCTTCTTCCGCCACAAGGGAGCGCTTGCGGGCATCGCACTGCTCGCCCTGATCTTCCTGCTCGCCTTCAGCTCCATCGGCTTCGCGGGCATCCCCGGCTGGTGGAACAAGGACTACAACGTGCTCGCAGCACGGTTCAACGAGGGCCGGCCCACCCTGACGCTGTGGCCGTTCAGCCTCGGTGAGCATCCGTTCGGCCAGGACGTCCTCGGCCGGGACTACTTCGCGCTGACGATGCGCGGCACCCAGACCTCCCTGATCATCGCGTTCATCGTCGGGCTCGTCGCGATGGTCATCGGCACCACGGTCGGCGCCGTCGCCGGCTACTTCCGTGGCTGGACCGAGGCGTTCCTCATGCGCATCACCGACGTCGTCATCACCATCCCGACGGTCGTCATCGCGGCCGCAGTGGCCGGGATCGTGGCCAAGGCCGGGATCATCCCGTTCGCGATCTTCCTCGGGCTCGTCACCTGGACGGGGCTCGCCCGCCTGGTCCGTGGCGAGTTCCTCTCGCTGCGCGAGAAGGAGTTCGTCGAGTCGGCGAAGTCCGTCGGCGCGAGTTCCGTGCGGATCATCTTCCGGCACATCCTCCCGAACACCGTCGGCGTCATCATCGTCTCCACGACACTGGCCATCTCCGGAGCCATCCTGCTCGAGACCGCCCTGAGCTACCTCGGACTCGGCGTCACGGCGCCGGACACCTCGCTCGGCAAGGCCATCAACGACAACCGTTCGGCGCTGACCGTCCGCCCATGGCTGTTCCTGTGGCCCGGCGCCTTCATCATCGGCATCGCCCTCGCCGTCAACTTCATCGGTGACGGCCTGCGCGACGCGTTCGACCCCAAGCAGACAAGGGTGAAGCAGTAATGAGTTCCCGATCCGTCATCATCTCCGACGAGCAGGCACCCGTCGGCAACGGCCCCATCCTCGCGGTCAGGGGCCTCGGCGTCGAGTTCAACGTCGACAACGAGTGGGTCATGGCCGCCGAGGACGTCTCCTACGAGATCCACCCCGGCGAGATCCTCGCGATCGTCGGTGAGTCGGGCTCCGGCAAGAGCATGTCCTCCATGGCCCTGCTCGGCCTGCTCCCCCGCAACGGACGCTCGACCGGCAGCGCCAAGATGCTGGGCAAGGAGCTCATCGGCGCACCCCAGGGGACCCTCCGGCGCGTGCGCGGCAACGAGATCGCGATGATCTTCCAGGAGCCCATGACCGCGCTGAACCCGGTGCTCACCGTGGGCGAGCAGATCCGGGAGGCCGTCGAGCAGCACACAGAGCTGTCGCCAGCGCAGGCCAGGAAACGCGCCATCGAACTCCTCCGCATGGTGGAGATCCCCGAGGCCGAGCGACGGTACGACTCCTTCCCGCACCAGTTCTCGGGCGGCCAGCGCCAGCGCGCCATGATCGCGATCGCCCTGGCCAACGACCCCATGCTGCTCATCGCCGACGAGCCCACGACCGCGCTCGACGTCACGGTCCAGGCCGAGGTCCTGGACCTTCTGCGCAAGCTCAACAAGCGGCTCAACAGCGCGGTCCTGCTGATCACCCACGACATGGGCGTCGTCGCCGACCTCGCCGACCACGTGGTGGTCATGGAGCGCGGGCGGATCGTCGAGGCGGCGCCGACGGCGCAGCTGTTCGCGGCCCCGGCCGAGGCCTACACGAAGCAGCTCCTCGGCGCGGTACCGCACCTCGGGTCGAAGGTCGGCGGTGTCCTCGCCGACGTCGAGGTGGTGGACGGCCGGCTGAGCATCCACGAGGAGTTCGCGGAGGCGGCGCTGCGTGCGCAGGAGACGCACACGGCGAGCGGCGTCGTCCCGGCGCTCGAGCTCACGAACGTCGACATCGAGTACCCGGGCCGCTTCCGCCAGCCGCCCTTCAAGGCGGTCACCGGCGTCTCCCTCACCATCAACCCGGGCGAGGTCCTGGGTCTCGTGGGCGAGTCCGGCTCGGGCAAGTCGACCATCGCCCGCGCCGTCACCGGACTGATCCGGACCTCCGGGGGCACGGTGCGAATCGGCGGCACCGACATCACGGAGCTGACCGCCCGCCAGCTCCTGCCGCTGCGCAAGAAGTTCGCCATCGTGTTCCAGGACCCGGCGGCGTCCCTCAACCCGCGGCTCTCCATCGGCGACAGCATCGGCGAGCCCCTGCTGCTGCACGAGAAGCCGGGCCGCGCGGAGCTGGACAAGCGCGTCGCGTCCCTGCTCGAGGACGTCCAGCTGCCGGTGGCCTTCCGCAACCGGTACCCCCACGAGCTCTCGGGCGGGCAGCGCCAGCGCGTCGGCATCGCCCGGGCCCTGTCGCTCCAGCCGGACCTCCTCGTGGCCGACGAGCCGACGTCGGCCCTGGACGTCTCCGTGCAGGCCAAGGTCCTCCAGCTCCTGCAGGACCTGCAGAGGGAGCGGGGCTTCGCCTGCCTGTTCGTGAGCCACGACCTCGCCGTCGTCGAGCTCCTCGCGAGCCATATCGCGGTGCTCAACAAGGGGAACCTCGTGGAGCAGGGCACCACCGAGCAGATCCTGAAGTACCCCCGGGACCCGTACACGCGCCGCCTGCTCGCTGCCGCTCCGGTACCCGACCCCGGCGAGCAGTCGCTGCGCCGCGAGCAGCGCACGGCGCTCCTCGCCGCGGGCGCCGAGTAACGGCAGCACCGACGACGGACAGGGCACCGCGCGGGCGGCGGGTGCCCTGTCCGTCCGGCGCGGGCTCAGTGCCGGAAGACGATCTTGCCGAAGACGTCGCCGTCGAGCATGCGTCGGAAGCCCTGCTCCGCGTCCTCGAGGGGCAGGACGGTGTCGATCGTGGGGCGAACACCGGTGGCGACGAGGAAGCGTGTGAGCCTCACGAGCTCCTCCCGCGTCCCCATGGTGGAACCCAGGACACGCAGCTGGAGGAAGAACACCCGGTTCAGGTCCGCGGACGGCGCCGGTCCGCTCGTCGCGCCGCACGTCACCACCGTCCCGCCGGGCACCAGGGACTTCAGCGAGTGCGCCCACGTGGCCTCCCCCACCGAGTCGAACACGACGTCCACCCGTTCCGGCAGGCGGGCACCGGCGTCGAAGGCCTGCTCGGCGCCGAGCCCCAGCGCCCGCTCCCGCTTCGCCGCACTCCGGCTCGTCACCCATACGCGGAACCCTGCGGCGGCTGCGAGCGCGATCAGCGCCGAGGCCACGCCGCCCCCTGCGCCCTGCACGAGCACCGTGGACCCGGGGGCCGCAGGGGAGACGGTGAAGAGCATGCGGTACGCGGTGAGCCAGGCCGTCGGCAGGCACGCCGCCTCCTCGAAGGACAGCGCCGCGGGCTTCGGCACCAGGTTCCGCTGCGGCACCCAGACGTAGTCCGCCATCGTGCCGGGATAGCGCTCGGAGAGCAGGGAGCGCCGGGGGTCGAGGGTCTCGTCGCCCTGCCAGTCCGGCGAGGACACGACGCCGTGCACGATCACCTCGTTGCCGTCGTCGTCGATCCCCGCGGCGTCGCACCCGAGCACCATGGGCAGGCGGTCCGCCGGCAGGCCCACGCCCTTCAGCGACCACAGATCGTGGTGGTTCAGGCAGGAGGCGACCACCTTCACGCGCCGGAATCCGGCGGGTGCATCGGGGGCATCGACTTCACCGACGGTGAGGCCGGCGAGCGGATCGGCTCCTGACTGGGTTGCTGCATAGGCGGCGCGCATACGTAAGCTCCTTCGGTCGCGGATGTCCACCCATCCTAGGGGCGGGCCTGCGGCGCCCGGCCCCGCGGCCCCGGGCGCTGTTTAGGTGACGCCGGTTGCAGTATGGGAGACTTGGGTGCAGTTCTGCACGACTACAGTGCCTGACGAAAAAGGAGGCAGCCATGAGCAAGCGAGCACGCAAGCGTCGCGACCGGAAGCGTGGAGGCGCAAACCACGGTAAGCGCCCCAACACCTGAGTCCAGGCGTTACAGCATCGACGAGAGAACCTCCGCACCCACAGGGTACGGAGGTTCTCTCGTCTCTACGGCCGGCACGACGATCGGCACGACCGCCTGCGGCCTTCGGGTCGTCAGTGGTCGACGGTCCTGAGCTGACTGATGCGGTCGAGGATGCTCGTCTTCAGCGTCGACGGCGCGACCTCGGTGCAGGACCGCTTCACGACCGAGCGGATGACGCACTCGAGATCGTGTTCCTCGGCGCACTGCGGACAGCCGTCGAGGTGGTCCTTGATCTCCACGAGGTCCTGGTGGGACAGCGCGCCGTCCAGGTACTCGTACAGCCGTTCGATCCTCGAGTCGGCGCAATCGCCCATGCTCTCGCAATCGCTCATTTCTTCATCTCCTGTTCCTTGCCCGCTGCACCCGTCGCGACCCGGGTCTTGGTGCCAGCACCTGCGGTGACACCGAGGCCCCGCTCGTGCGCGTACTCGGCGAGGAGTTCGCGCAGCAGCTTGCGGCCGCGGTGCAGCCGGGACATGACGGTCCCGATGGGCGTGTTCATGATTTCCGATATCTCCTTGTACGCGAAGCCTTCGACGTCCGAGAAGTAGACTGCGAGCCGGAACTCCTCCGGGATCGCCTGGAGGGCACTCTTCACATCGGAATCGGGCAGGTGGTCCAGTGCCTCGGCCTCGGCGGAGCGGAGTCCGCTGGAGGTGTGCTCGGCGGCCTTCGCGAGCTGCCAGTCCTCGATCGTGTCCGAATGGGACTGCAGCGGCTCGCGCTGCCGCTTCCGGTACAGGTTGATGTAGGTGTTGGTGAGGATGCGGTACAGCCACGCCTTCAGGTTGGTGCCCGGCTTGTACTGGTGGAACGCCGAGAACGCCTTGGTATAGGCCTCCTGGACCAGGTCCTCCGCGTCGCTGGGGTTCCGCGCCATCCGCATGGCGGCCGAGTAGAGCTGGTCGACATACTGCATGGCGTCGCGCTCGAAGCGCGCCTTGCGGTCGGCTTCCGACTCCGTGGACACGTCCAGCTCGGCGTCTTCCGCCTGGCTGCTACCTGCTGGGGCTGTTGTATTCATCGTGCCAAAGTCTACGCGTCCCGGTCCTCGCGGCGCCGGGGTGGTGTTCCGCAGAACCGAGGTCGAGAGCTGGAAATCCGGTCTTTCGACCGTCGCGGTCCGTATCCCCGTCATCCGTGCCATTCCTCTCCCGTTCGCCCGTCCTTCACCTCTGCTTCAACCCGCACCCTCCCACCCTTATTCCTGCCACGGGTTCCTGCCGCGGAACGCCGCCGGCGTTCCCGCCCCGCTCGTCGTCCACCCTTCCTGCCCGCCGCAAGCGCCCGGCCACCGCCCGGTTCCGCATCGCACGCGGTGGTGCGGCGTGTAAAACTAGACCCAGCGTGCTTCGTATACGTCAACCGATGCCCGGCTCACGCCGCCGGCAACCAGGAGGCAGTTGTGACCCTTGTCCGCGTAATCGCCCGACCCTTGATCGCCAGCAGTTTCGTCCTCTCCGGCGTCGACCGGCTCCGCAACGCCGGCGCGACCGCGCCGCAGCTGAAGCCGGTCCTCGCGAGCGTGACCAAAGTCGTCCCCTCCGCCGCGGCCGTCACCGGCAACGAGAAGCTCGTGGGCCAGGTGCTCGGGGCCACCCAGGTGGGTGCGGCCCTCCTGCTCGGCATCGGGCGCTTCTCGCGCGCCGCGGCCCTGCTGTTGGCCGTGACGACCACGGTCAACACCCTCGTGGACTACCGTTCCGCCGATGCCTCGACCCCGGAGGGCAAGAAGGACAGGCGCTCGCAGCTGCTCAAGAACCTCTCGCTGATCGGCACCGTCCTGCTGGCCACCGTGGACACCAACGGCCGCCCGGGCATCGCCTGGCGCGCCGAGCACCTCGCCATGGACGCCCGGAAGAACGCCCTCGGCCTCGGCAAGGACGCCCGCAAGCAGTTCGAGAAAGCCGACAAGGCCGTGCGCAGGACCGCCGCCGACGTCGTGGGTTCCTAGGCTCCATGTCCGTATCATCAGGCGGGGTGTCCGAGCAGGATCTGTGGCGGGCGCCCCGCCTGACCCGTCCCGTGGACGCGGTCATCTCGGTCCCTGGCTCGAAGTCCCTCACCAACCGGTACCTCGTCCTCGCAGCCCTCGCCGACGGGCCGAGCACCATCCGGAGGCCCCTGCACTCCCGCGACTCCGCGCTGATGGTCGCAGCCCTGCACGACCTCGGCGCCGTCATCGACGAGATTCCGGGGGACGGTGACTTCGGTCCGGACCTGCACGTCACACCCCTCCGGACCGGCACGGGCGACGGACGGGCCCGCGCGGTCGACTGCGGCCTCGCCGGCACCGTCATGCGCTTCGTCCCCCCGCTCGCCGGCCTCGTCGAGGGGACCACGACCTTCGACGGCGACCCGCACGCACGCCGCCGTCCCATGGGCAGCATCATCGCCGCCCTCCGAGGACTCGGCATTGCGGTCGACGACGACGGCGCCGACGCCCTGCCCTTCGCGGTGCAGGGGAACGGGACGGTCCGGGGCGGGCACCTCGTCATCGACGCCTCGGCGTCCTCGCAGTTCGTGTCGGCCCTCCTCCTCGTGGGCGCCCGGTTCGCCGACGGGCTCCACCTCGAACACGTGGGCAAGCCGGTCCCCAGCCTCGACCACGTCCGGATGACTGTCGAGACCCTGAGGTCGGTCGGCGTATCCGTCGACGACACGGTGCCGAACCACTGGCGCGTCTCCCCGGGCCCCATCCGCGCCTTCGATGTCGCCGTGGAACCCGACCTGTCCAACGCCGGCCCCTTCCTGGCCGCGGCCGTGGTCACGGGCGGGACGGTCCGCGTACGCAACTGGCCCCGGGGCACCACCCAGGTCGGCGACGCGTGGCGGCGCATCCTCCCCCTCATGGGAGCGGAGGCGGAACTCGACGGCGACGTGCTCACCGTGACGGGTGGAGCGGCCATCTCGGGAGGTGTGTTCGCCGACACCTCCGAGCTCGCCCCCACCGTCGCCGCCCTGTGCGCGCTGGCGGACTCTCCGTCGACGCTGACCGGCATCGCCCACCTCCGCGGCCACGAGACGGACCGCCTCGCGGCGCTCGTGGCGGAGATCAACGGACTCGGCGGCGACGCCGAGGAGACCGGGGACGGCCTCGTCATCCGACCCGCACCGCTCCACGGAGGAGTCTTCCGCACCTACGACGACCACCGGATGGCAACCGCCGGCGCGATCATCGGGCTGGCCGTCGACGGCGTCGAGGTGGAGAACATCGGCACCACGGCCAAGACCCTGCCGGAGTTCCCCGACCTCTGGGCGGTCGTCGCAGGCACGGCCGGCTCCCCGGACGCGACGGACGCGGTGGCACGGGCATGAGCGAGGCCGGCAACCGCCGCGGTTCGAGGGCCTGGGACGAGTCCGACGTCCGGATCCGGCCCAACAAGAAGGGCACCCGCCCCCGCACGAAGAACCGGCCCGCCTACGACGAGGCCGTGACGGGACGCGTGGTGACGGTCGACCGCGGGCGCTACACGACGGTGGTCGACGAGGACACCCCCGACGAGCGGATCGTCGTCGCGGCGCGCGCGCGCGAACTGCGGCGCAGCGCCGTCGTCGCCGGGGACCTCGTGGCCCTCGTCGGAGATCTCTCCGGCGGCCCGGACTCCCTCGCGCGCCTCGTACGGATCGAGGACCGCCGGACCGTCCTGCGCCGGAGCGCCGACGACACCGATCCCGTGGAACGCGTCGTCGTCGCCAACGCGGACCAGCTCGTGATCGTCGTCGCCGCGGCCAACCCGGAGCCGAGGACGGGCTTCATCGACCGCGCGCTCGTGGCCGCCTACGACGCCGGTATCGAGCCGCTGCTGTGCATCACGAAAGCCGACCTCCGCGATCCCGCCCCGCTGCTCGCCAACTACGAGCACCTCGACCTCCGCGTGATCATCAGCCGGACGGACGAGGGCGTGGGGATCGAGGCGACCTCCGACGACGGCGAGTCGGCGCGCCTCTCCTCCGGCGCGGTCGACGCCCTGCGCGACGAGCTGGACGGCCAGGTGAGCGTGCTGCTCGGCCATTCGGGCGTCGGGAAGTCCACCATGGTCAATGCGCTGACCGGGTCCACACGCGCCACGGGGGGCGTCAACGCGGTGACCGGGCGGGGCCGGCACACGTCGTCGTCCGCCCTCGCGCTGAAGGCGGCCGACGCCGCCCCGGGCACCTGGATCATCGACACCCCGGGCATCCGCTCGTTCGGACTCGCCCACGTGGACGCCGACCGCATCCTCAAGGCCTTCCCGGACCTCGAACCGGGCACGGAACGCTGCGAGCGGGGCTGCCGCCACGACGGCCAGGCGGTCGACTGCGGACTGGACAGCTATGTCGCGGAAGGACTGGCCGGTGAGTCCGGGCCGGTCCGCCTCGCGTCCCTCCGACGCCTCCTCAACGCCGGAACGGCCGACCCGCGGGGCAGTGCCCATGACGCCAAGGAACTGGGGCAGCAGTGATCCGCCCGATCACTGGTAGGCTGGGTGCTGTTGTTGTTTGCGCATTAAATTTCAAGCCTTGACCCTCCACCTGGAGTTCGACAGCTTTTGACGATAAGCGGGTAACGAACACCACGATGAGCGCCCGAACGTCGGAACGCTCTCCCAGGTTAGGAAATACATCATGGCTTCAGGCACAGTGAAATGGTTCAACGCCGAAAAGGGCTTCGGCTTCATCGCTCCCGACGACGGAGGCGCTGACGTGTTCGCCCACTTCTCCGCGATCAACTCGAGCGGCTACCGCTCCCTCGAAGAGAACCAGAAGGTCAACTTCGAGACCACCCAGGGACCCAAGGGCCCCCAGGCCGAGAACATCACCGTTCTCTGATTCTCCCCGTGCCGCTCTGCGGCGCCGGACAGGAAGCCACCGCGCGGCGCGAGCCCGCGGTGGCTTTCTGCTGTCACGGCCCTCCCGTCCCGCGTCCCCGTGCCCGATGCGCCACCCAGACGATAGGTTGATGGATATGAGTTTCTCGCAGGGCTACAACGACGATCTCCGTCTCGCCCACATCATGGCCGATTCGGTCGACGACCAGACCATGTCGCGCTTCAAGGCACTCGACCTCCGCATCGAGACCAAACCGGACCTCACCCCGGTCACCGACGCGGACAAGAGCGCGGAGGAGGCGATCCGGGGCCAGCTCTCGCGTGCCCGCCCCCGTGACGCCGTGCTCGGCGAGGAGTTCGGCAGTACCGGGTCCGGTTCCCGCCGCTGGGTCATCGATCCGATCGACGGCACCAAGAACTTCGTGCGCGGCGTGCCCGTCTGGGCCACCCTGATCTCCCTGATCGACGAGGGCAGGCCCGTGGTCGGCGTCGTCAGCGCGCCCGCCCTGGGCAAACGCTGGTGGGCGGCGGAGGGTACCGGCGCGTACACCGGGAAGTCCCTCGCGGCGGCGCAACGCCTGCGGGTGTCCAACGTCTCCCGGCTCGAGGATGCCTCGCTGTCCTACTCCAGCCTGTCCGGCTGGCGCGAGCGCGGGGCGCTCGCCGAGTTCGTCAACCTGACGGACCGGGTCTGGCGCACGAGGGCGTACGGGGACTTCTGGTCCTACTGCCTCGTGGCCGAGGGCGCCGTCGACGTCGCCTGCGAGCCCGAACTGAACCTGCACGACATGGCGGCGCTCGTCCCCATCGTCACGGAGGCCGGGGGACGCTTCACCTCCCTGGACGGCGAGGACGGCCCGTTCGGCGGCAACGCGCTGGCGACGAACGGCACCCTGCACAGCGAGGTCCTGCGGACCCTCAACCCGGACGTGGATGACCTGCTCTAGCCGCGCGGTCCTCCGGCCGCAGGCCATCCGGTGAGTTCCGGCCCTCGGCTCGACGAGCAACGGCGCCTGGAGATGGCGCGCGCCTACCTCTCCGGAGCAGGCCGCTACGACCGTGTCCGTCCCGGGTATCCCGCACCGGTCGCGGACTGGATCGTGCCGGAGAACGCCCGTCGCGCGGCGGACATCGGCGCCGGGACCGGTCTCTTCACGGCCCTCCTGGCGCAGCGCGGACTCGAGGTGACGGCAGTCGACCCGTCCGAGGACATGCTGGCCGTCCTCTCGGCGCGCCTGCCCGGTGTACCCGTGGTGCAGGGCACCGCGGAGGAGTCCACACTGCCCGACAGGTCCGTCGACCTGCTCACGCTGGCGCAGACGTGGCACTGGTGCGACCATCCCGCCGCGCTCCGCGAGGCCGCTCGGGTCCTGGTGCCGGGCGGACGCCTGGCACTGGTGTGGAACCAGCTCGACGTCTCGCTCCCCTGGGTGCACCGCCTGTCCCGCATCATGCATGCGGGGGACGTCTACTCGCCCGCGTACCGGCCCGACCTCGGAGCCGCCTTCGGGCCGCCGGAGGACCTCGTGGTGCACTGGGCCCAGGAGCTGCCGGTCGCCGACGTCCTCGACCTCGCGAGGTCGCGGAGCTACTACCAGCGCGCCACACCGGCGCTCCGGGCGCGCGTGGAGTCGAATCTGCGCTGGTACCTCACCGACTACCTCGCCTTCGACCCGGCGGCCACCATCAGGATCCCGTACTACACCCACGCATGGCGCGCCTCCCTGTCGACCCCCTAGATTTCGGCATGCCTAAACGCTACTTTTAGGTATGCCTTCCACCCAGTGCGGACGGACGCACCGCGCGGGGACCGCGTGGTGCGTCGCCGCGGCGTTCCTGCTCGGGGGCTGTGCCGTCGATGCGGCGCCGGCGGCCGGGACGGACGCACGGCCCCTGGTCCTCACGACCTTCTCCGTGCTCGCCGACCTCGCCGACACGGTCGGTGGAGGGCACGTCCGCGTGGAGTCGATCACGAAGATCGGCGCCGAGATCCACGGCTACGAGCCGACGCCCTCGGATCTCGTCCGGGCACAGGACGCGGACCTCATCCTGGACAACGGGCTCGGCCTCGAGCGCTGGTTCGAGCGCTTCCTGTACTCCGTCGACGCCCCGCACGTGGTGCTGTCGGACGGCGTCGAACCGGTCGACATCCGGTCAGGGGACTACACCGGCCGGGCGAACCCGCACGCCTGGATGTCGCCCCTCGCGGCGCAGACCTATGTCGACAACACCGTGGCGGCGCTCGCCGGCCTGGCTCCGGAGCACGCCGCCGACTTCGAGGCCAACGGCCGCCGGCTGAAGGAGGACCTCGCAGGGCTCCTCGCGGGGTTCCGCGAGGAGCTCGCCGCCCTCGACGTCGCCGCACTCGTGACCTGCGAGGGTGCCTTCTCGTACCTCGCACGGGACGCCGGCCTGGAGGAGGCCTTCCTCTGGCCGGTCAACGCGGACGCCGAGGGCACGCCGCGGCAGATCAGGGACGTCATCGGATTCGTCGAGGAGAACGACGTGCCGACCGTCTTCTGCGAATCGACGGTCAATCCCTCGGCGCAGGAGCAGGTCGCCCTCGCCACGGGCACGGAACTCGGCGGCATGCTCTACGTCGACTCGCTGTCGGAAGCCGGTGGGCCGGTACCGACGTTCGTCGATCTCATCCGCCACGACCTCGAGACGATCACGGAAGGACTCTCGCGATGACGGCCTCTGCCGCCCCGTCCACCCGGCGGGCACTCGACGTCCGCAACCTCGGGGTGCGCTACGGGGAGGTCCAGGCGCTCGACGACGTCTCCATGACCCTCGACGCGGCACGGATCTGCGGACTCATCGGCGTGAACGGCTCGGGCAAGTCGACGCTGTTCAAGGCGCTCATGGGGCTGCTGGTCCCGGGGACCGGAAGCGTCGAGCTGTTCGGCAGGTCCGCTGCGAGCGCCCGGAAGCAGGGCCTCGTGGCCTACATGCCGCAGGCCGAGGAGGTGGACTGGACCTTCCCCGTCTCCGTCTCCGACGTCGTCGCCATGGGCCTGTACGGGCGACTCGGCCCCTCCCGCCGTCTGCGCGCACCGGACCGCGCGGCCGTCGAGGACGCGCTCGGACGCGTGGGCCTGGCCGACCTCAGGAGGCGCCAGATCGGCCAGTTGTCGGGTGGCCAGCGCAAGCGTGTCTTCATCGCCCGCAGCATCGCCCAGGACGCGCGGCTGCTGCTGCTCGACGAGCCCTTCGCCGGCGTCGACCAGGCGAGCGAGCGCACCATGACCGCACTGCTGAAGACACTGCGGGACGAGGGGCGGTCGGTGCTGGTGTCGACCCACGACCTCGCGGGCGTGCCCGAGCTGTGCGACGAAGCGGTCCTCCTGCACCGTCGCGTGCTCGCGCAGGGCGATCCCTCGCTCGTGCTGACCCACGGGAACCTGGCACGCGCCTTCGGTCCCGCGCCGTCCACCACGACGGTGCGCTCCGCCGCCTCCGCCGCTCCGGACGGGGGGTCCTGACCATGGAGATCGTCACCTTCCTGCTCGAGCCCCTGCAGTACGGCTTCCTCACCCGGGCCCTCGCCGTCACCCTCGCCGCCGCCGTCGTGGCCGCCGTCCTCTCCTGCTGGCTCATCCTCATGGGGTGGTCGCTCATGGGCGATGCCGTGTCCCACGCCGTCCTGCCCGGCGTGGCCCTCGCCTACATCCTCGGCATCCCCTTCTCCATCGGCGCCTTCGTCTTCGGCGCGGGGGCGGTGGCGCTCATCGGGATCGTCCGGTCCACCACCAAGCTGAAGTCGGACACCGTGATCGGCGTGGTATTCACCGCGCTGTTCGCCACCGGGCTGGCCATCGTCTCCGCCACGCCGTCGCAGATCGACCTGATGCACATCCTCTTCGGCAACGTCCTCGGCGTGTCCGCCGGTGACGTGTGGCAGGTCCTCCTCCTGGGCCTGCTGACCCTCGCCATCCTGCTGTTCAAGCGGCGCGACCTCACCCTGCTCGCCTTCGACCGCACGCACGCCCACGTGATCGGGCTCAACACACGACTGCTGTCCGCACTGCTGCTCGGCCTGCTCGCGCTCACCGTCGTCGTCGGGCTCCAGGCCGTCGGGATCATCCTCGTCGTGGCCATGCTCATCACGCCCGGCGCCACGGCGTTCCTGCTGTCCCGCAGCTTCGACCGCATGCTGGTGATCGCCGTCGTGCTGACCGTCACCGCCTCCCTGGCGGGCGTCTACGCCAGCTACTACCTCGACATCTCCACGGGCGCCGCCGTGGTGCTCTGCCAGGCGATCGTCTTCGCCGTGGTCTACCTCTTCGCGCGTCCCGACGGCGTGATCTGGCAGGCACGACGGCGCCGCACCGCCGCGCGGACCCGTACCGGACACACCCGGGCCGGACGGAACCGCACCGGGGCAGCCGCCGGCCCGGCCCCGGCGCAGGCCGGCTCCGGCACGGCCCCGTCCGCGTCCGCGTCCGATCGCCCACTGCCCGCGTCCGGCCCTTCGGTGCGAGGGGACGCCTGATGGCGGGCCGCAGGGGCGCCGTCCTCAGCATCGAATCCACGAGCGTGCAGGACTACGTCAAGGCCATCTACGCATTCACCGAATGGCAGGGCGACGCCGTCACGGCCACGCACCTCGCGACGCGACTCTCGGTCGCCAACTCCTCCGTGACCGGGATGGTCGCCAAGCTGGTGGACCTCGGACTCGCCGATCACCGCAAGTACGGGCCCATCGGCCTCACACCCTCCGGGCGGGCGCTGGCCCTCGCGATGGTCCGCAGGCACCGGCTCATCGAGACATTCCTCGTCACCGCGCTGGGCTACGGGTGGGACGAGGTGCACGACGAGGCTGAACTGCTCGAGCACACCGTCTCCGACGCCTTCGTCGAGCGGCTCGACGCGAAGCTGGGCCACCCGCGCCGGGACCCGCACGGGGACCCGATCCCGGCGGCGGACGGCACGGTCCTGTACCCGAGGGCACACCGGCTCGACAGGCTCGACGACGGACACGCCGGCAGGCTGGTGCGCGTGAGCGACGACGACCCGGAGGTGCTGCGCTTCCTCGACCGCAGCGGCATCTCGCTCGACGACGACCTGCAGCTGACCCGCCGCCGCGCAGGGTCCCAGCTGGAGCTCCGCCACGGCACGGCCGCCTCCTCCCGGGACCTCGCCGTCGATCCGGCAGTGGCCGGAGCGCTCTGGATCGAGAGCACCGTACCCCATCAGGACTGCGCCATCGACGCCGGGGCCTCCTGATCGGGAACCGGGTGCAGGAGGGACCGGGTGCAGGAGGGACCGGGTGCAGGAGGGACCGGCCCGGGGTCCTCGTCGCGGCGCCGGATCGCTCCTCCCCCGTGCCGCTCCTAGACTGGTCGACATGCCACGTGCCTGCAGTCCCGGCCGTCCCTGCCCGCCTCGTCCGCTGAACCTCACGAACGGAGTCCATCCATGACCACTCTCGGACTGGAGGAGGAGTACCTGCTCCTCGAACCGGAGACAGGGCTGCCCGCCCACCGCGCCGACGAGGTGGAGGGGTTGCTCGAAGCGACGCCGGAGGTCGGCAGGGACGACATCCAGCGCGAGCTGCTGTCCTGCCAGATCGAGACGGCCACCCCTGTGTGCGACACGCTGACCCAGGCCGAGGAGTCACTCCTGAACTTCCGCAGGAAGCTCGCGGACGCAGCGGCCGACACCGGGATCCTCGGCGCGGCCACCGGGACCTCGCCCTGGATGCGGCAGGCGTATCCCGAACTGACCGACAAGCAGCGCTACGAGGACCTGCGCGCCAGCGCCCCCGGCATCGTGGGCGACCAGTTCGTCAACGGGCTGCACGTGCACGTCGGCATCCCCGACCCCGAGCGCGGCGTCCAGGCGCTCAACCGCATCCGTCCCTGGATCCCGCTGCTCACCGCCCTCAGCGTCAATTCGCCCTACTGGCTGGGACGGGACAGCGGCTTCGGGAGCTGGCGCGTGGTGCACTACCGCCGCTGGGCCGTCCAGGGCGTGGCGCCGTGGTTCGCGGATGCGGCCGACTACGAGCGCCGCATCACGCGCCTCGGTGCGAGCGGTGCGATCCTGGACCGCGGGGTCCTCACCTGGGTGGCACGCCTGTCGGACCACTACCCCACCCTCGAGCTCAGGGCATGCGACGTGCAGCTCGAGGCGCAGGACTCCGTCCTCCTCGGCGCACTCACGCGTGCGCTCGTCGTCACGGCCCTGCACGAGGCGGAGGCGGACGCCGCGCCGCTCGTCCCGGATCCCGAACTCCTGGACGCCGCCCTCTGGCAGGCCGCCCGCGACGGGCTCACCGGCTCCCTCGTGGATCTCTCCACGGCGGAGCCCGTGCCCGCCCGGGCGCTCCTCGCGGATTTCCTGGAGCACGTCGGCCCGGCCCTCGACGCCGAGGGCGACACGGACTGGGTGCGTGCCGGTCTGGCGACGATCGCGGACAGGGGCACGGGAGCCGACCGCCAGCGGCGGGCCATGCGCGACGGCGGCAGCGACGCACTGCTGGACCTGTACGGGCGGACCCTCACCTACGAGCCGTAGGCGGGCCCCGCCCGCTCCGGCGGGCGGGGACCGGTCTAGGATCGCGCGGCGCGGAGCTCGATGAGGAGCGACTGCTCGGGCAGCAGCACGGGAGCCTGCAGGCCTGCCTGCGCCAGGACCCGCCCGAACAGCCGGAGCGGTTCGCCGTCGAGCGCCGAGCGGAGCCAGGCGAGCGCCGACTGGCCGTTCCCCGGCTGTCCCTCCTCGGGGACTGCGAGCTGCACGGAGTACAGCGTGTCGGCCTCCAGCCCCGGAAAGGTCAGCAGCCCGGGCGGGTAGCTCGCGCTCGAGCCCGTCAGCGTGTAGGCGAACAGGGCCCGCTGCCGGTCCTCGGAGACGATACCGCGCAGGTCCATGGCGGGATCCACGAGATCCGCGTGCACGACGGCGCCGCGGTGCAGGTCGTCGCGCCAGGACCGGTGGAGCCCGACATAGCGCCCGAGTACCTCGTACTCCCCGTCCGTCAGGTCGGAGATGTCCCATTCGATGCCGTAGTGGCCGAAGATGGCGGTCGCTGCCCGGAAGGGCAGCGTATGGGCCCGCCCGGTCGAGTGGGAGACCGGGCCGCCGACGTGCATCCCCAGCAGTTCGGGCGGCACCACGAGGCCCGTGTACTTCTGGTTGACGAGCCGCTCGATCGGATCGATGCAGTCGCTGGTCCAGATGCGGTCCGTCCGGGCGAGGATGCCGAGGTCGACGCGGGCTCCACCCGAGGCGCAGCTCTCGATCTCGAGGCCGGGGTGCCGGAGGCGCAGTTCGTCGAGCAGGCGGTACAGCGCCTCGACGTGCCGGTGGACGGCGGCGTGCCCCGTCCGGGCATCCGCCGCCTCGAGCAGGTCCCGGTTGTGGTCCCACTTCACGTAGGCGATGTCGTTCGCGGTCAGGATGTCGTCGAGGCGTTCGAGGATGTAGGCGTAGGCGTCGGGATGGCCCAGGTTCAGGACCTGCTGCTGCCGCCCGGGCAACGGCAGGCGTCCCTCGGGCTGCAGGATCCAGTCCGGATGCGCCCGCGCCAGGTCGGAGTCGGGGTTGACCATCTCCGGTTCGAACCAGAGACCGAACTCCATGCCCAGGCCCCGCACGTGGTCGATGATGGGGGCCAGCCCGTCGGGCCACACCGTCTCGTCGACGTACCAGTCCCCCAGGCTCGACGTGTCGTCGCGGCGTCCGCGGAACCAGCCGTCGTCGAGCACGAACCGTTCGACGCCGAGGGAGGCCGCGCGGTCCGCGAGCGCCTGCAGGCGCGGCAGGTCGAGATCGAAGTAGACGGCCTCCCAGGTGTTGAGGGTGACCGGACGAGGACGCTGCGGATGCGACGCCCTCGACCGGACGTCGCGGTGGAAGCGGCCGGACAGTTCGTTGAGGCCGTCTCCCCAGGAGCCGATCGCCTCGGGCGTGGAGTAGCTCCCACCGGGTGCGAGCACCACCTCGCGGGGCGACAGGACCTCGCCCGCCGCCAGGAACGCCTGCCCGGCCGGCGTCTTCTCCACGAGCACCTCCTGGTTGCCGCTCCATGCGAGGTGGATGCCCTGCACCAGGCCGTGCTCGAAGCCGAAGCCCTTCGCCCCTGCCGCGAGGAGCACCGTCGCATCGGCACCGGGGCGGCCGCGTCGGCTCGCCCGCGCATAGGTGCCGGTCGTCAGCTCGTGCCGCTGCGGCGACCGCTCCCGGAGATGGCGCCCCGTCGTGTCGAGGACCTCCGCGGCGATGGGATGCAGCGGGAAGAAGGTCCTGAGCGAACGCACCTCGTACTCGTCGTCACCCGTGTTGGTCAGGACGAGCCGCTGGGTGAGGAGGCCCGACGCGGTCAGGCCCACGTGCACGGTCAGGGCGAGCCCGGCGCCGTCGTCACGTGCCTCGATCACTACCCCGGCATCGTGCCGGGACTCTCCGGCGACCACCGTGAAGCGCGGATACAGGTGGGCTCCCCCGCGGTCCCCGGTGAGCCCGGGTGTGCCCTGCCATCCTGCGGACTCGAGGGGCAGGAGGGTCAGCCGGGCCGGGACGTCGATGCCGCCGGATACGCGCTGCGGCTGCTGGGCGGCGACGACGGCCGACAGCTCGTCGGCGGAGAGGTCACCGAGGGCAGGACCCCAGTAGGCGAGGACCGGCAGGCCGTGCGGATGGGGCTCGAGCACCACGCTCGTACCGCCGCGCGAGAGATGGAGTGGAGAGGAGGTCATGATTCTTTTTATCGCGAAACTAAGTAGGCGGCAAGCACGCCCTACCGCTCGCGGGTGTCACGCCGGAGCAGGCCGACGATCAGGCACAGGAGCCCGAGCAGCAGTGGCACCAGGGTGAAGAGTGTGTGCGTGCCGCCCAGGTAGCTCATGACGAAGATGTATACGAACGTCCCCCCGACGAGGATCCAGCCGAGCACGATCAGGGCCCGTCCCCGATGGGGCGGCGGCAGTGGCGGGAGCCACGACGGCGGCCTGTCAGTCCAGCTCATCGCCCAAGTGTAGTTCGCGCTCCGGCGTACAGGAGGAGCGCAGAGGACGGTGCACCGGAGGTGCTCAGTAGGACGGCGCTGCCGGCAGGCTCATGTACTGCTCCAGCGTCCGCAGTCCGTGGGTGCGCATCTCCGAGGCGATCGTCGGCCCGACGTAGCGCAGGTGCCACGGCTCGTACGCGTAGCCGGTGACCGGGGTCTGGCCCTGGGGGTAGCGGACGATGAACCCGTAGCGCCATGCGTTCTGGGCCGCCCAGGCTCCGGCGGGAGTTCCTGCGAAGCATTCCTGCAGCCCGCAGGCCCCGTTGGCGTTGCCGATGTCGATCGCGAGACCGGTCTGGTGCTCGCTGAATCCCGGGCGGGCGGAGATCAGGTCGGCCGCCGCTTGGCCGTACTGGCCGACGTAGGAGGCGTAGAGGGAGGCCTGCGTGTCGTAGGAGCGGTAGCCGCTGACCGGGACCATGGCGATGCCGCCGGCCCGCGCGTCCGCGAGGAGGCGGGAGAACTGCTGGGCGGCGTCGCTCCGGAGCAGTGGTCCCCCGACGTCCACGAGCGGACCGGGGACGTGACGCGCCGGGTTCAGCTGCCGCCGCTTGTTGACCACGACGACGACCGACGCCGCGACGTCGATGTCCCGGAACACGCGAGCCCCACCGGCTGCGGTCCACGAGATCCTGCCCCGCTGGTAGGCCTGGCTGCAGGTGCCGCCGGAGCAGGACTCGTTCGACACGGGATAGCCGAGGGCACCGTTCTCGTAACCGGTGGCGGCCCACGCCGCCCGGATCCCGCCGATGGAGATCCTCGCTCCCGTGGCGGGCGACCAGATGATCGCCCCGCCCTGGTAGTTCTGGTAGCAGCCGCCGCCGCGCAGCCCGCAGACCTCGTTCGTGGTCGGGTAGCCCAGTGCCCCGTTCTCGAATCCCGACGCGGCCCATGCGGTACGGATCCCACCCACGCTGATGTGGGCACCGGTGGCGGGAGACCAGACGATCGCCCCGCCCTGGAAGCTCTGGTAGCACCCTGCATTGCGCAGTCCGCAGATCTCCCCCGTGGTCGGGTACCCGAGCCCGCCGGTCTCGAACCCGTAGGAACGCCAGGTCTCGCGGATGGCACCCCAGGAGGGTTGGGCTCCGGTGGCGGGCGACCAGACGATCGCGCCCCTCTGGTAGTTCCGGTAGCACCCTCCGCCCCGCAGTCCGCAGACCTCCGCGCTCGTCGGCGCACCGAGGTTCCCGCCGCTGCCGCCGAGCTCTGCGTACTTCGCCTCGATGGCTGTCGCCGCCTGAGCCGGGGGTGCGGTGGTGAGGCCACCGGCCGCGAGGAGCACAGCGGACAGCAGAACGAGCAGATGCGCGAATACACGCCGCATGGGTAGCCCCCGGTCATCGAGTATCAGGTCAAGGGTAGGTCCGGCCACCGGAAGCGACAAGACCCGGAAAGGTGTTCCGTGGACACGACGAAGCGGGCCGCCCACGAACAGGGGGGCGCCTCGTGGGGGGGGGGGGGGGGGGGGGTGGAACCCCATCCCACGCAGGATAG
>NZ_JBTNDL010000007.1:0-184179 GCF_054511015.1 Arthrobacter sp. MDT1-48-3
ATGATTCCCAACAAAAAAAAAAAAAAAAACGAGAAAGGCTTCCCTAGAAACACCACCCCCCCCCCCCCCGCTCCCCCCCGCCCCGCTTCGTGGTGGTGGAGATGGCGGGAATTGAACCCGCGTCCGATGCAGTGTAGTCAGGGCTTCTCCGGGCGCAGTTTGCGTCGGTTTTTCTCGGCTCCAGCCATCGTGCAAACAAGTGGCTGCCAAGCCCAGTTGTATAAGAGTCCCCCCGGTCCCTACAACGAGGACCGGGAGCAGTGGCCCTCTAAATGACGCCAGGATCCGGGGCGAGAGCGAACCCGGTCTGACGGACTAGCTAGGCTGCCTAGGCAGCGAGAGCGAAGTCAGTGCGCGATGATTTGGCACTTATTGTTTTACAAGGAGCGTTTACGAGATAACCCTGTATCCTCGGCCCGCTTCCCCTGTCGCGACTAACATCGTCGAAACCTGTCATCCCCATGTTCAGTTATCAAGTGATCCCTGCGCCGTCCCGCCGATGGCGGAGTGACTCCTCAAGTCTACCCCACCGCCCGGGTGCGGCTCGGCGCTTCGCCCAGGGAGAACGCTTATCGCACCAGCGTGAGTCCGAGGACGACGACGGGCGACTGCCACAGCCGGACGACGACGAACGCGAGGAGGACGAAGGCGATGCCGAGTGCGGCCAGGGCCGTGGTCGCGGCCTGCTTCCGCCGGAAGCTCCACCAGAAGATCGCCGCGTTGAGCAGGATGAGCACCGGGGAGATCCAGACGAGGACCTGCGCGAAGAAGACGTAGACGAGGAAGACGAACGGGAGGAGGGAGAGGATTCCTGCGGGCACCACGATCAGCAGCAGGAGCAGGTCGACCAGTGCGCCGGCGGTCACCCACCACGGCCGCCTGTACCTCAGCTCCGAGGGCTCGCCTTCCTCGTCGTCGTCCTGCGCCGACCAGAAGACATCACTCACGCGCCCAGGTTCTTCTCACGCATGGCACGCAGCGCCTCGCGGTTGTCCTGCTTCTCGCGCAGGGTCTGGCGCTTGTCGTAGTCACGCTTGCCGCGCGCCACCGCGATCTCGACCTTGGCCCTGCCGTTCAGGAAATAGAGCTGCAGAGGGACCAGGGTGAAGCCGGACTCGCGGATCTTCTGTGAGATCTTGGTGAGTTCCTCGCGGTGCAGGAGGAGTTTCCTCCTCCTGCGCGCGGCATGGTTGGTCCAGCTGCCCTGCGAGTACTCGGAGATGTGGATGCCCTCGAGCCAGAGCTCGTCGCCGTAGAAGATCGCGAAGCCGTCGACGAGGGAGGCGCGCCCCTGGCGCAGCGACTTCACCTCGGTGCCCATGAGTGCGATGCCGGCCTCGTACGTGTCGAGCACGGCGTAGTCGTGGAAGGCCTTCCGATTGGTGGCCACCACTTTCCGGCCACTTTCCTTCGGCACGGCGATACTCCTTCTTGCGGCACTGCTGCGGACGGCGGTCCGCGGGAGGACAGTGCCTTCCATCCTACGACCTAGAGCAGGCCGATCGGATCCACGAGTGTGCCGTTCAGCATCGTCTCGAAGTGCAGGTGGCAGCCCGTCGAATTGCCGGTGGTCCCCGTGTAGCCGATCAGCTGGCCGGCGCTGACGCGCTGGCCCGGCGAGACCAGGAAGCTCGTCAGGTGGTAGAAGTTCGTGGCGAGTGCGTTGCCGCCCACGACGCCGTGATTGAGGACGATCCGGTTGCCTGCGCCCGGCAGGACGTTCGAGTCCGCGTACCAGACCTCGCCGGCGGCGGGGGCGTAGAGCGGCGTCCCGCAGCCCACACCGTAGTCGATCCCCGTGTGCGTGTAGCCGCCCGTGCCGTTGAAGTCGATGGTCCCCACCGGCGTCGGACGCCAGCCGAACCCGGAGGAGATCGGGCCGTTGACCGGGGAGTTCAGGCCGAACGAGCTGGGTGCCGTGGCCACCGGGGCCTGCACCTGCGGGACGACGGGCGCCACCGGGGCAGGCGCCACGGGTGCCGGTGCCGGCCGGTTGGCGGCCTCGGCCTCGGCTGCCAGCCGTGCCGATTCCGCCGCTGCGGCAGCTTCCGCCTCCGCGCGCAGGCGCGCTTCCTCCGCGCGGGCCGCTGCCTCGGCCTCGGCCTTCAGGCGCGCCTCCTCCGCCTTACGGGCCTCCTCGATCTGGCGGCGCTGCCGCTCGGCGATGTCCGCGTTCACCTGCTGCTGGGCCTGCTCCACGCTCGCCAGCTTCGCCTCGATCACGGGCTTCTGCTCCTGCAGCGTCGCCGACAGAGCGGAGGTGTCCGCCACGAGCTTGTCCACCTTCGCCTTCTCGCCCGCTGCGGCGTCGCGGGCGGACTGCTCGGCGGCGAGCGCCGCGTCGGCCCGGTCCTTGAGCTTCGTGATCTCGGCCTCGACGGCGACCAGGCGGGCCTTGCTGTCGGCGTTGGTCGCGCTCTGCTCGGACAGGCGTTCCATGGCGGCGTTCTGGCTGCGCAGGGCCTGGTCCACCAGATCCATCGACTCGGTGAAGTCCTCGACCCCCTCCGCGCCCAGGAGCAGGGACACGTTGGTGGGAATCCCGCCGTTCTTGTAGGCCTCGGTGGCGATCTGGCCGATGACCTCGCGGGTCTCCTCCATCTCCTGCTGGTCGGCGCGGAGTTCCTCGGTGATCTTGTTCCTGGTCTCCTGTGCGAGATCCACGCGGACCGCCAGGGCCTCCACCTCCCCCACCGCGGTCTCGACCTTGCCCTGGGCATCGGCGAGGGACTGCTGCGCCGCCGGCAACTGCCCCTGGTAGGTCTTCAGCGCGCCGATCGTCTCGGCGATGTCGGCGTCCAGGTACTCCATGGACTGCTGGACCTCGGTGATCTCGTTCTCGAGCGCACTCTTGCGGTCGTCGAGTTCGTCCGCGACGACGGGCGTGCTGAATCCGAGCGCGAGCGCGACGACGAGGGCGATCGAGGTGCCTGCGGTACCGCGGACGACGAAGGTCCTCGTGTCCTGCCGGGCCCACCAGGTTCCTGGTGGGCGCACGTGTCCCCTGGCGCTGAGCGGCATGCGGTTAGACCTTTACGTATCGTCGGAGGGTGAGCAGGGAGGAGAGTCCTGCGAGGACAGCCCCGAGCAGGATGAGTGCGGGAACCAGGAGCAGTACCTGCTGGGACGAGATGAACGCCGTCTGCGGGAAGGTGTCGACGAGCCAGCCGTCGATCACGAACTTCGACGCTGCCCAGAGCGTCGCCGACGCGAGGACCGCCCCGAGAACGGCGGCGATCACTCCTTCCAGGATGAACGGCAGCTGGATGACGGCCTTCGACGCGCCCACGAGGCGCATGATGCCGGTCTCGCGGCGGCGGCTGAAGGCCGAGAGCCGGATGGTCGTGGCGATCAGCAGGATCGCGCAGAACGTCATGATCCCGGCGATCACGAGCGCGACGACGGACGCCCAGTTCATGTAGCGGAAGATCGCCTCCAGGAAGTCGCGCTGGTCGCTCACGGCATCCACGCCGGGCTCCGAGGAGAAGGCCTCGTCGATGACCTCGTACTTCTCCGCATCCACGAGGCTCACCCGGTAGGACTCGGGCAGCTGGTCGGCGGTCACCGAGTCGACGATCGGCGAATTCGCGAACTGGTCCCGGAAGTGGCCGAGCGCCTCCTCCTGCGACTCGTAGGTGACGGTGTCGACGTACGGCGCGAACTGCTCGGATTCGAGCTTCGCCTGGATCGCCTCGCGCTGCTCGTCGGTGACAGGCCCCGCAGCACAGCTCGTCTCCGAGGAGTTGTCGACGCAGAGGTAGAGGGTGACCTGCACGCGGTCGTACCAGTAGCCCTTCATCTGGTTGATCTGCAGCTGGAACAGCCCGGCGGCGCCGACGAAGGTCAGCGAGATGAAGGTCACGAGGATCACGGAAGTGACCATGGACAGGTTGCGGCGGATGCCCGAGCCGATCTCGGACAGGATGAAGGCGAGCCTCATCCGGTCAGTACCCCGGTCTCGCCCACGTAGATGCCCTGGGCGTCGTCGCGCACCACGGATCCGTTGCGGAGTTCGACGACGCGCTTGCGCATCGTGTTGACGATGTCGTCGTCGTGCGTGGCCATGACCACCGTGGTGCCGTTCTGGTTGATCCTGTCGAGGACCTTCATGATGCCCATCGACGTCGTCGGATCCAGGTTGCCGGTGGGCTCGTCGGCCAGCAGGATGCCGGGACGGTTGACGATGGCGCGCGCGATCGCGACGCGCTGCTGCTCGCCGCCGGAGAGTTCATGGGGCATGCGGTTGTTCTTGCCCTCGAGGCCGACGGTCGCGAGGACGTCGGGAACGGTCTCGCGGATGACGGCACGGCTCCTGCCGATGACCTGCATCGCGAAGGCGACGTTGGCGAACACCGTTTTGTTGGGGAGCAGGCGGAAGTCCTGGAAGACGACGCCGATGCCGCGCCGCAGCCGGGGTACGCGCCACGAGGGGATGTTCGCGACATTCTGGCCGGCCACGTAGACGGCGCCCCTCGACGCCCGGTCCTCCTTGAGGACGAGGCGGATGAAGGTCGACTTGCCGGAGCCCGAGGCGCCCACGAGGAAGACGAACTCGCCGCGGTCGACGTCGAGGGAGACGGCGTCGAGGGCGGGCTGCGACTTGGAGTCGTAGTTCTTCGTGACGTTGTCGAATCTGATCATGATCACTCTGCGCCCATGTGTGCGCCGGGCACGGGCATTTGCTGGGGGAAGGGAGCGCCGGCTTCTCGACTATAACGACGGCGCAACTGAGCGCCCGTCACCCGGGCGGTGTGTCGCGCGCACGGTGCCGGCGCACACCACGCACCTGATCGCCGGGTGGTCCTGCTGGGCCGGCGGGTGCCGCCGCTGCGGAGCGCGCAGCGACACGAGCCGGCCCTACCCGCACGACCGTCGGGAACTACGCCAGAATGAAGCGATGCGCGGAATTATTTTGGCCGGCGGAACCGGCTCGAGGCTTCATCCGATCACCCTGGGCATCAGCAAGCAGCTCGTGCCGGTGTACGACAAGCCGATGATCTACTACCCGTTGTCGACGCTGCTCCTGGCGGGCATCCGGGACATCCTGATCATCACGACCCCGAGGGATGCCGTGCAGTTCGAGACCCTGCTGGGCGACGGGTCCTGGTGCGGGGCGAATATCACCTACGCGACGCAGCCGGCGCCGGACGGGCTGGCGCAGGCCTTCATCATCGGCGAGGAGCACATCGGGAACGACGACGTCGCCCTGATCCTCGGCGACAACATCTTCTACGGGCCGGGCATGGGCGCCACCCTGGGCCGCTTCGCGGGCATCGACGGCGGAGCGATCTTCGGCTACCACGTGGTCGACCCGCGCCAGTACGGCGTCGTCGAGTTCGACGAGGACTTCAGGGCCCTGTCGCTCGAGGAGAAGCCGTCCGAGCCGCGCAGCAACTACGCGGTGCCCGGCCTCTACTTCTACGACAACGACGTCATCTCCATCGCGAAGGGACTGAAGCCCTCTGCCCGCGGAGAACTGGAGATCACGGACGTCAACCGGAGCTATCTCGATGCGGGCCGGCTCAAGGTCGAGGTCCTGCCGCGCGGCACGGCCTGGCTCGACACCGGCACGTTCGACTCGCTGAACGACGCGTCGACGTTCGTACGGACCATCGAGCACCGGCAGGGCCTGAAGATCGGGGTGCCGGAGGAGATCGCCTGGCGACGGGGACTCCTGACCGACGACGAACTGATGGTCCGCGCTGAGAAGCTCCTCAAGAGCGGTTACGGGCAGTACCTGCAGGATCTGGTCCGCCGCGAGGCCCGGGTGGCGACGCCCGCTCCCTAGGCCGGCCGTCCGTCCCGGCTGCGGCGACACCCGGATGCGGCGACGCCCGGCTGCACAGCAGGCCGGGTGCGTGCGTCGAGCCGGGTGCGCGTCGGACCGGGTGTACGTCCGCTCAGGCTTCGTCGTTGCGGTTGTTCGTCCGCCAACGGATCCCGGCGTCGATGAAGTCGTCGATCTCGCCGTCGAACACCGCCGAGGTGTTGCCCACCTCGTGGTTGGTGCGCAGGTCCTTGACCATCTGGTACGGATTGAGGACGTAGGAGCGCATCTGGTCGCCCCAGGACGCCTTCACGTCGCCCGCGAACGCCTTCTTCTCCGCGTCCTCCTGCTCCTTCTTGAGCAGCAGGAGCCGGGACTGCAGCACGCGCATGGCGGCGGCCCGGTTCTGGATCTGCGACTTCTCGTTCTGCATGGACACCACCGTGCCCGTGGGCAGGTGGGTCAGGCGTACCGCGGAGTCCGTGGTGTTGACGGACTGGCCGCCCGGACCGGAGGAGCGGAAGACGTCGACGCGGATCTCGTTGTCCGGGACCTCGATGACGTCCGTCTGCTCGATCAGCGGGATGACCTCGACGGCCGCGAAGGACGTCTGCCGGCGGCCCTGGTTGTCGAAGGGGCTGATGCGGACGAGGCGGTGCGTCCCGGCTTCGACCGACAGCGTGCCGAACGCGTAGGGCGCCTTGACCTCGAACGTCGCCGACTTCAGGCCGGCCTCCTCGGCGTAGGACGTGTCGAGCACCGAGGTCGGGTAGCCGTGGCGCTCGGCCCAGCGCAGGTACATCCGCAGGAGCATCTCGGCGAAGTCTGCGGCATCCACTCCCCCGGCTCCGGAGCGGATGGTGACGACGGCTTCGCGCTCGTCCCACTCGCCGGCGAGGAGCGTCACGATCTCCAGCTGGTCGAGGGACCTGCTCAGCGACACGAGTTCCTTCTCGGCCTCCGCGAGGGTGTCCTCGTCGCTCTCGTCCTGCGCCAGTTCCACGAGGACCTCGAGGTCGTCGATACGGCTCTCCAGGGTCTCGAGGCGCTCCAGGGCGGACTGTCGATGGGACAGCTTGGATGTCACCTTCTGCGCCGCCGCCGGATCGTCCCAGAGGTCCGGCGCACCGGCTTCCTCGCTCAGTTCCTCGATGTCCTTACGGATCCCCTCGACGTCGGAGACCTGCTCGATGGACTGGTACTTCGCGCGGAGGGCGCGGATCTCTGCGGGAAAATCAGTGGTTGCCATGGTTCTTCCAGCCTACGTCATGCCCCGCGCCGCGACCGCGCTCCCCCCTGGCCGGCCGCGCGGGTGCGACGACGCGGCGTGCTGCGCGTCAGCGCGTGAGCTCGGCACGGGCATCGCCCTGGGCGATGATCGGTATCCCGGCCGGAACGAGGAAGTTGACGATCGGCGGACGGACGACGGCGGTGAGCACGACCCTGGCAGTGCGCCCGTCGGCTGCTCCCGTGGCGGGATCGATGCACAGTTGCTCGAAGCGGGCGTCGGCCCCGGTGGTCGAGAGGTAGCCGTCGGCGGAGTCCTCGACGCCGGAGTCCTGCAGGACCGGGAGCGGCGTCGTCGACGCTCCGACGCGGACGTCGATGCTGTAGTCGTCGGCTGCGGCGAGCGCGGCGCCGTCGGCGGCCGACAGCAGTTTCTTGTGCTCTATATATACGGCGGTCACGGCGAGCACGACGGTGACGACCAGCAGGGAGATCAGCAGGTAGCCGATGACGAGGATCCCGATCTGCCCGTCGTCGGACCGCCCCGCGCCGGGTGCCGGGGTGGCCTCCGGTCTCCGGGCCCGCAGCACCCGAACCGCTCCACGATCGAGGTGGATGTCGCGTCCACCGTCGCGGCTGACGAGGAGGACCCCGCGATGGCGGGGACCAACGGAAGGGGGACGTCCAGGCGCACCACGACGGTCACGGTGGAAGCCGGCGTGAGGCACGCCTCGCTGCAGATGATGTCGACGTCGGCCTGGTCCGCCGTGAAGCCGAAGTCCGAGAACGCGATCCGGACGGCTGCGCGGGCCCTCGCATCCCCTGCCCCTGCGGTCGGTGCATCCGCGTACACCCTCGCGGCCTGGTCGGCGGCACCCACCACGGCGAACGAACCACCCTGCAGCGCGCCCACGGTCAGCACGAGGTACACGACCGGCACCAGTAGCAGGACGCCCAGGAACACGAACTCGACGACGGCGCTGCCGTTCTCCCCCTCGTGCCGGCGCCGGCCCGCCGTCCGGCCACGCGTCGACCGTCCGGGCCGGGCAGCGCTCCGAGTGCCACGCCGGCCCTAGGCAGGGACGATTGCCGGGTCACGACGGAAGGGCGGCATGGCCGCGTACCTCCAGGACTCCGGCCGGACCGATCAGGCCGATGACCGGCAGGGGTGCCCGGACCACCACCTCGAGGGTGCGGACACCGCTGACGGTGCTCTCCCCGACCGAGATGTCGGACCCGTATGCATCGGCCAGTGAGCCGCGGATCAGCTGCTCGGTGCGCCCCACCGCGTCCTGCGGGTCCCGGTCCGCGAGTGTGCCGTACCGAGCACCCGAGGCGGCCGCGTCGATGAGCGTGTTGCGGACATGGAGCACGAGGGTCAGCTGGATGATGGCGATGAACACGACGGTCAGGAGTCCGCCGACCAGTGCGAAATCGACGACGGCCGCGCCGTGCTCGGTGTCCGAGGAATCGCCCGGGTCGTGCCGGGGCATTCTCCGGTGTCGCAGCACCACTAGGGGGAGACCTGGTCGATCGCCTGGTTGCACAGCCCCTACAGCGCGGGACCGGCGATCGCCAGCAGTGCGGCGACGAGGACGGCCGACATCAGCATGACTGTGATCAGTTCTCACCTAGACGTGTCCGAGGCCGCCTGGCTTCAAACAGCGGCGTCGTCACCTTCGTAGCTAGGTTCGAACTTCATACTTTTGATGTGGAATCTTGCCCAGTCCAGTCCCCTCACGATATCCGTCTCCTGCTCCGGGGGAGCATTACGTGGCAGCGTGATCGTCACTTTGCCGCTCGGATCCCGAATGACAGCCTCAACTGAGTAACCCATTTTGTCTATCTGCCGGGCAATCCGGTCACTGAGTAGCTTATTTGAGGGGTCGGTTGCCCTTGCCTTCAGCCCTTCCAAGCGGTCAGACTCGGCCGTACTGGCGGCGGTTCGTAGTAGCTGGTTGCTTAGCCGAGCATCGGTGCGAGCGAGCGATCGCACCGCATTCAGAATCTCGCTAAGCATGTCAGAGTCATCAGCGGCTGCGGGCTGCGGGGTTGGCGCCGTAGCGGGGTCCTCTTCGCTAGGAAGGTCCTTCTTTATCTCCTCGAGCTTCGACTCGAGTGCGGGCCAGCAAACTTCAAATGCCCGCTCAAGTGCTTCAAACTCTCTCGCTTGATCGCCGAGTGCTTGATTCACAGATACCACAAGAGAATGGATGCCGACCTTCGTGGGCAGAACAAATTGATAGCTCGAGAGAGGTCCTGTCAACTTCGCCACGTTCGGAAAGTCGACCAGCAAAGGCAAAACCCGGGCTTCCGAACCGCCGACTCGCTTGGAGAGAGCGCCAGCTTCAAAGTTGAGCCACTGGGAGTGTTGGTTCCAGGGCGTCACAACGATGATGCCAAAGCTTGTGCCATCCAACTCCTTGTCTAGCTGTTGGTTCCATTGGAGCCCAGCTACTAAACCGCGTGAGCTGACCCATGGGTCGACGGCATTTAGGACCGTGGGGAGCCACTCATCGAGAGCGCGAGCTACGGCGTGACTCTTCGTCTTCGCTCCCGACCAACTAAGAAATACTTTCAAGATCAGTCCCCAATACTGGATATTCCTAATTTTTGAGCAACCCTAGCAATAGAATCGCGGATACTGACAGCTCCAAGTTCCAGGCGCGGTCGAGCCCCGAGCACAGCAGCAGCCGCTACTCACCCCGTGAACCGGGAGTGGACAACCACCTTTGATAAGGGCCGCTGCGGGGTCACCTCTACATGGTCGATGACGCGGGCAAGGATGTCGCGCTTCGCGTCCACGGTCATGCTGTCCCAGTCCCGGGAGAGAGCGACGACGTCTGACTCCTCAACGACGGGTGTGGAAGCGATCGTCAGATCCCGTTGGAGGGATTCCCGTTGGGCATGTATGTCGTCGCGCATCTTCCGGTACGTGGTGTCAGGCACGGTCCCGTCGAGCATCTTATGCGTGAGCTTCTCCAACCGGTCCTCGAGCTTCAGCAGGTTAGCCATGATGCGGGCGCCCTGTTGCTGGGGTGTGGTGGAGGGCTGGATAGGGATGACGCGCTGGTTTATGTGTTCGGCGGCCGCGTCGTCCCATTCGCGGACGGCGTCTTCCACGATGTGGACCATGACGTACCCGCCTTCGTGCATGCGTTTCTCGACTGAGGGCGGCGCACCACCTGCTGAACGCGATCGCGTCCCGGCCCGTCGAAACCCCGTCCGGGTCGTACCTGCGCCAGACCGTCCGCGAGAACAATGCCGCCCCCGTGGTCAACGGGGCCCTGAAGCCCGTATCAAGGTACGAACTTCAGCCGGTGACCTGGGAAATCGCGACGATCGCGCACGTCTCCGAGCCCCTGCAGGTGCAGTGGCTGCAGGACTACGGGAACCTGAAAAGCTTCCTCGCCGTCGAAATGTCCTACGGCGTCGACGCCGCGGTGTCGAACTTCATCCTGAACGGTGGGGTGTCCGAGAACGGCACGGAGCAGCTCGGAATCCTCACGACGACCGGCGTCCAGCAGGCCGCGTTCCGGCAAAACAAGCTCCTGTCGATCCGGCTGGCGCTGGACGAACTCGAAACCGCCGGCGTCGCCGCTACCGGCATCGTCCTGAACCCGACGGACTGGGAGGACATCAAAACCCTCCTGGACGCTGACGGCCGTTTCCTGCTGCCGCAGGCGCCCGGCCAGGCCGTCGCCCGCACTCTATGGAACGTGCCCGTGACACTCGTCCCCGGGCTCCCCGCCGGGCAGGCCGTCGTGGGCGACCTGACCACCATCCACCTGGTCTACCGAAACAGCCTGCAGCTGGCGTGGAACCCGTTCCACACGACGCTGGGCACGACGGCGGCACCGGCGCCGACTGACCTGTTCAGGAAGAACCAAACCGTCATGTGCGCGGAAATCCGCGTGGGCCTGGAACTGGTGAGCCTGAAGACCCTGCGCGTCGTCGACCTGACGGCGTAGCAGTACCGGCGTCAACGTCACCCCGGAAGGACCTAACTTCGGTCCTAGTCCGATCAGGGAACGATGGCCGCAGCAACCAGGCAGCCAGCGCCATGAATGACAGAAGGGGCCCTACCTGGCGACAATTTCGCCGAGTAGGGCCCCTTCTTCAAAATTAAACGGTCTGCTCTAAGTCCTTGTTATGCACTATTTCTTCCTGCTGCCAGAGCACATCAGGAACCGCGGGCAGGAAAGTCGGGCGAAGACCCATACGGCTCACAATGTCCGAGATAAGCTGCCGATGATAGGGGTAGCTGATTCGCGTTGCAACTAGATTTAGCTGTTCATCGAAATCATCAGGCTTTTCGGCATCGCCAATAACGAAGTCAACTTTAAATGAACAGTCGATTGTTGCCACGACTTCTTCTTCGTTATTTGCAAGTTGAACAGATATCGAAGTCACCCGCATCGCAGGGAGTTGCTCAGCTTCTGATACTGAGTAGGACAAGTTAATTTTCTTTGGGTGTGGGAAATGAAAGTATTCGGTCGTCACCTTCAGATCATCGAGCGTCACAGACTTCAGCTGGTAATCAACGTTGCTGGTATCAACAGTTTCGCTATCACGAGTCGACACTTACTTTTACCTCCCTCGTAGTGACGCCTTCAGCCGGCTCTCGAAGATTGGCTAGTTTCGTATCCCAGCCCGCAGACCGAAGCGACGTTGTATGATCCCGTGTAGTCACCACGTAGAATGCCTCATTGTCTTCTGGAGTAACCGTGAAGTCGATTGAGTGAAGCTGGAATCCTTGGAGTCCTCCGCGAAGAACCGTGACTGTATCCGTAAGTTTCTTTTCGCCCGCTGGCTGTCGCCTGGAACGACGTTCGGGCAGTGGGGGCACCGATGAGTCGACCGGGTTGACTTTAAATTCGATCGTGTATCCCAGCGCGCGCAATACCTTCGCCAGCGTCGAGATCTGAACATTTCCGTCGCCATGCAGAATTTGCGAGACACGGCTTTCGCCAACCTCTAGTCTTTCCGATAATTCCTTTTGCGACAGCCCGCTTGCGCCTAGAGCATTTAGTAACGTCGCGCGAACACGCAGCGCGAGACGGGCTGCGGCCATGCCTTGCTGCCCCTTTGAAGTTTGTTCTCGGAGCTCCACCAGGGACATGTCAGCTGGCTTCTTTGTCATGATGCAAATCCTCCGTTCGAACCTGTCTTGCATATGCCAACTCTTTTGGCACCGCCTTCATATGCTTCTTTGACATGCACAGCGTCAACCTAATTTGTGGGGAGAAGTAGGGAATTTCGTCCCAATCCTGATTATGTAGACCGAATCGGGTATTTTTGGCTTCGTAGTTGCCAGCACCGTCCGTGTCGTAGAACGCCGCTCGAAGCCAGCCGGCCCGGAACTCCCACATCCCGAATCCAAGCTGATTTATGTCGTAGAGCGTGGGTGGCTCCCCGTTGTCTGCGAAGTACTCACAGATCGCGAAGAACTGGTCATGCAGGTCGATTTGGCAGTCGTCCGGCAATGAGGGCGAGTTGTGATTTTCCCACTCCCCTTCCGCAAGCTTGTCGAGGGCCTCGGATGCAGGGGAGGTGGTGCCGTCCTTCGTGACGGCACAGCAGATGACATGAGCCTCCCCTACCGCCACATGCCTTCGTCCTACTTTACACAAACGTAAACCCCCCTTGGTACCAGTGCAACGCGTAATCGCAGTATATGGTTCGGCGCCTCACGTGCAGTCAATCACAGGCGGCTTGACCGCAAGCAGCTCCCGAAGGCGCCGTGGCACCAGACAACGGCAAGCGGAGAACCCTGGTGGTGGGTAGTCCTAGGAGCGGTAGCAACACGCGTTGCGCACCATCATCGCGATCTCCTTCCTGCCCGCGGATTCCATCAGCTCGCGTTTGGCGAGGTCGCGGACGTCCTGGGCCTGGGCCCGCAGCACGTCGGCCAGCGGTGTCCCCCGCTGCACGGCCACGGTGATGCCGTCCACGAATCGCGCGAGCGGGGCCAGGCGCGTCCTGTTGAAGAATTCCTGGAGGGCGTCGACGAGGGGCTTCCCCGCCCGCGTGGCGGCCAGGACGAGGGCGAACTCGCCGGCGAGTTCCCCGGTCGCCGTCCTGCAGATCCGCTCGAGGGCACCCGTAGTGCTCTCGCCCGCCGAGACGGCGAGTGCCATCAGCTCGGCAAGTCTTGGGAACTCGGCGAGCATGCGGGTCTCGCGCCGCCTGATGTCGGCCGACAGGAGCGCTGCGAGTGGTTGCTCAGAAGCTTGGGCAGGTGCTATGAAGCGCTCAAGGGCGGCGTGCCACATGTTCATCGAAGATCGAATGCTCCGACTAAGAGATGCAGAATCTCCGGTCCACGTGGGCTTGAGATGAGACTCTGGGTACACGCGGTGTGCAAAGTGCGGCATCATGGGCGCTGTTGGCGTGGACGCTGCACATCCCCGGCAAACCGATGTTCAGCGCGATCAGCATGTCCAGGCACTCCGCCTCCCGGACCTCGCCGACGACCAGCCGGTCCGGCCGCATCCTCAGTGCCTCTTTCACGAGGCGGCGCAGGGGGATCTCACCGTGGCCCTCGAGATTGGGCTGCCTGCATTGCAGGCCGACCACGTCGCGCAGGGGCAATCGCAGTTCGAAGATCTCCTCGATCGTGATGACCCTCTCCCGGGGACCGATCGACGCACCGAGCCAGTTCAGCATCGTCGTCTTCCCTGCCTGGGTCGCCCCGGACACGAGGATGTTGAGGCCGCTCCGAGGAACCGCGACGCCTGTGGGGACAGGGTGCCCAATTCCACCAGGTGCTCCAGCCGGGAAGCCCGGGCGATGAACTTCCGGATGTTCACGGACCAGTGCTTGCGGGTGACGTCGGGGATCACGACATGCAGCCGTGACCCATCGGGGAGGGAGGCGTCCACGAAGGGCGAGGACAGATCCAGGCGACGGCCGCTCGACTTCAGCATCTTCTCGACGAGGTCCCGCACCTGCTGCTCGCTCAGCGACAGCGCCGTGAGTTCGGATTCCCCGTTCCGCGCGACATACACCTCCGACGGCGCATTGATCCAGAATTCGGGTCACGGATTGGTAGGTGGTTGACGAATGCGGGGATGCGCTAGATCTAGGCTGTTTTAGCGTGGTCTGGGGTTGCTCCTAGCTGGTTGTTTACGAGCTTTTGGCGGACTTTCTGCGGACTACGTTATTGCCGCCCGGCTACTCGACCAATCGCGTTGATGATGTCGGTGAGTCCAGACACAGGGACTGTGTCCTCATCGGGTCGCCCGCCTAGATGGGCGATGTAGCTTTTTCCGAAAGCCCGGTCGATTAGCTCAAGGCGAGCAGCGTCAACGTTCTCTTGATCGGTATTGGCGGCGAGGAAGGGGCCGAAGGTGCGAAGTTCCATCTCCATCCGCTTACTAGCCGTAGCCTCAGCGGAGAATCGGCTTCCAAGACGTATCGCTACGGTCGCTGCTGACGCAGCAAGTGCACCGAATGACAACCTGAGGACGATGCTCTGCCAAGTTGGAGGTGTCTCGTCGTTTTCGAAGAGCAGCGGCACAAATGGCGCGGCCGCTGCGATGAGGAACACAAATCCCGCTATGAGCAGGGTCAGGCTCGTCGTTCGGGTCGTTCGAGATTCTGTAGCGAAGTGCTGCGCCAGCACACCCGCAGCGTCTGCCGTTGTAAGGCTGTCGTAGTCCTTCGCCGTCTTACGGAGATGCTCTAGTTTTGCGGTCACCTCCTTCTGCCCGGCGTCGATATCCTTGTTCATCTCTTCGAAGACGGCTTTCAACTCGTCGTCGGCGGACTGCTTCCACTCGCTGAAGGACGTTGTGTTCTTGTCTTTGAGGCCATCGATCGTCTTAATGCCGGTCTGGACAACCTCGTCGATCCTCACAGCAGCAGCGTCAATCTGAGTCGCGACCTTCTGGCCGCTGGCCGCTACCTCGTGCAGAGTTGCCTCAGTTTGAAGTGAGAGCTGCCGTGCTTCGTCAGCTATGGCATCGAGATGAGACAGGACTTCAATTTGGCGCTGCTCTTGCTTTACCAAGTGCTCGTTCTGGCGCTCAAGCAGGTCCTCGAACAGAGTGTTCAGCTGAGTAACGACCCCACCCTTGGCGTATCGACGGGGCCATGGCGCCATATCGATCAGCACGGCCTCCACGTAGGTAACCGCTGAGGTCGTTTGGGCGCGGTTCTGGGGCGAAGATGCCCGTGATGCGATGTAAGACGTTGCTTGCTGAATGTGTGCTGCGGCTGGATCAAGCATCGATCCGGTGAAGAAGGCGGCGTAGGTAGATGCCATGTCCCTATGCGTCAGGACGTAATCAATGATGAGGTGAATGCGGTCAAGCTGCCCCTGCTCATCAGCATCGACGGCTTTGAGCGCATCTGCCTGACCGAGCAGAGTGGTCGCCTGGTTCCAGATCGGATGGGAATCGAATTCCGAGCGCTTCAAACGTTGCCTCCTGTGGGTTTGGAGGCGACATTACCGTAGCTTCACAGCCCCTCCTTTCCACGGCCCGATCAGGAGTCTGAGCCAAATCTGCGCGCCGTGAACCACGAATGAGCGTGATTGAAGTTGATAGACACACCTGACATACGTTCGGTAGGAAATCTGACTATGCCGTAGGCGTCAGATCTGCCCCCACCCCGCGGGGCAAGGGGGTGGGTCCTCGCGTGCGCGCGCGTGACAAAGGGTTTGAGTTTCGTACAAAGGCTGAGGCCCTATGCCGAAAGGTGGCCTGTGCGACCGGGTGGTGGGGGGTGCGCCCCCCTCAAGATCAGTCCGGGGTGTTGCATCGGTGGACGTTTGCGGGAGACAGCTCTGCGTCCCTGCTGTGCTTCTTGGGTGGTCTTGCCCTGGTGGTGCTTTGTACACAGCCATTGAAGGTTTGACAGGGAGTGATCGTCGCCGGGCTTGATGTGGTCGCATTCGGTGCCCTGCTCGGCGCATCTAACTCCTGCCGTGATCCACTGGCATCGGTCGCCGGCTCTGTGCTGCACGGCTCTGCGTAGGCTTTTCCAGTCGCCTAGTAGTCGTGCTGATCGGCCCGTGTTCCACGTCATCGGGGAACGGTCTTGTGCGGGGTTGCTGACCAATGCTGGTGTGCCTCTGGTGCGTCTCGTGTGAGCACGGCAAGGACCCATCCTGCTGATGAATACTCGGGGACTTTTGGTTTGCCTGGTATCGCTTACCCCTCATATCGGTTCCATGCCCACTGACCAACACGATGAGCTGCTGCCCACTCGTCTCGTGTCTGTGGGTCGGCGCTGAGGATGGTCCATAGGCCACGGTCGTCGGCTGTAAGCATGCTGTCCTGCTCTGATCAATGTGGATGGACAACTCGGGGGGATACCAGTCGCAGTGCCAGAGGAGCGACAGTCGACGAAGCTTGGGGGGCATGGACCCCCCAAAAACCTCTACGAAAGTCGCTCCTCTGGCCTAGCGAGATATCTCTCTAGGGCTTTTTTCCACATGGGTTGAAGGGCCGGCCCCGTCATCGAGGCCGGCCCGTGAGGGGTGTGTGGCTCAGGCGGCAGTCATCTTGACGATGGCTGCGGGGTCAGCGAACCCGAACCCGACGCGGATGGTGGAGCGGACAGCTAGCTTGTCGGAGGTGAAGAATGCGTCCTTGCTGGTGTCGAGGGTTACGTCCTGACGGAGGACCGAGTAGAGCTTGGTGGAGTTTACGCCGTAGACGGTGCCGGCGGGCAGGTCTCGGGAGACGATGAGCGGAACGCCGTTGACGGTGCGCTTGTCCACGAGAAGATCCGCATTGGATCCCGTGCCGGTCTTGACCAGCGCCACAGTGTACTCCTGAAGAAGTAGGCCGCATCATGGCTGCGGCGGACCCCGGGCTCCGTCCTCTAATCGGTCTGTGCGCCTTTGGTGGCCTACGCCTGGGTGAAGCATCAGCAGTACAGGTCAGCGACATCAATTTCCTGAAGCGCACTCTCCAAGTCTCTCGACAAGTACAGCGGCCTATCGGACTCCCACCCGAAGTGCGGGCCCCAAAGTACGGTTCCGAGCGATTGGTGCATCTTCCCGATGAACTCGTGAAGATGCTCGCCTGGCACGTAGAGCACTACGGCGTTGGGGGCGAAAGCCAATGGATTTTCCCGCGAGCAAATAATTTGCCAGCACACGCCAACACCATCAGCGAATGGTGGAGATCCATCATGCGAGATGAAGGGCTCGTGGGACTTCGTCTGCACGACCTGCGCCACTTCTACGCCTCAGGTTTGATTGCGTCAGGATGCGACGTCGTCACAGTTCAAAGAGCCATGGGACACGCGACCGCGAGCACCACCCTTAATACATACAGTCACCTGTGGCCAACAGCCGAGGACCGCACGCGAGCCGCCGCCGCGGACTTGATGCGCGAGTCCTTGGGACGTGCTGCGGACTCTCGGCGGACTGGCACCGTAATACAGGCTGCTGACTAGGCGTTATGCCCACTGGAGTGAGTTGATCCAGATCTCCTCGACCGTGGGATCGTCCAGGAAAGGCTGCAGGGCGCCGAACCCGGCGACGGCGTCGTAGATCTGCTTGCGTGCGGCATCGAGCCGGCCCAACGGTGGGAGGAACCCCAGGACCGAGCGTTCCTCGTAATCGGCGACGGCATCGCGGACCAGGAGCTGCACCTCGTCGACCTGGCGGGAGGGATCCAGCCCACGCCTCCGGATGAGCTCCCGCACCTCGCCCTCGACCACGTGCACAGCATCCATGGATATCCCCCGCGTACCTGCACGCCGCCGTTGGCGTGGTGGTCGAGCCCGGTCGGCTCCTGCTGCGAATCACCCTACTCAAGGCGGCCCCGCCCGACTAGACGGTGCGGCAGATGTGCATAACCGCAATTTCCCGCCCCTACAGCGTGCGGGAGACTGCAACCGCACGACACGCCCAGTGGAATTACCACGGAACGCGCAGGTTTTACCGAGGATTCCGGTTTCACATCCGAAACCCCCGTCACAGTCGTAACAGCTATGTAAGTCTTCTCGGGATTCAATCGCTGGCTGACGCCCGGATTTTGCTGGAGAACCCGTGACCCTGCCCTCCCCCGCTCGACTCCTGTGTGCCGCCCTCCTGTCCCTCGGTCTCATGGGCAGCGCGGTCCCCGCAGTAGCAACAGACGCCGTAACGGCCCCGACCCCTTCCGCGACCGCTGCTCCGGCCGTCCCGGCCGCCCCTCGAATCGCGACCGGCCCGGCGAGTGCCCCTGCCGCACCGAAGGTGACGACCGCACCCGTCGCGCCGGCACCCGCCGTCGACAGCGGGACGAAAGCCGCCACGACGCCGGCTCCGACAGTCCCCGCCCCTGCTCCGACAGTCCCCGCCCCGGCGTCGGCTGCAACCGCCGAAGCGCCCGCCGCAGCCCAGGACGAGGTCACGTCCTTCGTCCCGGACCTCACGTGGAACCCGCTCGAGGACCCGGATTCGAACGCCCGGTACGGCGAGCACTTCGCCCAGCCGGTCAGCCCGATGAAGTCGGCGTCGCCCCTGGGCCTCGACGGCAGCGCCGGGTCTGCAGCGATCGCACCGCGCAGCGGCGACTTCAAGGTCACGCTGGTCACCGTGCAACTGTCGGGGAAGACAGTTGCCGATACCGACGCGATCAACATGACAGCGGCCCGCAACTCGATCACGAGCGCCAACGCCTACTGGAATTCAGCCTCCGCAGGACGCCTGTCGATGACGAAGGTGAGCGAGTACCGGCACAAGTCGGCGGCGCGGATCACCGACTCCTACGGGACGATCATGGCGACCGTGACGAGGGAACTGAACTGGCAGTACCGGCCCTACGAGTCCCTCGTGATCTTCGTCCCCCATGCCGACCTCAACTACAACGGCTCCTGGGGCATCCTGGGCGGCGGCTTCACCGACAGCTCCACCAGCGGCCGCGTGATCATGCCCTACCCGTCGGCGCTCACCAACAACGTCGTGACCCACGAGTTCGGCCACGTCCTCGGCCTGCACCACGCCAACTCGCTCGCCTGCCCGGGTGGACGGCTCGACGCGGAACGCACCGGATCGTTCTGGGGCGATTCGGGCTGCTGGTCGTCCGAGTACAGCGACATGTCCGACATGATGGGTTACGCCCAGGTCAGCTCCCCGATGATCAATGCCTTCCTCTGGGAGTACGGCGGCTTCGGGTCCGGTTCGGAGATCCGCAACATCGGGACGCCGTCGGAGCGGAAGCAGTACACCCTGAAGCCCTGGAGCGGCAGCGAGACGCAGCGGGCGCTGAAGTTCGTGGACCCGAAGAGCAAGGAGGTGTACTACCTCGAGCTCCGCGTGCCCCTCGGTTACGACAGGACCTCTGCCGTGGGCGGCAACCAGGGCGTGAAGATCACCAAGCAGGACGTCCTCGGCTGGGCCGGCAACGCATCGGTGGTCCTCACCCCCAACAGCGGCCTGTACGGCTACTCGAACCGTGCCCTGACGTGGAAGGCGGGACAGACGTTCACCACCCACACGGGGACACGCGTGGAGATCACCTCGATGTCGGTCCCCACGAACGACCCGGGCGCTGCAAGCGCCGTCGTGACGATCACTCCCCCGAATTCGACTCCGTCGCCGGCGGCGGCGGCTATCTCGGCGGTTGTCGCGTCCTCGTCCGGGCTCGGGGAGGTGCGCTCCGGTGTCGTGTGTGATCTGGCCGGTGGAGGGTGCTACCAGGGGTTCGCCAATGGCGCGGTCATCTGGTCCAGTGCTACGGGTGCTGTCATCTCCCTGAACGGGCCGCTGCGCACCGCGTGGCTGGCAGCCGGCGGCGAAGGCGGAGCCCTGGGCTACCCCACCGCGGCACAGGTCTGCGGGATCCGCGACAACGGGTGCTACCAGTCCTTCCAGAAGGGCGAGGTGTTCTGGTCCAAGGCCTCCGGAGCCGCGATCAGCAAGGTCGGCGTGATCCGCACCGCGTACCGTGCTGCCGGCGCCGAGAACGGAGCACTGGGCTTCCCCCTGGCCGCGGAGGCCTGCGGGCTCAAAGCCGGCGGCTGCTACCAGGCCTTCCAGAACGGAGAAATCCTCTGGTCCTCGGCCACGGGCGCCCAGATCTCCAAGGCCAGCCCGATCCGCACCGCGTACCGGGCAGCACGCGCGGAGAACGGCATCCTGGGCTACCCCACCAGCGCGGAGATCTGCGGACTCAAGCTCGGCGGGTGCTACCAGACGTACCAGAACGGGGAGATCCTCTCCTCCACCGAGACCGGAGCACACATCACCAGGACCGGCGGGATCCGTAACGCCTACCGCGCCGCGGGCGCCGAGAACAGCGCCCTCGGATTCCCCGCCGGCGAGGAGACCTGCGGCCTGCGCAACGGCGGCTGCTACCAGTCCTTCGCATCGGGCGAGATCATGTGGTCGCCCGCCACCGGCGCGCAGATCATCTCCAACAGCCCCATCCGCACCGCGTACCGCAAGGCAGGAGCAGAGAACAGCCTCCTGGGCTACCCCGTGAACGCCCAGGTCTGCGGCATCCGCGACAAGGGCTGCTACCAGTCCTTCCAGGGCGGCGAGATCCTCTGGTCCAGCGACTCCGGAGCCAACATCAGCAGGACCGGCGGCATCCGCGACCTCTACCGATCCCTCGGAGCGGAGAACGGCCAGCTGGGCTTCCCCGTCACCGCCGAGATCTGCGGCCTGCGCGACGGCGGCTGCTACCAGTCCTTCCAGCGGGGCGACATCTACTGGAGCCCGAGCACCGGAACCACGCTCAGCACCTCCGGCTCCATCCGCAACGCCTACCGCAAGGCCGGCGCAGAGAACAGCGCCCTGGGCTACCCCCTGACCGCCGAGATCTGCGGCCTGCGCGACAACGGCTGCTACCAGTCCTTCCAGAACGGCGAGATCCTCTGGAGCTCCAAGACCGGAGCCAGGATCACCGCCAACGGCCCCATCCGCACCACCTACCGCAAGGCCGGCGCCGAGAACGGAACCCTCGGCTACCCCACCACCAACCAGACCTGCCCCACCCGCACCAAATGCACCCAGAGCTTCCAACGCGGAACCCTCACCTGGACCTCCACCACCGGCGTCAAACGAACCTGACCCACCCCACCCCGACACGGATCCACCAGCACGTGTTCCTCTCCATGTGCGGCCCCGAACAAATAGGTGATTTCACAGTGATAACCAAGCGAACTTCCACATCGGCCCGACTCGCCCTGCTGCTCGCAGCGATCCTCGTCAGTCCTCTGGCGCCGGCATCGGTGTCTCCTGCCCTGGCGAGCGAGATCGGCGACGTAGCACCGCTGGTCACTCCCCCACCCACGGTCGAGGTTCCCCCTGCCGTCGGTGGGACACCGACGGACGGTGCGACGACCCCTCCCGCAGAAGGTGTCCTCCCCCCGGAGGTCGAGGGGGCGGAGCAGCAGGGTGCGGCAGCCGTGGCGCCACCCGAGGTGAGGAACGCGTCCATGGGGCAGGGACTCGCGCGGATCGCCGAGTCGGGCGATCCCCAGATCCCTCGCGCAGCGGAATCGCGGGAGGGCTTCCTGAATGGCGAGGGCGCTGCCGAGGATTCCTCGGAGCAGGGCTCGGCGGCGACGAACTACTGGAACCCCGGCGGGGTCTTGGGCGTCGATGTCAGCAGCCACCAGGGTCGGTCCGTCGCCTGGTCGGCGGCCGCCGGCTACGGTGCCCGCTTCGCCTACGTCAAAGCGACGGAGAACAACGACTACGTCAATCCGTATTTCTCGGACCAGTACGCGGGCGCAGCAGCAGCGGGTATGTACCGGGGTGCCTACCACTTCGCCCTGCCCAACCTGTCCTCGGGCTCGGCGCAGGCGACGTTCTTCGTCCGGAACGGCGGAGGCTGGAGTGCGGACGGCAAGACCCTCCCCCCACTCCTCGACGTCGAGTTCAATCCCTACCCGTCGCTGGGCAATACCTGCTACAACATGACGCCCTCGCAGATGGTCGCCTGGATCGCGGACTTCTCCCGGCAGATGCAGGCCTTGACCGGCAGGAAGCCGATGATCTACACGGCGGCCAGCTGGTGGAACCAGTGCACCGGCAACTCCACCGCGTTCGGTGACCATGCGCTCCACGTGGCGCGCTACGGTACGACCACCCCCGGCACCATGCCCAGCGGCTGGGCGAAGCAGGACGTGTGGCAGTACACGGACAGCGGGCCGGTCATCGGTGACTGGAACCAGTGGAACGGGACCCTGGCAAGCCTGCAGGCATTCGCCAGGAACGATGTGAATTCGACTCCGTCGCCGGCGGCGGCGGCTATCTCGGCGGTTGTCGCGTCCTCGTCCGGGCTCGGGGAGGTGCGCTCCGGTGTCGTGTGTGATCTGGCCGGTGGAGGGTGCTACCAGGGGTTCGCCAATGGCGCGGTCATCTGGTCCAGTGCTACGGGTGCTGTCATCTCCCTGAACGGGCCGCTGCGCACCGCGTGGCTGGCAGCCGGCGGCGAAGGCGGAGCCCTGGGCTACCCCACCGCGGCACAGGTCTGCGGGATCCGCGACAACGGGTGCTACCAGTCCTTCCAGAAGGGCGAGGTGTTCTGGTCCAAGGCCTCCGGAGCCGCGATCAGCAAGGTCGGCGTGATCCGCACCGCGTACCGTGCTGCCGGCGCCGAGAACGGAGCACTGGGCTTCCCCCTGGCCGCGGAGGCCTGCGGGCTCAAAGCCGGCGGCTGCTACCAGGCCTTCCAGAACGGAGAAATCCTCTGGTCCTCGGCCACGGGCGCCCAGATCTCCAAGGCCAGCCCGATCCGCACCGCGTACCGGGCAGCACGCGCGGAGAACGGCATCCTGGGCTACCCCACCAGCGCGGAGATCTGCGGACTCAAGCTCGGCGGGTGCTACCAGACGTACCAGAACGGGGAGATCCTCTCCTCCACCGAGACCGGAGCACACATCACCAGGACCGGCGGGATCCGTAACGCCTACCGCGCCGCGGGCGCCGAGAACAGCGCCCTCGGATTCCCCGCCGGCGAGGAGACCTGCGGCCTGCGCAACGGCGGCTGCTACCAGTCCTTCGCATCGGGCGAGATCATGTGGTCGCCCGCCACCGGCGCGCAGATCATCTCCAACAGCCCCATCCGCACCGCGTACCGCAAGGCAGGAGCAGAGAACAGCCTCCTGGGCTACCCCGTGAACGCCCAGGTCTGCGGCATCCGCGACAAGGGCTGCTACCAGTCCTTCCAGGGCGGCGAGATCCTCTGGTCCAGCGACTCCGGAGCCAACATCAGCAGGACCGGCGGCATCCGCGACCTCTACCGATCCCTCGGAGCGGAGAACGGCCAGCTGGGCTTCCCCGTCACCGCCGAGATCTGCGGCCTGCGCGACGGCGGCTGCTACCAGTCCTTCCAGCGGGGCGACATCTACTGGAGCCCGAGCACCGGAACCACGCTCAGCACCTCCGGCTCCATCCGCAACGCCTACCGCAAGGCCGGCGCAGAGAACAGCGCCCTGGGCTACCCCCTGACCGCCGAGATCTGCGGCCTGCGCGACAACGGCTGCTACCAGTCCTTCCAGAACGGCGAGATCCTCTGGAGCTCCAAGACCGGAGCCAGGATCACCGCCAACGGCCCCATCCGCACCACCTACCGCAAGGCCGGCGCCGAGAACGGAACCCTCGGCTACCCCACCACCAACCAGACCTGCCCCACCCGCACCAAATGCACCCAGAGCTTCCAACGCGGAACCCTCACCTGGACCTCCACCACCGGCGTCAAACGAACCTGACCCACCCCACCCCGGTGGGCGGACCGGGAAGCGGGGAAGGCTATCATGAGATCGCACTCGTACACCGACGTCCGTGGACGATGAACCCGAATACTAGGAGAATGTTTGATTGACCAGGCTGCCATAGCCGGGCCGACGAGACGCGCTCGGCCCGGCAACCCGCAGCGGCGCGACATCCAGGCACTCCGCGCGCTGGCCGTTGCCCTCGTCGTCGCGAACCACCTCTGGCCGGGCCTCATCGCCGGCGGGTATGTCGGCGTCGACGTCTTCTTCGTCATCTCCGGCTATCTGATCACCAAGCACCTGCTCGGTGAACTCGGGCGGACGAACCGGATCCGCCTGGGGCAGTTCTATGCGCGGCGGGCGAAGCGGTTGCTGCCCGCCGCACTGGTCGTGGCCCTGCTGTCCCTCCTGGTGGCAACGGTCTACCTGCCCGCCGACAGGCTGCTGTCCATCGGACGGGAGACCATCGCCGCCACCCTCTACGTGGAGAACTGGTCCCTCGCAGCGCAGTCCGTGGACTATTCGGCGCAGAACAACCAGGCATCCACCGTCCAGCACTACTGGTCGCTGTCCGTCGAGGAGCAGTTCTACCTGGTCTGGCCGCTCCTCCTCCTCGGCGTGTACCTCCTGGCGGCCAGGCTTCGCTCCCCGCGGGCTTTCCTGCTGACCGTACTCGCTGCAGTCGGCGCGGCCTCGTTCGCGTTCTCGATCTTCCTCACCTACACCAGCAGGAGCGAAGCGTACTTCGTGACGCCCACCCGGGTGTGGGAGTTCGCCGTCGGCGGTCTCATCGCCGCCACCTCCTCCGCCTGGTTCGGCGACCCCCGGTATCCGGCACGCATCCGGCTCGCAGGTCTCGCCCAGTGGGCGGGGCTGGGTCTCATCGTCGCGTCCGCGCTGGTCTTCGACGAGTCGACCTACTTCCCGGGATACCTCGCGGCCGTACCCGTGGTCGGTACGGCGCTGGTCATCGCCTCGGGCCCGCAGTCCCCGCTCTGGTCACCCAACACCCTGCTGGGCGTCTCCGCCGTCCAGACGCTGGGGAACATCTCCTACTCCCTCTATCTCTGGCACTGGCCCGTCATCATCCTGCTGCCGTCGATCATCGACCGTCCGCTGGGTACCCTCGACCTCCTCGGGGCGCTCCTGCTGTCCCTGGTCCTGGCCGGACTGACGAAGAAGTACGTCGAGGACCCGGGACGATCCCGCCTGCTGCCACAGGCGTCACCGCGGAAGATCCTCGGTGTCACGTTGGTCGCGTCACTGACGGTCACGGCGCTCTGCGCCGCATCGATCGTCGCCGCCACCGTCACCCAGGCAGCGGAAGCAGAGCGCCTCGACGCCCTGTCCGGAGGCGAATGCTTCGGCGCGAAGAGCCTGTCCGCCACCGCGTGCCAGGATCCCTTCGGGCCCCCCGAGGTGACGAACGTCGGCGACGGAGAAGCTCCCTGGTTCGACGACGCGCAATGCGGCACAGCTCCCGATCCGATCGTCGTGGGCGACCAGAAGCTCCTGACGCTGTGCGACTTCTCGGACGGACAGGAGGATCACGAGACCGTCTGGCTGATCGGCGATTCCCATGCGGAGCAGTGGAAGGCGGCGATACTCCCCCTCGCCCGCGAGAACAACTGGACGGTCAACATCAGCCTCGTCGGCGGTTGCCCGTATCTCGACGTGAAGCGCGCCGCATTCATGGGAGCCGAGACCGACACCAAGGTGCAGCGTCGGTGCCTGCAATGGAGTGCCGCCGTCTCCGATCGTGTCCTCGCCACGTCGCCGGACCTCGTGTTCCTCTCCTCGTTCTCCGTCGGTGAGGAGATCGAGGACGGCACCGGCCGCGCGCAGGCGGACCAGTACCGGGACGCCTTCGCGGACCGGGTGGGCCCCTGGGCTGCCCAGGGCACTGAGGTCTACGTCATCAGGGACACCCCCCTGACCCTGGAGCGCTCGACGCCGGAGTGCCTGGCCCGCAACGAGGAATCACCGCTCGACTGCGCGAACGAGAAGACGCGCGCCCTGCCGGACGATCCGGCCGCAGAGGCGGCCCGCTCGCTCGAGCAGGCGAACGTCCGTGTCCTCGACCTCTCCGACCGGTTCTGCCCCGACGACACGTGCTACGCGGCCATCGGCGGCCTCCATGTCTACTTCGACAAGGACCACGTGGCGCGGAGCTACATCCGTTCGCTGATCCCGGAGTTCGCCGAGCGGTTCAAAGCGGCCGGGTCCTGAGGCGTACCGCCGGACCGGAGGAGCAACGGCGCCGAATCAGAAGTGCGGCGCCGCCAGGAGTGCGGCGCCGTCAGGATCCCGGCGGCGTCCGGTCCTGAGGGGTTGCGCCGGGTCAGGAGCCCGACGGCGTCCGGTCCGGGTTCCGCCGGGACCGCAGGAGGAACAGCGCCGCCAGGAGGGCACCGACGACGGCCACCTCGAGGATGCCGGCCGTGACGCTGAAAGGGACGAGACCGAGCAGGAGCACGACGATCACCTGGCCTCCGATACCGCCGAGGAAGAGCGGAAGGGGCACGCTCCTGCCCGCGGGTGTCCCTCGGACGATCCCGTACGTCAGCAGGCCGAGGCACACGAACCCGAGCACCTGGGCCATCGCGACCACCACGACGTCGGCCTGCGACGCGGGCCAGTAGGCGAGGAGCGCGATGACCACCAGGATGCCGGGCGTCACGACGGCGAGGCGCCTGGTCCCGTTGGCGATGTACAGCAGGTTGGAGGTCACGAGGAACAGCGCGTACCCGGTGGACACCAGCGGGAGGGTGACCGCGATCGGCCAGACCAGCTCGGGCTCGGTCGACAGGATCGACGACCCCACTGCCGCTCCGGACGAGGCGAGCAGCCCCACCCCCACCGACCAGGCCACGGCCTCGATGGACACGCGCCGGGTCACGTCGACCAGTCCGCCGCTGCCGGCGGACATCATGCGCGTCGACCACGCGTTGTTCAGCGCGTTCAGGATCGTGATCGGCCCCAGCGCGAAGATGAGGACGGCTCCGAACCGGCCTGCCGCCTCCACGGTGGCGGCGAACGCCAGGATCAGCACGGACCCCTGCGTGAGCAGCATGAGCGCACCCGTGTGCGGCAGCAGCGGCACCGCGATCCGGACCGATTCACCGCTCGAACCGGCGACTCGCCACGGCAGGCGCGGCCGAGCCAGGACGAGCGCAGCGGCACCCGTGGCGACGACCGCGAGGGTGTAGGCGCCCAGATAGACCTCCGCGGTGGGCGCGATGAGGATCAGGCCCACGAGGCCCAGCAGGTTCGCCAGGACGGACGAGCCGATGCTCAGGAGCACGAAACGCCCGGGCCTGTTCTGTGCCCTGAGCACAGCCTGCGCGCCCAGCACGGAACCGAGCACCCCGACGCTGATCACCGAGAGCACCGTGCTCGAGGCGACACCAGTCGCACCCAGGGCACCGAGGCCGAGAAGGCAGAGCACGACGACGGCAGCCAGGGCGGCGGAGGCGACGGCCATGAAGCCGTACATGGCCCGGGACCGGTCCTGTCCCCGCTCCCGGGCGAACCAGATGTTCGTGATCGCCAGCGGAAGGCCTGCCGAGATCAGGACGACCAGCACCTGGATCGTCACCACCGACGTGGAGACGATCCCCCACTGCCGGTCGTCGAGGATCCGGATCGCGAAGGGCTGGATGAGCAGCAACCCCAGCCCCTGGAGCAGCGACCCGACGAGGTACCACGTGCCGGAGACGGTCGGGCGGGCCTGCGCAGGCTGCGGTGATGCGGACCCGCTGGGCATCGCTATCTGGTGAGGGCGTGGGCGGTCAGCTTGCGCATGCCACCCCACATCCGGCGCCGGGCCACCTGCGGCAGGAGGGTGAGGGCGTGGAGCCGCGACGACGCGTGACGGCTCGCGGCCGTGGCGGCGCGGTTCCAGCCGAGCCGCTGGAAGTCCTTCACGCACTCGTCGAAGAAGGCACGCTCCTCGGCGAAGCGCCGGCCGTCGAGTGCACGCACGGACGAATCGGATTCGCGGTGGCGCCTGTACTGGAAGCAGGTCTCCGCCAGGACGAGCATCTTCCCGCCCGACATGATGATGTCGGTCGCAAGGGCGAGATCCTGGACGACGTCGTACTGCTCCCTGAAGCTGTGGCGCGTGATGGCCTCGGACCGCCAGGCGAGGGACGGGAAGTACAGCCAGTCACCCGTGAGGAGGCTCGCTGCCAGCGGTTCCCCTGCCACGACCGCGCTCGCGCTCTCCCCCACGAGCCGGCGCCGGAGGTAGCTCTTCACGCGGTCACCAACCGGCTGGTAGATGGTCCCGTTCTCGTCGATCACCTCGACGCCCGGCTGGATGATGTCCACGGACTGGCGCGAGAAACCCTCGTGCACCACCGAGAGGTAGTTCGGGAGCATCAGGTCGTCCGCGCCCATGATCACGACGTAGTCGTGTTCGATCAGGGACAGGCATTTCCGGTAGTTCGCATTCGCGCCGAGGTTCACCTCGTTCCTGAAGTACCGGACGCGGTCGTCCGAGTCCGTCAGGTCCTTGAAGTATGCCGGCAGTGAATCGTCGGGGAACCCGTCATCCACGATGGTCAGCACGAAGTCCCGGTGGTCCTGGTCGAGGACGGACTGTACGGCCGCCTTCATCATCGCCACGTCCCCGTAATAGGGGAACATCACGTCTATAGTCATCAATCTTTCCTCTGCTGGTCAAAGTTCATCGGGTTCTCGGCCCCGTGCCGGGGGACAGGGGTGGCTTTCGGGTTGTTCAGCCGCTCGACTGCCGCCCGGAGGATCGATACCTCTTCGGCGAGGATCCGCGTCTCGTCCTCGAGGATCGTCAGCTCGCGGGACACGTGCAGGGAGACGCCCACGAGCAGGAGGATGGACAGCGCGAAGAGCAGGTTGGACGGCACGATCACGCCGACCGCGTCGGCTGCGAATTCCAGGAGGCTGGGGAACAGCGCCAGGACGATCGTCAGGGTGCCGATGACGAGCCAGAGGATCGCGTACTTCTCGCGTAGTTTCCCGTTGCGCAGCATCACGAGGACGACGGCGACGATCAGGATCGAGGAGAAGAGTGAGAATGCCACGCTCATGCTGGTACGGGTCCTTCTCCTGCTATGTCCCCGGTCGAGGGAGCCTGGTAGTCACGCGGGGTTCTTCTGCGGGCGAGGGCGAAGCACAGGACCAGGCCCGACCGCGCGAGGTAGATGGATGCTTTCCACGGGCTCTGGCTGGGAGTACCGGCCTGGCGCACGCGCATCTCGACGGGCACCTGTGTCACGGTACAGCCCGACTTCAGGGCGACGACGAGCGAATCGATCGTGTCTCCGAGGTACTCCGCCGGGAAGTGCTCGATGTACTGGTGCAGTCCCCGCCGGTTCACGGCGCGGAAACCGGAGGTGACGTCGGTCAGCCTGGTACCGGCGACGCGCGAGATGACCCTGGCGAGGAGCGACATCGCCCAGCGACGCGGCCCCTTGGCCTGGTACTCCCCCTTGCCGGCGAACCTCGCGCCGATCGAGATGTCGGCTCTCTCGAGGCCCTGGAGGACCTTCGCGATGTCCTCCGGCATGTGCTGTCCGTCCGAATCGACCTGGATCACACCCGAGTAGCCGTTGCGGAGCGCGTACTTGAAACCGGTGCGCATGGCGCCGCCGACTCCGAGGTTGAAGGGGAGCCTCAGGACGACGGCCCCGGCCTCTTCTGCGATCCTCGCCGTGTCGTCCCGTGATCCGTCATCGACCACGAGGATGTCCATTCCGGGTTCCACCCGCTTGATGTCCCTGATGGTGTCACCGATCGCCTCTGCTTCATTCCAGGCAGGCATGACGATCAGGATGCCGGAAGGCGGTCTCTTACCCATGGTGTGCAATCATAGCAATAGGCGTCGCGACCTCGGTGCTGAGCGCTCGAGAGCCGCCGACCGTGGTCTGCCGCGTCTCAAGCAGGCCACCGGGCGTCCTGGCTCCGGAGAGCCACGGAGGGTGACCATCTTCTTACAGGGCCAGCACTGTGTCCTCGGAACGTGGACCTCAGAGATACGACGAGGAGATTGACCATATGAGCTGGTGGGCTACAGCCCCTGCCTTCGCTGGCGCGGTACTCGTTTTCTTCGGGCCGGGGCTTGTCGTCCTCGCAGCCGCCGGTGTCCGGCGGGTCGCCCTCGTCGCCCTGTCGGCCCCGATCTCCATGTCGATCGGTTCGTGCCTCGCCGTCGTGCTGCCCTATCTCGGCGTCGGGTTCAATCCGGTGTCCTATCTCCTCTTCTCCCTGGGCCTGGCGGCGGTAGTGCTGCTCGCCCGACGGCTGCTCGGACGGAACGGGTCCGCCGGCCTCCGCTCCGTCCGCCGCTTCGGGGACGTCGAGCTGGTGGACAACCAGCCGATGGACGGCAACGGGCTTCCCACCTGGGTCCGGAGACTGCTGGTCCCGGTCGCCGTCGCCTTCCCGGCGATCATCATCGGGTCCCGCTACATCGCAGGCTTCGGTTCCCCCGAGAACTTCTCGCAGACCTTCGACAACGTCTACCACCTCAACGCGGTCAAGCACATCGCGGAGACGCAGAACGGCTCCGCGCTGACCCTGGGGAACCTGACGGAAGCCTCCCAGGCCTTCTATCCCGCAGCCATGCACGACCTCATGGCACTCGTCGTCATGATGACGGGCGTCTCCGTGCCCGTCGCCGTCAACGTGGGCACCATCCTCCTGGGTGCCGTCGTGTGGCCGCTCTCCTGCGTGTTCCTGATCAGCCGGGTCATCGGCTATCGGGCCATCCCCCTGCTCGCGGCCGGTGTCCTGTGCGCGGGGATGAGCGGGTTCCCCTACCTGATGGTCGCTTTCGGGGTCCTCTACCCGAACCACGCCGCCATCGCCCTGCTGCCCGCTGCCCTGGGCCTGGTCGTCGAAGCCCTTGGGATGACGCCGGAGCGTCGCCGGACGCTCTCCATCTCCGCAGGGCTGCTCACCGCCGCGGTACTGCCCGGACTCGCGCTCGCCCATCCCAGCACGCTGCTCGCCCTCCTGGCATTCGCGGGTCCCGTGGTCGCAGGACGAGCCGTGCGGGAGTTCCGGTTCCGCCACGGCGGGGCGGACCGCCACGCACGCCCCGTACTGTGGGGCGTCGTCTTCGTCCTCTACGCAGGCGTCACGCTCGTCGCCTGGCTGAAGGTCCGGCCGTCCCTGGCCTTCGCGCCGTGGACGCCGTTCCAGACCAATGCCCGCGCGATCGGCGAGATCCTCGGAAGTGCGCCGATGGGAGCGACCACGGCCTGGATCCTCCTGGTCCTGACGGTCGCCGGGATCTACGTCGCGGCCCGGCAGTTCCGGGACCTGTGGTGGGTCCTCATGATGTTCGTCATCGCCGGCGTGCTGTACATGGTCGTCTCGAGCTGGAACCTCGGCTGGTTCCGCACCTTCCTCACGGGGGTCTGGTACAACGACAGCTTCCGCCTCGCCGCCCTCCTTCCCGTCGTCACGCTCCCCCTGAGCGTCCTCGGTGCCGAGTGGGTGACGGGCCGGCTGCGCGTGCTCGGCACGCAGCTGGCGCCGGCCGACCACAGCATCGGCGCCCGACGGCGCCTCCCGGTCGCGCGTCGGGTCCGCCAGGCGATCCCCCGGCTCACCGGTCATCCGATCACCGCAGCGGCCGTCGTCCTCCTGCTCGGGGTGGGGACGCAGGGAGGCACCCTGGCCGGGGTCCAGATCCGCATGGGGGAGGTCTTCGCGCTCGAGGAGGAGTCCCCGCTCCTGACCACGGACGAGCTCGCCCTCCTGGAACGCGTCCCCGATCTCGTGCCGGCAGGCGACGTGGTGGTCGGCAATCCCCGCACCGGGGCGTCGCTCGTCTATGCGGTCGCTGACCGGCAGACCGTGGCACCCCACATCTTCGGTGACCGCACGGACACCGAGCAGACGCTGCTCGACCACTGGGACGAAGCAGGCTACAACCCCTCCGTGTGCGAGGCCATCACGGACGAACGGGCGTTCTGGGCCCTCGACTTCGGTGACAAGGAAGTCGTACCCGGGGACGAGCCCTACATCGGTTTCCGCGCCCTCGCGGATCAGAGCGCTCCCGGTATCTCACTGGTCGCGGAGGAAGGCGACGCCCGCCTCTATCGCGTGGATGTGTGCGAAGAGCCCTGAGACCGAGCAGGGCCGGCCGCCTTGGGCCGCTCCACCCCCCCGTCTCCGGACGGGAGCCGGCGCCGTCGTCCGGCCGACGTTGTCGCCGGACTCCCGGCGGTGCAGGTTTACTGCTGCGCGTTGAAGGCTGCCTCCGCCAGGACCGGGATGAAGTTCCGGGCCAGCCACTCGATGCTGAGGGGTGACTCCATGATCATGGCTGCACCCATCTCGTCCTTCGGTGCGATGACGACCTGGGTCGCCTCGTCGAGATCGGGGCCCAGTTCGTCGGCCAGTTCCTGGGACCGCTGTCGTTCCGCGACGAGGACCAGGACCTGCGCCCGGAGTTCCTCCGCCTGCGCGCGTGGCCAGCGGAGCTGCCCGACACGACCGAACACGTCGTCCTCGACCTCGCCGGCGTTCGCGATGCCGGCAGGGAGTGGTGCCGGCCGCAGGCCGAATTCGCCGAGGAGGTTCGCAGGGCCGGACGCCTCACCGTAGACGGCGAGATCGGCTCCGGCCACGGGAAAGGCCTCGACGACCAGGACGGTGACCCCTGCCAGATCAGGGTAATCGGAGACCGACGCCGGGATCGTCCGCTCCGTGTCCCGGACGAGGTCGGCGCCCTCGTCGGCACGTCCGATCGCCCGCGCGACGACGTCGACCGTCTCACGCCAGGTGGGCTTCCCCGCCGTCGTGCCGTGGACGACCGGGGCGATCTCCGAGAGCTGATCGTACTGGGCCCGCGTGATGTCGGCGCCGAGGGTGAAGATCAGGTCGGGCTCGAGCTCCTCGATCGCGGCGAGGGAGAGGTCGAGCTCGTCCGCGTAGAGGACCGGCATCAGCGTCTCCTCGGCGATGCGCCGGAGGTTGTACCACGGTGTGGCGTTCGATCCCGGCATGCCGACCGGTGCGATCCCGAGCGCCAGGCAGACGTCCGCGGCGGCGAAGCCGAAGGTCGCGATGCGCAGGGGCTGCTTCCGGACGGTGGTGGTCCCGAACCGGTGGGCGATGTCGACCGGGAAGGCACCCGCGTCGCTCCCCGGTTCCTCGCCGGCGCCGGTGCACGCACTGACGACGAACGGCAACCCCAGCATCCCCAGCATGACGGTCCGACGGCTCATCGCAGGAGATGCCTTGCGGGCGCTCTCGTCTCTCACAGATCTTCCTCTCGTGAATCCTGGCAGTCCCGGCGATTCCCGAGGTGCCCGACGGCGGACGCCGTCTGGTGGGGACCTCCTAGTGGTCCCTCGCGCGTTGTCTCAGCTCCGAGACGACGGATGACACCTCGCCGTCCTTCACCAGCCGACCGTTCTCCAGGAGGATCCCGCGTTCGCAGACGCTCGACACCAGGTCGAGGTCGTGACTGACGACGATGAGGGTCTTGCCCGCCGCCGCCAGCTCCCGGATCTTCGCCAGGCACTTCCGCTGGAAGGGCTCGTCCCCGACGGCGAGGATCTCGTCGACCAGGAAGATGTCCGGATCGGTGTGGACGGCGATCGAGAACGCGAGCCGGAGGTACATGCCGGACGAGTAGAACTTGACCTCGGTGTCGATGAACTCACCGATCTCGGCGAACTCGACGATGGAGGCGAACCGTTCCTCGATGTCCCGCTGGGACATGCCGAGGATGGCGCCGTTGAGATACACGTTCTCCCGGCCGCTGAGGTCGTGGTGGAAACCGGCCCCGACCTCGATCAGCCCCGCGAGGTGGCCCCTCGTGCGGATCACCCCGGCGTCCGGCTGCAGCACCCCGGAGATCAGTTTGAGGAGGGTCGACTTGCCCGACCCGTTCAGCCCCAGCAGCGCGACCGTCTCACCGCTCCGCACGGTGAAACTGATGTCGTCGAGCGCGTTGAACTTCTGCACGAGATCACCGTGCCGCCCGCGGACGAACCAGACGAACGCCTCCTTCAGCGATCGGGTGTGGCGCAGGACGAAGCGTTTCTGGAGTCCGGTGGCGACGATCGCATCGGTAGGCATTCTCAGAGCTCCTGGGCGAAGTTGGCCGACAGGCGCCGGAAGACGAATTGGCCGAGGAGGAGGATCAGCACCGACACGACCGCGGCCGTGGGCACCCATACGGCGAGGATGTCCGGCATCAGCGCAGGGCCGGCCGATGCGGCGTCGAGCGTGGGGACCCAGAACCCGTAGTGGAACAGCTCCACCGCCACGGTCATGGGATTCAACTGGTAGAGGAAGAACCACGGGCCGAGGGCGTCGCTGACCAGGTTCCAGCTGTAGAGGACCGGGGACGCCCAGGTGACGACCATGAGGATCATGTCGACGAGGTTCTCAGCGTCGCGGAAGTAGACGTTGACGGCCCCGAACAGCAACCCGAGCCCGGTGGCGAGACAGGCGACGATGAGGAACCCGACGAGCACCAGGAACAGCTGCAGGACGTCCGGACGCCAGCCGACGATCAGGCAGGCACCTCCGAGGACGAGCACCTGAGGGAAGAAGTGGACGGCCGAGACCCAGACCGCCGACATGGGGAACAGTTCCCGAGGGAGGTAGATCTTCTTGATGAGGTCACGGTTCTCGACGATCGACCGCGTCGCGTTGCCGAAAGCCTCCGTGAAGAAGTTGATGAGCACGATCCCGGAGAAGAGGTAGACGGCGTAGTTCTCCGTCGTGCCCTGCAGATTCAGGAAGATGCCGAGTGCGACGTAGTACACGGAGAACTGCAGGAGCGGCTTCAGGTACGACCAGAGGAGGCCGAGCACCGATCCACGGTAGCGGACCCGGATCTCCTTTCGGACCAGCAGGCGCAGCAGGAACCGATTCCGGAGGACGGCGGTGAGCCCGCCACCGGCACCGGGTGTCTGCATGGCACTCGGCGGACCTGCTGCGGATCCTCGCATGCCGCTGCTCAATCTGCCGTGTCTCCCTCGGTCTCCTTCGAGAACCGCCGGAAGGTCTCGTTCCACGCCTGGCGGCTGGTGAACCCGGGCAGGGCTTCCCGATACTGTCCCCTCAGTTCGGGCCAGTTGCTCACGAGCTTCCAGTGCCGTGACACGGTCTGGCCGAGGAGGGAGAAGAACATCTTCCGGTCGCGGCGGTACCACGACGCTCCCGTCCCGTCCGACGCGGTGACCAGCGCGGAATCGAAGCGGGTGAGGCGCCACCACCGCGCATCCATGGCCGGCACCTCGACGGTGGGGCGCTCCGCGGCGTCGGCGGACACCCGCCGCGGCTGGGACGCCATGGCGAGAGCTGCACGTACCAGAGATTCGAGGACCGTCGCGGGCTCCTGGATGTTCTGGTGGCTGTTCCGTTCCCGGACCTCGGGGAAGTCCGAAATGTTCGGCAGCACGCGCGCATCCGTGAAGTCGCGACGGGTCGTCCGGACCCACTGCAGCCGCTCCCCCAGGGTCGCATGGAGATGTCCCGGTCCCTCGAGGACGTCGTCGAGCGCCTTGACGCGGACGGCGACGGCGGAATACTGCATCGAGAGGAGATGCCGTACGTCGAGTGCGAAGCTCTCGAAGGGCATCCGGCCCCCGCGATCGAAGGGTGAGTGGCTGAGCGCCGCGACCCACCGGTTGCGCTGGTGGTAGTACGCCTGCCAGTCGATCGTGTCGTCCTTCTCCGTCCAGGGCATGTGCCAGACCGCTGCACCCGGCAGGGTCACCGTGGAGAAGCCGGCCTTCTGCGCCCGGACCCCGTACTCCGCATCGTCCCATTTGATGAACACGGGCAGGGCGAGCCCGATCTCGCGGACGATCTCCAGCGGGATCAGGCACATCCACCAGCCGTTGTAGTCGACGTCCACCCGGCGGTGCATCCAGGGCGTCATCCTCAGATTGCGCTCGGCGAAATCGTGGCCCTCGAGACTCTTCGCCGCGGGTCCCCAGAAGAACCTCCGTCGGTCCACCTGCTCGCCGAAGGTGTGCAGGACCGACCTCTCGTAGAGGTTGAACATGTGGCCGCCCACGATGGTGGGGTCGGTGGTGAAGTTCGCGAAGTGCAGGGCGCGGAGGATGCCCTCGGTCTCGATGCTCACGTCGTCGTCGAGCAGCAGGACATAGCCGCTGTCGTCCGCCCGCAGGGCTTCCTCCATCCCCCGCGCGAAACCGCCCGACCCACCGAGATTCGCCTGCTCGACGAGGCGGAACCTCTCGCCCAGCCGTGCGGCTGCCGACGCGTAGCCGTCCTGGTCCGCGACCAGATCGTTCCCCTGGTCGACGATGATCAGGCGGTCCAGGACCTCGAGCAGGTCGGCATCGTCCGCGAGCGTCGTCATGTGCCGTACCGCGTACTCGGGGCGGTTGAAGGTCGTCACGGCGATGGACAGGGACCCGTGGCTGCGCGCCGACGCGGCGGGCACGGACCAGTCGGCCCGGGTGAGCAGCACCTCCTTGTCGTGCGCGACGAGGTCGAACCAGTACCAGCCGCCGTCGACGAATGCCGTCAGCGGCAGATCGAAGACCAGCTCGCCGTTCCCCGTCGTCGTCGCGCTGTCGACCCTGTTCGACGTGCCGCGGGGACTGGACCGGTACACGATGACCGACGCCTCCGCGCCGTCCTCGACGCCCACCTCGACCCGCAGGCGGACGGAGCGTACCGGGGTGTGACGGCGCCAGTAACTGGCCGGGAAGGCGTTGAAGTAGGTCCCGAGGGAGACCCGCTGGTGGGCCGGCAGCTTGAGGCTCGATCGACCGACGATGAAGTCGGACCGCTGGTGGCTCAGGGTGGGAGGCGTGGCTGCCGTCTTCGGCGCCCCCTGCCGGATCGCCCGGCGCGAGGGGTCGACGATCCGTCGCGCGGGGCTGAAGTCCACGTACAGGGGAAGGACGTCGGTGTCGCCCTCGACCGGGAGGACGACCTTATGGACCACCTGGAGCACGGCGCTGTCGGATCCCGTCCTGCTGCTGCTGTCCTGGGTCGCTCCGATGGTCACGCGTCGACTCCGCCACTCTCGAATGCCTGCCCGCTGGTGAAGTGGGGGGTGACCTTGTTGTCGAACATGCTCAGGGCGGATCCGATGGCCATGTGCATGTCGAGGTACTTGTAGGTCCCGAGCCGGCCGCCGAACAGGACCGACTTCTCGCCCTTCGCCAGGTCGCGGTAGGCGAGGAGCTTCGCCCGGTCGTCGGTCGTGTTGATCGGGTAGTAGGGCTCGTCGCCCTTCTCCGCGAACCGGGAGTACTCGCGCATGATGACCGTCGCGTCCTTGGTGTAGTCCCGTTCCGGATGGAAGTGGCGGAACTCGTGGATGCGGGTGAAGGCGGCGTCCTCGTCGGGGTAGTTCATCACCGAGCAGCCCTGGAAGTCCTCCATCGGGAGGACTTCCTCCTCGAGGTCGATGGTGCGCCAGGACAGGTCGCCTTCGGCGAAGTCGAAGTACCGGTCGACGGGTCCGGTGTAGACGACGGGCACCTGGCCGAGGGTCGTCGAGCGGGAGTACTCGTGGCCCTCTTCGAAGAAGTCCGTGTTCAGGTGGACGTCGATGTTGGGGTGGTCCGCCATCCGCTCGATCCAGGCGGTGTAGCCGTTGACCGGCAGGCCCTCGTACTTGTCGTTGAAGTACCGGTTGTCGTAGGTGTACCGCACCGGGAGGCGGGAGATGATCTCGGCCGGGAGGTCCTTGGGATCGGTCTGCCACTGCTTGCCCGTGTAGTACTTGATGAACGCCTCGTAGAGGGGGCGCCCGATCAGCTGGATGCCCTTGTCGTTCAGGTTCTGCGGATCCGTCCCGGCGAGTTCTCCGGCCTGCTCCTGGATGAGGGCGCGCGCCTCGGTGGGGCCGAGCGCCGAGCGGAAGAACTGGTTGATCGTGCCGAGGTTGATCGGCATGGGATACACCTCGCCCTTGTGGCGGGTGTAGACCTTGTGCACGTAGTTCGTGAACTCGGTGAAGTTGTGGACGTAGTCCCACACCCGCTCGTTCGAGGTGTGGAACAGGTGGGCGCCGTAGCGGTGCACCTCGATCCCGGTCCGGGCCTCGTTCTCACTGTAGGCATTGCCACCGATGTGGTGACGCCGGTCGAGCACGGCGACTTTGAGGCCGAGCTGAGTGGCCGCCCGTTCAGCTATGGTCAGGCCGAAAAAGCCCGATCCAACGACAACGAGGTCAACGTTCACAAATGCTCCTGGGTTGATTCGAACAACGGACATGCCCGTTCAAGGCTACCCGACGGGAGCCACGGACCTTCCAACGATGGGAGTCGGTGGGCGTGCGCCTGCACGGCCACCGGACCTGCGACCGGCCTACAGCTGGACTGCCTCGTCGAACCTCTGGGCGAAGATCGGCGTCAGGGATCGGAGGTAGGTGGCGCTGACGTGGTTCTCGTCGATGTACACGAAGATGTTGCCCACGACGGCCGGGCAGTCCTCGGCCCGGCACAGGTAGTCGGTGAAGTCGAGGAATGCGACGTCCGGAGCCTGCTCGAGCAGCTCGTCGACCGGGGGCCGATCGCTGAGGGTCGCGGTGCGGGCAGGATTGCAGTCCGGGCTCTCCGCCCCCTGCGATTCGACGCACAGGACCCTGTCGGTCGTGAATCGCGGGTTGTCACGGACGGCCACCACCTGGATGCCGTTGTCGTCGAGCATCCTCGCGGTCTGCGCGAAACCCGCCGGCAGGACGTCCTGGGGGTCGTCACTGCGCGCGACGGTCCCGACCGTGTAGACGAGGTCGGGTGACTGGTCGAGCACATAGTCGGTGACCGCTGCATTCCACTGCTCGCATTCGGGCGTGCGTCCCTCCGGGCCCGCACCGTACTTGCAGCCTCCGAGGAGCACGAAGGTCATCTTCCATCCCCGCTCCTGGGCCATCTGGGCCAGCGGGACGGACCACTGCTGGGAATGCGAGTCGCCCACGACGACGATGTCGAGCACCGGCGCTGACGGCGGCATGATGACGTTGCAGTTCTTCCGCAGCAGTTCGTCGTCGGGTTCGTCCTCCCCGTCGCAGAACCGGTCGAGCTGGAAGTACTCCTTGCTCAGCTCGGTGGTCGCGGGGATGGGTGGCACGTTCTCGGGAGCGGACAGGTTCAGGAGCGGGTCCAGCACCAGCGCACCCGGGTTGTTCGTGTCGGCATTCGCGGCGATCTCCCGGGCCTGCTGCGTGATCGCCTGCTGCCAGAGGGTCAGCGGTGCCGCGACGAGCGCAACGCTGACGACCAGCACCATCACCGCGCGACGACGTCGCCTGTCCGCCCACGCCAGTGCCCGCATCGGCCGTTCGACGAAACGCATCGTGGCATAGGCCAGCACCAGCGACACCGCGATGACCAGGAACCCACCGAGCACGCCGGGTGACGTCCTGTCCTGCCAGACGAGGGCCAGCACGAGGACCGGCCAGTGCCACAGGTACAGCGCGTAGGACAGATCACCCACGCGGACCAGGGGTTTCGAGGAGAGGAAGCGGTCTGCTCCCACCGGGCTGTCCGTCTGTCCGGCCACGATCACGAGGGCTGCGGCCACCAGGGGCCACAGTGCCACGTATCCCGGGAACTGGCCCTGGACGTCGAGGAGGAACCCGCCGCTGAGCATCGCCGCGACGCCGGCCCACCCTGCTCCGATGCGCAGGGCGCGCGGCAGGCGGATGAAGGGCAGGGCCAGGGCGAGCAGGGTGCCGAAGGCGAACTCCCACAGACGCGCCCGCGTGTCGAAATAGGCGTAGGCCTGGTTCGTGTAGGTCTCCCAGACCGAGAACGCGAGCGATGCCACGAACAGGGCCCCGAACACCAGCAGGACGACACCGCGGAACTTCAGCCGGTATCGCCGCGCCAGCACGGAGCTGGCCAGGAACAGCAGGGGCCACAGGATGAACACCTGGCCCTGGACCGAGAGCGACCAGAAGTGCTGCAGGGGGCTCGCGAGGCTGTGGTCCTCCGCGTAGTAGTCGACCGCGTCGGACGCGAGTACCCAGTTCTGCGCGTAGAACAGGGAGGCCCACGACTGCTCGATGATCCCCGGCCAGCGCGACGGCGGGACCAGCACGTAGCTCGCCCCGAGGACACCCACGATGACGACGACGACGGCCGGCAGCAGCCGCTTGAACTGGTGAAGCCAGTGTCGGACCAGGTCCAGCGGCTTCCCCGACTCCACCTTGCGGAGGAACGACAGGGCCAGCAGGAAGGCCGAGATCAGGAGGAAGACGTCCACGCCGCCCGACACGCGGCCGAACCAGACGTGGTAGGACACGACCATCAGGACGGCCAGGGCCCGCAGGCCCTGCACTTCGGGGCGGAAACCCCGATCGCTGCTGCGTCTCCCACTGCGGGAGAGGGCAGCAGGACTGACGTCAACGACTGCCATGGCGGGCTTTCAGGGTAGGCACGATGAACGATTGTACCGGGAGGACCTCCACGATCCCGGCAGGCGCCCCCGGCTTTCGGCGCCGACGGCACCCGGCCTGCCCCGATGACGCCCCGGGCCTTGTCCACAACGCACCCTGCCGGCCCGACGCGCACCCGGACCGATCCTAGCCTCGGAGGCACCCGTCGTCCCAGGAGGCCCCATGGACCTGCACGTCACCCTCGCGAGCAGTCCCCCGCACAGCTCTCCCACGCGGGAGATCGTCGTGGACCCGGAGGTGCTGGGGACCGGCAGCGCGCTCGCCGCCCAGCTCGAGGCGGCCGGCTACAGCGGACCGTTCTCCGTGGACGGCCGGTCCCTGAACACACTGGTGCCACACAGCGGAGCCCTCGTCGACGGGGCGATCATCGTGGCAGGGCCGCTCGGGCGAGCACCCGGACCGCCGCACGTCCCCCACCTCGTCTTCGTGGTGTGCGCGGGTCCCGACGCCGGGCAGGTGATTCCGCTCACGCGGGGCGGCTACACGATCGGACGTGCGGGCAGCGACATCGTCATCGCCGATCCGTCCCTCTCCAGGCGGCACGCGCTCCTCACCGTCACGGCGGACTCCATCCTGCTCGAGGACCTGGGGTCGGCGAACGGGACGTTCGTCGATGACGCGCGGATCATCGGCACCGGCATCACCGTCTCCGCCGGGCTCCGGTTCGGCGCGAGCCGGTGCCGGATCGAGCTCATGGACGATGCGGGGTGGGTGCCCGGACCGGCGGGGGACATCCTCGAGCCCCTGGCCGTCGGACAGGACGTCCCCCGCCGGCCATCCCGCACCATGGTCCTCACCGCGCTGCTACCGCTCGTCCTCGGTGTCGTCCTGGCCCTGGCCACCGGGATGTGGTTCTTCCTCGCCTTCAGCGCCCTGTCCGCCGGTACCGGCCTCGTGCCCCTGCTCGCGTACCGCCGCCAGTCCCGGGATTTCCTGCGCGCCGTGCGAACCGCCGCGGAACGGGACCGCGACCGGCGTACCCGCGCCGTCCCCGAACCCGGCCAGACGGCCCTGGACGCCCTGCGGGCGCTGCATCGGCGACCTGGACCTCCACCGCGGTCACGGTCGCCTGCACGGGACCCGCTCCTGCTGAGGCTCGGCACGGCGGATCAGCCTGCCCGCCTCGCGAGCGGGCCGACCGGTGTGCCCTTCATCCCGCCCATCCTTCCCGGACTGCCGCTCCACCTGCCGTGCCCGGTACGGACGGATGCCACCGGCAGCCGGCGGGTCACCATCACGGGCGAGGACGGGGCCGTGCAGGCCCTGGCCCGCGCCGTGCTCCTGCAGGTGGCCCATCCGGGGTCCGGCGGTGCGCCCATCATCTGCTGGGGATCGGTCCCGGATCTTCCGCAGGCGGCCCGCTTCCTCCCGAACGTCCGCGTCACCAGGGATCCCGTCACGCTCGCCTCGCTCCTCCGCGAGCACGGGATCCGGCTGGTCCTCCAGTTCTCCGACGACCTGCCCGACCTGCCGGAGCTCACCGGGCTGCCCCTGGTGTGGTTCGCTGCCCGGGGCGCTGCCGCGGAGGCGGCACCGCCGGGTGGGCACCTGACCATCGGTGCGGGAACTGCCCGGGCCTCCATCGGCGGATGCGAGTACGACGTGGTGCCGGACGGCGTCTCCGCGCAGGTCTTCGAGCGGACGGCACGGGCACTGGCACGGGCGGCAGCGGACGGAGCAGGATCCGCGGCCGTCGACCGGCCCGGTGTCCGGGCGGTCCGCAGCACGGTCCCACGGTCCGTCTCCTTCTGGGACGGGCAGCCGACCCCGGACAGCATCGTCCGCACTGCACGACGCCGCTGGCCCACGGCCGACGCCCGACGACCGGTCGCCCACGTCGGCGCGTCGGCGACCGGCCCCGCCCTCGTCGACCTGGTCGAGGACGGCCCGCACCTCCTGGTCGCAGGCACCACCGGCTCCGGGAAGTCGGAGTTCCTGAGGACCCTGGTGCTGGGACTCGCGATGGACCAGCCGCCCCGGCAGCTGGCACTGCTGCTGATCGACTACAAGGGCGGCGCAGCCCTGGGTCCGCTCGCAGCGCTCCCCCACTGCGTGGGTAGCCTGACAGACCTGTCCGTCGAGTCGACGGCTCGTGCCCTCACCTCGCTGCGCGCCGAGCTGGGACGCCGTGAACGCCTGTGTGCCGACCACGCCTCCTCCGACCTGGACGAACTACGCGCGGTGTCGCCGTCCTCGTGTCCGCCACGCCTGGTCGTCGTGATCGACGAGTTCCGGATGCTGAGCGACGACGTCCCCTCGGCCGGTGCCGACCTCCTGAAGCTCGCCGCGCTCGGCCGCTCCCTGGGCGTCCACCTCGTCCTCGCGACACAGCGGGTGCAGGGCGCGGTTCCGCCGGACATGCGGGCGAACCTCACCTCGACAGTGCTGCTGAGGGTCCAGACGGCCATGGAGTCGCAGGAGTTGCTCGGATCCGGGGTGGCAGCCGATCTGCCCGTCGGCACCCCCGGCAGGGCTTTCCTGCGCAGGGGGGCGGAGCCGCCGGTCGCCTTCCAGGTGTCATCCTGCTCAAGCGCCGCCGCGGCAGACCTCTCCTCCGGGTGGCAGGACCTGGTCACCTACCTCGGCGGCGGCGCACGCGAAGAACCGGCGGAACGTCCTGTCGCGGGCAGCGGACGGGAGCCACCCTCCGATCGGCGACCGACCAGGACGGGACGCGCCGCCCCTGGATCGGGTCAGGATCGCGGTGTCCTCGAGCGCGCGGCGGCGGCGCTCGCCGAAGCCGCAGCCGGCATGGCGGCCGGGCGTCCGGCTCCGCCGGTCCTGCCTCCGCTGCCGACCTCCGTCGGACCGGCCGCGTGCACCGCCCTCCTGCCGGCCGACCCGTCACGGGAAGCGGCGTCCGCAACGGGTGCGTTGCTCGGCATCGCCGATCTCCCCGACCACCAGGCACAGCGGCTCCTGCAGTGGCGGCCGGCGGACCATTCGCACCTGGCGCTGGTCGGCCTGCCCGGCAGCGGTGGGACGGAGGCTCTCGGAGGAGCGGTGGCATCCCTGCTGGACGCGGACCCTGATCTCCACCTGTACCTGCTCGACGGTGATGGGAGCCTGTCGGGTTCCGCGCTCCTGCCCCAGGTCGGCGCCCATGTGCCGTCGCACGAGACGCGGCGAGCCGCCCGGGTGCTCGAGCGGCTCGCCGCACTCCGCGTCGAGCCGCCGGAGGACCTTCCGCGGATCGTCCTCGCCATCACCGGATGGGGCCGGTGGAGCAGCCAGTTCCGCGCCGGTCGTTCCGCGCGGGCGGAGGAGGACCTCCTGACCATCGCGCGGGACGGCAGCAGGATCGGGGTGGCCGTGCTCGTCACCGGGGATCGTGACCTGACCACGTCGCGGTTCTTCGCCCTGCTGCCGAACCGCGTCTACCTGCCCCTCGGCGCGCACGCCGAGACCACGCTGACCTGGCCGACGATGCCGGCGCTCGATGCGGTGATGGGTCGCGGGCTCGCCCAGGGACGCATCACGGGCAGCTGGGGGGATGCAGCATGCCAGCTGGCGCTCGGGCCCTCCCCCGCCGGTCACGCTTCCCGCCCGCCTGCCCGCCGCCCGTTCCCCGTCCATCCGCTGCCGCAGACCGTCATGCTCGAAGCGCTCGTCCGCCGGACCGGCGGGGATGCAGGCGGACGGCACGACCTCCTGCTCGGAGTCTCCGGCGATGACCTGCACCCCTACTTCGTCCCCCTGCACCCGGGCGAGGCGTACCTGGTCCTGGGGCGTGCATCCTCCGGGCGCACGAATGCCCTGGAGGTGCTCTCCGCGGCCTCGGCGTCCAGCGGATCCCACCGCGTCCCGGTGGCACCACCGCCGGGCATCGGAGCCGTACAGTTCTGGCGGGGCATCGCGGACCCCGGCTCCACTGCCTGCCGGCCGGAGCATTGCATCCTGGTGGTCGACGACGCGGACACCCTTCCGGCCGATGTGCACCAGGTGCTCTCGGAGTTCGTCGCCCGCGGTGCCGCGGCCGTCCTGTCCGCGGCACCCGGGCCCATGCTGATGACGCGTGTGCCGCTCTCGCTCCAGGCGCGCAGCACAGGCCGGGGCTTCGTCCTGGCGCCGAGGTCGTCGGGCGACGGCGACTTCTTCGGGGCCCGCTTCGACCTGGACACGCCACCCGTACCCGGACGGGGATACGCCTGCGATCCGGCGGGAGCCGTCGAGGTCCAGGTCGCCTGCGCCGCCACGCGGTGGACACCCGGTCCCCCGCCTCCGAGCAGGCCTACAGAATCCGCCCGTCCCCCGTGGGCCGCGCCGTGAAACCGACGACCGGCTTCGAGAACAGGGTCACGATGACGGCGGCGGCGGGGACCATGAGTGCGAGCCCGATCACCGGGTTCCCGGAGGAGAAGAAGGGGAAGGCGAGGATCACCAGGAACAGCTGGACGACGAGCGACGGGGACCGGGGCCACCGGAAGCCGGCGACGAGTTTGCGGGCCATCACGGCCAGAGCCGCGGCGACCAGCAGCAGCAGGACAGCCAGGAAGACCGAGCCTCCCACGGACACCGGATCGGCCGCGAAGACCGTCCCGAGAGAACCGACGGCGAGGACCACGAGCGCTACCGCCTCGAGGACCAGGACGGCGGCGATCAGGACGACGCCGCGAGGTCGGTTCGAGGAATGCGGGGCTGGGTCTGTGGCCACTCTCGAACCCTACCCGACGGGCCGGGCGCCCTCCTGGCCGACGAAAGGCGGCGGTGCTGTGACAAACCACTCACCCATCCGATCAATTAGGACGGTAAAACCCCTTGTTTACCCAGTAGTAACGTGACAGCCTTAAAAGCAGTGCAAACCCGGGGGCCCACGTCGGCCCCTTTACTATGAGCCCCCTCGTGAATGTTTTCACAAACTCACGGTGAGCGAGGCTAGAGGAGAATGTGATCACCATGGATTGGCGTAGTCGCGCGGCCTGTCTGGACAAGGACCCGGAGCTGTTCTTCCCGGTCGGCAACACCGGACCGGCGCTGCTTCAGATCGAAGAGGCGAAGAGCGTGTGCCGACGCTGCCAGGTGCAGGACACCTGCCTGCAGTGGGCCATCGAGTCCGGCCAGGACGCCGGAGTATGGGGTGGACTGAGTGAGGACGAGCGCCGTGCGCTCAAGCGCCGGGCCGCTCGGGCCCGCCGCGCCTCCTGACCGACGCCGGATCATCCGGCCGGCGCCGGAACACGAACCGGTACGACGAAGGGCCGCCCATCGGGCGGCCCTTCGTCGTTCCTGCGGTGCTGGTTGTCAGGGCGCTAATTCTGGTTGAGGTGCAGTCCCAGCTCGAGTGTGACGGAGGTTCCGCCGCCGGGGCGGATGCTCCACTCGATCGTCCCGCCGAGTTCACTCGTCACCAGCGTCCGGACGATCTGCAGGCCGAGGCCCTCCGCGTGCCCTCCGGGCGGCAGCCCGACGCCGTCGTCCTCGATCGTCACCCGGAGGATCTCCTCGCCGTCCGGCTCCGTCCGGCGGTTCGCCATCAGCCATACCGTCCCTGCGCGTCCTGACAATCCGTGCTCGACGGCGTTCGTGACCAGTTCGTTGATCACCAGGGCCAGCGGTGTCGCGAGATCGCTCGGCAGCTCCCCGAAGTCGCCGCTGCGCTCGGTGCGCACCGCCTGCGACGGTGAGGCGACCTCCGCCGACAGGCGGAACTGCCGGGAGATCAGCTCGTCGAAGTCGACACTCTGGGCCAGGCCCTGCGAGAGCGTCTCGTGGACCAGGGCGATGGTGGACACCCGTCGCATGGCCTGCTCGAGTCCGAGCTTCCCCTCGTCGCTGACCATCCTGCGGGACTGCATCCGGAGCAGCGCCGCGACGGTCTGCAGGTTGTTCTTCACGCGGTGGTGGATCTCCCGGATGGTCGCGTCCTTCGACACGAGCTCCATCTCGCGGCGTCGGAGCTCGGACACGTCCCGGCAGAGCACGAGGGCGCCGAAGCGCTCCTTCTCATCGCGGAGCGGGATGGCCCGCAGCGACAGGCTGACCCCGCGGGACCCGATCTCGGTGCGCCAGGGCATCCGGCCGGTGACGACCAGCGGGAGCGTCTCGTCGACCATCCTCCGATCCTTGAGGAGCGCCGTCGTGATCTCCGCGAGGGGCCGTCCCTCGAGGGTCTCCACATCGCCCAACCGTCGGAAGGCGGACACACCGTTGGGGCTGGCGTATTGCACGATCCCGTCGACGTCGAGGCGGATCAACCCGTCACCCACGCGCGGAGCGCCCCGCCGGGAACCGGTCGGCGTCGCGAAGTCGGGCCACAGGCCGAGGGTCCCCATGCGCAGGAGGTCGTAGGCGCACTGCCGGTAGGTCAGCTCGAGCCTCGACGGCATCCTGGAACTGGAGAGGTCCATGTGCGTGGTGACGACGGCGAGGGTACGGCCGTTGCGCACCATTGGGACCGCCTCGACGCGCATCGCCATCTCGGTGGTCCAGTTCGTCTCGCCCGAGCGTTCGATCTTCTGCGACTCCCAGGCGATGTCGACGAGGGGCTGGAGGTCCGCGCGGATGCGCTCCCCGACGAAGTCGCTGTGGAAGACGGTGTGCGAGGTCGAGGGCCGCGCGTGGGCGAGGGCGACGTAGCCTCCGCCGTCGAGGGGGAACCACAGTGCGAGGTCGGCGAACGCGAGGTCGGCCACCATCTGCCAGTCCCCCACGAGGAGATGGAGCCACTCGGCGTCGCCGGGCTCGAATCCTGCGTACTCGCGGATCGGGTCAGTGAAGATAGCCATGGAGTCTCTCTGTTGCTCGGGTCAGTACGTCGGCGCGGTCGGAGCCCGGGACGGACCGGACCTGCGGCGCAGTGTGCCGCAGGTCCAGTCTGTCACCCCGATCGCCCCGCCCGGGCCGCCGGGGCGGGCTCCGCTACCGCACGATGGACCGCAGGAGGCGCAGCGCGACCGACAGGGAAGAGATGTCGTCCTGTTCCAGCTGGTTGACCTCCGCGAACATGTTGCTGGCCCGCTGCAACTGGTCCGCGTTCTGCTCCTGCCAGGCCAGGAGGCGCTCGCCCGCATCGCGGTCCTGCAGGTCCTGCGAGGCCCGCAGGACGGCGACGGAGATGTCGGCGATCGTGGAGTAGAGGTCGTCGCGCAGGGCTGCACGTGCCAGGGCCTGCCAGCGATCCGTCCGCGGCAGCGTGGTGATCCGCTCCAGCAGGTCGTCCACCTCGAAGCGGTCGTAGACCGCGTAGTACACCTTGGCGATGTTCTCGACCGGCTCGTCCACCCGGCGCGTGCTGTATGCGATGTCGAGCAGCGCGAAGGACTCGAACTGCTCGGCCCAGTGGCGGCCGAGCTCCTCCGGCAGGTGCCATTCGGTCGCCGTCTCCATCGCTTCGCGCGCACGCTCCCGGTCGCAGCCTCGCAGGTATTCCGAGAGCCGGGCCCGGAACGGGGCCACGAGCGGCTGGAAGGCGGCGATGTCGGCGTCCACCGTCGTGCCGGGCTCCACGTGGTTGACGAACCAGCGCACCGCGCGGTCGAGGAGGCGGCGCAGGTCCAGGTGCACCGTCGTCCAGCGGTCCGTCGGGAATCCCGCGGGCAGGGCCGCGAGGGTGTCGACGGTCTCGTCCAGCGAGTAGATCTCGCGCAGAGCCACGAAGGCGCGGGCGATGACCGGCTCCGGCACCGACGTCTCCTCCATCACGCGGAAGGCGAAGGTGATGCCGCCCAGGTTGATGATGTCGTTGGCGATCACGGTCGAGATGATCTCGCGACGCAGCGGATGCGTGTCGAGCAGGTCGTCGAACCGTTCCACCAGCCGGCGCGGGAAGTAGCGGCGCAGGGTGCCGCTGAAGTACGGGTCGTCCGCGAGGGTGCTGGCGGACAGGACCTTCGTCAGCTCGATCTTGGCGTACGCGGCCAGCACCGACAGTTCCGGTGACGTGAGGCCCTGGCCGGCGTCGAGGCGACGGCGGAGCTCGGCCGTCGACGGTAGCGCTTCCAGGTCGCGGTCGAGATCCGCCTTCTTCTCGAGCCAGTCCATCATCCGCTCGTAGCTCGGGCTCCACTCGATGACCCGCTGGCGGTCGTTGAGCAGCAGGACGTTCTGGTCGATGTTGTCCTGGAGCACGAGGGTGCCGACCTCGTCGGTCATCGAGTGCAGGAACTCCGCGCGCTCCTCCGGCAGCAGGCGCCCGGCACGCACCATCCGGTCGACGAAGATCTTGATGTTGACCTCGTGGTCCGAGCAGTCGACCCCGGCGCTGTTGTCGATGGCGTCCGTGTTGAGCAGGACGCCCGCAAGTGCGGCCTCGATCCGGCCCCGCTGGGTCATGCCGAGGTTGCCGCCCTCGCCGACCACGCGGGCGCGCAGTTCACTGCCGTTGACGCGGATGGCATCGTTCGCGCGGTCCCCGACCTCGCCGTGCGTCTCGTCGGTCGCCTTCACGTACGTCCCGATGCCGCCGTTGTACAGCAGGTCGGCAGGCGCCCGCAGGATCGCGCGGAGCAGCTCCGGCGGACTGAGTTTCGACACGCCGTCCTCGAGCCCGAGTGCTTCCCGCACCTGCGGGGAGACGGGGATGGACTTCGCCTGCCGCGGGTAGACCCCGCCACCCTCGCTGATCAGCGCCGTGTCGTAGTCCTCCCAGCTCGAGCGAGGAAGCTCGAACAGCCGACGCCGCTCAGCGAAGGACGCGGCCGCGTCCGGATTAGGGTCGAGAAAGATGTGGCGGTGGTCGAATGCCGCGACCAGGCGGATGTGCTCGGACAGGAGCATGCCGTTGCCGAAGACGTCGCCGCTCATGTCACCGACACCGACCACGGTGAAGTCGTCGGTCTGGGTGTCCACGTCGAACTCGCTGAAGTGCCGCTTGACGGACTCCCAGGCGCCGCGGGCGGTGATGCCCATGGCCTTGTGGTCGTAGCCGACGGAGCCACCGGAGGCGAAGGCGTCACCGAGCCAGAAGTCGTACTCGGCGGAGAGTTCGTTGGCGATGTCCGAGAAGGACGCCGTGCCCTTGTCGGCCGCCACCACCAGATAGGTGTCGTCGTCGTCGTGCCGCACCACGCGGGCGGGAGGCAGGACCGACTCGGTCGTACCGTTCGTGATCACGTTGTCCGTGATGTCGAGCAGGCCCCGGATGAAGGTCCGGTAGCTCGCCTGCCCCTCCGCGAGCCAGGCCTGCCGGTCGGCCGCGGGATCAGGGAGCTGTTTCGCGAAGAAGCCTCCCTTGGCACCGGTGGGCACGATGACGGCGTTCTTGACCGTCTGCGCCTTCACCAGGCCGAGCACCTCGGTCCGGAAGTCCTCCCGGCGGTCGGACCAGCGCAGGCCGCCGCGGGCCACCTTGCCGAACCGGAGGTGCACGCCCTCGACCTGGGGCGAGTACACCCAGATCTCGAACTTGGGCCGGGGGAACGGCGCTCCGTCGATACGCGCGGTGTCGAACTTGAAGCTGACGTGGCGCTTGTCCTGGAAGTAGTTGGTCCGGAGGGTCGCCTCGATGAGGTTCGCGAAGGTGCGCAGCACGCGGTCGGCGTCGAGGGTCGCCACGCCCTCCAGTCCTTCGTCGAGCGCGGCCCGGGCGGCCGCCATGGCGACCTCCCTGTCCCCGTCGAGGTCGGGATCGAAACGCGCCGTGAACAGCGCCACGAGGGCACGGCTGACGACGGCATTGCGCTGCAACGTGTCCGCGACGAAGCCGTAGGAATTGGTGTTGCCCATCTGGCGCAGGTACTTCGCGTAGGCGCGCAGGATCAGCACCTGGCGCCACCCGAGCTCCTCGCTCAGCACGAGGCGGTCGAACTGGTCGGACTCGCTGCGTCCGGTCACCGCGGCGGTGAAGGCGTCCTGCAGCAGGGGTGCGGTTCCGAGCGGCGAGATCCCCGCCGGGTACCGGAGGCCGAGGTCGTAGAGGAAGAACGAACGATTATCCGACCGCGTGATCTCGAACGGCCGCTCGTCCAGCACCTCGAGACCCAGGTTGTGGAGGTAGGGCAGGATCTGCGTGAGGCTCTTCGCCTCCGCCAGGTAGAGCTTGAGGCGAGCGTCCTCGACCGTGCCGGGATCCTGCCGCTCAGGCACGTAGACGTGCAGCTGGAGCGCCCCGGCCTGCGCTGCGGGGAGACGCTCGAAGCGCGAGATGTCCTCCAGCGCGTCCTCGACCTCGTAGTCGACGCGGTAGCTGGGCGGGAAGGACTCCGCCCACAGCGCCGCGAGACGCTGGGCCGTGTCCTGCTCGAACCTGTCCTGCGCGACCTCGACGATGCCCTCGGACCATGACCGGGCGGCGCGCACGAGACGGTCCTCCAGCTCCGTGGCGTCGACCGCGGGGATCTCGGCTCCCTTCTGCAGCCGGATGCGGAAGAACAGCCGCGCGAGGGCGGATTCGCTCATCCGGGCTTCGAAATCGATCGAATCCGCGTCGAGCGCGGTCCTCAGTTCCTCCTCGATCCGCAGCCGGACGCTCGTGGTGTACCGGTCGCGGGGAAGGTAGACGAGGGCCGACATGAAGCGTCCGTAGACGTCCGGGCGCAGGAACAGCCGCGTCCGCCGGCGTTCCTGGAGCCGCAGGATCCCGAGTGCGGTCGACACCAGGTCGGAGACCTCGATCTGGAAGAGCTCGTCGCGCGGGTAGGTCTCGAGGATGGACAGCAGATCCTTCCCCGAGTGCGAGTCGGACGGGAAGCCGCACCGGCGCAGCACCTCGGTGACCTTGTCGCGGACCAGGGGGACGTTGCGGACCGAGCCGGTGTAGGCGCTGGTGGCGAAGAGTCCGATGAAGCGGCGCTCACCGTTCACGTTGCCCTGCGCGTCGAAGCTCTTGATGCCGATGTAGTCGAGGTATGCCGCGCGGTGCACCGTCGACCGGGAATTGGCCTTCGTGATGACGAGGACGCGGCGTTCACGGGCCTTCGCGCGGCCCGCCGCGGTGAGTTGCTGGAGGTGCCCTCCGCCGGTCCCGTTCCGCAGCAGGCCCAGTCCGCTGCCGTCACGGACCCGCAGGGCGTCGGCGCCTCCCTCGTCCGTCACGAGGTCGTACTCCTTGTAGCCGAGGAAGGTGAAGTTGCCGTCGTCGAGCCACTGCAGGAGCTCCTGTGCCTGCCGCAGGTCGGGGATGTCCTCGGCCCCCGCGATCGAGCCCAGGGTCGACTCGATGGAGCGCACCATGTCGCGCATGGCGGGCCAGTCCTCGACGGCAGACCTGACATCACCCAGCACGCGATGCAGTCCGTCGACGACCGAGTGCCGGGCCGCCGCGTCGGGAAGTCGCGAGACCTCGACCGACATCCAGGACTCGATGTGGGCGGCCCTGCCGGAGATGCCGATCATGTCCCCGACGTTGGGCAGGGCGGCGGTGTCACCGCTGGAGGCGCCGGCCGTGGACGGGACGCGCTTGAGTGCTGCCAGCGCGTGGGTCCCTTCATCGCGGACCGCGACGAAGGTCGGGTGGACCACCAGCTGGATGGCCGCGTTCTGCCGCACGAGCTCCGCCGTGACGGAGTCGACCAGGAAGGGCATGTCGTCGGTGACGATCATCACGATGCTCGAGGCGCCCTGGTCGATGACACCGACGGCGGCGGTTCCGGGCTCGCGGGACCCGGCGAGATCGCGGTGCGCGAAGGCGCGCTGGCGGAGGTCGATCGGTGCGTAGCCGGCAGCGTCCTCGAGTGCGAGATGCTCGAAGTAGTGCTCTACGAATTCCTCCCCTGACGTGTCCGAGCTGAACTGATCCGTTGTCCTGGATCCAGACGACATGGGGATGGCCTCCGTAACGAAATGAAAGGCCGCTCCGTTGCGACCTCTTACCAAGGAAGCCTATCGGGGTTGCCGGAAAACTTCACGTCGCCGGGTCTCTGTCCCGGCGCCCCTCCGCTTCCCGGCGACGGGCACCTCGGCGAGTTCGGCGATCGCGAGCCGGAGCCGCGAGGCCGGTGCCGTCTCGAGCAGGGCCGTACCCGCGAGGAGCGCCTGGTCGACGGCCGCGTAGTCCACGGGGAGGAAGGCCGAGATCCCCGCCGCCGGTCCGAAGCGCTCCCATGCCTCCCTCAGCTGGTTCTCGGGTGCCCGGCCGACGGCCGTGGCCCTCACCTTGTTGAACACGATGCGCGGTGCGGCGGTCGGCACCACGTCCGCGAGTTCGGCGAGCGCCTTCACCAGGCGGGGGACGCCGACCGCGTCCGCTCCCCCGACGGCGATGACCGAGTCGGCGGTGTCCAGGCAACGGAGCGTTGCACCGTTGCGGCGGGGTGCGAGTGTATCGAAGCTCAGCTCCTCGTCCGTCTCCAGGCAGAATCCGCAGTCGACGATCGTGACGTCGGCGATCGATCGGGCGGCCTCGAGGACCTGACCGAGGGCGGCCGGGCGCAGCTCGGGCCAGCGGTCGGGCCGCGTGATGCCCGTCAGCACCCTGAGCCGGCCGCCCTTGATGGCCACGTTCACGGCGATCCTGGCGAGGGCCGTACCGTCGAAGCCGCCCTGGTCCGCGATCCGGCAGGCCTGGGCGAGCCCCGCCGACTCGTCGAGGAGCCCCAGCGCGGCACCGATGCTCGCACCGTACGTGTCCGCATCGATCAGCAGGACCGACCTTCCCGCCGCGGCGAGCTCGGCCGCCATGTTCAGGGCCACCGTGGTGCGACCCGGTCCGCCGGGTGGCCCCCAGACCGCCGTGATCCGTCCGTCCCCGGGCGCCTGCGGTGGATCGGCCGGCACGGGGACGGCGACGTCGGGCACCTCCCGCGGGTCGGCGTAGGCGAGCGATCCCCGAGAACCGGCAGATCCGGCGTCGAACCTGTCGACCGCCCGGGACACTGCCTCTGCCAGTGCAGCGGGGTCCACCGATGCGGCGACGTATTCGGCTCCGTCGAGAATCGCCGGACCCTCCGGTGACCCGTCGGTCAGCACGACGACGACGACACCCGCGAACCGCAGTCGGTCGACCAGTGAGGCGGTGAGCTCGACGGCGCCGGACGCGATGATCACGGCGCGTGCGAGACCGGACTGGCAGGCGGCCACGAGTTCGGCGAGCTCCTCGCACCGGCGGACGACCGTGACCGGACCCCTCAGGCGTTCGAGCCCGGGGACGCATGCGCTCGCGGCCGGCCCGAGCGTGAGGACGGGGATGTTCACGATCCGGCGCCGGGATCGAGGACGACGGCGATCCGGGCCTCGTTGGAGAGCGCGTCGAGCAACTGGGGCATGGCGGCGTCCTCGACGAGGACCTGCACGAGGGTCGACGCGCTTCCGCCCAGGGCCGACTCCCCGACGGTCAGCTCGGCGATCTCGGCGGCCTCGAGCAGCAACCGCGGCTCCTCGTACGTGTTCGTGTCCGCACGGAGGGAGACCCAGACGTCCACCCTGTCACCGGCGGCGGTACCGGAGGGCAGCGGATCCTCGACGGTGAGGCCGACGGGCTTGCGATCGAGGTCATCGGCGCTGCCGATCGCGGACGCCGGGATGAGTTCACCCTGCGGAATGAGTCTCGTCGCGACGGCATCGTCGGGAAAGCCCTCGTCGACCGGCCGGTAGGCGGAGGCGGAGTCCCCGAGATTCACCGGCACGGCGACGACGTCCTCGAGCGACAGGGCGGAGCCGACGGGGATGTCCTCCCGTGCCGCGTACACCTCCGTGGTGCTGTCCTGACTCTCCAATAGCGCGATGACCCCGGCCGTCGACGCGAGCACCAGCATCAGTCCGATGAGCAGGCGCGGGTCCTTCCACGACGGCTTCTTCAGCCGCGGGGCCTCACCCTGCAGGTGCACCACGCGTGCGTCACTACTCACTGTCGCCCCCAGAGAACCTGTGCCGCCCGGCGGACGGCCCCTCCTGGCAGCAATTGTTGTGTACGGGAACCACCAAGGGAACCGGTCGGCCCCGAAACGGGACAAACTGTGGAAATCCGGATCAGCGACCGGGCCCGGTGGCACACTGGACGCATACCGGAACAACCAGGAAAGGCGGACCCGTGGCCGAGCGGCGTTTCCTCACCCTCGCCGATGTGGGCGAGGTGCTCAACATCAGTGCGTCCCAGACATACGCCCTTGTCCGGTCCGGTGAACTGCCCGCGATCCAGGTCGGGGGGCGGGGCCAGTGGCGCGTGGAGACGCGCGTCCTCGAGGAGTACATCGCGCAGGCGTACGAGAGGACCGCGTCGGCGCTGAGGAGCGAGGCGGGGAGCACTCCGCTCGCCTGATCTCCTCCCCCCACGACGGGGACGGGACCACCGGCCGCAGGGCCTTCCGCGTGTCGTGCCGGCAACGGGCGCGCCGCTACTCGATGGACGACTCCGACTCGAGCGTGTCGATGGAGCTGAAGGGCACCGTCAGCACCTCGCGGACCTCTGCGGCGCGTCGTTCGTCCCCACGCGGGATCAGCGCCAACTCCAGGAAGTCCGAGCCCACCCGGTCGATCACGCCGAAGCAGCCGGAATCCGCGGACGTCACCCACAGTGCCACCTGGGCCCTGTCCCGGGACAGGGCGCGCAGCACCGGCCCCAGCCCGAGCTTTGCCTCGATCCCCGACAGGGGCTGGCCGACCGCACGGCCGGACGCCCGGACGGTCCGCAGGGCGGGCAGCGGCACGACGACCGACCGTCCCTCCACGGCCAGGGCGAGCCATTGCGCGCCGACATTCGTGAGGACCCCGGTGACCGAGCGGCCTCCTCGCGTGGAGACACCGACCTGTCGCCCGACCTGCCCCGACAGGCGCTGCACCAGTGTCAGGCGGGCCTGCTCCCCGCGCGTGCGTTCACGGATCTCGCTCTCCTGCTGGGCGGAGGCCACCGCGTGCAGTTGCGATTCGAGGTCGGCGAACAGGGCATCCCAGCGCATCGCCCCACGGTAGGTCGCAGTGCTGCAGGGGTCAACCTTCAGCACTGAACATCCAGAGAATCAGTTGTAGACAAACAGCACCAAACTGTATCAAACTGACACGAACGAGGAAGGGATCGAGCCGATGAAAACCTCTGCAGCCGTCCAGGCAGGCATCATCCTCGTGTGCGGCATGGTGCTGGCCGGCGCCGGTTCGGTTCTGCTCCGGACCCGGCCGGCGTCGGGCATCTCCAGGCTGGAGAGTACGCTCGGGATCGGCCTGGCCGCGCTCGGGGTGGTCATCCTCGCATGGTGGGTGCTCGCGCTCGGAGCCGCCGTCCTGGCCGAACTCCTGCGCAGGCACGGCCGGCCGGCCGCCGCGGACCTCGCTGCGGGATGCGCTCCCCCGGTCATGCGCCGTCTCGCGGCCGTCCTGCTCGGCATCAACCTCCTCGCGCTGCCTGCCATGGCCTCTGCAGCACCGGGCGGCACGGCGTCCGACGTCGGCGGCCCGACGGTGACCGGCGCACCTCCTGCGGCTTCCTTGCCCGGCACCGACACCCGAGGCGACACCGCAGGCGACACCGCAGGCGACACCGCAGGCGATACCGCAGGCGACACCGAGGGCGGGATCTCGCCCTACTGGGTGCCGACCCCCTCCCCCGCCGTCGCGGACGGGCAGCAGACGGGGCAGCCACCCGGGTCCCCGGTCCCGCCAAGCTGGGAGCCGGCGCCGATGCCGGCCGACGGGAGCCTCCTGGTCCGACCGGCGACGAGGGCGCCGGTCGGCGCGGCCGAGGTCGTCGTCGCACCCGGGGACTCGCTCTGGTCGATCGTCGCGGCCAGGCTCGGACCGCTCGCGACCGCGGCGGACGTCGCAGAAGCCTGGCCGGGCTGGTTCGCCGCGAACCGTTCGGTCATCGGGGACGATCCATCGCTCCTTCTGCCCGGCCAGGTCCTGCACGCCCCGTTCCCCTGAACTCCGCCGCATCGGCCATCGCGGCACGGCCGACCCGGATCAGCCGCCCGTCCCGGCGACGCACAGCCGGTCGATCAGCACGTCCTGGTACCCGTCCGAGGAAAGGATCCGCCATGCCAGCTACGACCCAGCTCCACCGCAGTCCGACAGCGCAGCTCGCCCAGGTCAGCGGAGCTCCGCGTCCGCTCCTCACACCGCCGGGACAGCCCGCGGTGCCGGCTCCCGTGATACCCCTGCGGCCCGGGATCGGGACCGCGCCCGATTCGTTCCCCGGTGGTCCTTCTGCCCGCAGCGACCGAGTCTCCGCTGAGGACCAGGAGCTGTCCCGCAGGATCTCGGGCATCGCCCGGTCCGTCGCCCAGGGCGCCCTCGAGGTGCTCGGCGGATCACGCCCGCTGCAGCAGATGGCGCGGTGGCTCGATCAGGAGAACTACGAACGGCTGCAGCTGAGGACGAATCTGGTCCGATGCGTGGGCATTGCACAGGCGTCCCCTGCGGGCCTGCCCGCGGCGAGCGCACACCGGCACATCGTCGTCCGCTCGGCGAGGGTATGTCCGGTCGGTCCGGGCGTCTTCGAGGCGTCGGTGGTCGCCTTCGACCAGAAACGCGTCCGCGCCGTCGCTCTTCGGATAGAGCTACGGCGCGGGGCGTGGCGGGTGACCGCCCTGGAGATCGGCTGACTATTTCTTCCGGGCCTTCTTGCCGCCCGCCGCAGCCGGCTGCGTCTTGTTGCGCTCCACGTGCATCTCGGCGTCGCCCTGCGCATTGGGCGCCGTGAAGTTGAGGGTGGCCGGCTTCGCCGGTGCGTCGAGCCCCGCGGCCTTGATGGTCGGAGCCTGGACGACGCCGCGTCCGTCGGTGACCCCCGGGAGCCCGGTCTGCGCGGGGGCGGAGACCTCGACGTCCAGGTTGAACAGGTACCCGATGCTCTCCTCGCGGATCGACTCCATCATGGCCTGGAACAGGATGAATCCCTCGCGCTGGTACTCGACCAGCGGGTCGCGCTGGGCCATCGCGCGGAGGCCGATGCCCTCCTTGAGGTAATCCATCTCGTAGAGGTGCTCCTGCCACTTCCTGCCGATCACCGAGAGGACCACGCGGCGCTCGAGCTCCCGCATCGTCTGCTCGCCGAGGGCCTCCTCACGCGCCTGGTAGGCCAGCTTGGCATCGGAGAGGATCTCGTCGTGGAGGAAGTCGCGCGTCAGCTTCGACTTGCCGCCCGCTTCCTCGATGACCTCGTCGGCGGTCAGCGTGATGGGGTACAGCGTCCTGAGGTTCGTCCACAGGACCTCGTAGTCCCAGTCGTCGCCGTGGCCCTGTTCCGTCGCCTCGTCGACCATCGCGGTGATGACGTCCTCGAGGAAGAACTGGACCTTCTCCTTGAGGTCGCCGCCCTCGAGGATCCGCCGGCGGTCGCCGTAGATCGCTTCGCGCTGGCGGTTCAGGACGTCGTCGTACTTCAGGACGTTCTTGCGCTGCTCGGCATTGCGGCCCTCGACCTGGCCCTGCGCGTTCTCGATCGCCTTGGATACCAGCTTCGACTCGAGGGCGACGTCGTCGGGCATGGTGGCGCTGTTCATGATGCGCTCGGCGCCTCCGGAGTTGAACAGCCGCATGAGGTCGTCCGTCAGCGACAGGTAGAAGCGTGACCGGCCGGGGTCGCCCTGGCGTCCGGACCGTCCGCGCAACTGGTTGTCGATGCGGCGCGACTCGTGCCGCTCCGTACCGAGCACGTACAGGCCGCCCAGCTCGCGGACCTCGTCCTGTTCGGCCTTGACCGCTCCCTTCGCGGCTTCGAGCGCGTCGGGCCACTTGGCCTCGTACTCCTCGGGGTTGTCCGCGGGATCGAGCCCCAGCTTCTCGAGGGCCGCCACGGCGTTGAACTCGGCATTGCCGCCCAGCATGATGTCGGTGCCGCGGCCTGCCATGTTCGTGGCCACGGTGACGGCACCCTTGCGGCCGGCCTGCGCGATGATCGCGGCTTCGCGCGCGTGGTTCTTCGCGTTCAGCACCTCGTGGCGGACGCCCGCTTTCGCGAGCTGCTTGGACAGGTACTCGCTCTTCTCGACGCTCGTCGTACCGACCAGGACCGGCTGTCCGCTCTCGTGGCGCTCGACGATGTCCTTCACGACGGCGTCGAACTTGGCGACCTCGTTCTTGTAGATGAGGTCGGACAGGTCCTTGCGTGCCATGTCCTTGTTCGTGGGGATGGGCACCACACCGAGCTTGTAGGTGGACATGAACTCGGCCGCTTCGGTCTCGGCCGTTCCGGTCATGCCGGAGAGCTTGTCGTAGAGGCGGAAGTAGTTCTGCAGCGTGACGGTCGCGAGGGTCTGGTTCTCAGCCTTGATCTCCACGCCCTCCTTCGCCTCGATGGCCTGGTGCATGCCTTCGTTGTAGCGCCGGCCGGCGAGGATGCGTCCGGTGTGCTCGTCGACGATCATGACCTCGCCGTTGAGGACCACGTAGTCCTTGTCGCGCTTGAAGAGCTCCTTGGCCTTGATGGCATTGTTCAGGAACCCGATCAGCGGCGTGTTCGCGGACTCGTAGAGGTTGGAGATGCCGAGGTAGTCCTCGACCTTCTCGATGCCGTCCTCGAGGACGCCCACGGTGCGCTTCTTCTCGTCGACCTCGTAATCGGTGTCGACGGAGAGCTTCTGGACGACCTTCGCGAACTCGTTGTACCAGCGGTTCACGTCGCCGGAGGCCTGACCGCTGATGATCAGGGGCGTGCGGGCCTCGTCGATCAGGATCGAGTCGACCTCGTCGACGATCGCGAAGTTGTGGCCGCGCTGCACCAGCTCCGCGGCGCTCCATGCCATGTTGTCGCGCAGGTAGTCGAACCCGAACTCGTTGTTCGTGCCGTACGTGATGTCCGCCGCGTACTGCTCCCGGCGGGTGGCCGGATCCTGCTTGGACAGGATGCAGCCGCTGGTCAGCCCGAGGAACCGGTAAACGCGGCCCATGAGGTCCGACTGGTACTCGGCCAGGTAGTCGTTCACGGTGACCACGTGGACGCCCTTGCCCGTGAGCGCATTGAGGTAGGCCGGGGCGGTCGCCACGAGGGTCTTGCCCTCTCCGGTCTTCATCTCGGCGATGTTCCCCAGGTGGAGGGCGGCTCCGCCCATCAGCTGGACGTCGAAGTGGCGGAGCCCGAGTGTGCGGCTCGACGCCTCGCGCACGGCGGCGAAGGCTTCCGGCAGCAGCTCGTCGAGGGTGGCGCCGTCCGCGTGGCGCTTCTTCAGCCGATCGGTCTCACCGCGCAACTCTGCGTCGGTCATCCCGCGGAATTCGTCCTCCAGGACATTGATCGCGTCGGCATAGTTGCGGAGTCGCTTCAGTGTCTTCTTATCGCCGGTGCGTAGTACTCGTTCAAGAAGTGATGGCACTGGTATCTGCTCCCAATCTGATGCTGCCCAAAGATGGCGTATCTAGTCTACGTGAGGGACGTTCGGGATCCCGTTCCCTGCGTCCCTGCCCGGCGGCGCGGGACCGCGTGTCCGCTCAGAGTAGCGTGCCGACCTGAGCGGCGAGTGATGGCGCGAGGTTCCCGCGATCCTCCACGACGACCTCGACCAGGCCCAGCCACTGCGCGAGTAGGCGCAGTTCGTCGGCCAGCTCGGCGGCGGTGTCCCCGGGGGCGCCGGGTTCGACGTGGCTGGCCCGGACCAGCAGGCGCTTCGTTGTCCGGTCGGCCTTGAGGTCCACCCGGGCCGCGATGGTGTCGCGGAGCAGGAAGGGCAGCACGTAGTAGCCGTGGATGCGCCGCTCCGCCGGGGTGTAGATCTCGATGCGGTAGTGGACGTCGAAGAGCCTATGGAGCCGGTCGCGCTCGAAGACGAGGGAATCGAACGGGCTCAGGAGCGCCCTGCCCCTGGCCTGGCGGGGCAGGGCCGCCGCCGGGTGCAGGTACCAGGGTTCCGTCCCTCCGTCGACGACGACGGTCTCCACGACACCGGCGCCCGCGAGCCCGTCGAGGACGGCCCGTGTCTCCCGGACCGGTGTCCGGAAGTAGTCGGCGACCGAGCGGGCGGGTGCGACGCCGAGGGCTCCCAGCGCGCGCTCGGCCAGGACGGCGAGGGCGTCGGTCCGGTCCGGTCCCGCCGTGGCGAGAGACGCATCGGGAAGCACCTGGGTGATGGGCGCGTAGAGGCGTTCGAACTGGGCCGTCCGTCCCGCCGATCCCACCTCGCCCCGCGCGAAGAGATCCTCGAGGACCCGTTTCGCTGCGGTCCACCGCCACCCCCAGCCGTCCTCGGGACGTGTCGTGTCCGCTCCGAGGAGTCGCTGGATCTCCGAGGCGGGAAGCGGCGTCCCCTCGTCGAGGAGCTCGCGGATGGCGGCTTCGAGAGCTTGGCGCAGTGCGTCCGGCACGCCGGCCGCTCCCATCCAGGTGCGCCGCTGCCATACCCGCAGGTGTGGGAACAACGCCGGGGGAACGAGGCTCGCCTCATGCGCCCAGTACTCGACCAGCGTGCGGGGTCCCGTGGAGTAGAGGTCTTCCAGGTCCTTGCGGTCGTAGGAGCCGAGGCGAGAGAACAGGGGCAGGTAGTGCGATCGGGCGAGGACGTTCACCGAGTCGATCTGGAGGACCTGCAGGCGCTGGACGGCGGAGTTCACGGCGCGGCGGGACGACGGCGCCCGGAGACGGGGGCGGTGCAGGCCCTGGGCGGCGAGGACGATGCGCCGGGCCTGTGCGGTGGTGAGGTTCGGCATGGGCTCCTGCATGGAACTGCCCCCGCGCAGGGCGGGGGCAGTTCCGTATCGGTCGTCGCGACCGGCGGGAGCCGGCGCGGGGGTGGTCGTTCCTAGGCTGACGCTGCTTCCTTCGCCCGGTAGGCGAGGAGTTCCTCATGGGGTTCCTCGGTCCCCTCGGCGCACTTCGAATCGAGGGTGATGACGCCGTAGGTCCAGCCCTGCCGCCGGTAGACCACGGACGGTGCGCCCGTCGCCGAGTCGACGAAGAGGTAGAAGGCGTGGCCGACCAGTTCCATGTTGTCGACCGCGTCATCGAGCGTCATGGGAGTACCCGAGAAGACCTTGCGGCGGATCAGCACGGGAGAGTCGCCGGCAGGGACGTCGTCCGGCGTGGAGTAGGCGTCGACGTCCTCGGGCTCGGTCGCGGGCTGGGGAACGGGCTCGTGCGAGGTCGGCTCGATCACCGGCGTCTCGAGATAGATGGGCTGCGCGGGATCCGCCGGTTCGAGGTCGGCCGTGGCCACTCTGACGGCCACGGGCGTGTGCCGGCCGTGGTGGACCTTCCGCCGGTCGCGGGCCCGGCGCAGGCGCTCCAGGAGCTTCCCGTAGGCGAGATCGAAGGCGGCGAACTTGTCGGCGGCGGAGGCCTCGGCCCGGACGACCGGGCCCTTGCAGAGGACGGTCAGCTCGACCGTGAGCGAGGTGTCCGCCATGCGTGCGCTGGGTTCCTTGGTGATCTTCGCGTCGACGCGCTGTACCTTGTCGCCGAGCTGCTCTATCTTGTCGATCTTCTCCGTCGCGTACTCACGGAAACGGTCCGATACCGCCAGGTTCCGACCATTGATCACAAATTCCATGGTGCCCTCCACATCACTAGGTGACACGACGGCGGCCTGGCGAGATGCATAGCCACCGCCGACGGGTACGTGTCGTCACTGTCTGGTACCCGTACTTCACGGTAGTTCACGACTGTCCGTTATTCATCCCTTGGTGCTCCGAAACTTGCGGTGGCTTGACGGCCGCCTCTCAGGACACCATCGGTGGCACGGCCGGGGGCACCTGCACGCGTCGGGCGGCGTCCCCGACCGGCGAGGACGTGGCGGCGATGACGGCCGCGCCGAGCACGCGCGCCCCGGAGAGCACCAGTACACGGTGGACCTCCCCGATGGTCGCACCCGTGGTGAGCACGTCGTCGACGATGATGCACTCCCTCCCGGCCAGGGCACCCCGGCTGCGTGCGGGCAGCTCCATCGTGTGCAGCACATTCGTACGGCGCCGCCGTCGGCCGAGGCCCTTCTGCCCGCCGCCCCACCCCGACCGCACCCCTGCGAGCGCCGCCGGGAGGGAGGGGATGCCGCCCTGTCCGACGGTGGCCGCGAACCTCGCGAACTGCGGGACCTGCCGCAGGCAGGGGGCGAGGACCGCGGAGGCGGGCAGGTGTCCCGCACGGTCGAGCCTGGACAGGAGGAGCATCAGCGGATCGTAGCCGCGCCGCCGTCGGGACGACGGGCGGGTCGGCACCGGGACGACCAGGACGGGCTGCGCCCCGGCAGGCTCCGGGACCCGGAAGGCACGGGCCGCTTCGTGGAGGACGCCCGCGAGGGCTGCCCCGACGGGTGCGGCCAGGTCGACGTGGCCGTGGTTCTTGTAGGCCAGCAGGACCACCGACACGGCACGGCCGTACCGGCCAGCGGCGAGTACGGGCAGCGGTCCGTGGCTCGGCCCGGGCAGCAGGCGCCCGTTCTCCCCCGGCGCGCCCAGCTCGACGTCCGGGAGCGACTCCGCGCCGTCGTCGGCGCGGAAGGGACGCGCCGTCGCCCTGCGGAACGCCGCGAGGCACCCGCCGCACAGCGACGTGTCCCACGCGCCGCAGAGCACGCATGACGACGGCAGGAGCAGGGCACCGAAGGCGGACACGGCGCGGGCGAGCCGCCGGCAGGTCCGTCCGAAGACGAGCCTGTCCAGGACCGGGGAGAGGACGGCAGCTCGCATGGGCCCATGCCATCACCCCGGCGCCGGCGGGCGAAGGCCGGTTCCCGCTATGTGGACATCCCTCCCCGGGGGGAGCCGGACCTACCCCGGGGAAGGCCCTACCCCGGGAAGGCTGGGTCGAGCACCTGGAGCTGCTCGTCCACCCAGCTGTTGCCGATGCGCCGGTAGAGGGTGCTGCCGGCCTGCGCGTAAAAGGTGTCCTCAGCGTCGGAGCCCGCGCTGATGCCGAGGACCCCGTCGAGTGCGGCCATGGTCTCCTGCTCGCCGTCGAGCTGGAGGATGACCGGGGTGGCCTCCTCGTCCGCGCCGGTCGACGACGCGACGATCGTGCTCTGGCCGGCCCACTTCGCCGTGTCGACGGTCCCGTCGGTCGGCAGCGTGAGCGGCGTGGTGAGCGATTGCGGCACGCCCTCGGTGGAGCGGATGATGCCGGCCAGCAGTACCTCACTGGTTCCGCCCCGCTCGGTGACGACCAGCGCGCGGGACCCGTCCCGCGACACGCGCAGCTCCTCCACGGTCCGGTCGCCGAGCCAGCCGGCGGCCAGGACGGAGGCGTTCGCCTCGGTCCCACCCGGCGGGATGGCGATGACCTCACGGCGTCCCGCGACGGCCCTGGTGGTCCACACCCAGTTCTCCGGGTCGAAGGAGGGCTGCGTCAGGGCGCTGCCCTTGCCGACGCTGCGTGCCTGGCTGCCCGGAGCGGTGACGTACAGGGTAGTCCTGTCCGCGTTCACGAAGGCGTAGGCACTTCCGGAGACCGATGCCGCCGGGTCACGGGGCTGGAGCCCGGCGACGGAGGGCAGTCCCTCGATCGGTACGACGGCGCCGTTGCGGACCCGCACCAACTCGCCACCGGCGATACCGACCTGCTCGCCGCCGACGTCGGGGGTCAGCTCGGGGACGACCAGGTCCGCGGAGGTCGCCCCGAGCTCGATGGGCCGTTCGCTGGTCATCTCCACGGAGGTGACGTCGTTGAGGCCCAGCAGATTGACCTGCAGCTGCTGGTTCATCTGCTGCAGGCCGAGGTCGGTGGCGTTCTCGAGGACCTCGGACGAGAGCTCGACCGAGGCCCTGCCGGAGGTGATCGGGACGGAGTCCCGGGCGAGCGTGACCCCTTCGGGGAACGCACTGGTCACCGAGCCCTGCAGGTAGGGAGCAGGGCCGGCCAGCATGGCGCCCACGATCCTCGCGGTCACGCCGGTCCTGCGGACGAACCACCGCGCATCGGGCACCCAGAAGCGGTAGTTGCTGCTGTAGAAGTACAGGTCGTGCGAGATCAGGAGGTCCTGGGCACTGCTCTGGGCGAGCATGATCCCGTCGGGGATCTCACCGATCCGCCACTCCCCGTTGACCTGGACCATGCGCACGCCCAGCGTCTCGGTCGCCGGGACGGCACTGTTGGTCCGCAGCCCCCGGCCGTCCACCGTGCCTGTCGTCTCCAACTGGATCTGGTAGACGCCTTCGGCTTCGCGCTTCTCCACGCGGGGGTCGGACCGGAAGAGGACGATCCGCTCCTCGGGCTTCCAGGTCTTCTCGAGTTCCGGCGTCAGGTACTGGCGGGCCACACTGTAACCGTCGCCCGCACCAGTGCCCGCGGTGATGAAGTCACGGAGGATCCGCTCGGGCGTCGCGCCGGACGCGGGACCCTGCGGATCGAAGGCGGGTGCGACGGCGTCCGGCTCACCCTCGGCCGCCGGTATCACGCCGACCGGTCCTTGCGTGGGGATGGCCGAGCAGCCCGCCACCAGCAGGAAGCACAGCGCGAGCAGTGCGGCGAGGACCCGCGCCGGCACACCCGGGCCACCGGGCCGACGGCCGGGCCGGTTCCGTGTCATCGTGCTAGTTCCTGGCACTGCTCTCCCTCGTTCCACTCCCGGCATCCTCTGCCGGGGCCGTGTCCATGGCGCCACCGGCAGGAAGGGCGCGGGGCGGGCCCGACGGCGGCAGCGCGAGCGGCGACGAGGTCAGCTCCCCGCCCTCGTTGCGCGGCAGGGTGAGCCGGAAGCATGCTCCTTCGCCGGGCATGCCCCATGCCTCCAGCCAGGCGTGGTGGAGCCGGGCGTCCTCGGTCGCGATCGACAGGCCCAGGCCGCTGCCACCGGTGGTCCGCGCCCGCGCGGGATCCGCCCGCCAGAACCGGTCGAAGACGCGCGAGGCCTCGAGCGGCGTCATCCCGATGCCGTGGTCGCGGACCGCCACGGCGACCGCCTCCGGATTGCAGGCGATGTGGATCTCCACCGGCCGCGCCTCACCGTGCTCGAGCGCGTTGACGATCAGGTTGCGGAGGATCCGGTCGATACGACGTCCGTCCGCGTCGGCGATGCACTCGGTCTCCGCGGAGACGATCCGGAGGTCCGAGCCGAGCCGTTCGGCGAGTGGCCGCGCCCCGTCGATGGCATGCTGCACGAGCTGCACGACATCGACCGACTCGGCCTCCAGCACGGCTGCACCGGCGTCGAACCGGGAGATCTCGAGCAGGTCGGCGAGCAGCGCCTGGAACCGTTCCACCTGGTCGAAGAGGATCTCCGCGGACCTCTTGTTCACCGGATTGAACTCGTCCCGGGCATCGTGCAGCACCTCGGCCGCCATCCGCACGGTGGTCAGGGGCGTCCGGAGTTCGTGGGACACGTCGGACACGAAGCGCTGCTGCATCTGGGACAGCTGCGCCAACTGCGTGATCTGGTCCTGCAGGCTGCCCGCCATGTGGTTGAAGGACGCCCCGAGCCGGGCCACCTCGTCCTCACCGCTGACCTCCATGCGCTCCTGCAGCTGACCCGACGCGAGCTTCTCCGACACCGACGCCGCGTGGCTCACCGGCAGCATGACGCTGCGCGTCACGTACCAGGTGATGCCACCGATGACGAGCAGGAGGACCAGTCCCACGAGCCACAGCACACCGTGGATGTAGTCGAGCGTGGACTGCATGGAGGAGAGGTCGTAGTAGACGTACAGGGCGTAGGGGCTGCGCTCGGGTGGCAGCTGGACCTGCGTCCCGAAGGCGATGCCCGGCGCGTCCTGGTCGCCGTCCTGCGTCACCGGGATGGTGATGGGCGCCCAGTAGATGTCCTGGCCGTCGCGGACCGCCGACTGGAGGTCGGGAGGGAGCATGCCCGCCGTGGCGCCGTCCTGGCTGACGGTGGTCGGGATGAAGAGCCCCTCCCCGGAGATGGGCACCAAAATCGACTGCCGCGGCGCATCGGTCTCGCTGCCCACCAGGGCGTTCACGGAATCGAGCACCAACCGGCTCGTCGTGTCCCGGTCCGTCGCCGAGGAGTCCCGGAAGACCGCCTTCGTGTCGACGAGGGCGGAACCGGCCTCCGCGCTGAACTGGTCGAAGCGCTCGTCGTAGAGCGCGCTCGCGATCTGGTTGGAGAGGAAGCCGCCGACGGCGACGAACGAGACGGATGCCAGGAGCATCGTCGCGACGACGGTCCGGAACTGCAGGGATCGCCGCCAGTGGCTGGCGATCGATCGCAGCAGGGCCCGGAGTCGGACCAGCCCCGCGCGGAGCCGTGCGACGACCTCGGGACCGGCGGCGGCGAGCGAGCCGGGAGCCCTGCCGCCGGACGCCCGGTCGCCGTCCTGCGCGTCGCGCACGTCGAGGGCGACGGGCTCACCCGGAGCCGCTGCGGGCGTGGAAGCCGACGCGGTGGGGTCGGCGGAGCCTACGCCGGAGGCTACGGAAGGCCGCGGGACCTCGGGAGAAGAGAAGGGGGAACCGGGAGCGCGATCGGCCGCGCCCGCCGCGTCAGCCCTGTCCGGCCTTGTAGCCGACACCACGCACCGTCAGGACAATCTCGGGTGCCTCGGGATCACGCTCGATCTTCGAGCGCAGCCGCTGCACGTGGACGTTGACGAGTCGCGTGTCGGCGGCGTGGCGGTAGCCCCACACCTGTTCGAGCAGCAGTTCGCGCGTGAACACCTGCCAGGGCTTCCGGGCGAGCGCGACCAGCAGGTCGAACTCCAGGGGGGTCAGGGACACGCGCTCGCCGGCCCGCGTCACCTCGTGGCCCGCGACGTCGATGCTCACCTCCCCGATGCGCAGGGTCTCCGGGGCCTTCGACTCCGCCGGGCGCAGCCGGGCGCGGACACGGGCGACGAGTTCGGCCGGCTTGAAGGGCTTGGGCACATAGTCGTCGGCCCCCGACTCGAGCCCGCGGACGACGTCGGAGGTGTCGGACTTCGCCGTGAGCATCACGATGGGGAGGTCGGACTCGTTCCGGATCTGGCGGCACACCTCGATGCCGTCCATGCCCGGAAGCATCAGGTCCAGCAGGACGAGGTCCGGGTGCGACGAGCGGAAGACGCCGAGCGCCGCGGCGCCGTCGGCGCAGAACACCGGATCGAAGCCGTCGTTGCGGAGGACGATGCCGATCATTTCGGACAGGGCCTCATCATCGTCGATGACCAGTATGCGAGCCTTCATACCCCCATACTGTCCCATCCGGCGCACAATGTCCCACCACCCCGACGACGGCGTGGTGGGACGGACGGCACACGCGTGGTGCGTGCGGCTCCTGCCGATGGTGGCGCGGCTCACTATGATGCAGGAGGGGAAGCTGGACGCATGCGTCCCGGCAGCATCGACGGAGGGGCGCAATGAGTGATTCGACGAATGGGCCGGCCGGCGGGACACCTCCCGCGGGGCAGGACGGGAGCGGTGGCGACCCGCGGTCGCGACCACCGGGAGAACCGGTCCCGGGTCGGTCCGGGCCGTGGCAGCCCCCCGGCGCGTCGGCACCCCGTCGGCAGGACCGGCCCGCCTGGCAGTCGCCCGGCCGTCCGGCCCCCGGCATGCCGCAGGAGCCCGGCGCCCCTTTACCGCCGTCCAGCCCGTGGGACCGGCCATCCGATCCCTCCGGGCACCAGGGTGCACCGGGCAGGTTCGGTGCGCCCGGCCCCTCTCCCGCACCGGGGTCGGGCGGGGCGCCGGGCTGGGGCGGCTACGGGGCCCCGGGCGCACCCTGGGGCAACGGCCCCTCCGGAGGGCAGCCCTTCCCCCGGGCCCCCCGGTACCAGGCCCCGCCGAAGCCGGGCGTCATCCCGTTGCGGCCCCTCGGACTCGGCGAGATCCTCGACGGTGCCTTCCAGGCCTGCCGCAGGAACCCGCTGGCCACCTTCGGCATCGCCATCCTGCTGCAGGCCGTCGTCGCCCTGGTGACCGTGCTCATGCTCGGGAACGTCCTGTCGTCCTTCGAGGTGTTCGAGTCGCAGAACCCGACGCCCGACAGCATCATCGGCGCGTTCGCCGGCTTCGGCGTCTTCGCCTCCGTCGCGGGCATCGTGTCCGCCGCGGCGCTGCTGGTGCTCCAGGGCATCCTCGTCATCCCCCTGGCACGGGCCGTGATCAACCAGCGGACCTCCTTCGGTCAGGCGTGGCGCCTCTCCCGCAGCCGCATCCTCCCGTTGCTGGGCTTCGGCCTCCTGTCCGTCGCCGCGGGACTCGTCGGCCTCGTGGTGGTGGTCGGGATCTCGGCGCTCGCGATCATCGGCCTGGCGGAATACTCCGCCCTGGTCATCGTGCCCCTCGTGCTCGCGGGCATGGCGGCACTGGTCTGGGCGGGCATCAAACTCGCCGTCGCACCCGCGGCCATCATGCTCGAGGGCATCGGGCCCTGGACGGCCGTCAAGCGCTCGTGGCAGCTGACCCGGGGCAACTGGTGGCGTACGTTCGGCATCGTGCTCCTCACCAGCATCATCGTCTCGATCATCGGCTCCGTCATCTCGACCCCCCTCACCTTCGCGGTGTCCCTCTTCTTCGGCTTCAGCTCCAGCGCGTCCGCCGCGCCGGATGCCCTGGACTCGCTCCCGCTCCTGATCGCCACCCAGGCCATCGCGGCTCTCTTCACGGCGATCGGCTACGCCTTCCAGGCGGGCGTGACCGCACTGCTGTACGTCGATCTCCGCATGCGACGGGAAGGCTTCGACGTCGTCCTCCTGCGTGAGCACGAACAGGCCGGAGCGGGGCACCCGGACATCCTCCCCGGCGGCACCGCCTCTTTCGGCCACCAGCCCGGGGGGCCCGCCTGATGCCGACGCGCACCACCCCGGCGCCGGGCAGGGGCCGCCGGTGACCACCGGGCGGCCCTTCCCCGCGCCCGACGCCGACGAGGCCCGCCGGCTCCTCCAGGAAGAACTCGCGAAGCCTGCCTACGTCGAAGCCCAGCCCTCCATCGTCGAACGGATCCTCGGCGACCTCCTCCGTGGCATCGCCCGGCTCCTCGACGGGATGGGCGGACTGGGATCCGGCCCGGGAACGGTCGTCGTCGCGATCGGCGCGGCACTCGTCATCGTCGTGGCCGTCCTGCTCATCAAGCCCCGCCTGAACGCGCGCGGGAAGAAACGGGACGCCGCCGTGTTCGACGGCGACGTCAGGCGCTCGGCCGCATACCATCGCCGCCGCGCCGCCGGTCTCGCCGCGGAGGCCGACTGGACCGGCGCCGTCGCGGAACTGCTGCGTGCCACCATCCGCTCGGCGGAGGAGCGCCTGGTGATCGAGGAACAGCCCGGCCGGACGGCGACCGAGGCCGCCGTCCAGCTCGGGGATGCCTTCCCGGCGCGATCGGCCGATGCCGCGTGGCTGGCCGAGCTGTTCAACGAGACCCACTACGGCAGCGGCACGGCCACGGAAGAGGACCATCGGCGGGCGGCCGGCATCGAGGGGTTGCTGTCGTCCGAGCGGCCCGAACGGGCGACGGGCACCACGACGACGGCGGCGCCTCGGTGACGCGCACCGAGAGGGACCCCGGAGCGCCGGGCGCGGTCCTCCCGGGCTCGCCGGCGGAGCCGCATCCCGTGCAGGGCGAGGTGATGGGCGACGGCGGCTCCGCAGCCGGCACGGCGAGGTCGCGCCTGCGCCGCGCACGACCCGCCATCATCGGTGCGCTGGTGCTCGCGGTGATCGTCCTGCTCAATCTGCTGCCCGGACCCGAGAAGGACGACCGCCCCCTCTCCCCCGGCAATCCGGCACCCGACGGTGCGCGAGCGGTGGCGGAGGTACTCGCGGCGCAGGGAGTGGACGTCGTCCGCGCGACCTCCTACGAGGACGCCCTCGAGGCGCTGGACGGGGGCCCGGCGACGCTGTTCCTCAATGACGCCCAGGCGTACCTCAGCGCCGCGCAGGTCGCCCACCTGAGCGAGGAGGCGGACCTCGCCGTCCTCGCCGCGCCGGGCGCGCGCCAGCTCACGGCCCTCGACGACGGCTTCGAGCAGCTCGGTGCCGTGCCCTTCGACCTCGGCGACGACGAGCCTGGGCTGCAGGCCGACTGCTCCGATCCCGATGCGACGGCCGCGGGCACCCTGTCGATGACCGGAACGGCCTACTCCGGCATCCTCGAGTGCTTCCCGACGACGATCGGCGGCACGGAGGGCGGACTGTACGTCACGAGCGCCGACGGTTCCGTCGCCGTCCTGGGAGCGCCGGGGATCCTGTCCAACGAGATGATGCCGGACGAGGGCCACGCGGCCCTCGCGCTCGGGGTGCTGGGGTCGTTCCCGACGCTGGTCTGGTACGAACCGACCGGCGCGGACGTCGTGGCCTCGGGCGAGGGCATCGACCCGCTGACGCTGCTGCCCGCCTGGGTCGACCACCTGCTCGTGTGGCTGCTCGCCTGCTCGGTCCTGGCCATGCTGTGGCGGGGACGCCGGCTGGGACCGCTGGCGGCCGAGCCGCTGCCCGTCGTCGTGCGTGCAGCCGAGACCGCGGAGGGACGTGCGCGGCTGTACCAGGATTCCGGCTCGGTGGCACACGCCGCGGCGAACCTGCGCGCCGCAACACTCGCCCGGCTCGCGCGCCGCCTCCGCGTGGACCGCTCGGCGACCCCCGTGGAGGTCCTCGACGCGGCCTCGCGGCAGGGCGGCCGTCCCCGGATCGAGCTCGAGCGACGACTGCTCCACCACACACCGACCACGAACCGCGAGCTTGTGCTGTGGGCACAGGAGATCCTCGACCTCGAGAAGGAGATTCCATCATGAACCGATCCACAGACCGGCAGGACGGTGTCCTGGAGGCGCAGCCGGGAACGACGGCGGGCGGTGCCCACCAGGGGACGCGCGTCCAGGACCGTGCGCCGGAGGCCCCGCAGCAGGCGGTGCCCGACGACGGATCCGCGCGCGCCGCGCTCCTGCGGGTGCGCGACGAGGTGGGCAAGTCGATCGTCGGTCAGGACGCGGCCGTGACCGGCCTCCTCATCGGGCTCCTGGCGGACGGGCACGTGCTGCTGGAAGGCGTCCCGGGCGTCGCCAAGACCCTGCTGGTCCGTACCCTCGCCACCGCACTGGACCTCGACACCAAGCGCGTCCAGTTCACGCCGGACCTCATGCCCGGCGACATCACGGGCTCGCTCATCTACGAATCCAAGACCTCGGAGTTCACCTTCCGGGAAGGTCCCGTCTTCACGAACATCCTGCTCGCCGACGAGATCAATCGCACTCCGCCGAAGACACAGGCCTCCCTGCTGGAGGCGATGGAGGAACGGCAGGTCTCCGTCGACGGCGTCTCGCGCCGCCTGCCGGCGCCGTTCCTCGTCGCCGCGACGCAGAACCCGGTGGAGTACGAGGGCACCTATCCCCTGCCCGAGGCACAGCTCGACCGCTTCCTTCTCAAGCTCACCGTGCCCCTCCCGGGGCGCGAGGACGAGATCGAGGTGATCCGCCGCCACAGCGTGGGCTTCGATCCACGCGACCTCGGTGCCGCCGGCGTGCGGGCCGTCGCCGGCGCGGAGGACGTCGACCGCGCCCGGGCCGCCGTGGCCCGCGTGGCCATCGCCCCGGAGGTGCTGGCCTACATCGTGGACCTCGTCCGTGCGACGCGGTCGTCCCCGTCGTTCCAGCTCGGGGTGTCCCCCCGCGGTGCCACCGCGCTGCTCAACACCTCCCGTGCATGGGCATGGCTCTCCGGCCGGTCCTTCGTGACGCCCGACGACGTCAAGGCCCTCACCCTCCCGGCGCTCCGGCACCGCGTCGCCCTCAGGCCCGAGGCCCAGATGGACGGCGTCGACGTCGACGACGTGCTCGGCGGCATCCTCGGCACCGTCCCCGTCCCGCGGTAGCGGCGCACCCCGCACGCACGTCCCGGGCAGGATCCCTGCCCGGACCCGAGAGGAGCTCGCCGTGGTCATCACCGGCCGTTTCGTCCTGCTGGCGCTGCTCGGCGTCGTGCCCGTGATCCTGTATCCGGGCACGACGTCGATCCTGCTGTGGGCCGCCCTCCTCGCCGCGGTCGGGTCACTCGACCTGGCCCTCGCCGCCTCGCCGCGCCGGGTGGGGATCACCCGGGTGCTGCCGGACAGCGTCCGTCTCGGCGAGGAGTGCCGGAGCGCCCTGGTGGTGCGCAACGACACCGGCCGACCGCTGCGCGGCACCGTCCGCGAGGCGTGGCAGCCGTCGGCCGGTGCCGTCGACCCGGAGCAGTCCGCGGCCGTACCGCCGGGCGAAGCGCGGCGCCTGGCCGTCACACTGCGTCCGGCCCGGCGCGGGATCCTCCGCGTGGAGACGGTCACCATCCGCAGCGTCGGTCCGCTCGGGGTCGCGGCCCGGCAGGTCACGATCCCGGCCCCCGGCGTCCTCCGGGTCCTCCCGCCCTTCCATTCAAAGCGTCACCTGCCGTCCAAGCTCCGCCGGCTGCGTGAACTCGACGGCCAGTCGGCGGTGCAGATCCGCGGCGCCGGTACGGAGTTCGACTCCCTGCGCGACTACGTCCGGGGCGACGACGTCCGGTCCATCGACTGGCGGGCCACGGCCCGCCGGCGCGACACCGTGGTGCGGACGTGGCGGCCGGAGCGCGACCGGCGCGTCGTCGTCGTGCTCGACACCTCGCGCACGTCCGCTGCGCGGATCGTGGACGAACCACGCCTGGACACCGGTATCGAAGCGGCACTGCTGCTGTCCGTCCTCGCGGAGCGGGGCGGCGACAAGGTGCACTTCCTGGCGTTCGACCGCAGGGTCCGCGCACGCGTCGACTCGACGGCGAAGGGGAACCTCCTGGGCTCCCTGGTGACGGCCATGGCGCCGCTGGAGGCGGAGCTCATCGAGGCGGACTGGTCGCGGGTGCCCGCCCAGGTGCGTGCGGCCTCACCGCACCGCTCCCTCGTGGTGCTGCTGACGTCCCTGGACTCCGGCGCCGTCGAAGAGGGGCTGCTGCCCGCACTGCCGGGACTGACCGGACGTCACGTCGTCGTCGTGGCCTCGGTGCGCGACCCGAGGCTCGAGGAGATGGGTGCGGACCGCTCGACGGCCGCGGCCACCTACCGGGCGGCTGCGGCCGAACGCGCGCTCCTGGATCGCGCGGCCGTGGCGGACCAGATCCGGCTGCTCGGTGCGGAGGTGGTCGACGCGGTTCCCGCGGAGCTTCCGCCGCTGCTCGCCGACACGTACATCAGGCTCAAGGCAGCCGGGCGTCTCTGAGCGGGGGCGCCTCGAGCGACCCGGTTCACCCGGACCGCCATGCAACCGGTGGTCCCCGTGGTTGACTGAGTGCCCGAGCAAAGGAAGTGGGCGGCATGACCTCGATCTACCAGGAGGCGATGGGCAGCGACTTCGGCCGCCTTCAGCCGGAGCTGCGCGACTACTTCGGCCTCTCCACGGAGAGCGGCCTGTCGGGCCACGGGCGCGGGGTGTTCGACGTCGCCGGCTGCCCGGCCTGGTTCGCGCGCCCGGCGTTCCGGCTCACCGCGCTCGAGAACGCGTTCTTCCCCGAGTACGCCGGCGACGTACCGTTCACCATCCGGAACTACCCCCACGTCGACCCGTTCGGGCGCCCGGCCCTCACCGCGCGGCGTGAACTCGACTTCGGCACCGCGTTGCGGATCTTCGAGGACACCACGTCCCTGCAGGACGGCATCCTGACCGACTACGTGGGCCGGCACCGCCGGATGGCCACGCTGCTGGCCTGCAGCGCCACCGACGAGGGGCATATCCGCATGGTGTCGTCACGGACCCGCGTCTTCGCGGGCGTGCGCCTCCCGCTGCCCGATGCCCTCGGGGCGCTCGCCTACGTGGAGCAGTGGTGGGACGACGCGGCGGGCTCGTTCCGCATCAAGACCCGCGTGGTGCACCGCCAGCTCGGGACCCTGCTCGTGTACGCCGGGCGGTTCGACTACGTCGTGGAGGAGTTCGACGGCGTGCTGCCCGTCGAGGCCCGGCCCGCGCGCTGGGAGCAGCGCGTCTGACGGCGTCCGGGAGGGTCGGCAGGGCGGATCAGCCCTCCGCCCGCACCTGCTCCAGCGCGTCGGCGACCTGCGCCATCCGGGTGACGGCCCGGACGGCGTCGGCGGGTGCCCGGCGGGACAGCCCCGGGAGTGTGGTCACCGTCAGCGCCGAGAGTGCCGTGACGGGCAGCCCGACCCGCCGCCAGGGGCCCAGCACGGACTCCACGAGGGTGCGGACCTGGAGGAGGTCCGCCGCGGGATCGAGGACCCCGAGCCACAGCTCCCGGCCGGATTCGATGTCCTCCGCGAGCGCTTCCCAGTGGCGATCGGGTATCCCCCGACCCTCCAGGCACAGCGCCGCCGTGCCGGCACGCGCCGCGTCGAGGACGACGTCGCCGCCGCCGCCGGTGGCCAGCACGGTGCCATGTGCTCCGGCGGCGATCGCCGACGCCGTCACGGAGTCCCACGCCTCGGTCGCCTCGCGCCGGTCGACCGCGCGAAGCGTCCGATAGCCGCTCGCCGTGGGCACGCGTCCGGCCAGGACGGCTCCGGCATCCGGCTCGTCGAGCTGGAGCACCAGCTCTGCTCCCCGCGCCACCGAGGTGACGCGGCGGACCAGGTCCGCGGCGCCCGCGGCGAGCGACTCGTAGAGCTCGCGGCGCGCGCCGGAGTCGACGAGGACCCGCTCACCGTTGTGCAGGTGCACCCCCGCGGCGAGTGACAGCGGGCCCTGCAGGTGCAGCTTCAGGCGGGGCGCGGGGCGTTCCTCCGCGCCGGCGATGTCGCCGAGGGCATTGATGTCGGAGGACAGGGACGATTCCGCCCGGCGCTGGTCGCGGCCCGGCCGCTGGACGAGCCGCCAGCCGTGCGGCTGCAGGTCGAAGGGAAGCTCGACGAGCATGCCGAGGGTCCGCCCGACGGCGTCGCTGCCGGGCCCGCGACCGGGCAGGGACGGCAGGAAGGGGAGGTTCGCACCGCCGAGCTCACCGCGGGCGGCGCGGTTCGCCTCGAGGGGATCGGTCCCCGGCCAGTCACCGGCAGCCGTGGCGCCGACGGGCCGCCGGTCGGCGTCAGTCATGGACGCCGTGCTCCCCTGCGGCACCGGTCGAGGACGTGTCGGCCGCGGGGCCGGTGGAGGGCTTGCGGTTCTCGGAGATCGCCTGGTGGTGCCGGATCACCTCGGAGATGATGAAGTTCAGGAACTTCTCGGCGAACGCCGGGTCCAGCTGCGCTTCCTCCGCGAGCATGCGGAGCCGGGCGATCTGCGCCGCCTCACGCTGCGGATCACCGGCGGGGAGGTCGTGTTCGGCCTTGAGGTGACCCACCCGCTGCGTCGCCTTGAAGCGTTCGGCCAGCAGGTAGACGAGGGTGGCGTCGATGTTGTCGATCGAGCTCCTCACCGAGAGCAGTTCGGCCATGACCTCGGGGGCCACGTCTCCTGCGAGTGAACTGGCTGCCGGGTCGAAGCCGCTGCGTGGGTGCGTCATGACTCCAGTCAAGCAGAAGCCGTGGGGCGTCCGGAAACCGCCACTAGCCCTGCACGCCCGCCGGTTCGGGGCGGAGCGCGGAGCGCGCCGAGTCGATGGTCGCCTGCCCGAGGACGCGCGTGCCCTGGTACAGCACGACCGTCTGGCCCGGTGCCACGCCGCGCATGGGCTCGACCAGCCGGACCACGAGCTGCGGCGCGCCGTCGGCTGATCCGACGGAAGCGCGCGCCGCCACCGGGTCTCCGTGCGCCCGGACCTGCGCCATGCAGTCGAACTCCTCGCCGGTGAGCACCTCGTCGATGGGCAGGCCTGCCCAGGACACCTTGATCCCCCGCATCTCGTCGATGGCGAGCAGGTGCTCCGGTCCGACGACGACCTCGTTCTGCTTGGGCCGGATCTCGAGCACGAAGCGGGGCTTGCCGTCCGCCGCGGGGGTGCCCAGCTTGAGGCCGCGCCGCTGGCCGACGGTGAAGGCGTTCGCACCGGGGTGGCTGCCGAGCTTCTCCCCGTCGACGTCGAGGATGTCGCCCTCCGTCAGGTCGATGCGCTCCTCGAGCCAGCCGCGGGTGTCCCCGTCGGGGATGAAGCAGATGTCGTGGCTGTCGGGCTTGTTCGCGACGGAGAGACCGCGCCGCTCGGCCTCCGCGCGGACCTCAGCCTTCGACGGCGTCTCGGCCAGCGGGAACATGGAGTGCCGGAGCTGCTCGTGGGTCAGGACGCCGAGCACGTACGACTGGTCCTTCGCCCAGTCGGCCGCCCGGTGCAGTTCCGGATTGCCGTCGGCGTCCTCGACGACCTTGGCGTAGTGGCCGGTGCAGACGGCGTCGAAACCGAGCGCGAGGGCCTTCTCGAGCAGGGCCGCGAACTTGATGCGCTCGTTGCAGCGCATGCAGGGGTTGGGCGTGCGCCCCGCCGCGTACTCGGCGACGAAGTCGTCGACGACGTCCGCCTTGAAGCGCTCGGAGAAGTCCCAGACGTAGTACGGGATGCCGAGGATGTCGCAGGCGCGCCACGCGTCCCGCGAATCCTCGATGGTGCAGCAGCCGCGGCTGCCCGTCCGGAGCGTGCCGGGCATGCGCGAGAGCGCGAGGTGCACCCCGACGACGTCGTGCCCCGCCTCCACCGCGCGCGCCGCCGCCACTGCGGAGTCGACGCCGCCACTCATCGCTGCCAGTACCCTCATGAGAAAAAACCCGTTCCTGCTGTTCGGATGGATGATGCGTGTCCTGCCATGCCTGCGGCGCGCGCCCGTGCGTAGGCACCACCGATGGCGGCCACCACGGCGTCAACGTCGTCGGCGGTGGATGTATGCCCCAGGCTGAACCGCTGGGCGCCCCGGGCCTCGTCCTCGCTCAGCCCCATGGCGAGCAGGACGTGGGACGGCCGCGGCACACCCGCCGTGCACGCCGAGCCGGTGGACGACTCGATACCCGCGAGGTCGAGGAGGAACAGGAGCGAATCCCCCTCGCAGCCGGGAAAGGTGAAGTGCACGTTGCCGGGCAGCCGTGTCCCCTCGGGTGCCGGGTGGTCCACGCCGCGGAGCACGGCCTGCGGCACCTCCCGGCGGATGCCGTCGATCAGGCGGTCCCGCAGCGCAGCCAACCGGGGGCCCTCGTCACCCAGGTGCGCGACGGCGTCGTCGGCCGCCGCGGCGAACGCCGCGATCCCCGCGCCGTCGAGCGTGCCGGACCGGATGTCCCGTTCCTGCCCTCCGCCGTGCTGTACCGGCGTGAGGGTGACGGCGCGCCCCACGAGAAGGGCGCCGACGCCCACGGGGCCGCCGATCTTGTGCGCGCTCACGGCCATGGTGGCGAGTCCCGAGTCCGCGAAGGAGACCGGGACGGACCCGAACGCCTGCACGGCGTCGCTGTGGACGGGCACGCCGTAGCGCGCGGCCTCCGCCGCGACGGCGTGGACCGGCTGGACGGTGCCGACCTCGTTGTTGGCCCACATGACGGTGACGAGCGCCGTCCGCTCCGGTTCCTCGGCCAGGGCCGCCCGCAGCGCCTCGAGGGAGACGACGCCGGTCCCGTCCACGGGAAGCCACACCACCTCGGCGCCCTCGTGGCGTTCGAGCCACTCGACGGTGTCCTGCACGGCGTGGTGCTCGACGGTGCTGCAGAGGATCCGGTTGCGTTCCGGGGCGGCGGCCCGCCGGGCCCAGTAGAGTCCCTTGATCGCGAGGTTGTCGGCCTCGGTCCCGCCGGAGGTGAAGACGACCTCGGACGCGTGTGCACCCGCGGCCGCTGCGATGGTCTCCCGTGCGTCCTCCACCGACCGCCGGGCACGCCGGCCCGAGCCATGGAGGGAGGAAGGATTACCGCTCCGGCTGAGTTCGCGGGTGAGGGCGGCGAGCGCCGGCGCCGAGATGGGCGTGGTCGCCGCGTGGTCGACATACACGGGCACATACCGATTCTACGGGCGCCACGCCGTACCGCCGATTCCGGTGGTCCGCGTCACGCACCGGACCACGAGCCGGGCACGCGGCCCGCGGTGGTAGAACTGCAGGGTGGACAGTCGAGCAGCGCCTCCGTCATCCTCCGGGACCTACCGTCCGGCGTTCCGCCACGCGGTGCGTGACTTCGGTCCCCGCACGCTGGACTTCGACCGCCAGGTCGCGCTCATGGCCGTCATCAACAGGACGCCGGATTCGTTCTACGACGGCGGGACGACCTTCGCGCTCCAGGCCGCCGTCGATGCGTCCCTGCAGGCGGTCGCCGACGGCGCGGACTGGGTGGACATCGGCGGAGCGCCCTTCGCGCCCGGCGACCCGATCCCGGCGTCGGAGGAGGCGGACCGCATCGTCCCCGTCATCAGCGCCGTGCGCGCGGCATCCGACGTCATCATCTCCGCCGACACCTTCCTGCCCGAGGTGGCCCGCCAGGCGCTGGCCGCAGGAGCCAGCGTCGTGAACGACACCACGGGGCTGCGGGACCCCGACATGGCGGCCGTGGTGGCCGAGGCCGGCGCGCACCTGGTCATCACGCACAGCCTGGCCGAGCCCCGCTCGGTGTACCCGCGGCCCACCTACGGCGACGTGGTCCGCGAGGTCGCGGACTTCCTCCTCCGGAAGGTGGACGACGCCGTGCGGCTCGGCATCCCCGAGGACCGGATCCTGCTGGACCCGGGCCACGACCTCAACAAGAACACACTGCACTCGCTCGAGCTCACGCGCCGCTTCGCGGAGATCGCGGGCCTGGGCTTCCCCGCCCTGGCGGCGGTGTCCAACAAGGACTTCATCGGCGAGACCCTCGACAGGCCGAAGCGTGACCGCGTGGAGGGCTCGCTCGCGGCCGCCGTGATCTGCATCCTCGGCGGGGCCCGCGTCGTCCGCATGCACAACGTCCCCGCGTCCCGCGCCGCCGTGGATCTCACCGAGGCGGTCCTGGGGTGGCGGGAACCCGCCTACCTCCGGCACAACATGGGCGACGTCAACGAACCGGCGGCGCCGTGATCACCTCCCTCCTCCCGCCGTCGCCCGACGAGGTCGACGACGCCGCGCTGCACCGGGTCTACGCGTATCCCGCGATCGACCGGCCCTATGTCCGGTTCAACTTCGTCGCGGCCGCCGACGGTGCCGCGACGAGCGGCGGCCTCTCCGCAGGCCTGGGGAACGACGGCGACCAGCGGATCTTCACGGTCCTGCGACGCCTCGCCGACGTGGTGCTGGTGGGGGCCGGCACCGTCCGGGCTGAGGGTTACGAGGGCGACCTCGTGGACGGGGACGCGCGGGCGTGGCGGGCGGCGCGCGGCCTCGCGGGTCACCCCGCCATCGCCGTCATCTCCGGGAGCCTCGACCTCGATCCGTCCAGTGGCTTCTTCCGCAACGCCCCGGTGCGCCCGCTCGTCCTCACCAGCAGGGACGCCCCGGCCGGTAGGCGGGCAGCACTCGGGGACGTCGCCGACGTCGTCGACTGCGGCTCCGACACGGTGGAGGCCCGGTCCGTCCTCGCCGAACTCGGCCGCCGCGGCCTGGGGAAGGTGCTGTGCGAGGGCGGCCCCGCCGTGCTGGGCGGCTTCACCCGTGCGGACGCCGTCGACGAGCTGTGCCTCTCGATCAGTCCGCTGCTCGCCGGCGGTGACGGACCCCGGATCTCCGCCGGGGACAGCCCCGACGGAGCCGTCGCGCTCGTGCTCTCCTCTCTGCTCACCGAGGACTCGGCGCTCTACACGCTGTACCGGCGCGCATCCTGAGTCGCACCCCGGCCCGTCCGGCGCGCGGGTCCAGGCATCCCGGCATCCCGGGATCGGGACCGGGCGGGCCGGGGTGCCGCAGGACCGAACTGTTCGCCTGCGTCCCGCGTTGGACCCGTCAGATACCTGCGGTGCCGGCGCGTACCCGATCGGAGAGGAGCGGCGTCCTGTTGCTTTGGCCCGGGACCGCCGGTGCCTCTAGTCTCGGAGTACCGGGGCGCCTCCCGCACCACGCGCCGCCGGGAGTACCCACGCAACGGATCGGAACGCCCGGAAAGGCCGGAGGAATGGCAGAGCCCCCACGGAAGTCGTACTACGACATCCTCGGCGTGCCCCCTGAAGCCGGGACCAAGGAGATCAAGGACGCCTATCGTCGCGCGGCGCGCGCGGTGCACCCCGATCTCGGGGGAACAGCCTCCCAGTTCCATGACGTCGTCGTCGCCTACGAGACGCTGAGCGACCCCCAGCGCCGGGAACGCTACGACTCCGACACCGGACGCGGCCGCCCCGCCCCCGCACCCCCTGCAGCCTCGACCCGCAACGCGACGGCGGGCCCGCAGGGAGCCACCCGGACGAGGGTCGAGGACGTGGACGCCGCGAGGTCAGCGCCCGTCTACGTGCCGCCGTTCTCCCCGTCGGCGCCTCCCGTCGTCCCCCTGCTCCTCGCGGGCCGGCAGGCCTCCGGCGTCCCCCGGCAGCCGGGGATGTTCGCCCGCCTGTCGTCCGGCGCCCGGGCCAGGCTGGAGGGAGAGCTGCGGACCGCCGCCCTGCTCGAGCGCACACTGCTGCCCACCTACCCGGCGGCGCGCCTCGTCAACGGGGTGCAGTTCGAGGACAGGGCCAGGACGACGGCGGGCCATGTGCTGCTCGCCGGCTACCGGATGGCCGTTCTCGACTCCTTCACCGCCTCGCCGGGCAATTTCGCGTGGGACGGACGGTCGCTGCGCCACCAGGGCCGCCCGGTCGAACTCCAGCTGCCGGCGACCGTGCGGGCCGTGCAGGAGCTGTTCCCGGACTTCCACGTCGCGGGGTGGGTCGTGGTCCACGGAGCACCCGACAATCCGTTCGCGCCGGTCATCGACGTCCCGCCGGGATTCGACCGGTCCTCGCCCGCCGTCGTGCAGGTGGTGAACGCCGGCACCACGGTACGCACCGTCCGGTCCTTCCTGGCGTCGGGCCCCACACCGAACGTGGTGCAGCTGCCCGCGCTCGCGCGCCTGCTCGCCGGAGCCGGAAGCTAGGATGGAACGGTGTTCCGCATCCTCTTCCACACGCCCGAGATCCCCGGCAACACCGGGGCCGCCATCCGCCTCGCAGCGGTCGCCGGGGCAGAACTGCACCTCGTGGAACCGCTGGGCTTCAGCCTCGAGGACTCCAAGCTGAAGCGGGCCGGGCTGGACTACCACGACCTGACGGTGCTGCACGTCCATGCGAGCCTCGACGACGCCTGGCGCGCGCTGCAGCCCCGGCGGGTCTTCGCCTACACCTCCGACGGGGACGTCTCCTACACGGACATCACCTACGAACCCACCGACGTCCTGATGTTCGGCCGGGAATCGGACGGCCTGCCGGACGAGGTGAAGCACGACCCCCGTGTGACCGCACGCGTCCGCGTGCCCATGCTGCCCTCACGACGATCGCTCAACCTCGCCAACACCGCATCCATCGTCCTCTACGAAGCCTGGCGTCAACAGGACTTCGCAGGTGCCCAGCGATGATCCACGCCTAGGAGCCCCCATGCCCGCTCGCCATGCCGCACTACTGCCCGACGGCGGAGCGGAGGACTACGACCGCCTCGCTCCGGCCGTGTGGAACCCGGTGAGCAACGCCGTCGTCGCCGCTGCCGACATCCTGGTGGGTGAGCGGGTGCTCGACGTGTTCGCCGGGACCGGTACCGGTACCGTTCCTGCCGCACAGCTCGCAGGGCCGGACGGCCACGTCGACGCCGTCGACCGCTCGTCGGCGATGCTCGACCTGGCGGAAGCGAAGACCGAGGCCCTCGGGTTGGGGAACGTGTCCTTCCACCGGACCGACCCGGCCGACTGGACACCCGAGGCCCCGTACGACGCGGTGCTCAGCTGCTACGGGGTCTTCCTCCTGGACGACATGGACGCCGGCATGGATTCGATCGTCCGCCTCCTGCGACCGGGTGGCCGGGTCGCGATGAGTGCGTGGGACGACGGAGCCCTCGAGCCGTTCGGTGAACTCCTTCTGGACACGATCCGCACCACGTCCGGCGGTGCGTCCGCCCCGTCGGCCAGTCCCGTCTTCGTCGAGAACTGCAGGAAGCTGGCGTCCCGCGAGCGCCTCGAGGAGTGGCTCCGCGCCAGGGGCCTGACGGACGTCAGGGTCGAGAAGCTGGACCTGACGGTGCCCCTGGAACCCGAGTACGCGTGGTCCCTCGCGCTCGGCAGCGGCTACCGCGGACTGCTGCCGGACGACTCCGACTCCCTCCAGCGGATCCGGGAGGAGTTCGTGGGACGCCTCGGAGCCGACTTCGTCCTGAACGCCGACTCGCTCATCGCCGTCGGTTCGTACGCACCCGAAGACTAGCGCCGCGAACCATCCGGGACCCTCCCTGCTCCGAAGAAAAGGTGACAGAGGAAAACTACGGAACGGGTAGGGCGGTGGGATGGTGCTTTTGCAGCAGGGACGACGACGCGCCCCACAGCACGATCTCCCGGGCGCTGTTCGGATTGGCACGACCAGCGCTTTATGCTGGAGCCCTATGGAAACGCCACGAGCAAGCCGGGTCAGCCCACGTGCTACAGCAGCAGACGAGGTGGCCGTCGATCCCGGCACCGGTCCGACCCTGACCGACCTGCTGTTGCGGGTCGCGCGGCAGGACCGCACGGCCTTCGCCCTGTTCTACGAACAGACGTCGAAGCGCGTGTACGGCCTGGCACGGCGGGTGCTCGTCGATGCCGACCTGAGCGAGGACGCCACCCAGGAGGTCTACCTCCAGGTCTGGAACACCGCCGACCGTTTCAATCCGGAGCTGGGTAGCCCGATGGCCTGGCTCATGACCCTCACGCACCGCCGTGCGGTGGACAAGGTACGTTCCGAGCAGAGTGCCACGGACCGGGAGGCCCGCTACGGCGCGGCCACCCAGACCATCGACCACGACGACGTCGTCGACACGGTCACGCAGCGGCTCGAGGCGGAGAGCGTGGTCCGGTGTCTGGACACGCTCACCGAGACGCAGCAGGAATCGGTGAGGATGGCCTACTACGGCGGGCTCACTTACCGCGAGGTGGCCGAGAAGCTCGGGGTCGCAGTGCCGACCATCAAGTCGAGGATCCGTGACGGATTGCTCCGACTCAAGACATGTTTGGGGGTGGCCTGAGATGCAGGACAGGGATATGAACAGACAATTCGCCGATGACCTCGCCACCGATCTGGCCCGCGGGCACCTCCTCGAGTGGGCCGAGCTCTACGCGCTGGATGCCATCAGCTCCGACGAACGCCGGATCATCGAGGCGTTCCTGGAGGGGACGGACCCCGCGACCAGGGCGACGTTCGCCGATCGCGTCCGTACCTGCCGGGAGACGGTGACCTCCGTCTACGCAGCGGGCGAGGTGGAACCGCCGGCGGATCTGTTCGAACGGATCGTCGCACAGCTCCCGGGAGCCGGGCAGTCCGGCGACGGATCAGCGGCCCCGACCGGTTCGCTCCCCCGACCGGGCCTGGCGGCCGTTCCGGATCCCGGGGCCGAGGGGGTCCAGCAGGCGGAGCACGGCGCAGGCCATGACGACCTCGCACGGCGTCGCGCCGCCAAGGCGTCGATGTCCTCGCGGGCCGGGCGCTGGGTGGTCGCTGCGGCTGCAGCCGCGGTCATCGCCGTCGGTGGCGTCACGATCGCCCAGAACCTGGAGCAGACCACGGTCGAGCAGCAGGTGATGCAGGCGTCCGACGTCCGGACGGAGCAACTCACGCTGGCCGCCGGCGGCGTGGCCGACCTCGCGGTGTCCGGGGAGGAGAACGCGGCTGTCGTGACCCTCAGCGGTGTCCCGGCGCCGGCTGCAGGATTCGTCTACCAGATGTGGCGCATCCCCTCCGACGGGACGGCTCCGGTGTCGGTGGGGACCATGTCCGGTGAGGATGTCGCGGGAACCAAGGTCACCGAGCTCTCGGAGATCGGCGGATTCAGCGCGATCGCCATCACCGTCGAACCCGAGGGCGGCTCGGCGACGCCGACACTGCCGATCGTCGCGGAGATCCCGCTCGGAGCGTGATCCACCGACACAGCAGGAGGGCCCCCGCCGATCGTCGCGGGGGGCCCTCCTGCTGCGGGACTAGAACCCGGCGATCGTCTCGTCGGTGTTGATACCCACGACGTGGAAGGACTCGGCGCTGCGCCCCTCCGGGAGGCCCCCGCGCCGGGCGTTCTCTCGGAGGATGTCGCGCACCCTTGCCTGCATCCGCTCCACGTCCGGGTGCTGGCTCCGGTGCGCCGTGATCGCGGCGACCTTGACGTCCTCCGAGCCGGTCACATCGACGAAACGGTTCTCGAGGTGCGCCGGTCCCCCGTAGAACCACAGCCACGGCACGCGGAAACTCCTGATCCCGGCCGCCTCGAGCTCGGGGTAGGCGAACGGGTTCTCCACGGCCGGGTAGACGGCCCGCGTGACGGCCTCACCGCAGGCGAGGTGATCCGGGTGGCTCTTCTGGATCCGGTCCCAGCTCCGCTCGGGATGCATCGACAGCACGATGTCGGGACGTACCTCGCGCATCCTCCGGACGATCGCGCGGATCACGGTGTCCGTGGGTTCGAGGTACCCGTCGGGTTGCCCCAGGAACGTGACATCGGTGACGCCGACGATCTCCGCCGCTGCGGTCTGCTCCTCACGGCGCAGGCCCGCGATGCCGGGACGGTCCTCCGCGGAGAACCCGCCGGCGTCTCCGTCCGTGAGGATACAGTAGCTGACGGACGTCCCGGCGGCCGTCCAGCCCGCGATCGTCGCGGACGCCCCGAAGTCGATGTCGTCGGGGTGTGCCGCGAAGACCAGCACCCGCTCCGGAGCTGCCGGGTCACCGTTCCGGGTCACCGCTACAGGCCGCGCTTCCGGATCTCGTCGGTGGCCTGCGGCAGCACCGTGAAGAGGTCACCGACGATACCGAAATCTGCGATCTCGAAGACGGGCGAGTCGGCGTCCTTGTTGATCGCGACGATCACCTTGGAGGTCTGCATCCCTGCCTTCTGCTGGATGGCGCCGGAGATCCCCGCCGAGATGTAGAGCTGGGGCGAGACCGTCTTGCCGGTCTGCCCGATCTGGGCGGAATGCTCGATCCAGCCGGCGTCGGTCGCCGCACGCGAGGCACCGACCGCACCGCCCAGGGCATCCGCGAGCTCTTCGAGCGGGCCGAAGTTCCCGTTCACTCCGCGCCCGCCGGCAACGATGACGCGTGCTTCGCTGAGGTCGGGTCTGCCGCTGACCGGCTTGTCCACGCGTCCGGTGACCCTCGCCGCGGCCAGCGGCAGCTCCACGGGGATCGGTACCTCGCGGGGCGACGACGGCGGGCCGGCCTCGACGGCCTCGAAGCTGTTCGGCTTGACCGTCAGGATCGACACGTCCGTGGTCACCCGGCACTCCACCGTGTAGGACCCCGCGAAGTCCGACTTCGTGGCCGTGAGGTCACTGTCCAGTGCGACGACGTCGGTGATGACACCGGCCTCGAGCCGCACACCGAGCCGGGCGGCGATCTCCTTGGACTCGTAGGCGTTGCCCAGCAGCACGACCCCGGCACCGGAGGCACGCACGGCTGCCGCCAGGAATGCCGCCTTTCCCGCGACCAGCACCTCGGAGACGGCGACGGTCTCGGGCCGGTAGTACTCCCGCACCCCGTAGGAGCCCACGCCGTCGAGGTAGGCCGGCCCGGCCTCGTCCGCGAGGGCGACCACCACCTCACCGAGCGAGGCCCCCAGGGACAGGATTTCGCGCTCGCTCTTGGCGAGGCTCGCTCCGGGGTGGTCGAGGAACACGAGGACGGTGGTCATGGGGATCTCCTGGACGGATCGGTCGTGCGGTCGGCGGACTAGAGGAGTTTCTGTCCCGCGAGGAAGTCGACGAGCCGGATGCCGGCATCGCCCTCGTCGGTGATGACGGTTCCCTGGCTGCGTGGCGGCCGTGGGGCAGCCGCCTCGACCTTCGTCCAGGACCCGGCGAAGCCCACCTCGTCCGGCTGCAGGCCGACGTCCGTGAGGGACAGGACCTGGATCTGCTTCTTCTTCGCCGCCATGATGCCCTTGAAGTTCGGGTAGCGGGGCTCGTTGATCTGGTCCGTCACGGACACGAGTGCCGGAAGGGGTGCCTCGATGGTCTCGGCGAACGTGTCGTTGTCGCGGCGGGCGGTGAGGCTCCAGCCGCCATCCTCGCGTGCCAGGTCGAGCGAGGCCGCGAAGGTCACCTGGGGCAGGGTGAGTCGCTCCGCGAGTTGCGCCGGCACCAGCGAGGTCTCCCCGTCGGTGGACGCCATGCCCGTCAGGACGAGGTCGAACGGGCCGAGGTGGCGCAGGAGCGCTGCCAGGGCCTTCGAGGTCGCCGAGGCGTCGGAGCCCGTGAGCGCCTCGTCCGTGAGGTGGACGCCGTCGTCGGCGCCGATCTGGAGGGATTTCTTGACCGCGTTCACCGCGGCGGCGGGCCCCATGGTGATGGCCGTGACCCGGTGGCCGCCGGTCGCGCCGCCGTTCGCCTCGACGAGCTGGAGCGCAGCTTCGAGAGCGTACTCGTCCAGTTCGGAGAGGATGCTCTCGGTCCGTACCGTGGTCAGGTCGTCCCCGCTGATGTGGCGGTCGAACTGAGCGTCGGGAACATGCTTCACCAGGACCGCGATGCGCAGTCCGCCTGCTGTGGCCTCGTCCATTGATGACCTTCCTCGTCCGGGGATCTTCCCATCGACTAGCTAACCATAACGGGGTGACGCTTCCGGGCCCGGCGCTGCCTGCCGAGGTGCTGTGGACGCCCGGAAGGCGGCCCCGACACGGGACCGCCTTCCGGGTTGTCACCTGCTGCTCGTGGCTGGTCCCTACTGCGTCGGTACCTGCGCCAGGGTGATCTCCACGGTGCGGGTGTCCCCGTCCCGGATGACCTCCACCGGTACCTGCTGGCCGACCGTCTGGATCCGCACGGCCGCCGTCAGCGACTGTGGATCGCTGATCGGGAAGTTGCCCACCTTCGTGATGACGTCTCCGACCTGCAGGGAGGCTTCCTCCGCGGGCGACCCGGGCTCGACGGACTCGACGAGCGCACCGGACGAGAAGGTCGAGGTGGTCTGGGACCCGTCACCGGCCGACGGCGTGACGCTGACGCCCAGGAAGCCGTGCGTGGCCTCGCCGTCCGCGATGATCTCGTCGGCGATGCGCTCGGCGTAGTTGATCGGGATCGAGAAGCCCACACCGATGTTCCCGGTCGACTCGCCGGAACCGGCCGACGCGATCGCGACGTTCACGCCAATGATCTTCCCGTCCCCGTCCACGAGCGCACCCCCCGAGTTGCCCTGGTTGATGGCGGCGTCGGTCTGGATGACATTGAGGTAAATGGAGCCCTGGGACTGGGTCTGCTGCTCACCGGACCCACCGGGCGGCAGGAAGTTGAAACCCTCGCCGTCCTCGGACTCGGAGCTGTCCGGGGTCTCCTCCGGCACGGCCGAGGACGCCACGCTGATGGTGCGGTTGAGGGTGGAGACGATGCCGTCGGTGACGGTGCCGCTCAATCCGAGGGGAGCCCCGATGGCGATCGCGGTGTCGCCGACGTTCAATTCGTCGGAGTTGCCGAGCGTGGCAGCCGTGAGGTCCGGGGCGTCGATCTTGATGACCGCGAGGTCGCTGAGGGGATCGGTCCCGACCACGGTCGCCGCGAAGACGCGGCCGTCGTTCAGCTTGACCTCCACCGTCGGGTCGGACACCTGTCCGCCGAGGGTCACCACGTGGGTGTTGGTGAGGATGTGCCCGTCCGTGTCGAGGATGATGCCCGAGCCCGAGCCACTGGCGCCGCCACCACTGACGGCGATCGTGACGACGCTCGGAGACGCCGTCACGGCCGCTCCGGTGATGGTGTTGACGTCGTCGGTGTTGTTCACCACGATCGACTCCGGCACGGACTGCGCGGTACCCGTGGGGCCGTCGTCGTCCAGTGCATTGAAGCCGGCCGTCGCGACGCCACCGCCGATCAGCCCGGCGACGAGGGCCCCCGCGGCGAAGGTGGCGAGACCCACCCGCCTGCGGTCCTTCACCACGGTCCGTCCGCCGTGGTTCGCTCCTCCCGGACCGAAGCCCCCGCCCTGCTCGCCGTAGAAGGGCTGGTGCCCGGCATAGGCGGGGTGGGAGACCGACGGGTCGTGCGCGGATCCGTGGTGCTGCCGATCGGACTGCCGGCCGTCCTGGTCCGCCGGCCGGCCGTCCCGCTGATCGGCCGACTGCCGGTTGTCCCGGCCCGTCCCCCACGACGGCGGGTTCTGGGGCTGCGGAGGGAGCGGGCGTTCGGCGTCGCCCTGGAAGCCTGGCTGCTCGTTCATGGGAGGTCCTTTCGTTGCTGTTGACCACATCATGGCAACCTTCGCTGAGCCTCAAGCATGCATTCGCTGTGCGGTTTCTGAGAAGTTGCTGGAGCTGGGACGGTCGCCCCGGACGGCAGGTCCGGGCGTTCCCAGTATCCTCCGCCCTTCCCCCGTCCGATCCGGAGCCCCTTTCGCTAGGGGCATAGATGTGGTGGTGGACGCTCCCGGACCCCAACCATAGAATCGGGAGAACAGGGAGCCTCCGGCGTCCGCCGACCCCAGTCCTGGGACCGGTCGGGTCCGGGGGACATGCTGAAGGGTCGGAAATGCGAATGATGAGCAGGCGCACCCGCGTCTCTGCTGTCCTGGGCGCCGTCGTGGCGATTCCGTTGTTGTCGAGCACCGCGGCTCTGGCCGACGAACCGGTCACCTTCCCCTCCGGTGACTACGTCACCGACACCGCGGGGGTCCTCACTCCCGAGGAGGAGAGCCGGCTCGAGGCCGCGATCGAGGACCTGCGCTCGCAGGAGGGATTCACCGTACGGGTCGCCTACGTCGACACGTTCGAGAATCCGGCCGGAGCCGAGCAGTGGGCGTCCGCCACCGCCGGCCTCAACGCGTCGAGCGCCGACGAGGCGGTCCTCGCCGTCGGCGTGGAGCAGGGCGAGGCGGGGTACGCGCCGGGCAACCGATCGGAGATCGGCGGACAGGGCCAGGCGCTCTACGACGAGTACATCCAGCCCGAACTGCGCGCCGGCAACTTCGCCGAGGCCGGCCTCGCCGCCGTCGAGGGCACGGAGGATGCCCTGACGGGGACCGGCAACGGCGGAGCGGGAGGGACCACGACCGGCGGAACCACGACCGGCGGCAGCGCCCTCGGTGGACTGGCCCTCGTCGGCGGACTCGTCGCCGTCGCGGGCGCAGGAGGGTACCTGCTGCTCAAGAACCGCGGCGGTGGCAGTGCTCAGCGCAAACGCGAGGAATACGGCTACGGGCCCGTGCCCTCCGCCGAGGGCGAGGTGGTCGACCCGCTCGCCTCGTTGAGCGTCGAGGACCTGCGCAAGCGCGCCGGCAGCCTGCTCGTGGCGGCCGACGACGCCATCAAGTCCAGCGAGCAGGAACTGGGCTTCGCCGAAGCCCAGTACGGCAGCGAGGCCATCACCACGTTCTCGCAGGACATCGCCGCCGCCAAGCAGCACATGGGTGAATCGTTCAAGCTGCAGCAGCAGCTCGACGACCACATCCCGGACACGGAGCAGCAGCAGCGCCAGTGGCTCGGGGAGATCATCCGCCGCTGCGAGGACGTGAATGCCTCGCTGCAGGCGCACAAGGAGGACTTCGACGCCCTGCGTGAGCTCGAGCGCAACGCCCCCGAGGCGCTCCGCAGGGCGCAGTCCGCCGCGGCGGATGCGAGCCGCCGGTTCGAGGCGGCCGAGCAGTCCCTCCGGTCACTGCAGGGCCGCTACCTCGAGACGGCGACCTCCCAGGTCGCCGACAACATCGAGCAGGCTCGGGAGCGCCTCTCCTTCGTCGAGAGCGCCGCCTCCGAAGCGCAGTCGCGCATGGCCGCCGGTGACACCGGACGGACCGTCGTCGCGGTGCGTGCCGCCGAGGAGGCGGTCCACCAGAGCACCGTCCTCCTCGATGCCATCGACAAGCGGGCCGACGAACTGGCCGGGGCCGAGCGCGAGCTCGAACGTGCGCTCCCCGAGGCGGAGCAGGACCTCGCGCAGGCGGCGGCGATGGACCGCGCCGGCCAGTACCGCGACCTCGCCGGTCCCGTCGCCGCCCTCCAGGCCGCCGTCACGACCGTCCGGCAGGAGCGCCAGAACGCGCGCAGCAATCCGCTCGCCCTGCTGCAGCGCCTCGAAGCCGCGCACGCCCAGCTCGATGCCGCCCTCGGCGGCGTCCGCGACCAGGCCGAGAACTCCCGTCGCGCCCAGGACTCGCTGCAGCACGCGATCATCGCCGCGCAGTCGAGCATCTCGGGCACGGCCGACTACATCCGGGCGCGGCGCGGCGGCGTCGGCAGTGAGGCACGTACGCGTCTCGCCGAGGCGGAACGCAACCTCGACCACGCCGTCGACCTCCAGCGGTCCGATCCCGTGACCGCGCTCTCCCACGCCCAGCAGGCAGCTCTGCTCGCCGACCACGCCGCGCAGCTCGCGGAACAGGACGTCGAGGGCTTCGGCCGCGGTGGGATGGGGATGGGCGGCATGTACGGGAGACGGGGCGGCGACGGCATGGGCGGCGCCCTGCTCGGCGGCATCCTGCTCGGGTCCATCCTCAACGGCGGCGGCTTCGGCGGTGGGTTCGGTGGCGGTTACGGCGACGGCGGTGGCGGCTTCGGCGGCGACGGCGGGAGCTTCGGCGGTGGCGGCTTCGGCGGCTTCGACGGCGGTGGAGGCGGTTTCGGCGACTTCGGAGGTGGCGGCGGCGACTTCTAGGCCGCTCCGACAGCCTCCCGCAGCAGACTCAGGGACTATTTCCGAAGAATCGAAAGGAAAATCAATGGTAAAGCAGTCAATTTTCGGCAGGATCGCGCAGCTCACCCGAGCCAACATCAATGCTCTGATCGACCAGGCCGAGGATCCGCAGAAGATGCTCGACCAGATGGTCCGCGACTTCACCAACAGCATCGCCGAGGCCGAGAGCGCCGTCGCGCAGACCATCGGCAACCTGCGGATGATGCAGGACGACTACAACGAGGACGTCGAGAACGCTCGCAGCTGGGGCAACAAGGCCCTCGCGGCGTCCCGCAAGGCGGACGAGTACCGCACGTCCGGCGACACGGCCGACGCACAGAAGTTCGACAACCTGGCGAAGGTGGCCATTCAGCGCCAGATGGCGGCGGAGAACGAGGCGAAGGGTGCCGAGCCGACCATCGCGTCGCAGACGGAGATCGTCGACAAGCTCAAGGACGGCCTCAACCAGATGAAGGGCAAGCTCGGCGAGCTCACGGCCAAGCGGGACCAGCTGATCGCCCGCGCCCGCACGGCCCAGGCGCAGCAGCAGGTGCACGACGCCGTCAAGAGCATCGACTTCATGGACCCGACAAGCGAGGTGGGCCGTTTCGAGGAGAAGATCCGGCGCGAGGAGGCGAAGGTCCGCGGACAGCAGGAGCTCGCGTCGTCGAGCCTCGACGCGCAGTTCGAGAGCCTCGAGGACCTCGGGGAGCAGACCGAGATCGAGGCACGCCTCGCTGCCCTGAAGTCCGGTTCCGGCTCGCAGTCCGCGATCGGACAGGGCGCGGGAACCGCCACGGACGCCAAGACACCGTCCACGACGGGCGAGATCACCTACTGATCGGGCCCGAACCCGGTCGGCACGCCAGGGGAACCGCAGCCATCGGCTGCGGTTCCCCTGCTGGTGCAGGAGCCCGCGTGTCGGTGCACGCGGGTAGATTGAGCAAATGGCTGTGACACTGGTGTGGTTCCGTGACGACCTGCGCGTCTCCGACAATCCGGCGCTTGCGGCCGCTGCCGAGAGCGGGGACGACGTCGTCGCCTGTTACGTGCTCGACGAGGACACCGAGGGCATCCGTCCGCTGGGCGGCGCCTCCAGATGGTGGCTCCACCACTCGCTCGCGGCACTGACCGCGTCCCTCGCGGAACTCGGTGTGCCGCTCGTCCTGCGGCGCGGCCCGGCGGGAGAGGTCCTGCCGCGACTGGTGGACGAGTGCTCCGCCCGTGCCGTCGTGTGGAACCGCCGCTACGGCCTGGTCGAGCGCACCACGGACGCAACCCTGAAGGCCGCCTTCGCCGACGACGGCCTCGAGGTGACGAGCTTCCAGGCGAACCTGATGTTCGAGCCCTGGGAGGTCACGTCGGGCTCCGGCGAGGCCTACAAGGTCTTCACGCCCTTCTGGCGGGCCTGCCTGTCCTTCCGCCCTCCCCGCAGGCCGCTGCCCGCGCCGGCCCGCCTTCACGGCCCCGCGCCGGCGTCGGACGACCTCGGCGCCTGGGGGCTGCTTCCCACGTCACCGGACTGGGCCGAGGGCCTCCGCCGCACCTGGACGCCGGGAGAGGCCGGCGCGCACGCCCGGCTCGACGACTTCCTCGACGGCGCCGCCTCCGGGTACAAGGACAACCGCGACCGCCCGGGGGTGCAGGGCACCAGCATGCTGTCGCCGCACCTGCGGTTCGGCGAGATCAGCCCCTTCGAGGTCTGGCACGCGGCCCAGGACCATCAGGACAGTTCGACGGCCGAGGACATTCGCGTCTTCGGTTCCGAGCTCGGCTGGCGCGAGTTCAGCTGGCAGCTCCTGTACTTCAATCCCGAGCTCGCCACCGTGAACTACCGGCCCGAGTTCAACGCCTTCGCCTGGGAGAGCTCCACGAGGTCGGAGCTGGAAGCCTGGCAGCGTGGACGGACCGGCTACCCGCTGGTCGATGCCGGCATGCGCCAGATGTGGGAGATCGGCTGGATGCACAACCGCGTCCGCATGGCGACGGCGTCCTTCCTCATCAAGAACCTCCTGATCGACTGGCGTGTGGGCGAGAGGTGGTTCTGGGACTGCCTCGTCGATGCCGACGCGGCGAGCAATGCTGCGAGCTGGCAGTGGGTGGCAGGATCCGGAGCCGATGCCAGCCCCTACTTCCGCATCTTCAACCCCGTCCTGCAGAGCAGGAAGTTCGATCCCGACGGACGGTACCTCGTGCGGTTCGTGCCGGAACTGGCGGACGCGGACAACATCCACGAGCCGTGGAAGGGGACGGCCCCGGGCTATCCCGATCCCGTCGTCGACCTCAAGGAGAGTCGCCAGCGGGCCCTGAGCGCCTACAAGGCCCTGTCGGAGGGCTGACCGGCCTGAGTTACTCCCCCTACCCTGGTACCGCCCTCGACAGCGGTGCCGGGGGCGCGGGAGGGGTGTATCGGACCGGACGTCGGCCGGGACCTGCGGCGGGGCAAACGAAAAGTCCGGCCCACCGAGTGGTGGACCGGACTTCTCTTCGTTGCGGGGACAGGATTTGAACCTGTGACCTCTGGGTTATGAGCCCAGCGAGCTACCGAACTGCTCCACCCCGCGGCGTGTAACTAACGTTACCGGCCGCGGGGCCAAGAGGCAAATCGAGCAGCTGCCCGGCCTCCGAGGACTACTCCCCGGTGGTCCCCGAGACACGCTCCTCGGCGTCCAGCGCCCGCTGCAGCGCGTCCTGCAGGCGGTCCTGCGCTTCGCCGTAGGCTGCGAAGTCACCGTCCGCGAGAGCTTCGTTGCCGTCCTGGATCGCCGTGTTGGCGTCGTCGAGCGCGGTCCGGAGGTCGGCCCCGGGGTCACCCGTGGCACCGCCGGGGGTTCCGCCCTCGGACGGGGTCGGCGTGGGCGTCGGCGTGGCGCCCTCGCCCTCACCCTCCACCGGAGGCGTCGCGGGATCCTCCGGAGTCTCGCCCACGTTCTCCTGGTCGCCCGTCGTCGCTCCCGACTCGCCGCCGAACACCTGGTCCAGTGCCTCGGCGAGGGTCGGCGCGAAGCCGACGTTGTCACCGAAGCTCACGAGGACCCGACGAAGGACGGGGAAGGACGAGCTGCCCGAGGACTGCACGTAGACCGGCTGGACGTAGGCGATCCCGCCGCCGATGGGCAGGGTCAGCAGGTTGCCGTTGATGACCTCGGACGCACCCTGGCGCAGCAGGTTGAGCTCCTGCGAGACGGTGGTGTCCGAGTTGAACAGGTTCTGCGCCTGGCCGGGGCCGACCACGGAGTCACGGCCCGAGCTGTCCAGCAGGGTCAGTCGGCCGTAGTTCTCGCTCTTGACGCCGTCCTCGCCCGTCCCTGCGTCGCCGTTCGCCGCGAGGAAGCCGTAGAGCACGTTCCTCGGGGTCTGGCCGGCGGGTACGAAGGGGATGTACGGCGTGGTCAGCGAGAACGCGGCCTCCTCCTGGTTGGGCATCTGCAGCGTCAGGTAGAACGGCGGCTGGCGGTCCGTCGCCGCCGTCGTCGCCGCGCCGTCGGCGCTCTCCCCCGGATCGGCCGGTACGTTCCAGGCCTCGCTGTTGTTATAGAACTCGTCCGTCGAGGTGACGTGGTAGCGGGCGAGCAGCTCGCGCTGCACCTTGAAGAGGTCCTCCGGGTAGCGGACGTGCGCCATCAGGTCGGCCGACATCTCGCTGAAGGGCTGCAGCGAGGACGGGTAGACGTTCTGCCACGACTTCAGGACCGGATCCTGGTCGTCCCAGGCGTACAGGCTGACCGAGCCGTCGTAGGCGTCGACCGTGGCCTTGACCGCGTTGCGGATGTAGTTGACCTGTTCCGCGGGCAGTGCGGTGGCCAGGCCCTCCGCCGTCTGCGAATCCTGTGTCGCCGATTCCAGTTCCTGCTGCGTCGAGTACGGGAAGTTGGCGCTGGTGGTGTAGCCGTCGATGATCCACTTCACGCGCCCGTCGACGATCGCCGGATAGCTGTTGCCGTCGAGCGTCAGGTACGGAGCGACCTTGCGGACGCGCTCCACGGGATCACGGTCGTAGAGGATCTGGGACTCGCTGTTGACCTGGTTGGACAGCAGGAGGTCGGTGGACTGGAACTTCAGCGCGTACACGAGGCGGTTGAAGGCGTTGCCCACATTCGGCCCGCCCTCGCCGCTGAAGGTGGTACGCGATTCGTCGTCGGAGTTCTCGTTCTGCGGGCGGTCGATCTCGGCCGGCGCCTGCCCCTCGGGTGCGCCCACGACGGAGTACTCGGGAGAGTCCTCGCCGAAGTAGATGCGCGGCTCGTAGGTGGACTCGTCACCGAGCACACCCGTGGAGGGGATGCCGGACTGCAGGAAGGACGGGCGGCCATCGGGCTGCACGGTCGAACCGGCGGCGGCCACCACGCCGTAGCCGTGGGTGTAGAAGACGTGCTCGTTGACCCAGCCCGCGGGGACACCGTTGGTGTCGAGCTCACGGACCGCGATGACGGTGTCCTGCACCTCACCGTCGATCTCGTACCGGTCGACGTTGAGCGTCTCCGGGAACTGGTAGTACTGGCGGAACTGCTGCAGCTGGCTGAACGCGTCGGAGACGAGGTTCGGATCGAGCAGGCGGATGTTCGCCGTCGTCTCGCCGTCGTCGCCCAGGGCTCCCGCCTGCGGGACGTCCTCGGGGTTGTAGGCCTCGACCTCGACCGCGTCCAGTCCGTACGCCTCGCGCGTCATGTCGATGTTCCTGTCGATGTACTCGCCCTCGAGGCTGAGCTCGGACGGGCGCACCTGGAATCGCTGGACGACGGAGGGATAGACCCCGCCCGCGAGGAGGGCGGTGATGATGAGCATCGCGGTGCCGATCAGCGGCAGGCGCCAGCGGCCGATGAACGCGGAGGCGACGAAGAGGACCGCCACGATGATGGCGGCGACGGCGAGGATGGCCTTGGTGGGGATGACCGCATTCACGTCGGTGTAGAGCGCACCGGCCCAGGTGCCCTGGTTGAGCAGCGTGTCGTAGCGGTCCAGCCAGTAGTTGACGCCCTGGAGCACGAGGAAGAGCGCCGCGACGACGGCGATCTGGATACGGGCCGCCTTCGTGGTGAAGAGGCCCTTCTCCTCGAGCCGGATGCCGCCGTAGAGGTAGTGCGTGAGGACGGTCGCGATCGCGCTGATGATCACCACGCTGATCAGGAAGCCGGTCACGAAGCTCAGGAACGGCAGCGTGAACATGTAGAACGCGTAGTCCATGCCGAACTCCGGGTCGGACTTGCCGAACGGCTCCTGATTGACGAAGAGGAGCACCTCCTGCCACTGGGAGGACGCGGCCGTGCCGGCGAACGCGCCGAGGACCACGGGGATGCCGAGCATCAGCAGGCGGCGGATCGGCTCGAGCTGCGCCTGGTAGCGGTTCAGGTTGTCCTGAATGGCGCTGTCGGGGGCGTAGATCGGCCGGCTCCTGAACGCGATGCGCAGGCTGAAGAAGACCGCGCCGGCCATCACGAGGAACGCGACGAGGAACAGGACGATCCGCGACAGGTTCTCGGTGACGAACACCTCGAGGAACCCGAGCTGCTGGTACCAGAGCACGTCCGCGTAGACCTGGGACAGATAGACGAAGGCGATGACGATCACCGCCACGACGATGATCGTCGGGATCAGCGGGCTGCGGCGCCGGCTTCTTGCTGCACTTGCTGGGCTCGGCCTACTGCCGAACGGACGGTCTGGTCCGGATGTCACATCTACCTCATCGTTAGCTGCTGCGGGTCACGATGACCGGTCTTCCGCTCCGCTCCCCAGCCCGGACACGGGCAGAAGACAGCGTGCAGTCACGCCCTTCGTGGTTTCATTCTGCCCTGTTCACGTCTGGCCCGACCAATTAGGTTCCCGTCGTCTGCGCACCCGCCCGGGATCGTTCCTGAACTGTGTCCTCCGGACACGTCGGCGCCTCCGCTCAGCAGGAGGGCAGCCCGGCCGGGTCCCCGCCCGCTCCCAGGGTCTCGACGGCATCCACGGCGTCCTCGAGCGTCCCGACCTTCACGACCGTCAGGCCGTCGGGGATGTTGCCGGTCACCTCGTCGCAATTGGCTGCGGGCGCGAGGAAGAACTCGGCGCCGCCGGACCGTGCTCCCACGAGCTTCTGTGCAATCCCGCCAATCGGCCCCACGGCTCCGGTGGAGTCGATCGTGCCCGTTCCCGCGAAGTGCCGCCCGCCGGTGAGGTCCCCCTCGGTCAGGGTGTCGATGATGCCGAGTGCGAACATCGTCCCGGCGGAGGGCCCTCCCACATTGTCGAGCTGGATCGTGACGTCGAAGGGGAAGTCGAAGGTCGAGGCGAGGAGGATGCCCAGCTGGAAGTCGCCCTCCGGCGATTCCTTCGGCGTCACGGAGAGATCGAGCGGCGCGCCGTCCCGGAGGATGGACAGGGCGGCCGGCGCCCCTCCGGCCTCGCGCAGGGCCGAGCGCAGCGTCCCGATGTTCCCGATCGCCTCGCCGTCGATGGCCCGCAGGACATCCCCCTCGCGCAGGAGCCCCTCCGACGCGGAGCCGGTGGCGAGTCCGGCGACCGACAGCTCTTCCGTGAAGTCGATGCCCTCGTGGGACAGTGCGGCGGCGATCGCGGATTCCTGGGAGGAGGTCATGGCGACGGCGTTCTGCTCCTCCACCTGGGAGGACGTGGTCCCCTCCGGGTACACGAGCTGTTCGGGCACCACGGTCTCATGGGGATCGGCCCAGGCCCGGAAGGTCTGGAGGACGTTCACCGGTCCGTTCGGCCCTCCGCTGACGAACACGGTGGTGAGGTCGAGTTCGCCCTCGGGCGGATAGCTCTCGGTGCCCTCCACCTGGATGAGCGGCTGTCCGTCGACCTCGCCGATCGTATTGAAGGTCGGCCCGGGCGACTCGATGACATAGGGCGAGGGCAGCAGGACCGCGGCCGTGCACAGGACGACGGCCAGCCCCCCCGAGACCGCCATCGCACGGAAACGGGGGTCCCTCGGCCTCGTGGGCTCCTCCGGGCTGAACGTTTCGACGTGGACGGGCTGCGTCACGGTGCTTCTTCCTGTAGGGCGCGTTGCGCGGGCAGCGCGGTGAGGCGATCCGCACGACACCGGCACACCTAGAGTAGACGTTCCCGCCGACACGCTCCCTGGGCGTTCCCTGCACGTCGACCGCGCGTCGCCGCGTCCGCGTACGCTCCCAGGGCCGCTCGCCCCTGCTGCTTTGCCCTCAGCGAACGGTGCACGGCGCAAGGGACACCGGCAGGGCACGGCCGGTAGCGTGTCTTCCACAACCGGCAGGAGTGGCACCGCCCTCCCGCCCGGACCCGCCAAGCTACTCCCAGGACCGGTGGTATCAGTGACCAACCCATCCAACCCCTCGAACGGCGACGACGACACGCCCCAGGACCCGCTGTCCGAGATGCTGTCGAAGATGTTCGGAGGCGGGGCCGGCGGCATCGATCCCCAGGAGATCGCGAAGGCCGCGGGGCTGCCCTCCGATCCGGCGGCGATGGCCATGATGATGCAGCAGGTCCAGGCCATGTTCTCCACGACGAGCGACGGGCCGGTCAACTGGCAGATGGCCCACGAACAGGCGCGTCGCGTCGCCGCGGCCGACAACGACCCCTCGGTCACCGCGCTCCAGCGACGGAGTGTGGACGAGGCCCTGAAGCTCGCGGAACTGTGGCTCGACCCGGTGACCGATTTCCCGAGCACCGGACAGCTCGGTCGTGCCTGGTCCCGCGCGGAGTGGGTCGAGGCCACCATGGCCACCTGGCGCCGCCTCACGGAGCCGGTCGCGACGAGCATCGCCAAGGCACTGTCCGACGTCATCTCCGAGCAGCTCCCGGACGAGATGAAGTCGATGATGGGCATGATGGGCGGCCCCGCCTCCATGCTGCAGAACGTCGGCGGTGCGATGTTCGGCATGCAGCTCGGACAGGCGGTCGGCGCCCTGTCCAAGGACGTCGTCGGATCGACGGACATCGGAGTTCCGCTCGCCGAAGGGCGCATGGCCCTGCTGCCCGCGAACGTGGCGGCGTTCGGCGAGGGCCTCGACATCCCCGAGCAGGAGGTGCAGCTCTTCCTCGCGGTCCGCGAGGCCGCCCATGTCCGCCTCTTCACGCACAGCCCCTGGCTCACGGGGCACCTCCTCGGCAGCATCGAGCGCTACGCCCGGGGCATCCACATCGACATGGGGAAGATCGAGGAAGCCGCCAGGGACATCGATCCAACCAATCCGGAGAGCCTTCAGGGCGCCCTCTCGCAGGGTGTCTTCATGCCCGAACGGACGCCCGAACAGGACACCGCGCTCATCCGCCTCGAGACGACCCTGGCCCTCGTCGAGGGCTGGGTCGACGAGACGACCGCAGCTGCCGCCGCCAATCTCCCCTCCGCCGGTGCGCTGCGCGAGATGCTGCGCCGCCGCCGGGCGACCGGCGGACCGGCCGAGCACGCGTTCGCATCGCTCGTCGGCCTCGAGCTGAGGCCGCGGAGGCTGCGCGACGCCGCAGCCCTCTGGTCGCACCTGACCGAGGAGCGCGGCATCGACGGGCGCGACGCCCTCTGGCAGCATCCCGATCTGCTGCCCACGGCCGAGGACCTCGACGACCCGGCGGGATTCTCCGGGCGCCGCAAGCTCATCGAGTCCTCCGACGCCGATGTCGACGCCGCCCTGCAGCGTCTGCTGGCGGGCGGGTTCGAGCCGCAGGACGACGCCTCCGACAGGGACTCCGGGGAAGCAGCACCCGGGACCGCGGATGACGAGGACGGAAGCGGCACGGACGGATCGGCGGCGGACGGCGACGGACCGCGCTGAGCGCGCGGACTGCACTGCCACCGGCTAGAAGGCGTCCTGCCCGGTCGGAGGAAGACCGCGCTGTGCGGCGAAGGCGGCCCCGTCGAGGAACGCCTTCGCCGTCTCGGTGCGTGGATAGCTGGTGAGCAGCTCCCAGAACACGGCATTGTGCGAGGGTTCGACGAGGTGCGCCATCTCGTGGAGGATGACGTAGTCGACGACCCAGTCGGGCATGCCCTGCAGCTTGTGCGACAGGCGGATGGACCGGTGCGCGGGGGTGGCGGACGCCCAGCGGGAATTCTGGTTGGTCACCCAGCCGATCGTCGCCGGCACTCCCCTGCCACCGAGGTATTGCGCCGCGAGGTGCCTGGCCCTCCGGAGCAGCGCGGTCGGGTCGTCCTCGAGGGCGGGGGCCGCGAGGTACTTCGCCGACATCCGCTCGACCATCCGTTCGACCCAGTGGTGCTCCTGGCTCGCCGAGAAGTGTCCCGGGATGGAGACGCGGATCACCCCGTCCCTGATATCGGCACTGACGGTGCGCTTACGGCGTGCGGACCGCCGCACCTCGACCGGCAGACGCGACCCGTCCGGCCGCCCCGGGGCGTCAGGCGTTGTCACTGATGATCTCGAGGACGGCCTCGCCGTACCGCTCGAGCTTTGCCGAGCCGACACCGGCCAGCCCCCCGAGTTCGTTGAGGGTCTCCGGCCGGGCCTCGGCGATGGCGACGAGGGTCGCGTCCGTGAAGACGACGAAGGCGGGCACGTCCTTGTCGCGGGCCTCCACGAGCCGCCATGCGCGCAGCGCTTCGAAGGTCTGTTCCTCGTAGGTGGCCGGGCAGTCGTTGCAACGTCCCATCTTCCGCTCCGAGCCGGTGAGGAGCGGCCGCTTGCACACGCGGCAGACGGCCGGCCCGGCGGCCTTGCGGGTGGCCTTCGCCCGCGGCTGCCGGAAGGATGCCTGTCCCGTGCCGGCCGGACGCAGCGCATCGAGGAACCGTGAGGGCTTCCTGCTGGCGCGACCGCCCGGGGAGCGTGACGTGGACCAGGACATCGAGAGGTGGATACGCGCGCGGGTGATCCCCACGTACAGCAGCCGGCGCTCCTCGTCGATGGCCTCCTGCGTGTCGGCGAACGAGATGGGCATGAGTCCCTCGCTCAGCCCGACGAGGAAGACGGCGTCCCACTCCAGCCCCTTCGCGGAGTGCAGCGACGCCAGGGTGACGCCCTGCACCGTCGGGGCATGCTGGGCCGTTGCCCTCTCCTCGAGCTCGGCGACGAACATCTGCAGGGTGAACGCCTCCGGCCCCCGCACGCGGTTGAGCTCGTCGGCCAGGCCCACCAGGGCAGCCAGCGACTCCCACTTCTCCCGTACCGCCCCCGAGTTCTGGGGTGCCACGGACGTGTAGCCGAGCGAGGCGAGGACGTCCCGTACCTGCTGGGGGACGTCGTCGTCGCCCTGCGTGCGTGCCGCGGCGCGCAACTGGAGGAGCGCGTCGCGGACCTCGCGGCGCTGGAAGAACCTCTCGCCGCCGCGCAGCTGGTACCCGATGCCGGCACTCGCCAGTGCCTGCTCGTACGCCTCCGACTGCCCGTTCGTCCGATAGAGGATGGCGATCTCGCTCGCCTTCACGCCCTGGTCGAGCAGCACGCCGATGCGCCGCGCGCACTCGGCCGCTTCGGCCTCGTCGTCGCTGCACTCGGTGAAGACGGGCTCCGGCCCCGGCTGTCGCTGGGCGACCAGCTCGAGCGGAGCGGACCAGGTGGTGCCGGTCGCGCGGCGGTCCACCTCGCCGCTCCGTGCGGCCAGCAGGGTGTTCGCCGCGCGGACCACCTGGGGTGTGGACCTGTAGTCGCGGACCAGCCTGACCACCTGCGCACCCTCGTAGCGTTTGGTGAAGTCGAGCAGGTGGCGCGATGTCGCACCCGTGAACGAGTAGATGGTCTGGCTGGCGTCACCGACGACACACAGCTCGCGCCGTTCCCCGAGCCACAGGTCCAGCATGCGCTGCTGCAGCGGGGAGACGTCCTGGTACTCGTCGACCACGAAGTGGCGGTACTGGGCCCGCACGGTGGCGGCGACCTTCTCGTCCTCCTCGAGGATCGCGACGGTCGTCAGCAGGACGTCCTCGAAGTCGATCAGGTTCCGGTCGATCTTCAGGTCCTCGTACGCCGAGAAGATCCGCGACACCGTGGTGAGGTCCATCCCCGCCGGCTCCGCCCGGCCCGCTGCGGCCGCTGCGTAGGCATCCGGGGTCAGCATCGAGACCTTGGCCCATTCGATCTCCGCCGCCACGTCACGGATCGCGGCGCGGTCCGTCGACAGGCGGAGCCGCCGCGCCGACTCCGCGATCAGCTGCGCCTTGTGGTCGACCAGGGCGGGCAGGGGTCCGCCGACGGCCTGAGGCCAGAAGTACTGCAACTGGCGGAGGGCTGCGGCATGGAACGTGCGGGCCTGGACGCCACCCGCGCCGAGGTCCCGGAGCCGCGTGCGCATCTCCGCCGCGGCACGCGCCGTGAAGGTCACCGCGAGCACCTGCTGCGGCTTGTAGACACCGGTGTGCACACCGTAGGCGATCCTGTGGGTGATGGCCCGCGTCTTTCCCGTACCGGCCCCGGCCAGGACGCACAGAGGACCGGAGAGGGAGCTGGCCACCATGCGCTGTTCGTCGTCGAGCCCCTCGAGGATGCTCTCCTCGAGCAATAGTCCGGACACTAGGGACGCGCCTCCGACGGCTCCTCGTCGAGCGGTCCGCCGTACCAGCGTTCGATCAGGGCGCGGGCGATCGAGATGCCACCCGCGACCGCGATCGTGCCGTCGCGCACCTCGGCGAACAGCTCCTCGCGCGTGAACCACCGCACGGACCGCATCTCCGCCCGGTCCGGTACGGCGTCGGTCGTGACGGCGCGCGCCGTGAAACCGAGCATCAGGGACGCGGGGAAGGGCCAGGGCTGCGATCCGAGGTACTGCGGGGCCTCGACCTCGATGCCGGACTCCTCGCCTACCTCGCGGATCACCGCGGCCTCGAGCGACTCGCCGGGTTCCACGAATCCTGCGAGGGTCGAGTAGCGGTCCTCCGGCCACGCGACGGCGGATCCGAGCAGCAGGCGGTCGTCGTCGTCGATCACAGACACGATGATCGCGCCGTCGGTCCGGGGGTAGTGCTCGGAGTCGTCCGTGGGGCACCGGCGCACCCAGCCGCCGGCGCGCACCTCGGTCGGCGTACCGCACCGCGGGCAATGCGTGTGGGTCGCATGCCAGTTCGCGATGGCGGCCGCCTCGACGAACAGGCCGGCATCGCGGGCATCGAGGGACGCGGCGATGTCCCGCAGGCCGAGCCACTGCTCGGGCGGCGCCAGGGAGGTGTCCTCCTCGGCAAGGACCGCGAGGACCACGCTGCGCCCGGCATCCGGGGCGCCCTCGTTGATGCGCCCCAGGTAGACGAGCAGGTCGGGCCGCTCCACCTGCGCGGGCGCGACCAGCCGGAGCGTGCTCCCCTGCACCGGCGCCTTCCCCCGGACGAGGGCGAGCACCCTCGTCCCCGGCGAGGCCCACAGGGTGTCGAGAAGGTTCTCGGACGTCCTCGAGTCGCCGTCGCGGTCCGCATCGGCCCGCGAGAGCGGCAGCGATCCGAGGGGTGGCAGCACGAGTGTCCGGAGGGGATCGATCATGCTTCTACGGTACGTTCTCACTCTCCCAAAACACATTCTGCGCAGTGGGGGTGGAGGAGTAGTGCGAGCGCGAAGACGAGTGGTGCATCTGACGACTCGCCGCGCCGGAACGGCTCCGGCTGCCGCAGGACGCCCTACGGTGGAGGGTGTGAAACGGACACCCATGGAACTTGCTGCCATCGCCAGCGCCGCGGTACCTGGCCTGGCTCCGACAGGGGTCGCCGGTGCTCCCGATGATGCTGCCGATTTCGACTCGGCGCTGCTGGTCGACGACGCCGGGAAGCAGTGGCGGGTGCGTTCGCCGAAACATGCCGAAGCGAGCATGCGGCTCGAGACCGAACTGCAGGCGCTCCGCGCCTTCACCCCGGCCGTCAAGGCCGAACTCCCCTTCCTCATCCCGCACATGGCCGGCAGTGTCCGCCAGGGCGAGCTCAGCACCTTCGTGTACTCCCACCTCGCCGGGACCACCAGGACGCTGGAGGCACTCACCGCCGGTGGGACCACGATGGCACAGGAGGTGGGCCGGGCCATCGCCGCGATCCATGCCCTGCCGAAGGACATGGTGCAGCGCGCGGACCTGCCCAGCTACGAGGCCGACGAGTACCGCCAGCGCAAGCTGAACGAACTCGATCAGGCCGCGACCACGGGCAAGATCCCGTCGATCCTGCTGCGCCGGTGGGAGCACGCACTGGAGGACGTCGCCCTGTGGCGGTTCAGCCCGACGGTGGTGCACGGAGACCTGCACGAGGACCATCTCCTCGTCGCCGCCGGCCGCGTGTCGGCGGTCACGGGCTGGACGGACCTGTGCATCGGAGATCCCGCGGAGGACTTCGCCTGGCTTGCAGCCGCCGAGGACGCCCCCTTCGTCGACGCCGTCCATGCGGCCTATGCGCAGGCCAGGGCGACCGCCGTCGACCCCCACCTGTGGCGGCGGGCGGCGCTCGCCGCCGAGTTCGCACTCGCGCAGTGGCTCGTACGCGGCGTCGCCCTCGAGGATGCCGCGATGATCCACGAGGCGGAGGAGATGCTGGCCACCCTCGAGGCGGACGTCGAGTCCATCGAGCGCGAGCAGCACGAAGCCGCCGAGCGGGCCCGGCACGCCCACGAGGTGCGCCTCGAATGGGGCAACGAGCACGGCACCGACTCGTACGACGACCAGCACGGGCACCGGGAGGACCGGGACGCCGTCCCCGGAGCCGACGAGGTAGCCGGTGGCCACCGGGACGGCGTCGGGACCGGCGCCGGTGATCCCGTCCGCGAACCGCGCGACGGGGCTGTGCACGACGGCCCCGCCCAGGACCCGCGGTCGGGTTCCAGCACCGGCCACGCCCCACAGGATCGGACCGGCAGCCACGCCTACGACCCGCACGCACCCGCGGCGGACCGCGGGTCCGACCCCACCCGGATGCAGGCGTCGATCCCCTCCGGGCACCGCGACGGCTCCTCCGGAGACTCGTCCGGAGACCCGTCCGGAGACCCCTCGGGCGACCACTCAGGGGACCGGTCCGGGCACCGACCCGGCGAGGCGGATCCGGCTACGCCGTCCGGAGCGTCACCGGCCTACCTGCGCCTGACGGCCGGGCGGCAGCGGTCCGTCGGTACGTCGACGAAGGTCACCCTGCTTCGGAGCAGCGGACCGGTGGCCGGCTCCCCGGACGACGTGGCGACCTCGGCACTGCCGATCGTGTCCTTCGGCAGCTGACGCCAGGGCCTCGCCCTCGTCAGGGCGTCCCGCGGTGCAGCGCCGACGAGGTGGCCGGCAGTACGGCTGGCCAGCCCTTCCATCCACCTCCGGGCCTCCGACGGACGGCGCGGCCCCTCCCCGGCCTGAGGGTCAGGAGCCGGCCGCCGTGTCCGCCGCTGCGATGATGGCTTCCAGTTCCGCTGCGTCCGCGAGGTCGTGCGGGCGCACGACGAGGTTGTCGGCGACGTAGAAGAAGGCCGCCCGGACCGTGTCCAGCGGCACCTCCTTCAGCCTCGACCAGGCCAGGCGGTACACGGCCAACTGCACGGCCTTGGCAGCGCGGCGGTCCGGGGAGGGCGGGCGGCCGGTCTTCCAGTCGATCAGGTCCCATCCGCCGTCGGAATCGCGGAAGACGGCATCGATCCGGCCACGCACCACGATGCTGCCGATCTTCGTCTCGATAGGGGCCTCGATGGCGGCGGGTTCGCGGAGGGCCCACTCGGACCTCTCGAAGATGGCGGCCATGTCCTTCAGGCCGAGTGTCTCGTCCACATAGGCGTCCGCCCCGCCCGGGTACTCTCCGAGGTCGAGCATGCCGCCGGACCCGTAGAACTCCTCGATCCAGGCATGGAACGCCGTCCCCTTGCGGGCCGCCGTACCGGGCCGGCGCGGGAGCGGGCGCCGCAGCTGCTGCATGACCGCCTCGGGATCTTCCCGGAGCTCCACGAGGGTGGATGCGGAGATGTGGGACGGCAGCGTGAGCGGCAACCGTTCGCGTTCGCGGGCCTGCCGCGCCAGAGCGAGGCGGACCTCCCGACCCCACCGCCCCCCATCGACGTCGACCTCCAGCGTGGGGGCTGCGGCCTGCTCCAGGACGGCCTGTGCGGCGCGTTCCATCGGGCCCCGCCGGGGCCCGAGCGGGTCGAAGGGCCAGCTCGCCCGTTCCGGCCGGGCATTGGCCGGGTTCGTGTCGCCCTGGTGCTCCTCCTGCAGCCAGTGCGGCAGGGTGTAACCCGCGGCACCGGCCTCCGCGAGGGTCACCAGATCGTTCAGGTAGGCCGAGGGAGCCGAGGGTTTGGACCGTCCGCCGCCCCAGGACGAGGATGTGCAGACCAGGGCGTGCTTGGCCCGCGTGAACGCCACGTAGGCGAGCCGGCGTTCCTCCCGTTCCGCATGCGCCCTGGCTTCCTCCGTGAAGTCCTTCTCGCTGGCGAGCCACTCCTTCTGGTCCTGCTGCTCCCAGTCCCAGTGCGGCAGCTCGGCGGCGTCGCCGCGCAGCGGCCACGGGATCGAGGAGTCCCCGCTGCTCCAGCGCGAGTCCTTCCCGCTCGGGAAGGAACCCTCGTTGAGTCCCGGCACGAACACGACGTCCCACTCCAGCCCTTTCGAGGCATGGACCGTCAGCAGCTGCACCGCGTCCCTGCTCGCCTCGAGCTGTGCTACGGGCAGCCCGTCCTCCTCCTGGTCCGCCGCTTCGAGCCATGCGAGGAATGCCGGGAGGTCGACCCGCTCGGCGGTGGAGACGAATCCGGCGACGGCCTCCGTGAAGGCATCGAGGTTACGGCGTGCCTCGTGGATGCTCACCCCCGGCTTGGCGGCCACCTCGATGTCCAGGAGGATGGTGCGCTCCACCTCGCCGATCATGCTGCCGAGGTCGTCACCCACGAAGCTGCGGAGGGCGCGCAGTTCTCGCCGGAGGGCATCGAGCCGCCGTCGCGCGGGATCACTCAGCGTCCGGCCGGAGGAGGACACCCACCCGGCCGGCGGGAGGTGGTCGACGGCCTCCACCAGGCTGCCGGCCTCGGCCAGGTCCGGTGCGACGACGGCGTCCCGGCTCTGGTCGTCGTCGAGCTCCTCCCCTGCGGCGTCGCCGCGCCTGAACATCGCCTCGCGGGTACGGGCGAGCTGCCTCGACCAGTCGCCCAGTGCCATGAGGTCTGCCGGTCCCAGCCGCCATCGTGCTCCCGCCAGGAGCCGCAGCATCGAGTCCGAGCGGTCGGGGTCGCCCAGTACCCTGAGGGTGGCCAGCAGGTCGACGATCTCGGGGGTCCGCAACAGGCCGCCGAGGCCCACCACCTGGACCGGGACGCCCGCACGCTCCAGTTCCCGACGGATCGGCTCGAACTGCTTGCGTCCCCTGCACAGCACGGCCATCGTCGGGCGGAGGGGGTTCCCGGCGTCGTCGGTCTCGAAGCTCCGGCGGCGCTGGCGCAGGACCTCCCGCGTCACCGCCTCCGCCTCGCTCAGGGTGGACGGGGCCGCCGGGCCGGCAGGCGATACCGCCTCCTCGGCGGCGTCGGCGCCCCCGACGGGGGCATCGGTGAGGAAACGCCCCAGCGTCACCTCACCCAGGGGCGCCCCGGGGCGCGCGACGAGTCCGGGGACCTGCTGGACCGTGGTGTTGCGGAGCCATGGTGCGGGCACGTTCAGGGGCGCCGACACCGTGTTCGCCGCCTCGAGGATCGAGGTCGAGTTACGCCACGCGACCGACAGGTGGGCCACCTCCGACGGTGCCCGCCCTTCCCCGGTCACCCGCGGGAACGCAGTACGGAAGGTGGCCAGCTGTCCCGCCGACGCTCCCCTGAAGCCGTAGATCGACTGGTGGGGATCGCCCACGGCGGTGACGGAACGACCGTCCGCGAAGAGCCTCGAGAACAGCACCATCTGGGCGTGGGAGGTGTCCTGGAACTCGTCGAGCAGCACCACCCTGTACTTCTCGCGCTCCATCCTCCCGGCCTCCGGTATGTCCCGGGCGATCCGCGCTGCAAGGGAGACCAGGTCGCCGAAGTCGAGCTGGCGGCGCGCGAGCTTGGCGGCGGCGTAGCGCTCGGCGAGTTCCGTCACGGTGACGCGGGTGCGCAGCTTGTCGAGCAGCTCCTGCACCTTCTGCGTGGCGGCCCTGGTGGACCCTGCGACGTAGGGTTGGGCGACGACGTGATCGATGTGGCGACGGAGCTCGTCCCGGACGGTCCCGGGCGTGACGAGGTGCTCCGCGCACTCGCCGGCCATGTCGAGCACCGCCTTCACGAGCGTGCTCTTGGCGGCCGTGAAGTGTTCCCACTCGCCGTCGTACGCCTCCACGACGGAGTGGGCGAGCTGCCAGGACTGGGCCGTGCCGAGCATGACCGAATCCCGCTCGACCCCGATGCGCAGGCCGTAGTCCTGGACGATGCCGTTCGCGAAGGAGTGGTAGGTGGAGATGGCGGGATCGAGCCGGTCGAGCGCATCCCCGCCTGCGGTGTCGCGATCGTCGTGGGCGAGTGCCGTATAGAGTTGCGCGAGCCGCTGCCGGACGCGGGACGCGAGCTCGCCCGCCGCCTTGCGGGTGAAGGTGACACCGAGGATCTGCTCGGGCCGCACGAGGTTGTTGGCGACGAGCCAGACGACCCTGTCCGCCATCGTCTTGGTCTTGCCCGAACCGGCTCCGGCGATGACGAGGAGGGGCTCCAGCGGAGCCTCGATGACGCGGGCCTGATCCTCCGTCGGGTACTGGACCGGGGCATCCGGGTCGGCATGGAGCAGTTCGGCCAGCCGCCGGGCCGAATAGGTCGGGGTCGCACGCGGCTCGGCCGTCACTGCGTCACCTGCTTTCCCTCTTCACACAGCGGACAGATCTCCGGCAGGCGACAGCCGCTCCCCCCGAAGCCCGAGCGGCGTGGGTCGTGGATGGTGTCGAAGGTCGCGGCCGCCATGAGGACGGCGGCGTCCTCGATCATGGTCCGCGCCCACGCGTCCTCGGGACCCACGGGTGGCTGTTCCTGGACGGAGATCCCCTTCGCCTTGGTCCCCAGCTGCACGAGGGACGCACCACCCGGCTCCCGGGACCCGGGACCGGCCGTCGCACCGCCATCGGCCGGCCCGTTGCCGGCGTCCCCGTCCGGGGTGTCGAGCAGGGCGCCCGAGGCGACGGCGGTCTGGTAGGCCGCGAGCTGCGGATGACGGGCGATGTCCGCGCCGACGGGTGCGCTCTTCCCCGTCTTCAGGTCGACGACCACGAACCTGCCGTCGGCGTCGAGTTCCAACCGGTCGATCTGGCCGCGCAGGCGGGCGATCCTCTCCGCACCCCCGATCCTCATGTCGAGGTCCACGGAGAAGTCGACCTCGGTCGCCTGCAGCGACCTGCCCGCCTGCCGCATCCACAGCACGTACGCCGCCAGCTTCCGCACCATGCCCTCGGCCCGCCGGAAGTCGGACTGGCCCTCCCACGAATCCTTCATGCCGAGCTGCGGCCAGCGCCGTTCGAGTTCCCGGACGTACTCGGTACCGCTCGCCTCCGGCATGTCCTGCGCGATCTGGTGCACGAGCGTCCCGAGGGACCGTGCGAAGTCCGTGGTCCGCTCCCCTCCGGCCGCGGACACGAACCAGCTCAGGGGTGAGGTGAGGACCGATTCGACCTTCGAGGGCGACACGGGGATGGGCTGGTCCTCGGGGACGACCGGCTCCTCGCTGCTCAGGTCCAGGACGCCCCACCACTGGGCCGGGTGCGCACCCGGTACCGGCGGCTCGAGGACCGCCATCCGGCCGAGATGCCGGACCGCCTCGCCGGACAGTGCGGCGCCGGCCTGCGGGTCCTGGGCGAACTTGCGCAGCTCGGCGACGAGGGCGCGCAGCGTGACCGGTCGCAGGACCTCGGTCCGTGCCCGCTCGGCGGTGCCGGGAGGAAGCGGATCCAGGACGTCGAGGAACTGGGACGGCTGCTCGTCCTGGGACGCGACCGCGCAGCACACCAGCTCCTGGGTGGCGCGGGACACGGCGAGGGAGAAGGTGCGCAACTCGTCGAAACGGATGTCCTGCAGCAGGGACACGGGGTCCCGGTTGCTCCGGAACGACTCGCCGTAGTCGAGCAGCGCGCGCAGCTCACCGGATCCGAGGAGCTCGCCGCGCAGCCTGAGGTTCGGCCAGACACCGTCCTGCACACCGGCGACGATCACGAGGGGCCAGTGACGACCGGCCGCACTCGCGGGCGTGAGCACCGACACCGAGGCCTGGCGGGTGGTGCGCTGCGCGAGGGTGTCCATGGGGATGTCCTGGCTGAGGATGTAGTCGAGGAACAGGCCCGGATCCGCACCCGGCATCTGTTCGACGAAGCGTTCCGCCGTGTGGAACAGGGCCATCATCGCGTCCAGGTCCCGATCGGCGCGCGTCGACGACGGGCCCTCCGACAGGGCCGCGCCCGACCACTGCTGCGCGAGGCCGGAGGCCGACCAGAGCGCCCACAGGACGGTCTCCGGATCGCTCCCGGGATCGGCGGCCGCCCCCCTCCCCGCGTCCAGCATCCGGTGCAGGCGCCGCACGGGGGCACCCTCGGAGGGCAGCGCGGCGATCTCCTCGGGCGAGGCGAACAGGGCTGTCAGGAGCTCGTCGCTCGTGCGGCCCCCGCCCTGCTGCAGTTCCGTACGCCGCAGGACCTGGCGGAGGCGTCGGAGGTCCAGGCTGCCCGCGCCGCCGATACGCGACGTGAGCAGCGAGATGCACAGCTCGGTGTCGAGCTCACCGCGTCCCACGACCACCGCGTACAGGTCCAGCAGCGGACGGACGGCGGGTTCCTCCCGGATGGCCGTCTCCGCCGCGGGCACGTTGACGGCGATGCCCTGCGCCGTCAAGAAGCGCTGCACCGCGGACACCTGTGCGCCGTTCCGGACGATGACGGCGATGTCGTCGAGGCTGCGTCCGCCGAACAGATGGGCCTCGAGCACCCGCTGCGTGACGAAGCGCTGCTCGTGGAAGGCGCTGTCGAGCACATGGGCGGACACCGTCGGGCCGGGCGCCCCGCGCCCCGCCGTCACGTCGTCGGGCGCGGCGTCCTGGCGTGGATGCTGCCGGGCGTCCGCGTCCGCGTCCGCGTCGGCGTCCTCCGGCCGGTGCGGCTGGGACCGGTAGGCGGTGCTCACGCCCGTGGTCGAGATGCGCGCGGCGACGTTGCTCCAGGCCTCGGCCAGCCGGCCGTGCAGCGTGAGCGACGCGGGCAGGGTCACCGTCGTCAGGCCGCCGCCCCGCCGGAAGAGGGTGGAGAGACGCCCGGTCAGTTCGGGACGGGCTCCGCGGAAGCCCTGTGCCACGGTGTCGGGGCAGGAGGTGACGACGACGTCCTTGCCCGCTCCGATGAGGCCCAGCAGTGCGTGGACGGCGGGATTCGCCTCCTGGTAGTCGTCGACGAGCACGAGCTGCAGGCGTCTGCGCTCCCTGTCGAGGAAGTCGCGGTCGGTCTCGAGGAGCTCCCGTGCCGCCGTGAGGATTCCCGCCGGGTCGAAGGCCTCGGGCATGCGGAGGTCGAGGACGTCGCGGTATTCGCGGTACAGCGCGGCCGCCGCCACCCAGTCCGGCCGGTCGAACCGCTCGCCCCAGGCCGCCAGGTCGTCGGCCGGCACGCCGTACTCGCTCACGCGGTCGAACAGGTCGCGGATCTCCTGCCGGAAGCCCCGCGTCGGCAGCGCGAGGGCCAGGCTCGCGGGCCAGGCGAGCTCGGGGGCTCCGTCGCGTCCGTGCCCCGAGAGGAGTTCCTTGATGATGAGGTCCTGCTCGGCCCCGGACAGGAGCCGGGGCGGCCTCGTGATGGCGGGTGTGCGGCCCTCGGCCCGGGCGCGGCGGATGAGATCGAAGGCGTAGGAGGCCCAGGTGCGAGCAGGGGCAGTGCTGATGCTGCGCTCGAGCTTGGCGGTGAGCTCGTCGCGGAGCCTCGTCGCGGCGGCACGCGTGGGGCCGAGGAGGAGGAGCCCCTCGGGATCCACGCGCCCCTCCCCGATCCGCAGGACCGCGAGGTCCGTGAGCAGCGAGGACTTCCCGCTCCCGGGGGCGCCGAGGACCAGGACCTGGCCGGAGACGTCCCGCAGCGACTCGAGGACGGCGTCGTAGCTGTCCGCCAGGTCCGCGGCGGGCCCGGCGACGGTAGCGCCGGAGGACGCCGTCGGGGCGTCATGGAGCGTGCTGGTCATGGTCCTAGACCATCACATCCCACGGACAATCGAGGGCATGCGCGGGGGTGTCCTGCATTACTGCACGGCGTGGCTCAGGGACGCACCGACAGCGGCCACCAGGGCCAGTTCCCCGCCGGACGGCGACCACCGCGCACGCCCCAGGTCGACGCGGTAGTCCTCCGGGTGCGACGGCACCGACGGCACCGACGGCACCGACGGAACCGACAGAGGGGTGCCCTCGGCGTCGTAGCGTGCACGGGCCTCCAGTTCCAGTCCGCGGGGCGGCAGCCCTCCGGCCCGGAGGACGCGCCACCACGGGACGGCGCGGGTGCTGCGCGACAACGCCCTCCCCACCTGGCGCGGCCCGCCCGCCTCCAACAGTTCGGCGACGTCGCCGTAGGTCAGGACCATGCCCTGCGGGATCAGTTCGGCGATACGCAGGACCGCCTCCGCGTACACCGCGGGATCACCGTGCCGGCGGTGCACAGGACCGGGGACGACGGCGTCGCTGCGGGCAGGAGCGACGCCATGGACTCGTGGCTGCATCCGCCAACCCTAGCCCGGCCCGCGGAACGGGGCGCCGGGGCCGTTTGGTCGGACCCCGCCGGTACCGTGGGGCCATGACCAGCTGGCATGAGTGTCCGAGGGCCGCCTTCGACCTCGAGACGACGGGACGGGACCCGCTGACGGCCCGGGTCGTCACCGCGACCATCGTGCTCGTCGACGGCGCCGGGGAGGTGCTCGAGCACCACGAGTGGCTGGCGGATCCGGGCATCGAGATCCCGGACGACGCCGCTGCGATCCACGGGGTCACGACGGCCCACGCCCGGGCGAACGGCCTGCCCGCCGCCGAGGTGGTCCGCGGCATCGCCGCGGTCCTCGCCCGGCTCTTCACCGCCGGCGTGCCCGTCCTCGCCTTCAACGCGCGGTACGACTTCACGGTGCTCGCGCAGGAGGGCCGCCGCCACGCCGTGGCGGTCCCCCCTCCCATGCCGGTGATCGATCCGTTCATCCTGGACAAGCAGGCGGATCGTTACCGGCGCGGCAAACGGACGCTGACGGCGCTCTGCGAGCACTACGGCATCCGGTTCGAGAACGCCCACACCTCCGCGGCCGACGTCCTCGCGACGCTGCAGGTGGCGAGGGTCCTCGCCGAACGGTACGCCTTCCTGCGCCGGCCCGCCGTCGAGCTCCACACTGCGCTGATCGGCTGGGCCGAACGTCAGGCCGCCGGCTTCGAGGAGTACCTGCGCCGGACGGAACCGACCGCGGTGATCGAACGGGCCTGGCCCGTCGTCGAGCCCGACGTACCCGGCGTCGAGCCTGCCGGACACGCTGTCGGACCCGCCCTCGAGACTGTCCGGCCCACCGACGCCGCGACTCCGCCGCTGCATCCGGTGGCCACTCCCGCCTGACCGCCGGGCTAGTCGACCGGGACGGCCTCGGCTGCCGCCCGCGCCGCCGCGGGAAGCGCAGCGTGGATGCGCTCCATCGCCGCGTCGTCGTGCGCCGCGGAGAGGAACCAGGCCTCGTACACCGAGGGCGGCAGGTACACGCCCGAGTCGAGCATGGAGTGGAAGAACGGCCCGTAGCGGAACGCCTCCTGTCCCTGCGCGTCGGCGTAGTTCCACACGCCGTGCTCGGCGGTGCCGAACGCGACGCTGAAGAGGTTCCCCGCCCGCTGGATCGAGTGGTCGACGCCGGCCTTCGACAGTTCCGCCGACAGGGCGTCGCCCACCTCGAGCGAGCGGGCGTCGACGTGCCGGTAGACGTCCTGCGTGGCCGCCGTGAGGGTGGCGACGCCTGCCGCCATGGCGATCGGGTTGCCGGACAGGGTGCCGGCCTGGTAGACCGGGCCGATCGGAGCGAGGTAGTTCATCACGTCCGCGCGACCGCCGAGCGCCGCCGCGGGGATGCCGCCGCCGATCACCTTGCCGAAGGTCAGCAGGTCGGGCGTCCACGGGTGCTCCGCGTCGTCCGCCCCTCCGGTGAGCTTCCAGTAGCCACCGGCATGCGTGCGGAATCCGGTCATGACCTCGTCCACGATGAACAGGGCCCCGTGCTCGGAGGTGATGCGGCTGAGGAAGGCGTTGAAACCGGGAGCCGGGGTCACGACCCCCATGTTCGCGGGGGCCGCTTCCGTGATGACGGCGGCGATACGCTCGCCGTGCGTGCGGAATGCCTCCTCGACGGCCTCGACGTCGTTGTAGGGCAGGACGAGGGTCTCCGCCGTCGTGGCCTCCGTGACACCGGCCGAACCTGGCAGCGCGAGGGTCGCCACGCCGGAACCGGCGGACGCGAGGAGGCTGTCCACGTGCCCGTGGTAGCACCCGGCGAACTTCACGATCAGGTTGCGCGACGTGAAGCCGCGCGCCAGGCGTACCGCCGTCATGGTGGCCTCGGTACCGGTGGACACCATGCGCAGGAGTTCGACGGCGGGCACGCGTTCCTTCACCAGCTGGGCGAGGTCCGCCTCGGCGGGCGTCGAGGCACCGAAGGTGAGTCCGTGGTCGACGGCGCGATGGACGGCCGCGATGACGTCCGGGTGGGAATGCCCGAGCAGGGCCGGTCCCCACGAGCAGACGAGGTCCACGTACTCCGTGCCGTCGGCGTCGGTGACGTAGGCCCCGTGGGCGTCGACGAGGAAGCGCGGGGTACCGCCGACGGACCCGAAGGCCCGCACGGGGGAATTGACGCCGCCGGGCATGAGGGCGCGGGCGCGTTCGTACAGGTTCTCAGAAGTCGTCATGACGGTCCTTGGCTGGTTCTAGTGGTCGGTCTCGTCGAGCCAGAGCGCGAGCTCCGAGGCCCAGTAGGTGAGGATCATCTGTGCGCCGGCGCGCTTGATGCCGAGCACGGACTCCTCGATGGCGCGGCGGCGGTCGATCCAGCCGTTGGCGGCCGCGGCCTCGATCATCGCGTACTCCCCCGAGATCTGGTAGGCGGCGACGGGGACGGGCGACATCGCTGCGACGTCGGCCAGGATGTCCAGGTAGCTCATGGCCGGTTTGACCATCACCATGTCGGCGCCCTCCTCGAGGTCGAGCTCGACCTCGAGGATCGCTTCCCGGCGGTTCGCCGCGTCCATCTGGTAGGTCCGGCGGTCACCCGTGAGCTGGGAGTCGACGGCCTCGCGGAACGGTCCGTAGAACGCGGAGGCGTACTTCGCCGCGTAGGCGAGCACCGCGGTGTCCTGGTGCCCGGCCTCGTCGAGCGCCTGGCGGATGACGGCCACCTGGCCGTCCATCATGCCCGACGGGCCGAGGACGTGCGCACCGGCCCTCGCCTGCTCCACGGCCATCTGCGCATAGAGTCCGAGCGTCGCGTCGTTGTCCACGGAGCCGTCGGCCGCGAGGACGCCGCAGTGCCCGTGATCCGTGAACTCGTCGAGGCACACGTCACTCATCACGACGAGGGCGTCGCCCACCTCGGAGCGGACATCCGCGATCGCGCGGTTCAGGACGCCGTCCGGGTCGATGCCCGCGCTGCCCGTCGCATCACGGTGCGCGGGGATGCCGAAGAGCATGATGCCGCCGACGCCGCGCTCCACGGCTTCCGACGCCGCGCGCCTGAGGGAGTCCGTGGTGTGCTGCACCACGCCGGGCATGGACAGGATGGGAACGGGCTCGTCGAGTCCTTCCCGGATGAAGGCGGGCAGGATCAGCTCGGACGGATGGACACGGTACTCGGCGACCATGCGTCGCATGGCCGGCGTCGAGCGCAGCCTCCGCGGGCGGTGCTGGGGGAAACTCATGGCTGATCTCCGTTCAGTGGTGCGGGTGCAGGTAGGTGGGTTCGGCCCGGGAGAAGGCCTCCCGGACGGCCCGGGCGATCCCCTGCGGTGTTGGTTCCGCCGCCGTCGCTCCCGGCTCCCAGCCCTGCGCGCGCAGGGCTGCGGCCGTCGTGCGCCCGATGGCGACCGGGAAGAAGGCGAGTGGCCCGCTCCCCAGCTTTTCATGGAACTGCCGGACCGTGCTCGGCGCCGTGAAGACGACGGCGGGGTGGACAGCATCGGCGGCCAGCGCGGCGAGATCCCGACGGGACAGTAGGGGCGGCTGCACTCCCGGCTCCTGGATCGCCGGAACCCGCCGCGCCGCGTCGGCGGGGTAGGGCACGGTGCGGTAGGCCTCCACACGACGGACTGCCCAGCCGCGTCCGGCGAGGCCGGCCTGCAGGTTCCCCGGGGCGAGGTCCCCCTGCGGCACGAGCACCGCGCCGGTACCGTGCGGGAACTCCCCCAGCAGGCCGGCCGACGACGCGTCCCGCGGCACCAGGTGGACCTCGATGTCGTAGTCCGCCAGCAGGCGCGCGGTGGTCGAGCCGACGGCGGCGACCCTCGTACCGCCCGCGCGGACCAGCTCCGGGAGGGACGTGGGCCCGGACGCCGCGACGAGCTCGAGCGCCCGGACGGCGTTCCCGCTGGTCACGACCAGCCACTCGTACGCCCCCCTGCCGAGCGCACCCAGTTCCGCGGCGACGGCAGCGACGTCCGCGGGCAGTTCGGTGTCGGTCAGTGGCAGGGCGAACACACGCAGGCCCGCCGCGCGGAGCGCATCGGCGATCCGGGCGGACCGCTCGGGGTGCCGGAGGATGATCACCGACGGGAGCGCCCGATCGTGGGTCATGCGGGCCTAGCTGTTCAGCGGCGCGATGTCGGCTGCGCCGGCGGCCAGCAGCTCCTCTGCGAGTTCGAGCCCGAGCCGCGCGGCGGCCACGGCGTCCGTCGCGGGTGCCGAGCGCGTGAGCCGGAGGATCGACCGGCCGTCGAGGCTGCACACCACGGCCTCCAGCGCGAGCTCGTCGCCGCGGAGGTGTGCGAGGGCGCCGATGGGTGCCGCGCAGCCTGCCTCGAGCTGCAGCAGGACGGCGCGCTCCGCAGTCACCGCGAGCCGGGTCGGCAGGTGGTCGTAGTCCGCGAGGGCTCCGCGCAGCTCGGGTGTCGGCTCCGACTCGCGGCACTCGACCGCGAGGGCGCCCTGGCCGGGCGCGGGCAGCATGACGTCGGTGTCGATCAGCTCCGTGATGGCGTCCTGGCGTCCCAGCCTCCGCAGTCCTGCCGCGGCGAGGACGACGGCGTCGAGGTCACCGGGCGCACCGATCACGAGTCCGGCGACGCGTCCGAGGCGCGTGTCGACGTTCCCGCGAATGTCGACGACCTCGAGCCCCGGCCGCGCCGACCGCAGTTGCGCGGCGCGCCGCGGGGAACCGGTGCCCACGCGTGCGCCGTCGGGAAGCGTGGCGAGCGTCAGTCCGTCCCGTGCGCACAGGGCGTCACGGACGTCCTCACGCTCGGGCACCGAGGCCACGGTGAGCCCTGGAGCCGGGAGCGTGGGCAGATCCTTGAGCGAGTGCACGGCGATGTCGCACCGCTCCTCGAGCAGTGCGTCCCGGAGGGCGGCGACGAAGACGCCGGTGCCGCCGATCTGCGAGAGCGACCCCTTGGAGACGTCCCCTTCCGTGCGGACGCGGACGAGGTCGTAGGGCAGCCCTGCGAGGTCCGAGACCCGCTCCGCGACCGTCGTCGTCTGCGTCATCGCCAGGGCGCTGCCCCGCGTCCCGACCCGGATGTGCCCGGTCATTCGGTACCGGGGTTGGGCAGCGGCGTCCCCACGGTGGAGTCGACCGCCGCGATGGTCGGCTTCTCGCCGCGGCGGTTGGCACAGCAGTTCGGTCGGCAGACGTCGTACCAGGGGCCGAGGGCGGTCGCCGACGGGCGGTCGGCGATGTTGTTGTCGATGGTCCGCTCGAGGATCAGGTCGACCAGGCCCTCGACGAACTTCCGGTGCGTGCCCGGGGTGGGCACGCGATCGGCGACGATCCCGAGTTCACCGCAGGTCTCCATCGCCTCGGTGTCGAGGTCCCACGCCACCTCCATGTGGTCGGAGACGAATCCGAGCGGGACGATGACGGCCCCGCGCGTCCCGTTCTCGTAGCGGTCCCGGAGGGCGTCGCTGATGTCCGGCTCGAGCCACGGGATGTGCGGTGCACCCGAGCGGGACTGGTAGACCAGCGACCATTCGACCCCCTCGGACTCCGGGATCCTGTCCAGCACGGCCTGGGCGGTCGCGAGGTGCTGCGCCACGTAGGCGCCTTCCTCGTGGGCCGGGCCGCCCTCCCCGTTGCGGGGTCCTGCCGCCTCGGCGTCGCCCATGGGGATCGAGTGGGTGGAGAACATGATGTGCACGGGCGCGTCCGGCGTGCCCTGTTCGGCGAGTCCTGCACGGACCGTGGCGAGCCCGGCCGCCACGCCCTCGACGAAGGGCTCCACGAACCCGGGGTGGTCGAAGTACTGCCGGACCTTGTCCACCTCCAGCCGTCCCTCGAGGCCGGTCTTCACGAGGGCCATCCCGAGGTCCTCACGGTACTGGCGGCAGCTCGAGTAGCAGGAGTAGGCGCTCGTGGTGACGGCGAGCACCTTGCGGTGGCCGGCGTCGTAGGCCTCCTGCAGCGTGTCCGCGATGAAGGGCTCCCAGTTGCGGTTGCCCCAGTAGACGGGCAGGTCGATCCCGCGCCGGCGCAGTTCCGCCTCCATGGCGGCGCGGAGCGCGCGGTTCTGGCTGTTGATGGGGCTGACCCCGCCGAAGGCGCGGTAGTGGTGCGAGACCTCCTCGAGGCGCTCGTCCGGGATGCCGCGGCCGCGCGTGACGTTCCGCAGGAAGGGGATGACGTCGTCCTGCCCCTCGGGACCGCCGAAGGAGGCGAGCACGACGGCGTCGTACGCCTTGGGGGCCATGCGCCCGTCCGCGTCGACCCCGTCGAGTGGGTTGAAAGCCTGTGTCGTCACTTGAGCACCTCTGCTATCTCGTCGTGGTGGATCCGCCGGCCCGTGTAGAAGGGCACTTCCTCGCGGACATGGCGGCGTGCTTCCGTCTCCCGGAGGTACCGCATGAGGTCCACGAGGTCCACGAGTTCGGGAGCCTCGAGTGCCAGGATCCATTCGTAGTCATTGAGGGCGAAGGATGAGACCGTGTTGGAGATCACCTGGGGGTACTTGCGGCCCTTCATGCCGTGGTCCGTCAGCATCTCGCGGCGCTCCTCGGTGGGGAGGATGTACCACTCGTAGGACCGGACGAACGGGTACACGCAGACCCATTCGGCCGGCGCCACCCCGCGGGAGAAGGCCGGACTGTGGGACTTCGAGAACTCGGCGTCGCGGTGGACCCCCATCGCCGACCACACCATGGAGGTCCCGGCGAACGTCCCGGTGCGGCGGAGCCTGCGGATCGCGGCCTGCAGCGCCTCGGGACGGGGGCCGTGCAGCCAGACCAGGATGTCGGCGTCGGCGCGCATGGCCGAGACGTCGTAGAAACCGCGGAGCACCACGCCGTCCTCCTCGAAGGAGGCGAGGACCTCCTCGAGGGGGGTGCCGGAATCCGTCGTCGCGGTTCCCCGCCGGAAGACAGTCCAGAGTGTGTAGAACAGCTCACCGGGGGCGTCGGCGCCCTCCCCGGTCTGCTGTGGAGCGTGGGCGGGCCTGCTACCGGTTAGCTCAGTCATGGTACTAGTTTGCCCCCTGCCGGGAGACGATCCGAAATCCTCTTCTTCTACACGCGGTAGAAGCGAGGAATGTCACATCGGGGCGTCGGGAGCGGCCGCATCGAGGGCGTCGGCGAGCACGCCGGCGCGCGCCTTGGCATCGTCGATCACGGCGACGAGGCCCGTCCCGGCGAGCCAGCCGCCCGTGACGGCGAGGGATTCCGACTGGTCGGCGACGAGCGCACGGATGCGTGCCACGCGCTCCCGGTGACCCACGGAGGCGTGGGGCAGGGCACCGGCCCAGCGCACCACGTCCCAGTCGAGCACATCCGCCTCCTGCATCGGGACGCCGAGCAGGGACGAGGCGTCGGCGAGCGCGTGGCGGTAGAGGGCATCGTCCGGCGTGGCCAGTCCGACATCGGCCGGGGTGTCCCCCACGCGTCCGTAGGACAGCCGGAGCACGTGCGAGCCGGGTCCGGCCTGGTCGCGCAGCCACGCCCACTTGGCGGTCGCGTGCGTCAGCGCCTTGGCGGCGACTCCCTCCACGCCGCGGGCCACCAGCACGCCGGTGCCGCGCGGGCGGGCGTCGAGTTCGGGGACGTCGACGATCAGCGTGACCAGGGCGACGCCCGGCACCGGGTCCGGCCGCTCGCCGGCCACCGCAGGGATGGCCGGACCGAGGAGGTCGACGGCGGCACGGCCCTCGGTCGCGACGAGGACGCCGTCGGCCGGGATCCGTCGCGCAAGGATCGAGTGTTCCGTCGTCACGGTCCACGCCGCGCCCGAGCGGGTGATCGCCGTGACCTGCTCGCCGGTGCGCAGGTCGGCGCCGGCAGCGACGAGTTCCGCCACGAGGGCGTCGCGGAGCTGCGCGATGCCTCCGGCGAGACCGCCGACCGCGGCACCGGCCGGCGCCGCCTGCCGCAGGGCTCCGGCCGCCGCTCCCAGGGAGCCGAGGCGACCCATGGTGGCGCGCAGCCCGGGTGCCACGGAGTCGACGTCGAGGTCGTCGGGGTCCGCCGAGAACACGCCGCCGGCAACGGGGGCCACGAGGCGGGTGAGGACCTCATCTCCCATCCGGGTGCGGACGAGCTCACCGAGGCTGACCCTGGTGCGGGTCGCGAGCGGGCCCACCGGCAGCACCCTGTCGAGGGCTGCCCGGAGGGCGCCGGCCCGGCCGATCACCGCGGTGACGGAGGGATCCGACGGATCCGCGGGAATGCCGAGCACCCCGGAGCTGGGGAGCGGCTGCGCCGAGGCCGCGAGGTCCTTGCCGGGGAGCTGCACCCAGGCGCCGGTCGCGTCGGGGGCCACGATGCGGTCGCCCAGCCCGAGTTCCTCGGCGAGCGAGGGCACGGTGGCGGAGCGGGTGGAGAAGGATTCGGCACCGCTGTCCAGTTGGAGACCGCCGAGCACGCGTCCGTCCACGGTCCCTCCGAAACGGCCGGACCGCTCGAGCAGGGTGACGTGGAAGCCCCGCTGCAGGAGCGTGCGGGCGCCCACGAGGCCGGCCATGCCCCCGCCGATCACGACGACGGTCCGGCGCCGCGGGACCCGCTCCTGCGCCATCGGGTCCCCGTGCGGCCCGGCAGCCCCGTCGCGGTCCCCGCGCCTCGTCATGCCTACGGCTCCACGGAGTGGACGAGCTCGACGACGCGCGTCAGGACGTCCGGGTCCGTCTCCGGCGGGACCCCGTGCCCGAGATTCACCACGTGGCCCGGAGCCGACGAACCGGCCTCGAGCACGTCGCGGACGTGCTGCTCCAGGACGGGCCAGGGTGCGGGGAGCAGGGCCGGGTCGATGTTGCCCTGGAGGGGGACGGTCCCGCCGAGCCGACGGCCGGCCTCGTCGAGGGGCAGGCGGTAGTCGACACCGATGACGTCCACTCCCACCTCGTGCATGGCGACGAGCAGCTCCGAGGTCCCGGTGCCGAAGTGGATCAGGGGTGCCCCGAGGCCGCGGACGTGGTCCAGGGCGCGGCGCGACGCCGGTGCGACGGAACGACGGTAGTCGGCGAGCCCCAGCGAGCCCGCCCACGAGTCGAACAGCTGCGCTGCGCTCGCACCGGCCTCCAGCTGGGCGCGGAGGAACATGCCCGAGGCATCCGCGGCCCACTCCGTCAGCGCTCGCCACGTGTCCGGGTCGGAGTGCATCATGGTGCGCGGACCGAGGTGGTCGCGTGACGGCCGGCCCTCCACCATGTAGGCGGCCAGGGTGAAGGGGGCACCCGCGAATCCGATGAGCGGTGTGGAGCCGAGCTGGGCGACGGTGAGGGCGACGGCCTGCCGGATGGGCTCGAGCGCCTCGTCGGTCAGCCGGGGCAGGGCCGCCACGTCGGCTGCGGACCGGATGGGCTTGCCGAGGACGGGACCGACACCGGGGACGATGTCCACGTCGACCCCGGCCAGCTTGAGCGGGATCACGATGTCCGAGAAGAAGATGCCGGCGTCGACGTCGTGCCGGCGGACGGGCTGGAGGGTGATCTCGGACGCCATCTCCGGGTCCAGACAGGACTCGAGCATGTTCGTGCCCTCCCGCAGCGCACGGTACTCGGGCAGGGACCGTCCCGCCTGGCGCATGAACCACACGGGCCGGCGGTGCGGAGTCAGCCCGCGATACGCGGAGATGAGGGCCGAGCCGGACGTGCGTCCGTCGACCAGCGGGTGCGATGCTCCAAGGTCCATACCGCAGATTCTGCCGAAGATCCCGGCCGATGGTTAACCGGGCCGCCGGGCGCCGGGCCGGGCGTGGGCAACATCACCTGCTCGTGGAGGGACACGATCCCGCAGGATTCCGCGGTTTGCAAGCGCCGGTAAGGATCACCTATTCAGGGAACGGGGGTCGTTCTCGGTATGATTGAGGGGCTGTGGTACTTCTTTCACTTGTAGCGACACACTCGAACGTCGACCTGGAAACCGTTGCCCGACTGAGCGTCGGGGCGCCCCAGGTCCCCTCCGTCGCGCTCGCCGACGACAGGTCGGTGTCGGGCGCCGTGGTCCTCGCCACCTGCAACCGGTTCGAGATCTACGCGGAGGCCCCGTCGGAGGACGACGTGGAGGCCGCACGGTCCGCGATCGTCTCCACCATCAGCGAGTACTCCGGGATTCCCGAGAAGTCGGTGTCCGCCTCCTTCGAGACGCACACGGGCCAGGACGTCGCAGAACACCTGTTCGCCGTCGGCGCCGGGTTGGACTCCGCCGTGATCGGGGAACGCGAGATCGCCGGACAGGTCCGGCGCGCACTCACCGAGGCCCAGGGCTCGGGAGCGGCCAGCGGCGGACTGGTACGCCTCTTCCAGGCGGCGTCGAAGACCGCGAAGGAGGTCGGGGCACAGACCGCGCTCGGCAGCCGCGGGCGTTCGATCGTCTCCGTCGCCCTCGAACTGGCGGGCGACATCTCCGACGACGCCGACTGGTCCGGCAAGGCCGTGGTGCTGTTCGGCACCGGCGCCTACGCGGGGGCCACGATGGCCGCGCTCAAGGATCGGGGCTGCACCGACATCTCCGTCTTCTCGTCCTCGGGACGCGCGGACGCGTTCGTGGCCACACGCGGCGGGACGGCCGTCGCGGCCGCGGACCTGCCGGGTGCCATGCGCCGGGCGGACGTGGTCATCGGGTGCAGCGGCAGTGACGCACGCATCGACGCCGCCGACATCGAACGGGTCCGCGAGGGCAGCAACCGCCCGCTCGTGGTCATCGACCTGGCGCTGAGCCACGACTTCGATCCCGCCGTCGGCACCCTCGACGACGTCGAGCTCATCACCCTCGAGTCCGTGCGCGCAGCTGCACCGGAGGAGCAGGCCGACGCCCTCGCGCAGGCCGGCGACCTCGTGCGCGAGGCCGCGCGGTCCTTCGAGGAGCAGCAGAACACCCGGGCGATGAACGCCGCGATCGTCGCGCTGCGGCAGCACACCCAGGCCGTGCTCGACTCCGAGATGGAACGCGTGAGGGCGCAGCACGGCTGCACCGCGGCTGCCGAGGAGGTCGAGTTCGCCCTGCGGCGCATGGTCCGCCAGCTTCTGCACGTACCGACCGTCCGTGCCCGCGAACTCGCCGCCGAGGGACGCCAGGACGACTACACCGCCGCGCTGGAGGCCCTGTACGGGATCGACGTCGCGCCCGCCGCCCCGAAGGCGCCCGCCGCCCCGGCGACCGCCGAGGGAGCCACCGCGTCCGCCGCCGTGGTCCCGGCCGCCCGGCTGCACCACTCGCATGCCGACGGCGCCGTGTGCCCGGTGGACCACGAGCGGCCCGCCCGCAGCGCCTAGTCCCCTGCCGCTGTCGGCGGACGCCCGGGACGGGCACCTGATCCGTGGCCTAGTACGTCAGCTTCGCAGGTTCGATCCTGCGGACCCACTCGATGATCCCGCCGTCCACCGACCGCGCGTCCGGGTGCCCCTGCGCCCGGAGGAAGCGCACGACGTCGGCCGACCGGACGCCCGACTTGCAGTGGACGTAGACGGTCCGGCCGGTGTCCACGGAGGCGTCACCGTCGAGGATCGTGTCCTTCGGGACCAGCACCGCGCCGTCGATGTGAACGATGGCGTACTCCTCCGGGGTACGGACGTCGAGCAGCTCGAAATCGGCCGTGCCCGCGGACCGCTCGGCGAGGAGCCGCGCGAGTTCGTCCACGGTGATCGTCGGGACCCGGTCCTCGCCGCCGGGACCGTCCGGTGCGGCGGTCGGACCGGCAGGCGGCAACCCGCAGAACTGCTCGTAGTCGATCAGTTCGGTGATGGGCGCCGCCGTCGGGTCGGGACGCACGCGCACCTCCCGCCAGCTCATGTCCAGCGCGTCGAACACCAGCACCCTGCCGAGGAGGGTGGTGCCCACCCCCGTGATGAGCTTGATCGCCTCGTTGACCATCACGGAGCCGATTTGCGCGCAGAGCACGCCCAGCACGCCTCCCTCCGCGCAGGACGGCACGGATCCCGGCGGCGGCGCCTCGGGATAGAGATCGCGGTAGGTGGGTCCGTGATCCTGCCAGAACACGCTGACCTGCCCGTCGAACCGGAGGATGGAACCCCACACGTAGGGCTTGCCGAGGATCGCGGCGGCGTCGTTCACGAGGTACCGGGTGGCGAAGTTGTCCGTGCCGTCGACGATGACGTCATAACCGGCGAACAGGGTCAGGGCGTTGGACCGGTCGAGCCGTTCCCGGTGCAGGACCACGCCGACCAGCGGATTCAGCGCCAGGATGCTGTCGCGCGCCGATTCGGCCTTCGACCGTCCGATGTCGGGCATCGAGTGGATCACCTGGCGCTGCAGGTTCGAGAGCTCGACGTCGTCGTCGTCCACGATGCCGAGCGTCCCCACCCCCGCCGCAGCCAGGTAGAGCAGCGCGGGCGAGCCGAGACCACCGGCCCCGATCACGAGCACGCGCGCATTCTTGAGGCGCAGCTGCGCGTCGGGCCCGAATCCGGGGATGATCAGGTGCCGGGAGTAGCGGGAGCTCTCCTCCTGCGTCAGGCTCCCGGTCGCGTCGACGAGCGGAGGCAGTCCCGCCGCCCCTCCCTGCCATCGCTCCAATGGCTCGGGGATCGGTTCCGCCGTCGGCGCAGCGGCGCCGGACACGGGTGCGGGAACGGGCGGCGACGACGGGGAAGCGGTCATGCCCAAGGGTATTCCGCTTCCTCGCGCACCGGCCAGCGACCGGCGTGCGGGGACGGGGACGGCCCGCGACCCGGAACGGGTGGACCGGGAGACCGGTGGGTAAACTGGGCGGACGTCCACCGACCGCTGAACCGAGGATCGCCCTACGTGAGTGCAGAACCGACCGCCTCAGGAAAGTCCCTCCGGCTGCCGCGGGACGAACGCCGCCGGCAGCTCCTGGCAGCGGCGCAGGAGGTCTTCGTGGGGAGCGGCTACCACGGCGCGGCGATGGACGACATCGCCGTCGCGGCCAAGGTCAGCAAGCCGGTGCTCTACCAGCACTTCCCGGGCAAGCGCGACCTCTACCTGGCCCTGCTCGACAGCCACCTCGCCGAGCTGACGCAGCTGCTCGTCGATGCCCTGCGCTCCACGGACGACAACAAGCTCCGCGTCCACGCGACCATGCGTGCCTACTTCCAGTTCATCGCGCAGGACAGCAGGGCGCACCGCCTCGTCTTCGAGTCGGACATCAGCAACGAGCCCGACGTGAGCAGCCGGCTCGAGGCTTTCAACGCGCAATTCGCCAACGACATCGCCGGTGTGATCGCGGGTGACACCCAGCTCTCCCTGGTGGAGGCGACGCTGCTGGGCCGCGGCCTGGCGGGGATGGCGCAGATCAGCGCCAGATATTGGCTGGAGACCGACGGCAGCCTCGACATCGATGCCGCCGCGGAGCTGATCTACCGTTTAGCTTGGCGCGGAATCAGCCGCTTCCCCAAGGAAATCTAGAGTAGGTTTCGGTACGAATCACAGGTTCACTACACAGGAGGCATGCGCCGTGGAAGTCAAGATCGGTATCCAGAACGTCAACCGGGAGATCATCCTCGATTCCGCCGAGAGCGCCGACGCGATCGCGGAGCTCGTGGCCGCGGCGATGAGCGGCGGTACCGAACTGCGCCTCAAGGATTCCAAGGGCCGTCAGGTGATCGTTCCGACGTCGGTCCTCGGCTATGTCGAGATCGGCGCCGAGGAGACCCGCCGCGTGGGCTTCGGCGCGCTCTAGTACCGGGCGGACAGCAGGACGCGGACGAGGACCCGCGGGCGACGCCGGAAGGCGTGGCCCGCGGGTCCTTCTGTGAGGGGCGCCGGACTACGCGGTGAGTCCGAGTGCGCTCATGCGCCGCGAGTGGTTGCGGGTGAGCTGCGCGAAGAGGGCCGTGGTGTGCTGCGCGTGGTCGGGTTCGGCGGCGAAGAGCAGTCCCGCCAGGTACTCACGCTCGATACCGACGCGCTGCGCCTGCGTGAGGGCTTCCCCGACGAGCCTGCGCCCCCAGAGCGCGAGGCGCGAGGCGAGGCGCGGATCGTCGGAGAGCGCCTCCTTCAGGCGCCGCTGCAGGTGGGCGGCGCCTTCGCCCGAGTCGATGGCGCCGATGAGTTCGCGGGTGGCCGGGTCGAGGCTGTCGGCCAGGGCCCGGTAGAAGTCGCCGGAGAAGGCGTCGATGACGTAGGCCTTCATGAGCGACTCGTACCAGTCGCCGGGCCGCGTGCGCTCGTGGAACGCATCGATGGATGCCTGGAACGGGGTCATGGCGTCCTCGACGGACACGCCCCGCCGGCCCAGGAAGGCCGTCACCGACTCGAAGTGCTCGAACTCCCGGACCGCGAGCCGACCGAGGCTCGCACGGTCCGCGAGGCTGGGCGAGAAGCGGGCGTCCGACGACAACCGCTCGAAGCCCGAGAGTTCCCCGTAGGCGATGACACCGAGCAGGTCTGTGACGAAGCGGGCGTAGCGGGGGTCGGAGAAGGCGTCGGGCGCGGGGCCGCCCGCTGCCGGCCGGACGACGGCGTCCGGCCCGTCGGACGCCGTCGGAGGCTCCGGGCGCGTCGTGCGCACCGCCGAAGGGGCCGGCGACACGGCACGGTCCTGCCCGGTCGTGGAAAGGGCCGTGCGGTCGGTGGAGCCGTTGTTCATTCTGCTAAGAGTACGCAATCGCAGGGGTGGGGCAACCCGCCCTACGGCGCCCGGCACCTGTTGCGGAACGGCGACGCCGCCTAGGCTCGTCCCAGTCCGGACGGCGGGATCCCGCTGCTGTGCGGTTCCCGATGCTCCGGCGCACAACCGGATGGAAGGCAGGCACCCGTGGACTTCTCCGCCGTCCTCGAACTCTCGGGCCGCACGGCCACCGGGCTGCAGGTGCCCGAGCAGGTCCTGGCCGCGCTCGGCGGGGGCAGGCGTCCCCCGGTGCGCGTCACGATCGGGACCTACACGTACCGCACCACCGTCGGGTCGATGGACGGGCGCCCCATGATCCCGGTCAGCGCGGAGCACCGCACGGCAGCCGGCATCGAGGCCGGCCGGACGGTGACCGTGGGGCTGGACCTCGACACCGAGGAGCGCACCGTGGACGTCCCCGAGGATCTCGCCGTCGCGCTGTCCGACGATCCGGCGCTGGTCCACGCGTTCGATGCGCTGTCCGTGAGCCGCAGGAAGGCCCTGGTGCTGCCCATCGTCCAGGCGAGGGGCGCGGACACGCGCCGACGCCGTGTGCTCAAGGCCGTGGACTCCCTCCGCCCGCCGCCTTCCTGACGGCGCGGACACGTTCACGACATCCGCCCTGCCCGATGTCGTGAACGTGCACTACCGTAAGGCGTGTGCCAGCACAGCATATGGACCTCAGGGACCGCGAGTCCCAGCAACGGCTCACCGAGTCGCTGCGGTCCCTCCGCGAGGAACTCGACATCCGTGAGGATTTCCCGGAGGACGTGCTCCGCGAGGCGGCCGGGGCCGTAGCGGCCTCCCGCCTGCCGGACGCCGACCTGCGAGACCTGCCCTTCCTCACCATCGACCCGCCCGGCTCCACCGACCTCGACCAGGCCGTCCACCTGGCGCGCAGTGCCGGGTCCGGCAGGTCGGACGATCCCGGGCAGGGACCCGACGCGGGCTACGAGGTCTGGTACGCCATCGCCGACGTACCGCTCTTCGTCCGGGCCGGGGGCGCGGTCGACGCAGAGGCGAGGCTCCGCGGCCAGACCCTGTACGCGCCCGACGGACGGATCTCCCTGCACCCGGAGACCATCTCCGAGGACGCCGCGAGCCTCCTTCCCGACCAGGACCGCCCTGCCTTCGTGTGGCACTTCGACCTCGACGCCGGGGCCGTCGTCCGGTCCGTCACCGTCCGCCGAGCCACGGTGCGCAGCCGCCGCCAGCTCACCTACGCCGAAGTCCAGGCGGCGATCGACGCGGGCACCGCGGACGAGCAGCTCCTCCTCCTCCGCGAGATCGGGCTCCGGCGCATCCAGCAGGAACTGGACCGCGGTGGGGCGAGCCTCAACCTGCCGCGCCAGGAGATCACGCACGACGGCGAGAGCTACGCCATCATCACCGAGCCGTCCCTTCCGTGCGAGGACTGGAACGCGCAGATCTCGCTCATGACGGGCATGGCCGCGGCCCGCATGATGATCGACGGCGGCATCGGCATCCTGCGCACCATGCCCGAGCCCGACGACGGCGCACTCGGCAAGTTCCGCCGCCAGTCGGAGGCACTCGAGCACCCCTGGCCCCCGGACATGCCGTACGGCGCCTTCCTGCGCACGCTCGACGTCGCCGACCCGCGGCAGCTCGCCCTGATGCACGCCGCGGCCTCGCTCTTCCGCGGCGCCGGCTACACCGCGTTCGACGGCGCGGTACCCGACGCCGTCGTGCAGTCGGCCATCGCGGCGCCCTACGCGCACACCACCGCCCCCCTGCGCCGCCTCGTGGACCGCTTCGTGCTCGTCACGTGCGCAGCGCTGTGCGCCGGCGAGGAGGTCCCGGAGTGGGTGCGTGCCGCCCTCCCCGACCTCAATGCGCTGATGGCGTCCTCGAACCAGACGGCCTCGCGGCTCGATTCCGGGGCGATGGACGCCGTGCAGGCGGCGCTGCTGAGCAACCGCATCGGCGAGGCCTTCTCCGCCGTCGTCCTGCAGGGCTCCCCGCCCGCCGTCGAGGACGCGCCCGGCCGGCAGGCCCCGCGCCTGTCCGGCACGGTGCAGGTCACCGAACCCCCGCTGGAGGCGAAGTGCTACGGCGAACTCGTGGCGGGAGAGCGCGTCACCGTGGTCCTGCTCGAAGCGGACATCGTCCGGCGGCGTCTCCGCTTCGAGGTCAAACCGACGGACGCGCCCCAGCGGGACCTGCGATGAGGCCCCGCACGGACCGGCAGGGTAGGCTGAGGGTGTAGTAATGGATGCCCGGTCGTTATCAATCCGTCGATAACCCGCAGTACCTACTCGATCCCGAGTTTTCCCGCGGGCGCAGGTCTCCCTCCGCAGCCCGCACGCAGTTGCAAGCCCGCGATCGGCTTCCACTGGACGCCCCGCGCCCGCCGATACGCTCCGCACAGGATGGATCCATCCCGGCGTCGAGCCTCGGCGGCCGCTCGGCCTGAATGAACGGTAGAACGTGCACAACACGAACGCAGACAACACCCCGGCCACGGACACGCACCACCTCGTCGCCGACAACTCCTCCGACGCCATCGACGTCGAGGAGACCCTGGTCACCACGGAGGAGCCGCACGCGGCCGTCGCCGAGACCTTCGCGGACTTCAACGTCCGCCCCGACATCGTCGAGTCCCTGAGCGACGCCGGCATCACCCACCCCTTCCCCATCCAGGCGATGACGCTCTCGATCGCCCTCGGCGGCCACGACATCATCGGCCAGGCGAAGACCGGCACGGGCAAGACCCTCGGCTTCGGCATCCCCGCGATCCAGCGCGTCGTCGGTCCCGACGACGCCGGATACGAGAAGCTCCCCGTCCCGGGCGCCCCGCAGGCCCTCGTCGTGGTGCCGACGCGAGAGCTCGCCGTCCAGGTGGCGAACGACCTCACGACGGCGGCGAAGAAGCGCAACGCGCGCATCGTCACCATCTACGGCGGCCGCGCGTACGAGCCCCAGATCGAGGCCATCAAGAAGGGCGTCGAGATCGTCGTCGGGACACCGGGCCGCCTGATCGACCTGTACCGGCAGAAACTGCTGGTGCTCAAGAACGTCAAGATCGTGGTGCTCGACGAGGCCGACGAGATGCTGGACCTCGGCTTCCTGCCCGACGTCGAGACCCTGATCGCCGCGACCCCTCCCGTGCGCCAGACCCTCCTGTTCTCGGCCACGATGCCCGGCCCCGTCATCGCGATGGCCCGCCGCTACATGACGCAGCCCACGCACATCCGCGCCGCGGATCCCGAGGACGAGGGCATCACCAAGAAGGACATCCGCCAGGTCATCTACCGGGCGCACAACCTGGACAAGGCCGAGGTGGTGGCCCGCATCCTGCAGGCCCGGGGCCGCGGCCGCGCCATCATCTTCTGCAAGACCAAGCGCACGGCGGCGAAGCTCTCCGAGGAACTGATCGACCGCGGTTTCGCGGCCGGCGCGATCCACGGCGACCTGGGCCAGGGTGCCCGCGAGCAGGCACTGCGTGCCTTCCGCGGCGACAAGATCGACGTGCTCGTGGCCACGGAGGTCGCCGCGCGCGGCATCGACGTCGAGGACATCACGCACGTCATCAACTACCAGTGCCCCGAGGACGAGAAGGCCTACCTGCACCGCGTGGGCCGCACGGGCCGCGCCGGAAAGAAGGGCACCGCGGTCACCTTCGTCGACTGGGACGACGTCCCCCGCTGGGGCCTCATCAACAAGGCCCTCGGCCTCGACACGCCGGAGCCCGTGGAGACCTACTCCTCGTCGCCGCATCTCTACACCGATCTCGACATCCCCGAGGGCACCAAGGGGCGCCTGCCCCGCAAGGACCGCAAGCTCGCCGGCATCAACGCGGAGGTCCTGGAGGACCTGGGCGAGACCGGCAAGCGCGGCGGCGGTGCACGCCCCGACAGTGCCGGGGGCGACGGCGGACGCGGGCGTTCCGGCGGACGCGGCGGCCAGCGCCGCGACGGTGGGACGGCCGGCGACTCCGCCGACGGCCCGCGCAGCCCACGCAGCCGTGGTCGGGGCGGTAGCCGTTCCGCGGACGCACCTGCTGCACCGGCGGCATCGGCACCCACGGGTGACGCCGTCGAGTCCGGCGGACACCGCCGTCGTCCCGGCTCCGACGCCGAGGTTCCCGCGGGCGATCGGCAGCGCCGCAGCCGCACGCGCCGGCGCAACGGCGAGGTCGTCGCGAAGCCGGCCGGCGGCGCAGAGGACTAGCCCTCGGTGACCGGACTCCCTGCGCCGTCCGCGCCTCCCACCTGGAGGGCGGACGGCGCGAACCTCGTGGTGCACGCGGACAACGCCGAGTACCTGGCGACGCTGCCGGATGCGGCCTTCACGATGATCTACGTCGATCCCCCGTTCAACACCGGCCGCGCGCAGCGCCGCCAGCAGACCACCATGGTGCGGGCTGTCGACGGCGCGGGCGACCGCGTGGGCTTCAAGGGGCTCTCCTACTCGACCGTCAAGGGCATGCTCGCGAGCTACGACGACGCCTTCGAGGACTACTGGGACTTCCTCGTGCCCCGGCTCGCCGAGGCGTGGCGGCTCCTCGCCGACGACGGCACCCTCTACCTCCACCTCGACTACCGCGAGGTGCACTACGCCAAGGTGATGCTGGACGTCCTCTTCGGGCGCGACTGCTTCCTGAACGAGATCATCTGGGCCTACGACTATGGTGCCCGGGCCAAGCGCAGGTGGCCCGCGAAGCACGACAACATCCTGGTGTACGTGAAGAACCCCTCGGCGTACTACTTCAACAGCGACGAGGTCGACCGCGAACCGTACATGGCGCCCGGACTCGTGACGGCGGAGAAGGCTGCGCTCGGCAAGCTCCCCACGGATGTCTGGTGGCACACCATCGTGTCCCCCACGGGCCGCGAGAAGACCGGCTACCCCACCCAGAAGCCCGAGGGCCTGCTCCGGCGCGCCGTCGCGGCGAGCAGCCGGAAGGACGACTGGGTGCTGGATTTCTTCGCGGGGTCGGGCACCCTCGGAGCGGTGGCCGGGAAGCTCGGCCGGCGCTTCGTCTGCGTGGACAGGAACCCGCAGGCCATCGAGGTCATGCGCGAGCGCCTGGCGCCCTGGATCTGACACGCACGGCCGGCTGCCGGGTCCGGCGTACTCCGGGTCCGGGGGCCGCAGGATCCGGGGCGGACCGGAGGACCTAGCCCAGCGGCGTCCCCGTGGCGAGCCCGGCGATGGTCTCGAGCGTCTCACGGGTCGTGACGTTCTCGCCCAGCAGGTTGGGCTTGCCGCTTCCGTGGTAGTCGCTGGAGCCGGTGACCAGCAGCCCGTTCTCGCGTGCGATCGTCCGCAGTTCTCCGCGTGCACCCTCCGGGTTGTCGCGGTGCTCCACCTCGAGTCCCAGGAGGCCGGAGTCGATCATCTCGTCGATGACGGCGCCCCCCACCACCGCCCCACGGTTGAAGGCCGAGGGATGCGCGAAGACCGGGACACCGCCGGCGGCGCGGATGAGGGCGACGGCGCGTGCGGGATGCGGCGCGTAGTGGCTGACCCAGTAGGGGGAACGCGCGGTCAGGATGCGGTCGAAGGCCTCGGACCGCGTGGTCACGACGCCGAGTGCGATCAGGGCGTCGGCGATGTGGGGACGGCCCACGGTCGCACCCTCGGTCACATGCTCCTCGACCAGGTCCCAGGTGATGGGGAAGTCTTCGGACATGAGCTCGACCATGCGGCGGGCGCGCGTGAGGCGCGCCGTGCGGGACTTCCCGATCTCCTCGCGGAGGCCGGCGTGTTCCGGGTCGTGGAGGTAGGACAGCACGTGCACGCTGATGCCGGTGTCGGTGCGGCAGGAGACCTCCATGCCGGGGACGAAGGTGATGCCCAGCGTCGCCGCCGCCGCCGCTGCCCGGTCCCAGCCCGCCGTCGAGTCGTGGTCGGTGAGGGCGACGGCGTCGAGGCCCGCGGCGGCGGCGGACGCGATCAGGACATCGGGGTCCTCCGTGCCGTCCGAGACGTTGGAGTGGGTGTGCAGGTCGATTCTCACCGGACCCAATCTACGCGCCGGCGGGGTTCCGGCCTGCCTGCGGCACGGCGTCGCCGCGGGGCACGGACTTTCCCGCGGCACGGCGACGGTGAGACGATGGCGGGGTGAGCACCGACGACACCGCCCCCGCACCCCGAAACCCCACCGACTCGCCGGAGGGCCAGCCGCTGTCCGACCGCAACGAGAACCGCTCCCAGCGGCCCGACTCGGACGCCTTCAAGGCCTTCATGGCCAGCAGCTGGGCACCGGCGTCGGAGGACCTCCCGGCCGCAGCGCCCGTCGCGGCGCACGCCGCCCGCCGTCGTCGCGCCGTCTCCGACCGCTTCCCCGGCGAGCGCATCGTGATCCCGGCCGGCCCCTTCAAGGTCCGTTCCAACGACACCGACTACCGCTACCGTCCGCACTCCGGATTCGCCCACCTGACCGGACTCGGCCTCGACCACGAACCCGACGCCGTGCTGGTCCTCGAACCGGTGGAACAGGGAACGGGGGACGACGGCGGGAACCACACGGCCACGCTGTACTTCCGGGAACTCGCGGGACGCGACAGCGCCGAGTTCTACGCGAATGCGCGCTACGGCGAGTTCTGGATCGGCCAGCGCCTCTCGATGGCACAGATCCGGGCCCAGCTCGCCCTCGCGACGGCGGACCTCGCCGAACTCGAGGTGGCGATCACGAAGGATGCCGGCGTACCCGAGATCGGTGGGGTGAGCATCCGCCTGCTCCGGGAGGTCGACTTCAATGCCGATGCGCTCGTCGACACCTCCCGGATCAACACCGGAGTGGACCTCGAGAAGGCGGACGCCCTCGATGCGGTGCTCGCCGAGGCGCTGTCCGAGCTGCGGCTCATCAAGGACGCCTGGGAGATCGAGCAGATGGAGGCGGCGGTCGCCGCCACCGTCGGCGGGTTCCACGAGGTGGTCCGCGCCCTCCCCCGGGCCATCACTCATCCCCGGGGCGAGCGCGTGGTCGAAGGCGCGTTCTTCGCCAGGGCCCGCGAGGAGGGCAACGACCTCGGCTACGACACCATCGCGGCATCGGGGAACAACGCGACGACGCTCCACTGGATCCGCAACACCGGCCAGGTCAGGGCCGGCGAACTGCTGCTGCTGGACGCCGGGGTGGAGGCGGAGAGCCTCTACACCGCCGATATCACGCGCACCATCCCCGTGAACGGGCGGTACACCGAGACGCAGCGCAGGATCTACCAGGCCGTGCTCGATGCCGCCGATGCGGGCTTCGCCGCGGCACAGCCGGGCCGGAAGTTCCGGGAGGTCCACCTCGCGGCCGTCACGGTCCTGGCGGAGAACCTGGACCGGTGGGGACTCCTCCCCGTATCCCTCGACGAGGCGCTCTCGCCCGAGGGGCAGCACCACCGTCGCTGGATGCCGCACGGCACGAGCCACCACCTCGGCATGGACGTCCACGACTGCGCGCAGGCCAAGCGCGAGCTGTACCTGGACGGGATCCTCACAGAGGGCATGGTCTTCACCATCGAACCGGGCCTGTACTTCAAGGCGGAGGATCTCGCGGTCCCCGAGGAGTACCGCGGGATCGGCGTGCGCATCGAGGACGACGTGCTGATGACCGCCGACGGGCCCGTCAACCTCAGCGCGGCCCTGCCCCGGAGCCCGGACGACGTCGAGGACTGGATGGCCGGCATCTGGGGCAGCACCGGCGAATAGCCCCGGGGCGGAAGCCCACCCCGTTCATGAAAGGAGGCAGGGACCCGAGGGTCCCTGCCTTCTTTGGCACTGCCTTCTCCGGCGCCGCCCGGCGGCGCCGTCGGTCGCTCCCCAGCCGCTGCTGTCCGGCCGCTGCTACCCCTGGTGCGGTCCCCCGGCCGAGCTGGAGCCGTGGGTCCCGGGCCGTCCGTCCTCCACGGGACCGTCCTGCCCGCCGTCCGCCGACGGCACCGGGGCCTCCGTGGCCCCCGGTGCGCCGGGCTGGTCCTCGACGCGCACACCGTACTGGGGCCGGCCGTCGGGAAGGTCGGGGAACTGCCCCCTGCGCGGACCGCTCGTGCCGGGACCGGCGGTCTGCCCCTCGGCCGTCCCCGCCTGCTGCGGCTGCTGCTGCCCCGGGAAGGGATCGTTCCACGACGCGGGCCGCTCGGGCGCCTGCCCGGGTGCCTGGCCGGATGCCTGGCCGGATGTCTGCCCGGATGTCTGCCCGGGTGCCTGGCCCCAGGCGGAGGGGTTCGCGCCGGGGTGCTGGGCCTGCCCGTTCATCGGGAGCTGCTGTAGCAACCGGCGTGCGTCGGCCGCCACGCTCGGATCGACGATGACGTCGTAGCTCGTCGCGATGACCTGGCTCGTGGAGGTGAAGTCACGCTTGCCGCGCTGGAACGCGTAGGTGATGACGCCGAACAGCAGCCAGAAGATCGCTCCGAGCGCGATCGACGACGTGATGGTGACGCCGGTCTCGCTGCCGGCGAAGAGGCTCAGGATCACACCCACGAAGAGGCCGAACCAGGCGCCAGTCGCGGCACTGCCGAGCGCCACCCGCGGGTAGCTGAGGCGCCCGGTGACGCGCTCCACCGTCTTGAGGTCGTTGCCGATGATCGCCACCCGCTCGACCGCGAACTTGTGGTCGGCGAGGTAGTCCACGGCCTTCTGGGCATCGAGGTACCCCGTGTACCGGCCGATGGTCTCGCCCGTGGGCAGCACCCGGCCCAGGTCGCGGGAGGCAGTGGTTCCGAGAGGTGGTGTCGACATGCATCCCATTCTTGCGTACTGCTCGATCACGTGGGAGGAGTATCGCCCGCGGTGAACTCCCGCCCCCCCGCCACCGGCAGGGAGGGCCCGCCGCAGATGCCGTACCACCGCCGGCGGTCCGACCGATCGTCGCGATGCCGTCCCGATGCCGTCCCCTCGTGCGGCGGCGGATAGCCTAGAGCTGTGACTAACAACCCGACCCGCGTCTTCGTCGCCCGACTGCTGGGGCTCGATGTGTTCGATCCCCTGGGTGACCGCCTCGGCCGCCTCCGGGACGCCGTCGTCCTCGACCGCGGCCCGACCAGGCCTCCGCAGGTCGTGGGCCTCGTGGTCGAGGTTCCCGGCAAGAAGCGCGTGTTCGTCCCCATGACGCGCATCACCTCGATGGACCCGTCCCAGATCATCTGCACCGGCCTCGTCAACCTCCGCCGCTTCGAGCAGCGTGGTGCGGAGATGCTGGTGGTGGCCGAGCTCTTCGACCGACGCCTGACCCTGCGTGACGGAAGCGGGAGCGCCGTCGTCGAGGACATCGCGATGGAGCGCAACCGTGCGGGCGACTGGCACGTCTCCCAGCTGTTCGTGCGACGCGGCGGATCGACCTCCCCCCTGCGCGGCCTGCGTCGCGGCGGCGAGCGCCTCATCATCGACTGGCTCGACGCCTTCCACGGCACCACGGACGAACCGCAGGGCGCCACCCAGTTCGTCGCCCAGCACGACGACCTCAAGCCCGCCGACTTCGCCGACGCGCTCCACGAGATGAACGACAAACGGCGCATCGAGGTCGCCGGCGAGCTCCAGGACGACCGCCTCGCGGACGTCCTCCAGGAACTGCCCGACGACGACCAGGTCCAGATCCTGCAGTCCCTGACCCGCGAGCGCGCGGCCGACGTCCTCGAGGAGATGGACCCCGACGACGCGGCCGATCTCCTCAACGAGCTTCCCGAGGCGCAGAAGGAGGAGCTCCTGCAGCTCATGGAGCCCGACGACGCCGAGGACGTACGCCGCCTGCTCGAGTACGAGGAGGACACCGCCGGTTCGCTCATGACCACGGTGCCCGTCATCCTCCCTCCCGAGGCGACCGTCGCCGAGGCGCTCGCGCACGTCCGCCGGGAGGAGCTGACCCCGGCCCTCGCCTCCTCGATCTTCGTCTGCCGCCCGCCGCTCGAGACGCCGACGGGGCGCTACCTCGGCGTCGTGCACATCCAGCAGCTGCTGCGCTACCCGCCGCCCGAGCCGCTCGGCAACATCATCGACACGGACCTCGAGGCCGTGGGCGACCAGGCGAACGTGAGCGAGGTGTCGAGGATCCTCGCCACCTACAATCTGAACTCGCTGCCGGTGGTCAACGCCGACGGCAGGCTGGTGGGCGCCGTGACCGTCGACGACGTGTTGGATCACCTGCTGCCCGACGACTGGCGGGCCCAGGACGACACATCCGGACCGAAACGAGGTGACCGCCGTGGTTGAGAGGATCAAGTCGAATTCACGCGGACTGGATACGCCGCGCGAGACGCGCAAGCGCTTCCTCCCGCGCCTGCGACCGAACCCGGACCGCTTCGGCAGCGGCACGGAGAACATCGCCCGTTTCATGGGCACGCCGCAGTTCCTCTTCTACATGACGGTCTTCGTCGCGGTCTGGCTGACGTGGAACACCGTCGCTCCGGCGAACCTGCGCTTCGACAGCGCGGCCCTCGGGTTCACGGCACTGACCCTGATGCTCTCCCTGCAGGCTTCCTATGCGGCACCGCTGCTGCTTCTCGCGCAGAACCGCCAGGACGACCGCGACCGCGTCTCCATGCGTGAGGACCGCCAGCGGGCGGAGCGGAACCTCTCCGACACCGAGTACCTCACGCGGGAGATCGCGGAGCTGCGCATCGCCCTGCGCGAGGTGGCGACACGCGACTACGTCCGGTCCGAGCTGCGCTCCGTCCTCGAGGAGCTGCTCGAGACGACCGACGGACAGGAACTGACCCTGCAGAAACGCAGGCCCCGGAAGCCCCCGGAGAGTACGGTGGCGCTGCCGAAGGTCCAGCCCGCCGGGAGGAAACCCGTCCGGTGAGTGCCGCCCTGCCCGTCGAGGAGGCCGTGCGGAACGCCCTCACCTCGGTGATCGACCCCGAGCTGCGCCGTCCCATCACCGAACTCGGCATGGTCGACGCGGTCGCCGTCGAGGGGCGCACCGTCCGGATCCGGGTCCTCCTGACCATCGCCGGGTGTCCCCTGCGGGACACCATCCGGCGGGACACCGAGGCTGCCCTGTCCGTCGTGGAGGGCGTCGACGACGTCGAGGTGGAGCTCGGCGTGATGGACCAGGCCCAGCGCGACGCCCTGAAGGAGCAGCTGAAGGGCGCCGGCGGCCGCCGCGGGATCCCGTTCAACGAGCCGTCATCCCTCACCCGCGTCTACGCGGTCGCCAGCGGGAAGGGCGGTGTCGGCAAGTCGAGCGTGACGGTGAACCTCGCGGTCGCGATGGCGGCGCAGGGGCTCCGCGTGGGGATCGTGGACGCCGATGTCTACGGGTTCTCGGTCCCCGCCCTCCTGGGCATCACGCAGCAGCCCACCCGCGTCGACGAGCTGATCCTGCCGCCCGTCGCCCACGGCGTGAAGGTCATCTCCATCGGCATGTTCGTCGACGGCAACCAGCCCATCTCCTGGCGCGGGCCGATGCTGCACCGGGCGCTCGAGCAGTTCCTGACGGACGTGTACTTCGGTGACCTGGACGCCCTGTTCCTGGACCTGCCGCCGGGCACGGGCGACATCGCCATCTCCGTGGCCCAGCTGCTGCCGTCGTCGGAGCTCCTGGTCGTCACGACCCCGCAGAGCGCTGCCGCCGATGTCGCCGAACGCGCCGGCGCCATGGCCGCGCAGACCGGTCAGCGAGTGGCCGGCGTCATCGAGAACATGTCCTGGCTCGAGCTGCCCGACGGCGGGCGGCTCGAACTCTTCGGCGCGGGAGGTGGAAGCACCCTCGCAGCGAGGCTGACGGACACGCTCGGCACCGAGGTCCCCCTGCTCGGCAGCATCCCGCTGGAGGTGGCCCTGCGCGAGGGCGGCGACGCCGGCACTCCTCTCGTCCTCGGCCGGGACGGCTCGAGGGCCCGTGCGGAGCTGGAGGCGATCGCCGCTGTGCTCGCCCGTCGCCCACGGGGCCTGGACGGACTGAAGCTGCCGCTCAGCCCGCGCTGACGAGAGGCACCGCCGAGCGGAGCGCCATGCCCCGCGTCTAGGTGGCCTCGAGGTCGTACGGAGCGGACTGCCCCGAGCCGAGGCGGGGACCGAACGGCACGGACGCATCCGGACGGACGGCACCGGCGGCTGCCACCGCGGGAGCAGGGGCGGCCTTCGGGGCGCCGCTGCTCACGGGCTTGAAGACGTCCTCGATGTCGTCGAGGAGGGCTTCCTTGATGATCCGGCGGGGATCGTACTGGCGTGGGTCGAGCTTCCGCCAGTCGACCTCGTCCAGTTCCGGACCGACTTCCTCCCGGAGCTGCTCGCGCGCACCCGAGGCCATGCGGCGCAGGCCCTTGACGAGACGAGCGAGCTGGGCGGCGTACTCCGGAAGACGCTCCGGGCCGAGCACCATGACGGCGATGATCGCCAGGACCACGAGTTCGAGGCCGTTGATTCCCAACACGTGAAAAGACTACCTTCCCGGCCTGCGCCGACCACATTCGCCGCCACCGCGGGCCGGACGCCGGGCCGTGCCCGCGGGAGCCACAGACCGGCGACACCGCCGGTCAGCCGCCGTTCTCCTCGGGGTGGGTGATCGTCGAGAGACCGCGGAGGATGCGCTCCACCATGGAGTCGTCCCCGCCCTGCGGCGCCAGCGCGAGCTGGGCGTGCTCCGCCATCACGAGCTGGCTGAGCGTCTGCGGCATGGCGGCCGCGGGCAGGTCGGACACCACGGTGTAGGTGACCGACGGCGAATCGAGGACGACCTGCCAGGGCCGGCCGGACAGGACCCAGACGTCCTGGCCTGCACCGCCGACGTGCTCGAAGCCGTCCTGCGTCACGATGTTCCCGGTGACGGCGTTCAGCGGCGGAGCAGCGGCATCCACAGCGCCGCCGACCTTCCGCTGTTCGTAGACGGTCACGGTGTCGCCGTCGTTCTCCAGGACGAGTTCCAGGGTCGGTGTGCCGTCGACGGTGATGCCCTCGGCGCTGCGGAGGTCGAAGCCGAGCGATTCGAGTTCCGGGCAGTACCAGCCGCCGGCCCGCAGGGTCTCCAGCTGGTCGGTGTCCAGGTAGGTGGGCGTCCGGGGTGCCACGGCCTCCCAGCCGGCGCGCAACGCGGTGGTGCCGCCGGCCTCGGCGACCGTCGCGGGCCGGGTCTCCGATCCGATGACGTAGGCGCTGGCCAGGAGCGCGGCGACGACGGCGGCGGACCCACCGGCCGTGGCGACCAGCGTGCGGCGGCTGCGGACGGGACCGGTGCGCTCGTGATGGGCGCGTACGAAGGCCGCACTCGAGCCGGTCCGCTCCTGGACCCCGGCGGACCCGAACCCGGGCGACAGCAGCCTGCGCTGCAGGTCCGGGTCGGGTGACGGGTTGCGCAGTCCCAGCAGCGCGCTCTTGAGACGTCGGAGCCGGGCCACGCCCGCAGCGCACGAGGCGCAGCGGGAGACATGGCGCTCCACGGCGATGCGGCGCCTGTCGGACAACTCACCGTCGACGAGGTCCTGCAGCGAGCGATGGGGATGCAGCATCGGCCTAGCCCAGACCGGCGATCCGTGGCACGCCGAGGGCAGGACCGTTCCCGCCCGACCGGCGCGGGTCGCGGTGGGCGAGCTTCTCCCGCAGCATGGTGCGGCCGCGGTGGATGCGCGAGCGGACGGTACCGAGCTTCACCCCGAGCACCTGCGCCACCTCGTCGTAGGCGAGGCCTTCGAGGTCGCAGAGTACGACGGCTGCGCGGAAGTCCGGCGGCAGTTCCTCCAGTGCCGACTGCACGTCGATGTCCAGGTTGTTGAACTCGAAGCTGCGCTCGGGGCCCGGGTGCTTGCTCGGGAGGCGGCTCTCGGCCTCTTCGGTGAGTCCGTCGAACCGGATGCGCGTCTTCCGTCGGGCCTGATCGAGGAACAGGTTGGTGGTGATGCGGTGCAGCCAGCCGTCGAGCGTTCCGGGCTTGAAATTCGCGAGGGAACGGAAGACCCGCACGAAGACCTCCTGGGTGAGGTCCTCGGCGTCGAACCTGTTGCCCGTGAGCCGGTACGCGAGGCGATAGACCTTCGGTGAGTAGTTGGTGACGACTTCTTCCCAGGATGGTGCGACCCAGGGGTTGCCGTGCTCGTCGAGCAGCGGCTCGTCCGCGCCCGTGCTGGCCTCCACGGCGATCTGCCCCGCCTTGACACTAGACATCATGTTCCCCTTCTCGCCGCGAATCCCGAACAGGCTGCGTCCCGCGGGCGCACGACCTGCGGGAGTACCGGGGATTCGGGACTGCGCTGCTGCTGGATGTCCCGAGAGAAAAGTCTTTCGTACCAAGCTGGGAACTCGCTGGCAGATCCGTGGACGTCGCTCTCCCCCGGTGCGTGGGTCACGCACCGTCCGCCCCGGGGCAGGACGCGCCGCATGGAAGTCCTGCTGCGCCGCACAGTAGGGTTGGGGCGGGGCTTCCGCCCCTTCCAGCCCGCATCCCCGAGAACCATAGAACGGACGTCCATGGCCGCCGACAAACACAGCAGCTGGTCCTACACGGAAGGACTCCCCGACGAGGACGACATCCTCCTTCGGGCCCGAGACCGCTCCCACGAACTCGGTGTCACCCCCGTGACGCCTGCGGTCGGCGCGGCGCTCACCGTGCTGGCTGCGGCGTCGAAGGCGAGCACCGCCGTCGAGGTGGGCGCCGGCGCAGGCGTGTCCGGCGTCTGCCTGCTGAGGGGACTCGGACGGAACGCGGTGCTCACGACGATCGACTCCGACGTGGACCACCTCCGCGCCGCGCGCGAGGCCTACTCGGAGGCCGGCATCCCGTCCAACCGCACGCGCACCATCTCGGGCCGCGCCGCCGATGTCCTCCCACGCCTGACGGACCGCGCGTACGACCTGGTCTTCATCGACGCGGACAAGCCCGGGCTCCCGGCCTACGTCGAGCAGGCCACACGCCTGCTCAAGGACGGTGGGATCATGATCGTCAACGACGCCCTGGACCAGGACCGGGTGGCCGAGCCGGCCGTCCGGGAGCAGTCGACCAACACACTGCGCCAGGTCGGCCGGATGATCCGGGAGAACGAGTCCCTCGTGTCGGCGCTCCTGCCGACCGGGACCGGGCTCCTGCTGGCGGTGAAGCAGCGCGCCTGACGGCGCTGCCGCCTAGGTGGTGACAGTGAGCAGGCAGTCCTTGAGCTTGCCCGCTTCTTCCGCGTTGAGCTCGACGACCAGGCGTCCGCCCCCGTCGATCGGCACCCGCATGATGAGGCTGCGCCCTTCCTTGGTGACTTCCATCGGTCCATCGCCGGTACGCGGTTTCATGGCAGCCATGGGGAGTGTCCCTTTCAACAGGGCGCAACCGCGGTCAGCGGCAGCGCGACAGTAAACGGTGCGCCTGACCCGGTGGCCCGATGAGGGTCCCGGTGGTGCACGTCATCCCCTTCATTATTCAGCACAAGGCCTGCTCCTGCTAATTCAGGTGCGGCGTGGATCACACTCAGGGTGGATAATCACCGTCCGGCCCGGACGGCGTCCACGCCCACAGCCAGTCCACCCAGAGGAACTGGAGGACCACCGACACCGGCAGGAGCACCCACAGGACGCGGCCGCCGCCCAGGCGTGCGGCCGCGAGCGCCAGGGGGAAGAGCGGCAGCAGGATGCGCCAGGTGCTGGACTGCGGATCCCAGAACGCCGCGAGGTACAGCAGGTAGCCGGCGCACCAGGCGCCGAGCACCAGCCCGATCGAGCGCATGCCCGGGGAGAGGAAGAGGGCGGCGGCGCCTATCACCAGCGCCACGACCACCAGCGCTCCCGCCGCGGGTCCCAGCACGGCGGCAGGCGCCTCGAACCACGGCACGAAGGGCGCCAGCGCCTCTCCGCGCCATGCGGTCTCGGTCGCGACATAGGCGTCGCGCTGGCCGGTGACCACCCACGCGGCGACGGGCCACGCGACGGCGGAGAGCGAGGCGACGACCCCCAGCAGGAACAGCGGCCGCACCCGCCCTGCGGCGCTGCGCCCGGCGGCGTCGTCCGACCGGTGCGCGACCTGCAGCGCGTGGAGGAACAGGATCCCGACCATGATGGCGAACGGCACTCCGGCAGGACGCGCGGAACACATGAGCACGACGACGGGCATCGCCGCGTAGTAGCGGTGCGTGGCGACGAGGTAGAGCGCGGAGGCGAGCAGCAGCAGGTGCAGCGACTCCGCGTAGGGCACCTGCAGGATGGCGGCGACGGGCGCGAAGGACACCACCGCGACGCCCGCGAGGGCCCCCGCGGCGTCGGAGCGGAGCCGGAACAGCCGGTACACCACGAGGGAAGCACCGGCAGCGGCCGCGATGGACACGGAGGGCGCGAGGATCCCCCAGCCGAGGCCCGTGACGGCATCGAGCGCGCGGACCAGTCCCGGGAAGAGCGGGTGGAACGCCCACTGGTTGTGGAGGACCGTGCCGCCGGCGTCCCGCGGCAGATCGGAGGGGTAGCCCTCCGTGAAGATGCGCTCGTACCAGCCGCTGTCCCAGTAGTCGATGAAGGTGCCGTAGGCGGGTGAGGGCCCGGACCAGGGGCTCGCGCCCTGGCGCGACGCAGCGAGGAGGAGGATCACGGTGGAGACGAGGCGCCCGGCGAGGAAGACCGCCAGCACCGGCACGGGCCAGGGCACCCGGCGGAGCGAGGACCGGCGCACACCGGCCGTCCCCGTGCTGCTCACGGAACGGTCGGGGAGGCGACGGCCGGATCGGCCGGGTCGGCCGGGTCGGCCGGGGAGTCCGGGGAGTCCGGGGAGTCCGGGGAGGTGAGCACCGCCGGCCCTGCCGCCACCCGGACCCAGCAGTCGCGGAGGTGGTCGTCCACGTAGCCCGTGGCCTGCAGCATCGCGTACGCCGTCGTCGGTCCCACGAAGCGGAAGCCGAAGCTGCGGAGCTCCCGGGCCAGTGCCGTGCTCTCGGGCGTGATGGCAGGGACGTCCGCAAGGGTCGCGGGCACGGCTTTCTGCAGGGGTCGGTGGGCCTCCAGCAGCGATCCGAGGGTCGTGCCGTCCGGCAACGCCAGCAGCGCCGCCGCGTTCGAGATGGTGGCCTCGATCTTCTGCCGGTTGCGGACGATACCGGCGTCGTTCATCAGGCGCTCGACGTCCCCGGGGCCGAACCGTGCCACGGCCGCCGGGTCGAAGCCGGCGAAGGCCGTGCGGAACGCCTCCCGCTTGCGCAGGATCGTGATCCAGCTCAGGCCGGACTGGAACGCCTCGAGGCTCAGCCGTTCGAAGAGCCCCGCCTCGGTGGGGACGGGCCTCCCCCACTCCTCGTCGTGGTACCGCTCGTACTCCGCGCTGGAGACCGCCCAGCCGCACCGGAGCCGGCCGTCCGATCCCGGGACCGCGATGCCGGTCATCCGGCGTCCTTCGCGGCGAGCCGCGAGCGCAGGTCCCCGATGAGGGCGTCGCGTTCCTCGAGCGCCGCCGCCAGCCGGTCGAGGACCTCGTCCACCTGGTCCATCCGGTAGCCGCGGAGGCCGAGACCGAAGCGGACGGCATCGACATCCGCTGCGGCGGGCACGTCGGGGAGCAGGACGGGCGGCAGCGACGCCACCGGCTCCACCAGTCCCAGCCCGTCCCCCTGCATCCGGGGGGCGCCGGACCCGGTGCGGGCGACGGCCGCGGCATCCGGCCCGTCGGCGCGGGTACCCGGTGCGAACCCGTGCAGGGCCGCCGGGAGCGGACGCCCCGAGGCGAGGAGCGCGGTCCCTCCCACCAGCAGGATGGCGAGGATCACCAGGAAGATAGTCACAGCGCTATGGTGTCAGAGTTCCTCCGGAGCAACCCTCAGCCGCGGTGCTCGTGACCGGCCGACGCGGCCACGATGCGCACGGCCTCCTCGGCGGTGTCGACCAGCTGCAGCAGCGAGAGGTCCTGCCGGGAGACGGTGCCCTCGGCGAGCAGGGTGCCTTCGATCCATTCGACCAGGGGGCGCCAGTAGTCCACGCCGATCAGCACGATCGGGAAGGAGGTCACCTTGCCCGTCTGCACGAGGGTCATCGCCTCGAACAGCTCGTCGAGGGTACCGAAGCCACCCGGCAGCACGACGAAACCGCTCGCGTACTTGACGAACATGGTCTTCCGCGCGAAGAAGTAGCGGAAGTTGATGCCGAGGTCCACCCACTCGTTCATTCCCTGCTCGAAGGGCAGCTCGATGCCCAGGCCCACGGAGGTACCGCCGGCCTCGCAGGCGCCCTTGTTCGCCGCCTCCATCGCGCCCGGACCGCCCCCCGTGATGACCGCGTAGCCGGATTCCACGAGCCTGCGGCCCACCTCCTCGCCGATTGCGTAGTACGAGGAGTCGCGCGCGGTCCGGGCCGAACCGAAGACGCTGATGGCCGGACCGAGGTCCGCCAGCGTCCCGAAACCCTCCACGAACTCGCTCTGGATGCGCAGCACGCGCCACGGGTCGGTGCGGGTGAAGCCTCCGGATTCGTCGGCGTCGAGGAGCATGTTGTCCGACTGCGGGACCGTCGCCTGGCCGCGCCTCAGCTCGACCGAGCCCTTCCGTCGAGTGGCCCGGCCAGCTCCCGCGGGATCGGTCGCACGACTGCCGGACGTGCCGTCCGCAACCGGGGATCCGGACGGCCCGGATCCGGCGAGGGCGCCGTCGTCGTGCAGGGTGGTGGTCCCGGTGTCGCTGCTGGCCGAGGGGTGCTGGGAGGGAGACATTTCCCTAGGCTAGCCAACGGAAAGGCCGGCGGGCTGCTTTTGATTGCTCTTTAATCACAATCGGTGCCTTTGCCCCACTGTGTATTGCTGGCAGGGAATAGTTCGCTAGATTTCTCCCATGACAAGTGAACCGCAACCGGCTGCGCCCGCGTCCTCGGGAACTCCCCTCGTCTCCCTCCGGGACGTGAACAAGCATTTCGGGGACCTGCACGTCCTTCGGAACATCAACCTGGACGTCGCCCGCGGTGAGGTCGTGGTTGTCATCGGCCCCTCCGGCTCCGGGAAGTCGACGCTCTGCCGCGCCATCAACCGGCTCGAGACCATCGACGACGGCGAGATCACCATCGACGGCAAGGTGCTCCCCGCAGAGGGCAAGGCCCTGGCGAAACTCCGCGCCGACGTCGGGATGGTCTTCCAGTCGTTCAACCTCTTCGCCCACAAGTCGATCCTCGAGAACGTCACGCTCGGTCCGGTGAAGGTCCGGGGCATGAAGGGCGGCGAGGCGAAGGAGCTCGCGATGTCGCTGCTTAAGCGCGTGGGCGTCGACAACCAGGCGCAGAAGCTCCCGGCGCAGCTGTCCGGCGGGCAGCAGCAGCGCGTCGCGATCGCCCGCGCGCTCGCCATGAAGCCCAAGGTCATGCTGTTCGACGAGCCCACCTCGGCGCTCGACCCGGAGATGATCAACGAGGTCCTCGACGCCATGGTGGCCCTCGCGAGGGAGGGCATGACCATGATCGTGGTGACCCACGAGATGGGCTTCGCCCGCCGGGCCGCCGACCGCGTGATCTTCATGGCGGACGGCCAGATCATGGAGCAGGCCACGCCTGAGGAGTTCTTCACGAATCCGCAGAGCGAGCGCGCCAAGGACTTCCTCGGCAAGATCCTCTCGCACTGACCCCCCGCACCATCCGCATACCAGAAGGCCTCCGGAAGGCCCCAACGCAAGGAGAACCAATGCAGAAGACCCGATATGCAGCAGCCGCGGTAGCTGCGGTGGCCGCACTGACGCTGTCCGCCTGTGGCGGCGGCGACAGCGCCGAGTCGGAGGGCGGCGAGAGCGGCAGCGCCGAGACCGTCCGCATCGGCATCAAGTTCGACCAGCCGGGCCTCGGCTACGACGAGGGCGGCTCCTACTCGGGCTTCGACGTCGACGTCGCGAAGTACGTCGCGAACGAGCTCGGGTACACCGAGGAGCAGATCGAGTTCGTGGAAGCCCCGTCGGCGAACCGCGAGAACCTGCTGTCCAACAGCCAGGTGGACATGATCTTCGCGACGTACTCCATCACCGACACCCGCAAGGAGACCGTCGACTTCGCCGGTCCGTACTTCGTGGCCGGCCAGGACCTCCTCGTCCCCACGGACAGCGACATCGCCGGCCCCGAGGACCTCGAGGGCAAGAACCTGTGCTCCGTGACCGGTTCCACCTCCGCCCAGAAGATCAAGGACCAGTACCCCGGGGTGCAGCTCGTCGAGCAGCCCGGCTACGCGGAGTGCGTCACCGCGATGGGCGGCGGCCAGATCGACGCCGTCACCACGGATGACATCATCCTCGCCGGCCTCGCCGCGCAGGAGTCCAACGCCGGCAAGTTCAAGGTCGTCGGTAACACGTTCTCCGAGGAGAACTACGGCGTCGGGCTCCCCAAGGGCAGCGACATGTGCGAGGACATCAATGCGGCCATCACCAAGATGATCGACGACGGTGCCTGGGAAGAAGCGATCACCAGCAACACCGAGGGTGCCGACTACACCTTCAACGCAGAGCTGAACCCGCCGACCCCGGCGCCCTGCGCGTAGCACCGCAATCATTGGTGGGGTGGTCCGCACGGACCACCCCACCAATGCCATGTTCCCCACCAGGAAAGAGGTGAACCGTGGAGAACTACCTGTCGCTGTTCGAGACCTACGACGTGCCCGCAGCGTTCTGGGTCAACATCCAGCTGTCGTTCTGGGCCGCCATCTGGGCCCTGGCCATCGGTACGGTGCTGGCACTGTTCCGTATCTCCCCCATCCCCAGCCTGCAGTGGTTCGGGGCGGCCTACGTCAACATCTTCCGTAACACCCCGCTGACGATCATCCTCGCGTTCGGGTTCCTCGGTCTGTTCTCCGTCATGCAGATCAGCCTGGCGAGTGACCTCAACCTCAGCCTGTTCCGGATCGCGATCGTGGGACTGGCGCTCTACCATGCCGCCTTCGTCTGCGAGGCGATCCGCAGCGGCGTGAACACGGTTCCGCTCGGCCAGGCCGAAGCGGCGCGTGCCATCGGACTCAGCTTCCTCCCCGCCGCGCGCCTCATCATCCTGCCCCAGGCGTTCCGCGGGGCGATCGCCCCGCTCGGCAACGTCCTGATCGCCCTCATCAAGAATTCGACCGTCGCCGCGGCCGGCTCGGTCGCCACCGAGTCCTCCGGCCTCATGAAGACCATGATCGAGTTTCGGTCGGACCTCGTGATCCCGATCTTCCTCACCTTCGCCCTCGGCTTCGTGATCCTGGTGATCCCGATCGGTCTCCTGACCACCTGGGCCTCACGGAAACTGGCGGTGGCACGATGAGCGTCCAACAGGTCCTGTTCGACGCCCCCGGCCCGCGCGCCCGGCGCAACATCCTCATCGGCAACATCGTGGGTGTGCTGGTCGTCCTCGGCATCCTCGCCTGGGTGGTCTCCGCCCTGGCGGACAAGGGCCAGCTGACCGGGAGCATGTGGTCACCCTTCCTCGAGTCGAGGACCTGGGAGTTCTTCATCCTGCCCGGGCTGCTCAACACCCTGAAGGCCGCCGGCATCTCGATCGTCACCTCGGTCCTCTTCGGGCTGATCTTCGGCGTCGGGAGGCTCTCGCACGCCGCGCCGATCCGCTGGTTCGCCGGCCTGGTCGTGGAGGTCCTGCGCGCGGTCCCCGTGCTGCTCATGATGATCTTCTTCTGGCTGGCGCTCGGCAGTTCGGGCGCCGTCCAGCCGCAGGACGCACCACTGATCGCCGTGATCATCGCCCTGACGCTCTACAACGGGTCGGTCATCGCCGAGCTCGTGCGCTCCGGCGTCCACGGCCTGCCGAAGGGCCAGCGCGAGGCGGGCATGGCGATCGGCCTGACCCGGAACCAGTCGCTGCGCTCCATCGAGGTCCCGCAGGCCCTGATCGCCATGCTGCCGGCCCTGATCAGCCAGTTCGTGGTGATCCTGAAGGACTCCGCGCTGGGCTTCATCATCACCTACCCGGAGCTGCTGCAGTTCACGCGGCGCCTGGGGGTGGGCGAGGGCAACGTGATCCCGTCGCTGTTCGTCGCGGCAGCGATCTTCATCGCCATCAACTTCGCGCTCTCCACGCTGGCGACCCGGCTCTCCACGCTCCTCAGCTTCCGGACGAAGGGGCGCAAACCGGCCGCGAAGGGCGCCATCGCCATGGATGCCGCCTCCACCTGAGGAGGCATCCACTGCACCCCTGGACGACGAAGGGCCCGGCACCAGCCGGGCCCTTCGTCGTGTGCGGTCGGGTCAGGACAGCCAGGTGGTCAGGGCGCGGAGGCATGCGCGCACCGCGTCGGCCTGCACGTGCTCGTCGTCCGTGTGCGCGAGCAGTGCGTCGCCCGGACCGAAGTTGACCGCCGGTATGCCGAGGGCGCTGAACCGCGCGACGTCGGTCCAGCCGTACTTCGGCTTGGGTTCGGCGCCGACAGCCGCCACGAAGGCCGCCGCCGCCGGATGCTGGAGACCGGGCCGCGCTCCCGCGGCGGCGTCGGTCCGCTCGACGGAGAAGCCCTCGAGCAGCGCCCGTACGTACTGCTCCGCCTGCTCGGGCGTCTTGTCCGGCGCGAAGCGGTAGTTCACCTCGATGACCGTGCTGTCCGGGATCACGTTGCCGGCCGTGCCGCCGCTGATCTTGACCGCGTTCAGGCTCTCCCGGTAGTCGAGCCCGTCGACATGGACGGTCGCCGGCTCGTGGTCGCGGAGCCGGACGAGGATCTCGGCGGCGCCGTGGATGGCGTTCTCCCCCATCCAGGCGCGGGCGGAGTGCGATGCCTTCCCGGTGACGCGCACGTCGAAGCGCGCGGTGCCGTTGCACCCTCCCTCCACCGTGCCGTCCGTGGGTTCGAGGAGGACCGCGAAGTCCGCCTCCAGCCACTCCGGATGGGACACGGCCACGCGGCCCAGCCCGCTGAGCGAGGCCTCGACCTCCTCGTGGTCGTAGAAGATGAAGGTGATGTCGCGGCTCGGCGCGGTGAGCGCGGCGGCGAGCGCGAGCTGCACGGCCACGCCCCCCTTCATGTCCGTCGCTCCCCGGCCGAAGAGCACATCCCCTTCCCAGGTGGACGGGACCGTCCCCCTCGACCCGGCGGTGGTGGGCAGCGGAACGGTGTCCAGATGACCGGCGAGGATGACCCGCTCGGCGCGGCCGAGCCGCGTCCGCGCCAGCACGCAGTCGCCGTCGCGGACCACCTCGAGGTGCTGCAGGGGTCGCAGGGCCCGCTCGACGGCGTCGGCGATGCCCGCCTCGTTGCCCGAGACGCTCTCGACGTCGATCAGTCGGGCTGTGAGCTGGGCGACGTCGGAGGCCAGGTCGAGCTCCACGGAGGGTGTCTGAATCATGCTGCAACCCTATCCCTCGGTAGACTGCTGCCCATGACTCCTCCTACGCCCAGCCCTTCCCTGCCCGGAGCCTCCCAGCGTGTGGCCGGTGGCATCGGCCTCGCGACGGTGGCCTCGGACGGCACCGTCCTGGATACGTGGTTCCCCGCCCCCTGGCTCGGAGCCGATCCGATGGACGCCGCCGCGCAGCAGGAGTTGCGCAACACCCTCGAGACGCTCGCAGGCTCCGGGTCCGACGACGCGCGGCAGGTGACCCAGCGGGTCGTGGACCTCGCCGTGGATCCGGACGACGCCCCGGCCGGGACCGAGGACGCGTACCTGAGGCTGCACCTGCTCTCCCACCGGCTCGTCGAGCCCAACACCATCAACCTCGACGGCATCTTCGGGCTCCTGGCCACTGTGGTCTGGACGAACCACGGACCGGCCCCCGTGCAGGGCTTCGAGACCGTCCGGGCCGCCCTGCGGGCGCGCGGACCCGTGGCCGTGCACGGCGTCGACAAGTTCCCGCGCATGGTGGACTACGTGGTGCCGGCAGGCGTGAGGATCGCCGACGCCGATCGTGTCCGCCTGGGTGCCCATCTCGCCGACGGCACCACCGTGATGCACGAGGGCTTCGTGAACTTCAACGCGGGCACCCTCGGCCACTCCATGGTCGAGGGCCGTATCTCCGCGGGTGTGGTGGTGGGCAACGGCTCCGACATCGGCGGCGGCGCCTCGATCATGGGCACCCTCTCGGGTGGCGGCAAGGAACGCATCACCATCGGTGAGCGCTGCCTGCTCGGCGCCGAGTCCGGTGTGGGCATCTCCCTCGGGGACGACTGCGTGGTCGAGGCCGGCCTGTACCTCACGGCCGGCACCAAGGTGACCCTTCAGGACGGGACGCTCGTGAAGGCCAAGGACCTCTCGGGTGAACCGGGCATCCTCTTCCTGCGCAACTCCGCCACCGGTGCGGTCGAGGCACGTCCGCGCACCGGCGACGGGATCGCGCTCAACCCGGCCCTGCACGCCAACTAGCCCGTGGTGCCGCGGCCCCCCTCCGCTGCTGTCCGTCGCCGCCGGCGCCGGCTGCGGACCGGTGCCATGCTCGCCGCCCTCGGGATCGTCGTAGTCGGCGGTGGCGTCCTCGCGCTCGACCAGCTCCAGGACAGCCAGGTATTGGTCCGTGAACGCTGCAGTGCCACGGTGGGCGCCGATACCTTCGAGCTGAGCCCGACGCAGGCCGGGAACGCCGCCCTGATCTCCGGCGTCGCCGTCCAGCGCGGCCTGCCTGCGCGGGCGGCGTCCATCGCGATCGCCACGGCCATCCAGGAGTCGCGGCTCGAGAACATCGGCTACGGGGACGACGCCGGCCCCGACTCCCGCGGGCTGTTCCAGCAGCGGCCCTCGCAGGGCTGGGGCACGGAGGAGCAGGTCATGACGCCGCTCTACGCCACCGGCGCCTTCTACGACGCCCTGGTGGAGGTGCCGGGCTACGAGACGCTGCCCATCACCGAGGCGGCGCAGACGGTCCAGCGGTCCGCCTACCCCGAGGCGTACGCGGACCACGAGCCGGAAGGACGCGCCTTCGCCTCCGCGCTGACGGGCAACTCCCCTGCCGCCCTCGACTGCACGCTCCGGGAACCGGCCGCGGACGGCGACACCCTCGCGGTGTCCGACGCCGCCGACGAGGTCTTCGGGCCGCTCGGGGGCGTCGCCGACGGGAGGACCCTCACCCTGGGCGTGAGCGGGACGACGGGCTGGGCGGCCGCGCAGTGGGCCGTCGCGAACGCCGCCCATCTGCACATCACCTCGGTCGCGTACGGGGGCCTCGCATGGGTCAGGTCCGACGGCGGGTGGACTCCGACGCCGACGGACCCCGGGACCCTGGTCGTCACCGTCGCGGGGATGACGCCCTGACCGGCCAACGGCTCAGGCGAGCACCCTGACCACCGGCTCCACATAGCTGCGGAAGGACCGCTCGTCGTCGAACAGCTCCTGGCACATCAGGAGTTTGTCCGGCTCCACCCACCACGCGCGGTGGACGCCCAGCGGGAGTTCGACGACCTGCAGCGTGAAGTGGCGGGCGGCCCGGCCCAGTTCAAGCTCGCGTTCCTGCACGATCCGCGCCAGCAGGTACTCCATGCTGTCGGCGCCCCTCGCCCCCGCGTGGAGGGCATACTCCGCGCACCGCTCCTCGGCCCAGTCCATGGCTGCCCCGACGTGGGCCCGCATGAGCGCCTTCAGCGCCTCCATGCCGTCCAGCGCCTCGAAGCGTGGCGGCAGGGGCAGGACGGCGTCGCTGATACGGCCTCCGAGGAGGCTGTGCCACCACGCCTCCCACTCGACCCGCAGTGCCGTGTCACCACCTGACGGCTCGGTCAGCCGCCGGGTCTCGACCGTCCGCACGGACGGGACGATCGGCGGCAGCGCGGGGAGTCCGACCCCCCGCAGCCCGGCGCAGTCCCGCAGGTAGAGCGCCACGAGGAGCACCTGGGAGGTGTCCACGGTGAAGTACGTGCTGTACCCGGGGTACGACATGGGCCTCCTTCGGGACCGGTCGGGCTGGCTCCCAGAGTAGACCCCGCACCCGCGGCCGCTCCAGAGCCGCGTCCGTTTCGCTGGACTCATGGAACCGCACGCGGAGGACGGCCCGGAGGACGATGCGGTGGAAGAGTCGGGTGGGACGCCGACCTAGGATGGAAGCATGAAGATCCTCGTTACCGGTGGCAGTGGCTACATCGGCTCGCACACCGTCCTGACCCTGCTCGAACACGGCCATGACGTCGTCGTCGTCGACAACCTGCTGAACTCCACCGAGACCTCGCTCGAGCGTGTCGCGGCCCTCGCCGGCCGCACGCCCACGTTCCACCAGGCCGATCTGCTCGACGAGCCCCGGCTGCGGTCCATCTTCGCGGAGGAGAAGGTCGACGCGGTGATCCACTTCGCGGGCCTGAAGGCCGTGGGTGAATCGGTCGAGAAGCCGCTGTACTACTACTCCAACAACGTGGGGGGCACGCTGAACCTGCTGCGTGTGATGGACGATGCCGGCGTGCGCACGCTGGTCTTCAGTTCGTCCGCCACCGTGTACGGTGCCTCCGAGGAGGTACCCCTCACCGAGAAGCTCCCCCTGGACGCGGTGAATCCTTACGGGCGCACCAAGGAGCAGATCGAGGACATCCTCTCGGACCTCGGTGCCGCCGACCCACGGTGGAACATCGCCCTGCTGCGCTACTTCAACCCGGTGGGCGCGCATGCCTCGGGCACCATCGGTGAGGACCCCACCGGCGTGCCCAACAACCTGCTGCCGTTCGTGGCGCAGGTGGCCGTCGGCCGGCGCGAGAAGGTGATGGTGTTCGGCAACGACTACCCGACGCCGGACGGCACGGGCGTGCGCGACTACATCCACGTGGTCGACCTCGCCGAGGGGCACCTCGCCGCGCTCGACTACCTCGTGGCGCGCGGCGGCGTGCACACGTGGAACCTCGGCACCGGCAACGGCTCCTCCGTCCTCGAGGTCCTCACGGCGTTCTCGGCCGCGGTGGGCCGGGACATCCCCTACGAGTTCGCTCCCCGCCGGCCCGGCGACGCGGCCGTGAGCTACGCGGACCCCTCCTCCGCCCTGGCCGACCTCGGCTGGTCCGCGACGCGGACCCTCGCCGAGATGTGCGAGGACCACTGGCGCTGGCAGAGGAACAACCCGCAGGGCTACGCGACGGCCCCGGTCGCCTGACCTCCTCGTCCCGGAACGACGACGGCCGCCCACCTGATGGTGGGCGGCCGTTTCCGTACCGGGTGCGGGAAAGCTCGTCCCGCGGCTCAGATCGCGGGGTAGTGCCGCTCTCCCTCGCCCGTGTACAGCTGGCGCGGGCGCCCGATCTTGGTCTGCGGATCCTGCATCATCTCGCGCCACTGCGCGATCCAGCCGGGCAGGCGCCCGATCGCGAACAGCACGGTGAACATCTTCTCCGGGAAGCCCATCGCCTTGTAGATCAGCCCCGTGTAGAAGTCGACGTTCGGGTAGAGCTTCCGCTCGATGAAGTAGTCGTCCGCGAGCGCCTTCTCCTCGAGGCGCATGGCGATGTCGAGCAGTTCGTCGTTGCCGCCGAGCTTGTTGAGGATGTCGTGGGCCGTGGCCTTGACGATCTTGGCGCGCGGGTCGTAGTTCTTGTAGACGCGGTGCCCGAAGCCCATGAGCTTCACGCCGTCTTCCTTCTTCTTGACCTTCTCCATGAAGTCCTCGGGCTGCATGCCCTTGGCCTGGATGTCGCGCAGCATGTTGAGCACGGCCTCGTTCGCGCCACCGTGCAGCGGGCCGAAGAGAGCGTTGATGCCCGCGGAGACCGACGCGAACATGTTCGCGTTCGAGCTGCCCACGAGGCGGACCGTCGACGTGGAGCAGTTCTGCTCGTGGTCCGCGTGCAGGATGAGCAGCAGGTCCAGGGCCTTGACCATCATCGGATCGAGGTCGTACGGCTCGGCCGGCAGGCCGAAGGAGAGCCGCAGGAAGTTCTCCACGAGGTTCATGGAGTTGTCCGGGTACAGCATCGGCTGGCCGATGGACTTCTTGTGCGCGTAGGCCGCGATGACGGGCAGCTTCGCCATGAGGCGGAACGTGGAGAGCTCCACCTGCTCGTCGTCGAAGGGGTCCAGGGAGTCCTGGTAGAACGTGGACAGCGCCGAGACGGCCGAGGACAGCACGGGCATGGGGTGCGCGTCGCGGGGGAATCCGCCGAAGAAGCCCTTGAGCTCCTCGTGCAGCAGGGTGTGGCGGCGGATCCGTCCGTCGAACGCGGACAGTTCCTCGGGTGTCGGCAGGTTGCCGTAGATGAGGAGGTAGGAGACCTCCAGGAAGCTCGAGTTCTTCGCGAGTTCCTCGATCGGGTAGCCGCGGTAGCGCAGGATCCCGGCGTCGCCGTCGATGTAGGTGATCGCGGACGTGGTGGCCGCTGTGTTCATGAAGCCCGGGTCGAAGGTGACCTGGCCGGTCTGCTTCAGCAGTTTCGACACGTCGTAGCCGTTGTTGCCCTCAACGGCGGGCACCAGCGGGAGGCTGAGTTCGCCACCGCCGTAGTGCAGGGAAGCAGCATTCTGCTCGGTCATCGATTCTCCTTCAGGAGCTGGAGCGAGGTCGTCGCCACATATCGTCATCGCAACACAGGAGGACACACGTCACTCCGGGAAACGCACATTCAGCTGAAACGCTACCGCCAGCGGGGCCCGATCACTAATCCTGCTGCCCTTCGCCGTGCACCGGTGACCAGCGCCGCTCAGCGGACCAGGTCGGCGAGGCGGGCGACCGCCGCCTCGATCCTCTCGTCGCTGCCCGTGAGCGCGACCCGGATGAAACCTGAACCCGCATCCCCGTAGAACGTGCCGGGGCCCGCGAGGATGCCGAGCCCGGCCAGGCGGCCGATGGTGTCCCAGGTGGGCTCGCCGTCGGACGCCCAGAGGTACAGGCCGGCCACGGAACCGCTGATGGTGAATCCGGCGGCCTCGAGGGCCGGGACCAGCAGGGCACGGCGTCGCCGGTACAGGTCCTTCTGTTCCGCCACGTGGGTGTCGTCACCGAGCGCCACGCGCATCGCTTCCTGCACCGGATAGGGCACGATCATGCCGGCGTGCTTGCGCGAGTTGACGAGGCTGGCGATGATCGCCGGATCGCCGGCCGTGAAGGCAGCACGGTACCCGGCGAGGTTGGACTGCTTGCTCAGTGAGTAGACGGCCAGCAGGAGCTCGTGCGAGCCGCCGGAGACCCGTGGGTCGAGGACGCTGGGCACGGGTTCGCCACCCTCCGCGGGATCCCAGGCGCCCCAGCCCAGTTCCCCGTAGCACTCGTCCGATGCGACGACGGCTCCGAGGGAGCGGGCGTCGTCGACGATCGCCTTCAGGGCGTGGACGTCGAGCACGTCCCCCGTGGGGTTGCCCGGCGAGTTGATCCAGACGAGGCGCACCCGGGCGCGCACGTCCGCGGGGAGTTCCGCCAGGGAATCGGCCGGGACGGGCGTCGCACCCGCGAGATGGGCTCCGATGTCGTAGGTCGGGTACGCCACCGTGGGACGGACGACGACGTCCCCCTCGCCGAGTCCCAGCAGGAGCGGCAGCCACGCGACCAGTTCCTTGGACCCGACGGTGGGCAGGATGTCGAGGGGATCCAGGCCCGGCACGCCGCGGCGGCGCGCGAACCAGGCGCTGATGGCTTCCCGCAGCGCTGTGGTGCCGTGCGTGGTGGGGTACCCGTGCGCATCGGCGGCCGCGGCCAGCGCGGACCGGATCAGTTCCGGGGTCGGATCGACGGGCGTCCCGATGGACAGGTCCACCACGCCCGCCGGGTGCTCGGCGGCGACCGCCCGGTAGGGCGCCATCGCGTCCCAGGGGTAGTCGGGCAGGTGCAGGCCGAACGGCTTCGGCTCCCCGGCCACCACCTACGCGGGCTGGTTCTGGGGCGGCAGGGCCGCGATGATGGGGTGGTCGAAGCCCGTGTTGCCGACCTTCGCGGCACCGCCGGGCGAGCCGAGATCGTCGAAGAACTCGACGTTCGCCTTGTAGTACTCGGCCCACTGCTCGGGAGTGTCGTCCTCGTAGTAGATGGCCTCCACCGGGCAGACGGGCTCGCACGCGCCGCAGTCCACGCATTCGTCGGGGTGGATGTAGAGCGACCGCTCGCCCTCATAGATGCAGTCGACAGGGCACTCTTCGATACAGGCCTTGTCCTTGACGTCCACGCATGGCTGCGCGATTACGTAGGTCACTTCCCACGCCTTTCGTTGGAGCTGGGTCGGCTGCGCACCCGAGGTGCGGTCTCCAGCTTAACGCAACGCCTCCCTCCGGCAGGACCACCCGCTCCCCGCCCGGGGTCGGCCGCGCCGACGCGCCCGGAGGTCTACCCTTGACGGGTGCAGAGCCCCCTCGACCTCCTCGCCTCGCTCCCTCTGAATACGAGGGTCGTCGTGCGGCGCCGCCTCGACGACGGCTTCACCGACTCGCTGGGCGACCTGATCGCGCGGGACGGCACCAGCTGCACCGTGCGCACCCGCAGGGGGGACGACGTCGTCCTACTCTCCGATGTGGCGGCCGCGAAGACGGTGCCGCCGGCTCCGCCGCGCAGGGCCCCCCGCCGGGGAACGGCGTAACAGTGATTGGGACCTATCAATCGATAGGTCGAATTCCCGTATAATCGGCGGATGGACACAGACGAGGATCTCCAGGCCCGAGGCCGGGCGCTCAGCTCCCCTGTCAGGCTCCGCATCCTGCGTCTGTGCCTCCACAAGGCGAGGACCAACAAGGAGATCGCCGAGACGCTGGATCTCAATCCGGCGACGGCGCTGCACCACGTGCGCACCCTCCTGTCCACCGGTTTCCTCGCGGCCGACGACGCCCGCACCGGCAACCGTGGCGCCAAGGAGATCCCCTACCGCGCCACAGGGTTGTCCTGGCACAGCCGTATCCCGAATGCGGCGCCCGTGCTCGTGGAGACGTTCCTGCAGGAGATCGAGGGCCTGCAGCCGTCCGAGATCGACGTCTGGCGCCTCGGCGTCCGGCTCAACGACGAGCACCGCGCCGAGATGATGGGCCGCATCCGTGACGTGTTCGAGGAGTACGCCCGGCGGGACCCCGACGAGGACGGCACGGCCACCTCGATCATGCTCGCGCACCACCTGGACCGCACCGCGGACTGACTCCGCGGACTGCTAGCGGCGCCGCTGCGGACGCAGCACGACGGCGCCCAGCGTCACGGCGACGAGCGTCATCGCGAGCACACCGAAGAGCCAGAGGTTGCCCGCGGCGGCGGTCCCCGGGGCGACCTCCGACGAGCCGGTGAGGATCAGCGTCTTCGACGACGTGGACAGCAGGGCGACCACGCCGTACGCGACCACTCCTGCCACCGCCGTCATCGCGACGCTCCGCGCCCAGAGCCCGCTCAGCAGGAACAGGCTGCCGGCGAGCGCCAGTGCGGCCACCGCGCCCACGGGCAGCGCCGTACCGGCGACGAAGAGCACGTGCGCGTGCAGCAGCGTCCCGAACACCGCTGCCGTGATCCCGGCGACGGCAGCCCCCACCACGGCCACGATGCGGCTCGGGGCGGACGTCGCGGGGCCCGACGACCCGGGCCGGGCGCCAGGAGCCGCGGCCGCAGCCGCCCGTCGATCGTCGTCGCTCCCGTACCGTCCGGCGGCCGATGCGTCCGGCACGGACGGGTCCGCCCGTGAGATCGGGCCGGAGTCCCCCGTCCCCGGGAACGCCGAACGCCGGCCCTCCCCCGCTGGGGAGGCGCCGGCGTCGTCGTGTGCCATGGTGCTCGTGGAGCTAGGCGCGGGCGCGTGAACGCGAGGCGCGCATGCGCTCGTTGGCGTCGAGGATGACCTTGCGGATACGGATGGACTCCGGCGTGACCTCGACGCACTCGTCCTCGCGGGCGAACTCGAGGGACTCCTCGAGCGTGAGGTTGCGGGGCGGGGTCAGGTTCTCGAAGGTGTCGGAGGAGGCCGCACGCATGTTGGTGAGCTTCTTCTCCTTCGTGATGTTGACCTCCATGTCATCGGCGCGTGAGTTCTCGCCGACGATCATGCCCTCGTACACCTCGGAGGTGGGCTGCACGAAGAAGGAGCCGCGCTCCTGCAGGTTGATCATCGCGAACGGGGTCACGACGCCGGCGCGGTCGGCGATCATCGAACCGTTGGTGCGGTACTCGATGTCACCGGCCCACGGCTCGTAGCCCTCGGAGATGGACGCTGCGATACCTGCACCGCGGGTGTCGGTCAGGAAGCGGGTGCGGAAGCCGATCAGGCCTCGCGCCGGGACGATGAACTCCATACGGACCCAGCCGGTGCCGTGGTTGGCCATGTTGGTCATCCGGCCCTTGCGGGCGGCCATGAGCTGGGTGACGCCGCCGAGGTACTCCTCGGGGACGTCGATGGTCATGTGCTCCATCGGCTCGTGGATCTTGCCGTCGATGGTCCTGGTGACCACCTGGGGCTTGCCGACGGTGAGTTCGAAGCCCTCGCGGCGCATCTGCTCCACGAGGATGGCCAGTGCGAGCTCGCCGCGGCCCTGGACCTCCCACGCGTCGGGGCGTGCGGTGGGCAGGACGCGGAGCGAGACGTTGCCGATGAGCTCCTTGTCGAGGCGGTCCTTGACCTGGCGTGCCGTGACCTTGGCGCCCTTGACCTTGCCGGCGAGCGGCGAGGTGTTGATGCCGATGGTCACGGAGATCGCGGGGTCGTCGACCGTGATGAGCGGCAGGGGCTGGGGGTTGTCGACGTCGGTGAGGGTCTCACCGATGGTGATGCCCTCGATGCCGGCGACGGCGACGATCTCGCCGGGTCCGGCGGAGTCGGTGGGAACACGGTCCAGCGCCTTGGTGGCGAGGAGCTCGGTGATCTTGACGGACTTCAGCTCGCCGTTCTGGCGGGCCCAGGCGACGGTCTGGCCCTTGCGCAGGGTTCCGTTGAAGATGCGCAGCAGGGCGAGGCGGCCGAGGAACGGCGAGGCATCCAGGTTGGTCACGTGTGCCTGCAGGACACCCTCGGGGTTGTAGCGGGGTGCGGGGATGTGCTCGATGATCGTCTGGAACAGGGGCTCCAGGTTGTCGTTCGACGGCACGGTCCCGTCCGCCGGCTGCTCGAGCGAGGCGGCACCGGCGCGGGCGGCGGCGTAGACGACGGGAACGTTGAGGATCGCGTCGAGGTCGAGGTCGGGGACCTCGTCCGCGAGGTCGGAGGCGAGGCCGAGGAGCAGGTCCATGGACTCGCTGACGACCTCCTCGATGCGGGAGTCGGGGCGGTCGGTCTTGTTGACCAGCAGCACCACGGGGAGCTTGGCCGCGAGGGCCTTGCGGAGGACGAAGCGGGTCTGGGGCAGCGGGCCCTCGGACGCGTCGACGAGGAGGACGACGCCGTCGACCATGGACAGGCCGCGCTCGACCTCGCCGCCGAAGTCGGCGTGGCCGGGGGTGTCGATGACATTGATAGTGATCGTCTCGCCCTTGGCGGACGGACCGTCGTAGAACACCGTGGTGTTCTTGGCGAGGATGGTGATGCCCTTCTCGCGCTCGAGGTCACCCGAGTCCATGACGCGGTCGGCGACGTCGCCGTGCGCAGCGAACGAGTTGGTCTGCTTCAGCATGGCATCGACCAGGGTGGTTTTTCCGTGGTCAACGTGGGCCACGATGGCTACGTTGCGGAGATCGCTGCGGACAGCGGTGTTGCCTGTGGTTTCAGACATGCGTAAGGACTCAATTCAGTATCAACTGCGGGGAAAGTGACGGCGGCTGCAGTGCGCGCCCTCCTACCAGTCTAGGCGAGAGGTAAAAACAGACCTAATGCGCCCTGTCAATCGGCGTCCGGATTCGCTGTGGGCGCACAACGGCGGCGGCCCCCGGGAAGGGAACCGCCGCCGTCGTCCTCCGGTCGGCGCGGTGGGCGCCGTCGTGCCGGGCCGCTATGCGACCTCGGGAGGCAGCACGAGTCCGGCGCCGGGGATCGCCGCGAGCAGCGCCTGCGTGTAGGCGGTCTTCGGGTTGTCGAACACCTCGTCCGTGGTCCCCTGCTCGACGAGCCTGCCCTTCTCCATGACGGCCACGGAGTCGGCGATCTGCCTCACCACCGCGAGGTCGTGGGTGATGAAGAGGTAGCTCAGGCCGAGATCGGACTGCAGGTCGGCGAGCAGGTTCAGGATCTGCGCCTGCACCAGCACGTCGAGCGCCGAGACGGCCTCGTCGCAGATCACGACCTCCGGGTCCAGGGCCAGGGCGCGGGCGATCGCCACGCGCTGGCGCTGGCCGCCGGACAGCTCGTTGGGGAAGCGCTGCATCATCGCGGACGGCAGTGCCACCTGGTCGAGCAGCTCGCGTACCTTCTTCTCCCGGCTCTTCGCGTCCCCCACCCCGTGGACACGGAGGGGCTCCTCGATGGTCCGGTAGATGTTGTACATCGGATCGAGCGAACCGTAGGGGTCCTGGAAGATCGGCTGCACGCGGCGGCGGAAGTCGAACATCTCCTTGCGTCCGAGCGTGGTGATGTCCACGCCGTCGAAGCGGATGCTGCCCGAGGTCGCCCCTTCCAGCCCGAGGACCATCTTCGCGACGGTCGACTTGCCCGAGCCGGACTCGCCGACGACGGCGGTCGTGGTGCCGCGTGCGATCGAGAAGGACACCTTGTCCACCGCGGTGAACTCCGTGGACTTGCCCCAGTTCCCGCGGATCTTGAAGACCTTCGTCAGGTCCTCGACCTCGATCACCTTGTCCGGCGAAGCACTCTTCGCTGACGCCGGGGCGAGCAGGTCCTCCGTCTCGATGCCGGCCCGCTTCGCCGACTCGATGCGGCGGGACGCGATCGACGGCGCGGATGCCACGAGCTTCTGCGTGTACGGGTGGCGCGGGTTGGTCAGCAGCTCGAGGGCGGGACCCGCCTCGACGACCTGCCCCTTGTACATGACGATCACCTTGTGCGCGCGCTCGGCAGCGAGGCCGAGGTCGTGCGTGATGAGCAGCACGGCGGTGCCGAGCTCCTCCGTCATGGTGTCCAGGTGGTCGAGGATCTGCCGCTGCACGGTGACGTCCAGGGCCGACGTCGGCTCGTCGGCGATGAGCAGCCGCGGACGGCAGGACAGTCCGATGGCGATGAGGGCACGCTGGCGCATGCCGCCCGAGAACTCGTGCGGGTACTGGTTCGCGCGCGACTCGGCGTCGGGCAGGCCCGCCTCCGAGAGCACCTTCGCCACGTCCTGCGGGCCGCTCGGCAGGCCGTTGGCCTTCAGGGTCTCCCTGACCTGGAAACCGATCTTCCACACCGGGTTCAGGTTGGACATGGGGTCCTGCGGCACCATGCCGATAGAGGAACCCCGGAGCTCGATGATGCGCTTCTCCGACGCGGAGGTGATGTCCTCCCCGTCGAAGATGATGCTGCCGTTCGAGACGCGGCCGTTGGCCGGCAGGAGGCCGATGGCGGCGAGCGCCGTCGTCGACTTGCCGGAGCCCGACTCCCCCACGATCGCGACGGTCTCGCCGGGCATCACGGTCAGGTGCGCGTTGCGCACCGCCGGGACGTCCCCGTTCGACGTCGAGAAGGTGATGGCGAGGTCGCGGAGTTCGAGCAGCGGCTGCGGCATGCCCGACGGCGCTGCGGCCCTTGCGTTGCTGGTGCTGTGGCTCATCGTTTGCGTGCCTTCGGATCGAGAGCGTCACGCAGGGCGTCGCCCAGCATGATGAAGCTCAGAACGGTGATCGACAGCGCGAGGCCCGGCCAGAAGATGGCCATGGGGTTGCTGCGCAGCGACGGCTTCGCGGAGAAGATGTCGTTCCCCCACGACATGACGTCCGGCGGCAGTCCGATGCCGAGGAACGACAGCGTCGACTCCGCCACGATGAACGTGCCGAGGGAGATCGTCGCGATGACGATCACCGGTGCGAGCGCGTTCGGGATGACGTGCTTGACGAGGGAGCCCAGCGGCGAGACGCCGAGGGACCGCGCGGCCGTCACGAAGTCGGCGTTGCGCACCTCGATGACCGCCGCACGCGTGATGCGCGCGATCTGCGGCCAGCCGAACGTCACGAGGATGACCACCAGCGTCCACACGTTGCGGTTCTGCTGGAAGACGGGAAGCTGCACCACGACGATCGCACCGAGGATCAGCGGCAGGGCGAAGAAGATGTCGCCCACGCGGGCGAGGACCGCGTCCACCCAGCCGCCGAAGAAGCCGGCCAGCGCGCCGATCAGCCCTCCGATGAGGACCACGCCGAGCGTGGCGAACAGACCCACGGTGAGGGAGGACTGCGTGCCGTAGACGACGCGCGAGAGGATGTCGCAGCCCTGCACGGTGAAGCCCAGCGGATGGCCGGGGGCCGGCCCGCCGTCGGAGTTCTCGAGCAGGCAGTTCTCGTTCGGCGGCTCGTTCGTGAAGATGCCGGGGAACAGCGCCACGAAGACCACTGCGAGGATCAGGACGGCGCTGATGAGGAACAGCGGCTGCTTGCGCAGGCTGCGCCACGCCTCACCCCACAGGCTGCGGGGCGCGGCGTCGGACACAGCGCTGTCGGTTGCCCGCACCGGTGTCTCGTCGGGGTCCGCCACGAAGTGCTCGATCGGGTAGGCGGACTTCTTGGTGCGTGCCACGGGGGTGGGTGCCTCGGTGGGAGCTTGCGTCCCGGTGGAGGTGGGTGTTGGTTCAGGCATATCGAATCCTTGGGTCCAGCCACGCGTACAGGAGATCCACCAGCAGGTTCGCGAGGCAGAAGATGAGGATCAGGAACGTGACGATCGAGACGACCATCGGTCCGTCTCCGTTCAGCACGGCACGGTAGAGGGTGTTGCCGACGCCGTTGACGTTGAAGATTCCTTCGGTGACGATCGCGCCGCCCATGAGGGCGCCGAGGTCGGCTCCGAGGAAGGTCACCACGGGGATCAGCGAGTTGCGGAGGACGTGCACGACGACGACGCGCCGGCGGCTGAGGCCCTTGGCCGTCGCCGTGCGGACATAGTCCGCATTCACGTTCTCGATGATGCTGGTACGGGTCAGGCGCAGGACGTAGGCGAAGGACACCAGGCCGAGGACGACCGCCGGGAGCAGGAGCTCCGTGAAGGTGGCGTCACCGCTGACCGTCGGGTTGGTCCATTGGAGCTTGACCCCGATGAGGAACTGCATCAGGAAGCCGAGCACGAAGATGGGCACGGCGATCACGATCAGGGACAGCACGAGCACGGAGGAGTCGAACAGCTTGCCCTTGCGCAGGCCCGCGATGAGGCCGAAGACGATGCCGAAGACGGCCTCGATGACCAGGGCCATGACGGCGAGCTTCGCCGTCGTCGGGAAGACCTCGGCGATGATGGTGGCGATCGGCCGGCCCGAGAAGTTGGTGCCGAGGTCGAACGTCAGCACGCCCTTGAGGTACAGCAGGTACTGGATCCAGAAGGGCTGGTCCAGGTTGTACTGCTCGCGGAGACCCGCGACGACGGCCGGGGTGCAGCCACGCTCGCCGCAGATGGCGGCGGTGGCGTCGCCGGGGAGGCTGAAGACGAGGAAGTACACCAGCAGGGTGGCGCCGAGGAAGACCGGGATCAGCTGCAGGAAGCGTCGGACGATGTACCAGACCATCAGTGCGCACCTCCCGGTGCGGCGTGCGTCCGGACGGGACGCGGGTGGGGGTTGCTCATGAGGTGGAAAACCTTTTCGTTGGCACGGAAAAGGGGCCTGCCCTGTGCCGGGCAGGCCCCGGGACCGCTACGGGTTACTTGCCGGTGATGGCGTAGTAGAGCGGAACACCGTTCCAGCCGAACTCGACGTTGTCCACGTTGTTGCTCCAGCCGCCCTGGGCGACCTGGTACCACAGCGGGATGGCCGGGAGGTCCTCGAGGAGCTGCTCCTGGGCCTTGTTCATGGCCTCGTTGCCCTCCTCGACGGAGCTGGCGGCGAGTCCGTCGGTCAGCTCCTGGTCGAACTCCGGGTTGCTGTAGCGGGCATCGTTGGATCCGGCGCCGGTGGCGTAGATCGGTCCGAGGAAGTTGTACAGCGACGGGTAGTCGGCCTGCCAGCCGGCACGCAGGGCACCGGTGAGGGTCTCCTCCGTGGCTTCCGTACGCGCTTCCTTGAAGGTCGCGTACGGCTTGCCCGCGACCTCGATGCCCAGGTTGTTCTTGATGTTGTTCACCACGGCCTCGACCCACGTCTTGTGGTCGCCCTTGTCGGCGTTGTAGCCGATGGTCAGGGGCTGCGACTCGTCGTAGGGCGCGATCTTCTCGGCGTCGGCCCAGAGCTTCTTGGCCTCCTCCGGGTTGTACTCGAGGTTCTCGCTGCCCGGCAGGTCCGCGCTGTAGCCCTCAAGGACGGGAGCGGTGAAGTCCTTCGCAGGTTCACGACCGCCGTTGAAGATGACCTCGGTGATCTCGTCACGGTTGATCGCCATCGAGAGCGCCTGGCGCCGCAGCTTGCCCGCCTCACCCTCCCAGTTCGGGAGGTAGTACGGCACGGCGATCGTTTGGTTACCCGCGTAGGGCGACTCGATGGAGCGCTCGCCGAGGTCGTTCTTGAAGTTCTTGATGTCGCTCGTCGGGATCGTCTTCAGCACGTCGAGGTTGTCCGAGATCAGGTCCTGGTAGGCCGTCGTGTCGTTCTGGTAGATCTTGAACGTCACGCCGCCGTTCTGGGCGGCCTGGGGGCCTTCGTACTCGTCGTTCGGCACGAGTTCGATCTGCTGGTTGTGCTGCCAGGCACCCTCGGACGCGAACTTGTAGGGTCCGTTGCCGATCGGGTTCTCGCCGAAGGCTGCAGGATCCTCGAGGGCGGCGGCGGGCAGCGGGAAGAACGCACTGTACCCGAGGCGCAGCGGCCAGTCGGACTCGGGCTGGGCCAGCTTGACGGTGAACGTCCGGTCGTCGACGACGGTGAGGCCGCTCATGGTCTCCACGGTGGAGCCCTCGGCACTGGCCTCGTCGTAGCCTTCGATGCTCTCGAAGAAGTAGCTCGAGAGCTGCGCGTTCTTCGCGGCGGCGCCGTAGTTCCAGGCGTTCACGAAGGAGCTCGCGGTGACGGGGTCACCGTTGGTGAAGGTCTTGCCCTCCTTGAGCGTGATCGTGTAGTTCTGGGCGTCCTCGGTCTCGATGGACTCTGCCATCTCGTTCTGGGGCTTGCCCTCGGCGTCGTAGCTGACCAGGCCCGCGAAGATGAGGTCGAGGATCGCTCCGCCACCCACCTCGTTGGTGCTGGTGGGGATCAGCGGGTTCTGGGGCTCGGATCCGTCCACCACGATGACGGCGTCCGTGGTGCCGCCGCCCGTGCTGGATTCAGTGCTTCCGCCGCCGCATGCACTCAGCGACAGAACGGCGATGGCCGCGACGCTGAGCATTTGGGAAGTGCGCGTGAAACGCATTCCGCCTCCTAGGTATTTGGGTCGTTCCGGCGTTGATGTGGCCGGATAGTTGTCCCGCAGGTAGCGAGAGCCAACTCACACCGGAAGATTCTATGCCCGTTCTGTTGCTTCCCTGAACATCCTGTCGGGGAAGGCTCCCAGCCGGCTTTCAGCTTCGGCAGCCGTTCCAGTATTTCCGCAGGCCAGCGGGGAGAAGGGCGCGGCATCACGCTTTGATAACGGGTGCGGGAACTGGCACTCCGGCTCTGTACCGGCGACAGGACGACGCGGCGGATCCCTGCAGCGCCCGCCACGGCGGGACCTGCAGGGAGCTCACGGGAGAGCCCGCCCCGCCGGTAGGCAGGACGGGCTCCTCGCCGGTGCGGGGCGGCTAGTCGGTCGACGCCAGGAGCTTCGCCCGCAGTTCACGGCGCTCGCGCTGTTTCGCCGGATCGGGCAGCGGAACGGCCGCCAGCAGCCGCTGGGTGTACGGGTCCTGCGGGCTGCGGAGGATCTGGTCACGGGTGCCCTGCTCCACGATCCGTCCGCGCTTCATCACGCAGATGTAATCCGCGAGCACGTCCACGACGGCGAGGTCGTGGGTGACGAACAGGCAGGCGAAACCGAGTTCGCGCTGCAGGTTCTGGAAGAGCTCGAGGACCTTCGCCTGCACCGACACGTCCAGGGCCGACGTCGGCTCGTCCGCGACCATCAACTTCGGCTTCAGCGACAGCGCCCGCGCGATGCCGACGCGCTGCTTCTGACCGCCGGAGAGTTCGTGGGGATACCGGTTGCGGTAGGAGCGCGGCAGCTCCACCTGGTCGAGCAGCGTCTCGATGCGCTTCTGCAGCTCACCGCCCTTGGCCTCACCCGCGAGGAACATCGGCTCACCGATGCTCTCGCCGATCGGCAACCGGGGATTCAGCGACGACGACGGGTCCTGGAACACCATCCCGACATGGCGCCGCACCGCCACGAGCTCCCTGGACGTGGGCCGGAGACCGGAGATGTCGGTACCCACGACCTTCAGCGACCCGGCGGCCACGGGCAGCAGGCCGACGGCGGCCCTGCCGATGGTGGTCTTGCCGGAGCCCGATTCGCCGACGAGCCCGATGACCTGGCCGGGGTAGACGGTGAGGTTCGCGCCCTCCACCGCCCGGAAGGCCGGGACCCGACCCTGCTTCGGGTACTCGATGGCGACGTCGACGAGCTCGAGCACCGGCGCGGCGGCCGGAGGGGCCACCGCGTCCTCGGCCGGGAGTTGGGCGAGGACCTCCTGCTCACGCCGTTCCAGCTCGTCGTGATCGATCGTCTGCAGCTCCGTGTGGGTCGCCGCCGCCAGCGCCGCGGTGATGTCGACGTCGTCGTCCCCGTCCCCCTGTCCGAGGTGGGGCACGGCGGCGAGCAGCGCCTTCGTGTACTCGTGCTGCGGAGCGTTGAAGATCTGCTCCGCCGTGCCCGTCTCCACGATGCGTCCCTTGCGCATCACGGCGATCCTGTCGGCGAGGTCCGCCACCACGCCCATGTCGTGCGTGATCAGCACGATCGCGCTGTTGAGCTGGTTCCGCAGGTTGCGCATGAGGTCGAGGATCTCGGCCTGCACGGTGACGTCGAGGGCCGTGGTCGGCTCATCGGCGATCAGGAGCTTGGGGTCGCAGGACAGCGACTGAGCGATCATCGCGCGCTGGCGCTGGCCGCCGGAGAGCTGGTGCGGGTAGGAGCGGAACGCCTTGTCGGGATCCGGAAGCTCGACCATCTGCAGCAGGCGCAACGCCCGCTGCCTGGCCTCGTCCGGGGAGATCTCGTTGTGCAGGCGCAGCGTCTCGACGATCTGGAACCCGACGGTGTACACGGGGTTCAGCGCGGTCATGGGCTCCTGGAAGATGACCGCGACGTCGTTGCCGCGGATCTGCCGCAGCTTCGCCGGCGACATCGTCAGCACGGACTTGCCGTTGAGCAGCACCTCACCCGTGACGCGGCTGTTGGAGGGCAGCAACCCGAGCAGCGACATGGAGCTGGCGCTCTTGCCCGAGCCGGACTCCCCCACGATCGCCAGCACCTCGCCGGCCATCACCTCGTAGTTGAGGTCAATCGCCGCCGGGACCCACTTCTTGTCCACGCCGAAGTCGACGCTGAGGTTGCGGACCTCGAGCACGGGCCCCTGGGACGCGTCGCGGTCCGCGCCGGTGTCACCGGTGCCGCCGATTACCTGGGTACTCATGAGGGGATCTCCTTCGTGACGGAGGCACCGCGCGGGCGCGCAGCCTCCTGGATTGCCGCGCGCGGCTGCGGTGCTGGGACTATTGAGCCATGGAGAGCTCGAGGGAAGTGGCAGGGGCCACCGTGTTCAAACCGCGCACCGGTGTCTGGTTCACGGGGGTCGCTGTCCTCGTCGCTGCGGGCGGACTCGCGTCGGTCGTGGCGACCGAGGGCGCGGGCGGCCTGCTCGCGGGCTGGCCGCTCGTCGGAATCGCCTACCTCGGCTGGTGGCTGTTCTGGTACCCGGCGGTCGTCCTCGCGGAGGACGCCGTGACCCTCCGCAACCCGCTGGCGACCGTCCGCGTCCCCTGGGCCGCGCTGATCGATGTGGACACCAAGTACGCCCTGAAGCTCGTGACGCCCACCGGTGCCTTCACCGCCTGGGCCGCGCCTGCTCCGGGAGTCTGGGGAACCCACGCGGGGAAGCCCGAGCACGTGACCAATCTGCCGTCCACGAGTTACGGCCCCGGAGGGTCCATCCGCCCGGGCGATCTCAAGAACACGGATTCCGGCTACGCGGCGTACCTGGTCCGCTCGCGCTGGCAGGACCTGGTGGAGAGCGGCGCGCTCGATGTCGACCGCCCGGAACGCGCCCGACGCTCCTGGAATCTCCCGCATCTCGCCGTGGCGGTGGTCCTGGTCGCCGCGGGCGCCGCGTCGCTGAACCTCGCGTCCTAGGAAGCTCCTCACGCCGCGGCGGGCTTCTCTGCGTCCTTGGCCCGGTTGGCGTTGAACTTCTTCTGCCGCGGGTCGAAGGCGTCGCGCAGTCCGTCGCCGATGAAGTTGATGCACAGGCAGATGAGCACGATGAACAGCCCGGGGAACCAGAACAGCCACGGACGCGTCTGGAACGCCTCCTGGTTCTGGCTGATGATCAGGCCCAGGGACACATCGGGTGCCTTCACGCCGAACCCGATGTAGCTCAGGGCTGTCTCGAGCAGGATGCCCGCGGACATGAGCAGCGTGGTGTTCACGATGATCACGCCGACGGCGTTCGGCAGGATGTGCTTGAAGATGATGCGGGTGTTGGACGCGCCGGCGATCTTCGCCGCGTCGACGAACTCGCGCTCCCGCAGCGTGAGGAACTCGCCGCGGACCAGGCGGGCGAGGCCCGTCCAGGCAATCAGGCCGAGGAAGATGCCGAGCAGCCACACCTGGGCGCCGCTGCCGACGAACCGGTTGACGGACTCGCCCAGCGTCGCCGCGATCAGGACCAGGGGGATGATGATGATGATGTCGGTGAAGCGCATCAGCACCGCCTCGGTCCAGCCCCGGAAGTAGCCGGAGCACGCCCCGACCACGACGCCGACGAGGCACGCGAGAGCGCCGATGAGGAACATGATGATGATCGAGTTCTGCGCTCCGCGCATCGTCATCGCGAAGTAGTCGCGCCCGATGGAATCCTGCCCGAACGGGTGCTCACCCCAGCTGAACGGTCCGGTGACGGTCGGGGCACCTCCGTTGAGCAGGGCGACGAATTCGGTGTGGTTGTACTTCCACCAGCCGGGGATGCCCGCGAACCCGACGGACGTGAACGCGAGGACGAAGATGATGGCGAACACGATGAGGCTGATGATCGCGGCCGTGTTGTCGAAGAACTTCCTGCGGACGATCTGCCCCTGGGACAGGCCCTTCGCCTCGACCTCCGGGACGGGGTGGGTGGGACCGGTGATGGTCCCCGCTTCTCCGCCGGGCAGGTCGGAGGGAGTCTGAGTGCTCATGCTTTCACCCTTACACGAGGATCGAGGAACGAATACACGATGTCGGCCACCAGGTTGAAGACCAGCGCCAGGATGCCGGCCACGAGGAAGAAGCCCATGATCGGATCCGGGTCGGTGCGCTGCAGCGCCTGCACGAAGAGCTGCCCCATCCCTGCGAAGGCGAACACCTGCTCCGTGATGATGGCACCGCCGATCAGGGCGCCGATGTCGAAGGCGACGAGGGTCGCGAGGGGGATGAGCGCGTTGCGGAAGGCGTGCCGCATGACCACGGTCCGCTCGCTGAGGCCCTTCGCGCGCGCCGTGCGGATGTAGTCCATGTTCATGATCTCAAGCATCGATGCGCGGGAGTACCGGCTGTAGCTCGCAAGTGAGGCGAGCAGCAGTGCGAGGGTGGGCAGGAGCAGATGGGTGAATGTGTCGAGGCCCGTGACCCAGAAGGTCCCCTCGAGCCCGGGCGTCTCGGCGCCCACGGTGGCGATCGGCCTCCCCCGCACGCGCGAGTTGCTGACGTAGGACGGCCACGTGACCATGAAGCGGTCCACCACGATCAGCAGTCCCATGAGCAGGCCGGTGATGGCCGCTGCCCTCATGCTCTGACCGCGGTCGTACCCGCCCATGACGTAGCCGACCGCCATGCCGACGAGCACGGTGAGGATCGCGAGGACGACGATCATCCAGATCGTGGCGGCGTTGAGGATCGGGTTGACGACGTAGTACGCCACCAGGCCGATCGCCACCATGATGAGGGACGAGTACAGGGCCTTGCGGTTGCGCAGCCCCGCCGTCAGCAGCACGATGCCGAAGGCGATACCGACGCCCGTGACGAGGATGACGATCGGCCCGAGCCCGGGAGAGGAGAACCAGTCGACGAGGTCCAGCACGAACAGGAGCGCCGCGGCGACGACGGCGCCCAGGACGAAGGCGATCCCCTTGCGCTTCCATGACCTGCTGGCGAACAGCGCCCAAATGAGGCCGCTGGCGATGGCGACGACGAGGATCGTCGAACCCGGTATCCGGGGATCGGCGAGGAAGTTGTTGAAGCCGATGGCGCCGAACTCCTTGAGGAGGACGGCGAGCCAGAAGATCGGCAGGGAGAAGAACAGGAAGGACATGAACGTGACGCCGTAGTCCAGTCCGCTGTACTGGCGCAGGGCGGTGATGATGCCCAGCGAGACACCGATGATGATCGCCAGTACGGTGGCCGTGGTGACAAGCGTGATGGTGTTGCCCATCGCGCGGACGAGTGCCGTGGTCACGGCTTCACCCTGGATGCTCGATCCGAGGTCGCAGGTCGCCGCGAAGGGGATCAGGCACTTCGCGGCACCCGCCAGCCAGCCGAAGTAGCGCAGCGGCGCCGGCGTGTTGAGGTCGAGAAGCTCCGTCCGCGCCTGGATGAGCTGCTCCCGGTTCGGGGCGTTGCTGGCCCGGAGCTCCTCCAGCGGATCGCCGGAGAGCGCCGTGAGCTGGTAGACCACGAAGGACGCACCGAACAGGATGAGGACGGCCGTCACCAGACGCCGAACGATGTAGGTCACCATAGATTTCGAGCCTCAATATCGGATTCGATGGGTCATTCCCGTGCTATCGCAGAAGTGTAGTGCAGGGTTTCAGGCCGCCGGGACGCGGCCGATCCCGCACTTCCGGGAACCTCTGTACGGGCGCCGACCGGGCGGCACCCTCGCTGTAGGCGGAACAGACGAAGGCGCCGGGACAGGCGATTTCTCCTGTCCCGGCGCCTCCTCGCTCAGAGCCGGTGTCCCGGTGGTCGAGCTATTGGGCGATCTGCCAATCCCAGAAGTTCCACCAGACACCGGTCAGGTTCGGCATGTACTCGACGCCGCTGACGTTGTCGCTGTAGGCATTCATGCCCGGCACCTGGAACAGGGGCAGTCCGTACTTCGAGTCCCAGATGAGCTTGTCGATCTGGACCTGCAGTTCGTCCTGCTTGTCGGGATCCGTGGTCACGACGAGCTCGTCCATCAGCTCGTCGGCCTCGGGGCTCGAGAACCCGTTGAAGTTGGAACCGGCCTCACTCTTGAAGATCTGCGGCACGCCGGATACGCCGACACCCGTGTTGATCCAGCCGAAGATGGTCGCATCGTACGTGCCGTTGCCGAGTGCCGCACTCCAGTCGGAGGCACCGAGGCCGCCGTCGACGATCTTGAAGCCGGCCTGCGAGGCGGACTCCGCGATCAGCGTGTAGGAGTTGAGGCGGTTCGGGTTGTCGCGGTTGTACATGATCCTGACCTCGGGTGTCGCCCCGTCGAGCAGCTCCTTCGCCCCTTCGATGTCGACCTCGTCGTAGGCGTCGGACCCGTTGTTCGAGGCGGCCTCCTCGTAAGGCTCCTGATCGGTCAGGAAGAGCTGGGAGTCGAGCGGCTCAGCGTCAGGGTTCAGCTTCTTGGTGATGGAGTCCACCAGCTGCTGGCGGGGCACGGTCTTCATGAAGGCTTCGCGGACCTTCTCGTCCTCGAAGACACCGCTGAAGTTGAGATCCAGGTGGTCGTAGGACAGTTCATTTCCACGCACGAGGGTGACGCCCTCAACGGCTTCCAGCTGCTCGACGGTGTCTGCCGAGGCCTGCGGTGCAATGATGTCGACCTCACCGTTCTGCAGCGCCTGGACCTGCGCAGGCGCCTCGCCGATGTAGCGGACCGTGATCTCGTCCACCTTCGGGATGGGGCCCCAGGTGTAGTCCTCGTTGCGAACGAGCGTCATGGACTGGTCCGGAGTCATGGCCGAGGCGATGAACGGACCGTTCGAGAGGAACAGCGACGGATCGGTCGGCAGCGACTTGGTGTCGAAACCGGCGTTCCAGAAGTCGGCTACAGCCTGCACCTCGGGGCGCTCGACGGGGTTCTCAGGGTCGCCTGCCGGTGCGGTCTGAATGAGCTCGATGAGCGCGTCCTCGTCGGCGAGGCCGCCCTTCTCGGCCAGGACGTGGGCGGGCGTGTCGAGCCCCCCTTCGTTCATTAGCCCGAAGGCGACCTCGTAGTCGGCGAACGGCTCGGAGTAGTTGAGCGTGATCGAGCGCCCGTCCTCACCGATCTCCGGGAGCTCGGTGAGGGCGAGACCGGTGGTGTCGCCCGCGTAGTCGAAGTAGGTCGCACCCGACACGACTTCACCCGCCTCGTCGGTGGTGGAGTCGTTGAAGTAGCCCGACTCGATGGCCCACTGCAGCAGCAGGTCTCCGCCGTCGACCGGTTCGCCGTCGGACCAGCTGACGCCCTCGTTGATCGTGTACTTGACGCTGAGCGGGTCCTCGGAGAGGACCTCCATGGTTCCGAAATCCTCATTCGCGACGAGCTCGAGGTTGTTGTCGATGTAGTTGAACCCGGAGTGGGTCGCGTAGGCGATGACGCCGTTGATGTCGACATTGCCCTCCGAGGTGCTCGCGTTGAACGAGCTGAAGGCATTCACCTCTACGACACGGATATTTCCACCCGTCGCTTCGCCCTCGGCGCTCTCCTCGGGTGCCTCAGCACCCGTGTTTGCAGCGCAGGCGCTCAATGCGAGTGCTGCGACAGCAGCGACGCCCAAAGCTTTGGAAGTACGTCCGAAACGCATTCCGCCTCCTAATTCATAGTGTGGTTCCAGCTTCACGCGGTGTTGCATGACAGCCGACACGCGACCCGAGAGGGTGACGCCACTCACGTGAGCAAAAGCCTAAGTGCACTCTGTTACCAACAGGTACCTCTGGGACATCCGCCCGAGTGTTGTTATCGAGCTGCAACCAAATGGTCACAGGCCTTCGCCACTGCATCTGCGGCAACACCTGGTCGTCTCTTCGGTCCCCGGCGTGCTGAGGGCGACTCCTGCTTGAAATGGCGCTGTGCGCGGTGTTTTGCTGGGGAGGCCGGCACCGCCGGCCGGGTGTCGCCGTCGTGCGAGGAAGCTGCAGCGGCGCACTGTCGACGACACGGGACGGACGTGAAGCGGGATGGCGTGGCTCTTCGTGGACAAGCACGCGGCGGTCTGGGACGACGACGCCGATGTCCAGGCGGCGATCGGAGCGCTCAAGGTCCGGCTGGACCAGCATGCCGAGGTGCACCTGTCCATCCAGAGCAGGGGCCTGAAGGGGCCGGTCTTCGTCATCACCAGGGAGACGGTGCTCAGCTCCCCCGAGCTGAGCAATCGCTTCAACGCCGACCTGTTCGCCGAGCTCACGACGCCGACCGCGCGGAACAGCCCGACCATCCACTGGTTCTCGGACGGGCGCGGCTTCGTCTCGGAGACGAACAGCCGCATGTGGTGAGGAGCCGGCCCTCGCCGTTCTCCCAGCCGGCGTGGCATCCGGCGCATAGGCTGGGATCAGTCGTCCACTGACCCGATCTTCCGGAGGAAGCCATGCCCGTCAGTCCTCGCCCGCTGCGCAAGCTCGGCTTCCTCACGATCGGCCTGTTCGATCCGGTGGATCCGGCCGCCGGGCATGAATCGACCCTGCGGATCATCGAACTCGGAGAACGGCTGGGGCTCGACAGCGCCTGGTTGCGCCACCGTCACCTGCAGTTCGGGATCTCCTCCCCGATCGCGATGATGGCCGCTGCGAGCCAGCGGACCTCCCGGATCGAGATCGGCACCGCGGTGACCCCGCTGGGCTGGGAGAATCCGCTGCGCCTGGCCGAGGACCTTGCCACCGTCGACCTGCTCGCCGGTGGGCGGATCAACCCCGGCCTGAGCGTGGGGGAACCGATGCACTACGACACGGTGAAGGACGAGCTGTACCCGGACTCGGCGGATCTGGAGGACTTCGGCTACGCACGCGTGGAACGGCTCGCCCGGATGATCGCGGGGGAGCCGGTCCGGGAGTTCTCCGGCCGGCAGGGCGTCGTCGAGGAGTTCTCCGACCGCGTGGAGCCACACTCCCCCGGACTGCGTCGACGCCTCTGGTATGGAGCGGGCAGCAGCAGATCGGCAGTCTGGGCCGGGGCCAACGGCTTCCATCTGCTCTCCAGCAGCGTGATCTTCCCCGACCGGGACCAGGAACCGGATTTCGCCCGCATCCAGCAAGCCCAGATCCTCGCCTACCGCGAAGCCGCCGCGGCTTCATCCGCAGCGCCTGGTCCGGCCCGCGTCTCGCAGGGCCTGGTGGTGATCCCGACCGACTCCGCGTCATCGGACCAGCGCGAGAAGTACCAGCGGTACGTCGATGCACGCGTGCCCCGCACGAGGTCGCCGCAGGGGCCCAAGGGCATGCTGTTCGCCCCGGACCTCATCGGTACCAGCGCTGAGATCGCGGAGCAGCTGTACGCGCACGCGGGGTTCCAGGAGGTCGACGAGGTCGCGTTCGCCCTGCCCTTCAGCTTCGACCACGAGGACTACGTCCAGATCCTCACCGACATCGCCGGAAAGCTGGGGCCGGCTCTCGGGTGGGCTCCCGCCGGCGTCGGTCAGGCCGTCCGGTAGCTTCCGCGTAGCGGTTCGCGGAGCGGGAGTACACGTCGGCGGTCGGTGCGACGGAATCCGACGGGGCGGCGGGGCTTGGTCTACCGTTGGGACTGACCGATTCGACCACGGAGGCATCCTTGGCGACCCTGCACACACGCGCACCGGCTGCTCCGTCGACCCGATCCGGAGCCATCGACGCCCTCCGCGTCCTCGCGGTCGTCGCGGTCGTGACCGGTCACGTGTGGGCGGGACCGCTCATCGACGCCGGCCTCTACACCTGGCACGTCCCCGCGTTCTTCGTGCTCTCCGGGTACCTCTGGAAGAACCGCGAACCGCACTCACGAGGGGCTGTCGCAACGGAGGCGAAGAAACGCTTCAGGACCGTCATGACGCCCTACGTCGCATGGTTGGTCCTGACCCTCCTCGTCCACGTCCCCCTCCACATCAGGCGCGGCACGCTGACGACCGACGCCGTGACACTGCCCCTCATCGGCGGGTCCCTCAACGCGGGGCCTTTCGGTGCCTACTGGTTCATGAGTGCCCTGTTCGTCTCGGCCGTCATGTTCCGGGCGCTGGAGCGAGTTCCCCTTGCCCTCCGGGTCGCACTCATCGCGGCGATCACGGCGGTCACCTACCTGTTCGGGGACGTCCTCGCCCGGCTCCCCCTGTCGCTCGGGGTTGCCGGCGCCGCGCTGATCTTCCTGCTCGCCGGTCAGGGACTCCGGCGCGTCCGGAGTCGGGTGGAAGCGCCGATCCGGTTCGGCGCAGCGTGCCTCGTCGCGGGGGCCACACCTGTCGTCGCCGGAGTGTCTGCGCCACTGGACATGAAGTACAACGAGCTCGGCACTCCGGTCCTCAGCATCGTCGTGGCGGTGCTCATCAGCTCCGGCCTCGTCCTGATCCTCGAGGGCGTGTTCGCCCGGCTGCCGGCACGGGTCCACGTCCTGTCCACCAGGCTCGCCGCGGGTTGCCTGATGGTGGTGCTGACCCACACCTACGTGCTGTGGTTGCTCGCTGTCCCCGACACGGAGCGGCCGTTCTGGGTGCTGATCGCGGCACTGGCTTTGCCGTGGGCCGTCGCGATGACCCTCCACCGGACGCCGCTCTCTCCCGTCCTCCTCGGAGCACCACGCGCCAGCTGAACAGAACTACCTGCACCGGCGCGCGGGTCCTGACGCTCGGCCGGGCAGCCAGCCCGTACCCCGGCTCGTGCGGCCGGGCACGATGTCGTGCGCGTGGTTCAGGGTCGATCTGGCAGTGCCGCCGGGCGTGACCATCAGCGATGGTGCCGTTCTGGGGGGAATGCAGTCGTCGCGGGAGACCCCCCGTGGGAGCGTGCCACCCCGGCTCCTCGAGAATCGAGGATCCCTAGCGCCCCAGCGAGCGACCGAGCTTCCGGATGGCGGCATCGTAGGCCTCGTCCCAGGTCCAGCCCGCCGCCGGCGCTCCGGCCAGCTCCAGTGACACCAGCCCGTGGACCTGCCCCCACACGACTCCGACCATCGAGGCGATCTCATGATCCGCTGCTCCAGGCAATGCTGCGGCAACCGCGCTGAACAACGGCATGATCGACGGCTCGGCGGCAGCCGGCGTCGGCTGACACGGCACTTGGCCGGCCAGAGGGCCGGCGAACATCAGGCCGTAGAGGATCGGATGCTCCAGCGCCCAGGTCCGGTAGGCCCGGCCCAGGGCTTCGAGGCCGCCCGCCACGGCCTCCTGCTGGGAGGCCGCGAAGGAAGCAAAGCCGTCGTCGAGTACGGCAGTCAACAGTTCCGCCTTGCCTCCGAAGAGTGAATACACCGCCGTCGTCGACGTCCCGGCAGTAGCGGCGATGGTGCGCAGCGACACGGAGGCGGCGCCGTCGCGGGCGATGAGGGAGGCTGCAGTGTCGAGCAGCCTGCGTCGCAGGGTCTCGTCATGGGCGATAGGTCTTGCCATGGGACCAGTTTCCATAACACTGTTTCATAACAGCGTTATGACAGGAGAAGCACATGACGAACCAAGTGCACGCAGGACGTTTCACAGCAGACCCCAAGGGTGGCCCGGTGACGGTCTTCCTGATCGGAATGCGCGTCAACCGATGGTGGAAGTTCGGGACGGTGGCACGGGTGGGCGCGGCCATGCCGAGGATGCTCGCCCATCTGGCCGCAACGCCGGAGGCCGGTCTTCTGAGCTACCAGCAGTGGATCGGCCGGACCACCATCATCGTCAGCTACTGGAAGAGCCCGGAGCATCTGCAGCGGTTCGCGGCCGACCGGTCGGCGCCGCACCTGGAGCCCTGGCGCCGGTTCATGCGCGAATCCGCCGGCACCGGCGACGTCGGCGTTTGGCACGAAACATACGAGACGATGCCGGGTGGCAGGGAAAGCGTGTACAGCGACATGCCCGTCTTCGGACTGGCAGCGGCCACGGGCCATGTACCGGTAGGAGCGGGACTGAACACCGCGCGCCAGCGCCTTAATGCGGACGAGGTCGGGCGGCGCCTGCCGGAGTGAGCCGTTCCCGCCAGATCTCGCAGAAGAACCCGCCCAGCGGAAGAGACCTCCGACGCCGGCGCCGTGCAGGACCGGGCCACCCGCCAGCGTCATCGGCGGATCGCTTCGCGATCGCGTGGTGCACGGGGCGCTTCCTCCTCCGTGCCTTCACCGTGTGCAACCGGCAGAGCACACTCTGAGTCAGTCCGGCACACGCGGCCCACGGTTCGGGCCGGCAAGGGCTATACGTTGAAGCGGAACTCCACCACGTTCCGTAGCCGAACAACCTTTCGGGTTTGCTCGGCCGGCCTTTGGGGGGGGGGCTTGATACTCGCTGTGCCCGAACCGTCAGGCTCGTCGACTGAAGGAACAAGACTTCCTAACCACGGTAATAGTGGAAACTGATCGCGAATCCGGTGTGGCTCTCTGACCACATGACGCAGCCCTGAGGGTTGCTGTCTTTCCCCTGACCTGTCCGCCGGCTCGCGATCGCTTCACGTGCTGATGGGCATGGCTTGATAGGAGCCTGACTAGATCCCCTTACCGTATTGCCGGCTCGTCCTGGCCGCGTGAAGATTCACCGTCATCGAGAGGCAGCTATGTCAGATGTTCAAGCGCAGGATCGTCGCGTTGTGGTTGGGGTTGATACTCATGCTGACACCCATCACGTCGCCGTCGTCTCCGAGTACGGCAAGCCGATAGCCGACCACGCGTTCCCGACGGCCCCGGAATGAGGTTAGGGAGTGCTTTGACCTAGGTGACCATGCCGATGAGCTCGACGAGGGTCTGCGTGTGTCGTTTCATCGTCTCGACGAGCTACCTGTATCCAGGCTTTCAGGCGAAGACGTGTGATCATGTCAACCCTAAGTGGCCCCACGAGGACGGTCGTTTCTGGCCCCAGGTAGTGGTTCGTTGGCGGGATGGGAAGTATCCGGGCTATTTACCCTCAGCAGATCTTTCGGTCACTTGGGGCCCCGATGAGGATGATCTTGAGCCATGGTGTGAGCGAGACGGTAGGAGCCGGTGCCGGTTTCGATGATCGCTCCGTTGAACGTGAGCCGGTCGACGATCGTGGCGCAGAGGCGCGGGTTTGTGAACGTTCTCGTTCAATCCGCCGTGCGTGTAGGCCATCGCGTAGGCCTGGGTACGGTTGGAAATGAATCCTGAAGTGCCCACTTGGGGAACAAAAACCGGTCCCGTCGTGGACCTGGTCGGCGCATACTGGGAGCACCCTAACGATGTCCCCGACCTCGTGTCGCGGACTCAGCCGGATACACCGACGAGCCTCGTGCACGGACGTGGGATTCCCTCCGGCCTTCAAGCAGCCGGGGGTCGGAGGGAAACTAACTGGTTCCCGGCTTCGTCCACGCGCCCCCCGCATGCCTCGCCGTTCCTGCTTCCGCGAGTAAATCAGCTTTCATCTCTCCAGGTCTCCCGGCGGCCTGTGCCGACCTCTAAACTCGGGATGGTGGTCAGGGTGCCTTCTGCTGGTCAGGGAGTTGGGTTTCTGCTGGTATGACGAGGAGTTCGGCAATACGCCGACGGTCGACGCTGGTGACCTGCAGGGTCGCACCGTTCACCTCGATGGTGTCTCCTGGCGTTGCGAGCCGGCCGAGGCGGTCGAGAACAAAGCCGGCGACCGTGTCCCAGGTGCCGCGGGGCAGCTCGATGCCGGTGGCCTCGGCAAAGTCCTGCAGGTTCAGTCGCCCGTCCACAATGCCCCCACCTTCGGCGAGCCGTACCGGTGCTGAGTCGGTGTCGTACTCGTCGAAAATCTCTCCCACGACTTCCTCGACGAGGTCCTCCAGGGTGATGATGCCGTCGGTGCCGCCGTATTCGTCGATGACGACCGCGATGTGGGTGTTCTGGGCGCGTAGTTTTGTGAGTGTGGGCAGCACGCGTGCGGTTGCCGGTAGGTACGGGATGGGCCGAAGAACCTGCGCCAGGGGTGCCCTTGGGTCATGCGCCGCGGCGTCGTACAGGTCCCGCACGTGGACGAAGCCGGTGATGTCATCAATGGACTGATCCACTACCGGGTAGCGCGAGAACGGCAGGTCCCCAATGTGCGAGATCGCCTCGCCGACTGTGTCGCTGCTGGTGATCGTGACGACCTCGGGGCGGGGTCGCATGACTTCGCTGATCTGCCGGTCGCGTAGGGAGAGCACGTCGTCCAGGATGCGGCGTTCGTCCTCGGGCAGTCCTTCATGGCTGGTGGCGATGTCCCGGAGCTCTTCCTCCGTCATCTCCTCACTGCGTCGGTGCGGGTCGCCGCCGAGGAGGCGGACCACCGCCTTTGTGGATACGGACAGTAACCAGATCACCGGTCGCATGAGCACCGCAAAGCCGTTCAGGACCGGTGCCACGGCATACGCGAACTGCACATTGCGCTGGATCGCCAAGCGTTTCGGTGCCAGCTCACCCAAAACGAGAGACAGGTACGCAACAATCAGCGTGAGCAGGATTGTGACAACAGTGAGGGCGGCCGATTCGGCTAGCCCCAATGACACCAGCACGGGTGCGACAGCGGGCGCGATCGACGAGGCCCCGTACGCGGCCGACGCGAACCAGGCGACCGTCACACCGATCTGCACCGCGGACAGGAACCTGTTCGGGTTCCGAGCCAATTCGGCGACCTTCACACCCCGCTTGCCCCGCTGGCCTATCGCGTTGACCTGGCTATCACGCAGCGTCACCAGCGCCATCTCGGTCGCGGCGAACACACCACCAATGAGCACGAACACCACCACCAAGCTGATGTTCAGTACCAGCTCCCCGCTCATCGGGCCACCCTGAGAACAGGCGGCCGGCCCGGCCTGAACCGGGCACCGGGTCTATCGCAGTCGGACGACGATTCAGGGGAACGAGTCATATCGCCACTCTAGGAACAGGACGCCGCCTCGGTCGACCTATGGTCACAAGGCAGCACATCGCTTCATCCGGGCAAGGAACACGCCCGCGGTCATCAGGACCGAGCAGAAGAAACGCAGGTCGTGGCATTCACGGGATCGCTCCCGCCCCGCCGCTGCCCACAGCCGGGACAGTTCTCATGGGTTATTCACCACACCTTGACAGCAGGAACCATGGCGCCCGTCTGCACACATCTACCTCATGTCACCGGCATGGAAGAAGGCTCCTCGAACGGGCGGTGGCCGTGCACAGCCTCCTACCAGCGTGGTCGCGACCAGCGCCCGCTTGCTGGTAGTTAGCTGTCGGTACGGTCACGATTCTGCGTCTTACCCCCGAATCATTGCTGTCAGCCGTTGACGGGTGTCTATGGTCGAAGGAACGAGTCCAACCGCTATTGCGTGAACCCCCCCTTCGTGTTCTGCTTCCGAGAGGCCTCTCATGACGTCGTACAGTTCAATCTTCGCTACCCCACACCGCACCTCCTGGGTTGTCGCATCCGCCTTCGTGATGGCTTTGGGCCTGACGGGATGCTCGAGCCCTGCGGAGGAAGATATGGACGCGATCGCCGTCGGGGAGGACGGATCGGTGGGCCAGGTGAAGCTCCTGAGCGTTCTGCTGGTCTCCGAAGACGAGGGCGAGCCGGCCAGGTTACTGGGAACCCTGGACAACGAAACTGACGAAGACCTCGAGGTCACACTCAGCGACGAGGACGACAGTGTCACGGTCACTGTCGCCGCCAATGACCAGTACCCGTTCGACACCAACGAGGCAGTCTTCGACACAGCAGGAGACGCACCAGGGGCGAACACATCCCTCACGGCCGAGGCGGACGGCGAAACAACGGAACTCACGATCCCCGTCCTGGACGGGACACTCGAGCGATACCGGCCCTACCTGCCCGAGTGATCCCTTCAACATGCAGCTTCTCTGCGGTGCCTGCGGTGCCCGCCGTGCAGCTTCGCGGCCGACTCTTCGGGCGGTGGACTTTGACGTGTCTGCCGCTCGTGGGCGGGACGGCACCGTTGGCGGCGCGATTGCAGGATGACGATGGAAGGGGTGTTCTGGGATGAGTCGTGTGGATGGGCGCTCTGTTCGGGAGTCGTTACGCGCCCAGTTGTGGCCGGTCCCGTTGGCTGCGGTCCTGGTGGCGGTCGTCCTCGGGCAGGCTCTTCCGTTCCTCGATGAGCGCCTGGATGACCGGCTTCCAGCAGTGGTGTCCGGTGTGCTGTTCGGCGGAGGCCCGGAAGCGGCCCGGTCCTTACTGGAGACGATCGCCAGTTCCACGATCACCGTAACGTCGCTGACGTTTTCCCTAACGGTCGTGACCCTGCAACTGGCCAGCAGCCAGTTCTCCCCCCGCCTGCTGCGCACCTTCACCCGGGACCGCTTCGTTCACAACACGTTGGCGCTGTTCCTGGCGACCTTCGTGTTCGCGTTGACCGTCCTGAGAAGCATCCGCGTGGAAAGCAGCGCAGGCGCCAGCTTCGTGCCGGAAATCGCCGTCACCACAGCGTTCCTCCTGACCCTTGCCAGCGTCGTCGGTCTCGTCCTGTTCCTGGCCCACCTCGCACGACAGATCCGGGTGGAAACGATGCTCCGCGACGTGCACCGCGAGACAGAGCACACCCTCGAGCGCATCTACCCCGAGCACGGGGACACAACACCCAGTGATGTGCGTCCTCCAACGGACAGCCTGCTGCTGCGAAGCCCGCGATCGGGTTTCCTGACCCGGGTCAACGAGGACGGCCTGGACGTCGCTACCCGCTCGGGTGTTGTCGTCAGCGTCGACGTCAGCCCTGGAACTTCTCTCATCGAATCCGTTCCCGTCGGACGGTTCTGGACCACGGACGGAACCCCACTCGAGGATCAGCAGTGCGAAGACGTGTCAGAGGAGATCCTCGAAGCTTTCAGCACAGGGTTTGAGCGCACCTCGAACCAGGATCCGTCGTTCGGGTTGCAGCAGCTCCTGGACGTGACTGACAAAGCGCTCTCCCCCGGAGTAAACGACCCCACGACCGCCGTCCACGCACTAGGTCACATCTCGGCATTGCTGTGCTCGCTCACCGGCCGGTCGACAGGGTCCCGCACACTCGTCGACCCCGAAGGGGTACCTCGGGTGAAGCTGCACCTGCCGACCTTCAACGATCTCCTGGAACTCGTCATGGATCAACTGATCACCTATGCCTTCACCGACCCGCGGACTGCAAATCGCACCATCGACATGCTCTCCGAGATCCACATCAAAGCCACCGTCACCGACCCGGACCCAACCATCACCACCCCGCTCAACGCGCAGCTCGACACACAGCTGCAGCGTGTCCGCACTGCTGTCGAGAACTCCCCCATGGACGACACGATCCAGCGAAACCTCACCGAGCGCGTCGACGGCATCAGCACGACCATCAGCATCGGCCGGTAAAGGAGATCCTTGTGAGCGATGATCTGGACGTACCTCTGGGTGGACGGGAACTCGTTCTGCATACCAGGCACGAGGTCCTGTCGGTTGCCACAACAATGCTGGCGCAGGCCTCCGAGCGGATGTGCCTGCGCCAGCGGAGTTGCTTCTAGGCGGTGCTGGTCGCGTCCTGAACTTCGCCGACGAGTTCTTCGAGGATGTCCTCAAGGAAGAGCATGCCGGTGGTATTGCCCTCGGCGTCGAAGACGCGAGCGATGTGGGCGCCGGTACGGCGCATGGTGGCCAGGGCGTCCTCGAGGTCGCTGCTGCGATACGCGGAGGCGAGCCTGCGAATACGCTTGGCCGGCACCGGCGCATTGAACGCCTCCCGGGTGGACAGATCCGTAACGTCTTTCAGATGAACGTAACCGACGGGTTCGGCGGCAACGGTGAGGATATACCGGGAGTATCCGTGCTCCCCTACGGTGCGCTGAATGTCCGCCGGGCTGGCCGTTTCGGGCAGGTGCACGATGTCCCCGATGGGAACCTCGACATCGGCGACAGTCTTGGACGTGAACTCAAACGCGTTGGTCAAGGTGCCGCTGCCATCGGCGAGGACACCTTCCCTGGTGGACTGCTCCACGATGGTTGCGACCTCATCGAGGGTGTAGGCGCTGGTCGCCTCATTCTTCGGTTCGACCTTGAACAGGCGCAGGATGCCGTTCGCGATGCCGTTCAGCGACCAGATGACTGGTCGGACGACCTTGGAAACGAACACCAGGGGTGGTGCCAGGATCAGGGCTGCTCGGGTCGGGACAGAGAACGAGATGTTCTTGGGGACCATCTCACCCAAAACCACGTGCAGGAACGTCACCAGCAGCAGGGCGATGATGAACGCGATCACACCGATGGCTTCGGGCGGGATCGGGGTCAGGGCCAGCGGGTACTCGAGCAGATGATGAATCGCCGGCTCGGACACGTTGAGAATGACGAGGGAACAGACGGTGATGCCGAGCTGGCTGGTCGCCAGCATGAGCGTGGCGTGTTCCATCGCCCACAGGGTGGTCTTCGCGGCCTTGCTGCCCTCCTCGGCGCGCGGCTCGATCTGGGAGCGACGGGCGGAGATCACAGCGAACTCGGCGCCGACGAAGAACGCATTGACCGCCAGGAGCACGACCAGCCAGATCAGTCCGGGCAGGTACTCACTCATGGGTCAGGTCCTTCGTCAGTTCATCGATTGTTCGGTCATGGCGGCTTTGTTCGACAGCCTGCGGATCCTGCGGGTAATCGGCCGGGTCGGTCGGTGTGAACCGGATGCGTTCGACGTGGGATCCGAGGACGCGCTCCACGCGCAGCACGCCGTCGCCGAGCGTGACTTCATCGCCTAGTTCCGGGATGCGGTCGAGTTCGTCGGTCATGTACCCGGCCAGGGTGTCGTAGTCCTCACCCTCGGGCACCTCAATACCGGTGCGCTCTCTCAGCTCGTCAGGGCGAAGTGACGCATCGAAGGTGATGGACTTGCCGGTGCGGATGACACCGACGCGGGTGCGGTCGTGTTCGTCCTCGAGTTCGCCCACGATTTCCTCGATGAGGTCCTCGAGGGTGGCGATGCCGGCGGTGCCGCCGTGTTCATCAGTGACGATTGCGACCTGCAGGCCCTGTCCGCGCAGCAGGCCCAGGAGTGTGTCGACGCTCATGGATTCGGGTACCCGTAGGGGTTCGACCATCAGCTTCTCGGCCGTGGTGATGTTCCGC
>NZ_JBTNDL010000008.1:0-110785 GCF_054511015.1 Arthrobacter sp. MDT1-48-3
CAACAACAAGAGCCAACCCACCACAAATAAAAGGTAAATCCGCTACCGCTCAAGAGCGCACGAACCCACCACATGATTTGAAGGGGATGGTCACCCTCACCGGGGCAACTCCACAACTATACGACCATCCCGCCCCACCGGCAAATCCACCCGCGCCCCACCGATACCGGCCCCGGGAACAGACGTGCCGGCACCCCCGGATGGGGATGCCGGCACGAAAGGCAGGACGAGGAGGACCTATCGGACGACGTCGATCATCGCGAGGTTGCGCTTGCCGCGGCGGAGAAGGAGGTACCGACCGTGTAGCAGGTCCTCATCGCCGAACCTGTGGTCGGCGTCCGTGGCCTTCGTGTTGTTGACGTACGCGCCACCCTCGGCGACGGTCCGGCGGGCCGCGGAGTTGCTCGCGGACAGCCCCGACGCGACCAGGAGGTCGATGATCCCGAGTCCGTCCTTCGCGACGGAGACGGACTCGAGCTCCGCCGTCGCAGCCTGCAGCGTGGCGAGGTCGAGCCCACCCAGATCGCCCTGGCCGAAGAGCGCCGCGGACGCGGCGATGACCTTCTCGGTCGCCTCGACCCCGTGCACCAGCGAGGTCACGTCGTACGCCAGCGCTCGCTGCGCCGCCCGCTCGTGCGCACGCTCCGCCGTCGCCCGCTCCAGCTCCTCGATCTCGGCGCGGGTACGGAAGGTGAAGATCCGCAGGCGCTCGGCGACGTCGGCGTCCGAGGTGTTGAGCCAGAACTGGAACATCGCGTACGGGCTCGTCATCGCGGCGTCCAGCCAGATGGCATTGCCCTCGCTCTTGCCGAACTTCGTACCGTCCGAATTGGTGATCAGCGGGGTGCCGATCGCATGGACGCCCTTACCCTCGACCTTGCGCACCAGGTCGGTGCCGCTGGTCAGGTTCCCCCACTGGTCGGAGCCACCGGTCTGAAGGACGCATCCGTACTCACGGAACAGCTGCAGGTAGTCCATGCCCTGCAGGATCTGGTAGCTGAACTCGGTGTAGCTGATGCCCTCGTCGGAGTTCAGCCGCTTGGCCACAGTCTCCTTCTTGATCATCGTGCCCACGCGGAAGTACTTGCCCACATCGCGCAGGAAGTCGATGACGCTCATCGGACCGGTCCAGTCCAGGTTGTTCACCATCCGGGCGGCGTTGCCGCCGTCGAAGTCGAGGAACTTCTGCACCTGCCCCTGCAGGGAGCCGACCCACTCGGCGACGGTCTCCTTCGTGTTCATCGTCCGCTCCGCCGTCGGCCGCGGATCGCCGACGAGGCCCGTGGAGCCCCCGACGAGGCCCAGGGGCCGGTGCCCGGCGAGCTGGAGCCGTCGCATGGTCAGGAGCTGGACGAGGTTGCCCAGGTGCAGGCTCGGGGCCGTCGGGTCGAACCCGCAGTAGAACGTGATGGGCGGTCCTGCCAGCAGTTCCCTCAGTTCACCCTCGTCGGTGGACACATAGACCAGCCCACGCCACACGAGCTCGTCGTAGATGCTCGCGAAGGACGGATCGTTGCGCTGGCCCTCGAGGCCACTGACCGGGGTATCTGTTTGCTGGGACACCCCTACAAATTATCAGCCGGCAATACCAGCGGGAATTCGGCCGGTGGACATGACGCGCAGGCGCTGGGTGGGGCGTGTCATCGCCACGTACAGGTCTCCGACCCTCGCCGTGGCGGAGTCGAGCATCTCCTGGGGCTCGAGGATGACCACGCCGTCGAACTCGAGTCCCTTCGACTCGCGGGGACCGATGACGACGATGTCCTGGCCCGGACCACCCGCACCGGACCCCACGCGGTCGCCGTACCCGGGTGCCAGCGCCGCACGGGCGTCGGCCAGGAGGTCGTCCGGTGCGATGACGGCGAGCAGACCGCCGTCGATCGCCGCGAGTTCCTCCGGCAGGGCGCGCACCAGGGCGGGCAGGAGGTCCTGCACCGTATCGAGCACGGGTGCGAACCTCCCCTCCCGCACGGCTTTGGGAGCCGACACGACCAGGCCCGCCGCATTGGCCATCCGCACGGCTGCCTCGGCGATCTGGGAGGGGGTGCGGTAGTTGACCGTCAGCTCCTCGAGCTGCCAGCGGTCGCCCACGAACGGCTCGAGCGCCTGCTGCCAGGACCGTGATCCCGCGGCGGAACTGGTCTGGGCGATGTCGCCGACGATGGTGAAGGACTTCAACGGGCAACGCCGCATGAGCAGTCGCCACTGCATCGGGGACAGCTCCTGTGCCTCGTCCACCACGATGTGCCCGTAGGCCCACGTGCGGTCCCCGGAGGCGCGGTCGGCGGCGGACAGCCGGCTCGCGGACACGGCGTTGTGCTGCGCGAGGTCTGCCGCCGTCAGCACACCGTCCACCCCGGCATCCTCGAGCGAGGCGTTGACGTTCTCGAGGGCGCGCTCGGCGTTGGCGAGATCGCGCTTCTGCTCCTGCTCGCGGGCCGCGCTGTCACGCCCGGCGGAGGGATCGAGCTCGCCGAGCAGTTCGGCCGCCTCGTCGAGCAGGGGCACGTCCGCCTCGGTCCACGGAGCGTCGGCCGGTCGGGCCAGCGCGGCCAGTTCGTCGTCGCTCAGGCCCGGCGCTGCCGCACGCAGCAGTTCCGGGCGCGCGAACAACTCCGAGACGAGCTTCTGCGGCGTCAGGGGCATCCAGGCGAGGTTCAGTGCGATCCGCACGTCGCGTGCGCTCCGGACGTCCTCGGCCAGGTAGGAGCGGTCGGCGTTGTTCCCGCCACCCGACGACTCCTCGAGCTTGTCCAGCAACTGCTCGGTGAGCTCCCGCAGGAGGATCTTGACGAAAGTGACGCGGGCCTCGTTGTGCGGCTTCCCCGTGGCGCGCGCGCGCTCACGTGCCCGGGAGACCTGACGGGGCGTGAGCGTCAGCATGGTGCCTTCGACGTTGAGGCGCTTGTTCTCGGCGGGCACCCGTTCGCGGTTGGCGACGGCGGTCCTGATGACCTGTGCCATCTCGAGCCGGCCCTTGATGGCGGCGGCTTCCTCGCTGGCCTCCTGCACCGTCGTCACGCCCGGCATCAGGGTCCCGATCCCGGCCATGACGACCCCGGTCTCGCCGAGGGACGGGAGGACCCGCTCGATGTACTTCATGAAGGCGTCGGTGGGCCCGACCAGCAGCACGCCCGCCGACTTCAGCCGTTCCCGGTGCGTGTAGAGGAGGTACGCGGCCCTGTGCAGCGCGACAGCCGTCTTGCCGGTACCCGGGCCGCCCTGGACGACGGTGACACCGGGGAGGGGTGCGCGGATGATGCGGTCCTGCTCCGCCTGGATGGTCCCGACGATGTCGGACATCTGCCCCGTGCGCCGCGAGTTGAGTGCCGCGAGCAGGGCTCCCTCCCCCTGCAGCGAATCGTCGTCGCCCAGCAGGTCCACATCGAGGACGTCGTCCTCGATGGCGACGACGTCCCTCCGGGACAGGATCAGGTGGCGCCGGCGTCGGACGCCCATGCGCTCGAAGGCCGTGGCCTGGTAGAAGGTGCCCGCCTCCGGCGCGCGCCAGTCGACCATCAGCTGGCGAAGCTCCTCGTCGGAGAGACCGATGCGCCCGATGTAGCGCTTGTCGCCGCTGTCGAGGTCGAGTCGACCGAAGACCAGCCGATCGTCGACGGCGTTCAGCTGGGCCAGGCGATCCTCGTACATGGTGGCGAACGCGTCGCGCTCCGACCGGTTCTGGTGGGAACCCGCCGCCTGGGTGCGCCGGACCTCGGCGAGCTGCTGGGCCTTCTCGGCGCGGAGTTCATCGAGACGGCGGTACAGCCCGTCGACGTAGACGCGCTCGTAGTCCAGCTCGGCGTTGGCCTGGGATGTCTCGTGCATCGGGCACTTCCTTCTTCAAAGGCGGACCGTCAATTCTAGCGCGGTGGGCGTCACACGGTTTCCAGCGCGTGGACGGTCCGTCCCGCCAGGCTGGTCCGCCCGTCCAGGTCCCCGAGCTCGAGGACGACACCGCACCCCACGACGACGGCGCCGGCCTTTTCGAGCAACGCGCAGGCCGCGACGAGTGTTCCGCCCGTGGCGAGGACGTCGTCGAGCACCAGGACGCGCGCACCGGCGGGCAGGTCCGACTGGTGGATCTCGAGTGCTGCCTGGCCGTATTCGAGATCGTAGGACTCCCGGTACACCGCGCGCGGGAGCTTGCCCGCCTTCCGGACGGTGACGACACCCGTGCCGGTCGCATAGGCGACGGCGGCCGCGAGGAGGAAGCCACGGGCCTCGACTCCTGCCACGGCGTCGAACGACCCGGCGAACGGCGCCGACACCGCATCGACGACGGTACGGAAGGCCCGTGCGTCGGAGAAGACGGGAGTGAGGTCGCGGAACAGGATGCCCGGGGACGGGAAGTCGGGAACGACGGCACTCAGGCGGTCGATGGCTTCCCTCGCGTCGGCTGCGAGTCCCGCTGTACCTGGTGCCCGGGCCGGGGTCTCCCCGGCGTCCGCTCCGCTCATCGTCACGGATCAACCTTACGGGCTGCGGGCGGTCTGCCCGGACGGTACCGGGAGACGGTCGGGTCCTGCGGGAGCCAGAAGCGCCACGGGTACTCCCCGGTGCCGGCGACACCGCTCACGCCGACGCGCGGCCCCCGGCTGATCGCCGCGGGCGGCTCGCCGGGCAGGACGAGCCGGAAGGGATCTGCGAGGACGTCGGCGCCGTCGAACCGGCGATCCACTCCGAGCGCCTGCGCAAGGCGCGCCGGGCCCCGGGCGAGATCGAGGTCCGACGCCGGCTGGTTGCGTCGGGCGCGCGCGAGGTCCGCCCCCTCGACGATCTCGCCGGCGCGCAGCAGCAGACCCATCGCCCGTCCGTCGCTGCCGCACACGATGTTGGCGCAGTAGTGCATGCCGTAGGTGAAGTAGACGTACAGGTGACCGGCCGGCCCGAACATGGTCGCGTTCCGGGCGGTCCGTCCCCGGAACGCATGGGAGCCCGGATCGTCGGGGCCGAGGTAGGCCTCCACCTCGGAGATGCGTACCGTGACGCGGCCGTCGTCGTCCTGGTGGGTGAGGTGTGCGCCCAGGAGCCAGGGGGCGACGTCGAGCGCGCTGCCACCGAGCCTGGTCCGGATGTCCTCGCGTGTTCCGCTGTCCTCGGTCACCCGTCGACGGTAGCAAAGCCCCGACCGAGGAGGCCCGCGGCCATGTCCGAATCCCGCTAGTTCGAGCCTGCGGCCGGTGGCAGGATGGCGGCATGGACTTCTGGCAGCAGTACCGGGCGATCGATGGGCGTGACGTGCGCTTCGACGGGCAGTTCGTGACCGCCGTGTCGAGCACGGGCATCTACTGCCGCCCCTCATGCCCGGCGCGGACCCCCAAGCCGTCCAATGTCACCTTCTACCGGACGTCTGCCGCCGCCCACGACGCCGGGTACCGCGCCTGCAAGCGATGCCTCCCCGAGGCGGTTCCCGGCGATCCGGAATGGAACCTCCGCAGCGACGCAGCGGCGAGGGCGATGCGTCTCATCGCCGACGGCGAGGTGGATCGGACAGGCGTTCCCGGCCTCGCTGCCCGCCTCGGCTACTCCCCCAGGCACCTCAACCGCATCCTGAAGGACGAACTCGGTGCAGGCGCGCTCGCCCTGGCCCGGGCGCACCGCGCCCAGACGGCGCGTGCCCTGCTCACGGGTTCGCCGCTGCGCTTCGCCGCCGGGTTCGGCAGTATCCGGCAGTTCAACGACACGGTGCAGCAGGTCTTCGACCTCACCCCGCGTCAGGTGCGGGAAGCCTCCCGGCAGCGGTCCGGCGGCGCGGACGGCGGCGCGGACGGCGGCGCGGTCGAGGTCGGCGGACCCCTCCGGCTGTCGCTGTCCCTTCCCGTGAGGCTGCCGTACGACAACGGGATCTTCCGTTTCCTCGCCGCGCGTGCGATCGAGGGCGTGGAGCGAGGCACGGACCGGACCTACGAGCGGCTGCTCCGCCTGCCCGCCGGACCGGCCTGGTTCAGGGCAGGCGCCGTCGAGGCGCGCGGTGAGGGACAGGCGGTGCTGCCGGTGACGGTGTCCGTCGCGGGGCTGCGGGACCTGCCGGCGCTCCTGAGCCGCATCCGTCGCCTGTTCGACCTCGACGCCGATCCGGTGGCGATCGATGGTGCGCTCGCCCGCAGCCGGTACCTCACCGCCCTGGTCGCTGCCACACCCGGCATGCGCCTTCCCGGATCGCTCGATGCCGGGGAGACCTTGGTCCGTGCGATCGTCGGCCAGCAGGTCACCGTCGCTGCGGCGGCGAGGGCACTCGGCCGCCTCGCCGTTGCCGGCCCGGTGGTCGAGGCCCCGGGTACGGACCTGGACAGGATGTTCCCGACCGCCGACGAGCTCGCCGACATGCCCGAACCGCTCCTCCGCGGGCCGCGCCGCCGCAGGAGCACCCTGCGGGCGGTGGCACGGGCGCTGGCCTCGGGCACCCTGGAACTCGGCGTGGGATCCGATCCCGACGCACTGCGCGCGGACCTCCTGCGTTTCGACGGCGTCGGGCCGTGGACGGCGGACTACGTCACAATGCGCGTCCTCGGCCACCCGGACGTCTCCCTGCCCTCCGATGCCGCGGTCCGCAGCGGCTGGTCGCGGCTCGTCGGACGGACCGACCACCGCGCAGTACCTGCCGACGCGCGGCGCCCTCCGGACGCCGATGATCTCCCGTCCCCTCCGGTCCTGGGCGAGGCCCTGGCCGAAGTGCGGCCGTGGCGCTCCTACGCGATGCTGCACCTCTGGCGTGCCGCCGGGGCGCCGGACGACACCGCCGTCGTCGGGCCGCCGACCCCCGTCGTCCCGGCGACCGCGTACCCTGTTCCCATCGATCGAACGGACACACAGCCATGACCACCACGCTCGCCGCACCTCCGCTCCTCCGCGGAGCGACCACCACCACGGTCGACACCCCCGACGGCCCGTTCACCGTCATCGAGGCGGAAGGCTCCGTCCTCTCCTCCGGCTGGACGGAGCTGGCGTCCGACCTGACCGGGCAGATCCATCCGAGCATCAGGGCCGCGAGTTTCGACCCGGCGGCGTCCGCCGTGCAGCCCATCCTCGACGCCGTGTCCCGGTACTACGACGGCGATTTCGACGCGATCACCGCTGTGCGCGTGCGGCAGGTCTCGGGACCCTTCCGGGCACACGCGTGGGAGATCCTACGCACGGTGGAGCCGGGGGCGCCCGTCACCTACCTCCAGTACGCCGAGCGGGCGGGCAATCCCACCGCCGTCCGTGCCGCTGCTGGCGCCTGCGCGAAGAACGCCGCCGCCCTCTTCGTGCCGTGCCACAGGATCATCCGCACCGACGGGTCCCTGGGCGGCTTCCGCTGGGGACTGCCGGTGAAGCGGCGGCTGCTCGACCGCGAGGCAGGGCGTTCGACCGCTTTCTGAGCAGGGAGAGCCGGCACAGCAGGAAGCACGGCAGCAGCACCGACCGCACCCGGTCAGGCCGCCACCAGTCGCTGGCGGTAAGCCATGTCGCGGTAGAGATCGCTCTCCTCCAACAGTTCTTCGTGCGTCCCGACGGCCGTGACCCGGCCCTGGTCCAGCACCACGATCTGGTCGAAGTCCGCCACGGTCGACAGGCGGTGCGCGACGACGACGACGGTGCGATCACGCGAGGCCTCCCCCAGCGTCTGCTGGAGCAACTGCTCCGTCCGGGAATCGACCGCGGAGGTCGGCTCGTCCATCAGCAGGACCGGACGGTCCGCGAGGATCACGCGTGCCCAGGCGAGGCGCTGCCGTTGCCCGCCGGAGAGCCGGATGCCGTCCTCCCCCAGGTTGAGGTCCAGCCCGTCGGCGGTTCGGTCCCCGAGCGCATCGAGGCCGACGGCGGACAGGACGCGGCGGAGCAGGACGTCCGTGGCGTCAGGGGCGGCGAGCCGGAGATTGTCGGCCAGCGTCCCGCTGAGGACCGGCGCCTCCTGCTCGACGAGGCCGATCCGTGAGCGGAGCTCGGAGCGCGGCATCTCCGACAGTGCTGTGCCGTCGTAGGTGATGCTGCCGCCCGTGGGCTCGTAGAACCTCTCCAGCAGCGCCAGCACCGTGGATTTCCCGGCACCGGAGGGACCGACGAGCGCCGTCCTGCTCCCGGCGGGGACGGTGAAACTGACGCCGTCGAGCACGGGTCGGCCCTCGCCCGGAGGCTCCTCCGCGTCCGGGCGGCCCTGAGGGATCGGCGAGGCGGTCCCGTCCGGGGAACGGGCCGCCGTCGCGCCGCCGTCCTCAGCGTCCGACGCGTAGCGGAAGGTGACATCGCGCAGCTCGATCGAACCTGCGGGTGGACCGGCTGCCCGGATCGTGCGGAAGGGTCCCGCCGACGCGTCCCGGAGAGCCGCCGCCGTCTCCGGCGCCGGCTCCCGGATCGATGCTTCGCCCGTGGCCGGGAAGGGGCGGGCCTCGTCCGCCCGCTCCGGGTCGAGCCGGGCGATCTCCTGGATGCGGTCCAGCGCGGCGAGGCCCGACTGGATCTGGACGAAGGCGCTCATCGCCGACCCGATCGGCATCACGAGGAGGAACAGGTAGAGGATGAACGCGATCAGGTCGCCGAGCCGCAGCTCTCCTGCAGCCACGCGGATCCCGCCGACGGCGAGGACCACGATGAAGGCGCCCTGGATGCAGATCGACATGATGGGCTGGACGGCGGCCTGCAGGCGGGCCATGGCGATGCCGGCGCGATAGGCCCGCGACGCCTCGACGTCGATCACGGCGGCTTCGCGATCCTCGGCGACGGAGGCCTTGATGGTCCTGATGCCCGAGAGGCCGCGCTCCACCGCCGCCGTCATCGATCCCACGGCATCCTGCACGTCCCGGCTCCGCCGGCGGATGAGGCGGCCGAGGAACAGGACCCCGCCCGCGCCGAGGAGGACGGCGGACAGCGTGATCCCGAACAGCAGCGGGTCGATCAGCACCATCAGGACGACGGCGGCGCAGAACATCAGGATGGACGACACGATCTCGAAGAGACCGGAGGTGATGACGCTCCGCATCAGGGTGGTGTCGGAGCCCACCCGGGACATGAGGTCCCCGACGCGCCTCCTGTCGAACTCCCGGATGGGCAGCGCCAGGAGTTGTCCGACCAGGGACCGCCGCACGCCGAGCACCACCGACTCCGCCGTCCGCTGCAGGAGGTAGGACTGCGCGGCCCCGAACACGGCGCCACCCAGCGTGATGGCAACCAGGAACCAGACGAACACGGTGGCCGGGCGGCTCGCGGACACGGCGTTGACGAGCTGCTGGACCATCAGCGGCTGCGCGATCGACAGGCCGGTGGAGACGAGGGAGACGACGGCGACGAGGAGGAGCACACGCATGTGTCCCCTCAGATAGGGGAAGAACTCCCGCAGGGTGGCACGCGGTGCGGTGGGCTGCATCCTCACACAGTGCGCCGGGCGCTGGCGGGTGTCAAAGCCCTTCGCGGCAGGCGTAGCGGCGGCTGATCCCGACCGCCGTAGCGGCGGCTGGCACCGGCAGGGGTAGCGGCGGCTGGCACCGGCAGGGGTAGCGGCGATCGGGACTCCGCCAGGCGGCGAGGTACCCCTCGACGCCCTCGAGTCCGGTCCGCAGCGCTGCGAGCTGGCGCCGGACGGCGGTCGGAGCCGTGCCGCCCTGGGCGTCACGGCTCGCCAGTGATCCCTCGACCGTCAGCACCTCGCGCACGGCAGGCGTCAGGTGGTCGGAGATGCCCGCGAATTCCTCGTCCGTCAGGTCCCACAGCTCGACGCCGCGCTGCTCGGCGACGCGGACGGCAGCACCGGACAGCTCGTGAGCCTCCCGGAACGGTACGCCCTGACGCACGAGCCACTCGGCGATGTCGGTCGCCAGGGCGAAACCCTGGGGTGCGAGCTCCGCCATACGAGCGGTGTTGAACACCAGCGTCGCGATCATCCCGGAGACGGCCGGCAGCAGCACCTCGAGGGTGTCGACGGCGTCGAAGACGGGCTCCTTGTCCTCCTGCAGATCGCGGTTGTAGGCCAGTGGCAAGCCCTTGAGCGTCGCGAGCAGGCCCGTCAGGTCACCGATCAGCCGGCCCGCCTTGCCGCGCGCGAGTTCGGCGACGTCGGGGTTCTTCTTCTGCGGCATGATCGAGGATCCGGTGGAGAAGGCGTCGTCCAGGGTGACGAAGGAGAACTCCTTCGTGGCCCAGAGGATGATCTCCTCGCTCACGCGGGAGAGGTCGACGCCGATCATCGCGGTCACCCAGGCGAACTCGGCGTACACGTCGCGTGAGGCCGTGCCGTCGATGGAGTTGTGCGTCGCCGAGAAGAACCCGAGGTCCGCTGCCACCGCCTCGGGATCGAGACCCAGCGACGAACCCGCGAGCGCTCCCGAGCCGTAGGGCGAGACCCCTGCACGGCGGTCCCAGTCCTGCAGCCGCTGCACGTCGCGTAGCAGTGCCCACGCATGGGCGAGCAGGTGGTGGCTCAGCAGGACCGGCTGGGCGTGCTGCAGGTGCGTCCGCCCGGGCATCGGCGCCTCGAGGTGCGCCTCCGCCTGGTCGACGAGCGCGCCGATCGTGGCGAGGACGCCGCGGGCGATGATGCGGGCGTGGTCCCGCAGGTACATCCGTCCCAGCGTCGCCACCTGGTCGTTGCGGGAGCGGCCGGCGCGCAGCTTGCCGCCGAGGGCCGGCCCCGCACGCTCGATGAGGCCGCGCTCGAGCGACCCGTGCACGTCCTCGTCGCTCTCGGCCGGGACATAGGCGCCCGATCGCACGTCGGCGTCGAGGCGGTCCAGGGCATCGATCATGCCGGCCAGTTCGGCGTCGTCGAGCAGTCCGGCCCTGTTCAGGACGCGCGCGTGCGCGCGGGAGCCCTCGATGTCGTACGTCGCCAGCCGCCAGTCGAAGTGGGTCGACTTGCTCAGCGCGGCGAGGGCGTCGGCGGGGCCGCCGGCGAACCGGCCGCCCCACAGCGAACCCTCGTTCGTCCCCGGGCGCCCCCCACCCTCGCTTCGCTCGGCCGGGGACCCCTGCGCTCGTGGGCCGCCGTCGTGCTGTGGGACCATCAGGCGCCTGCCCGCTGGTCCCGGCTCGATGCGACCTTGGACGAGAGGCCGAAGATCTCGATGAAGCCGCGGGCCATCGACTGGTCGAACGTGTCGCCGGAGTCGTAGGTCGCGAGGTTGAAGTCGTAGAGGGCGACGTCGGAACGGCGGCCCGTGACCGTCGCACGGCCACCGTGGAGGTCCATGCGGATGTCCCCGGTCACGTACTTCTGCGTGTCGTCGACGAACGTGTCGAGCGAGCGCTTGAGCGGGGAGAACCACTGGCCGTCGTACACCAGTTCGGTCCAGCGCTGGTCGACCGTCTTCTTGAAGCGGGCCTGCTCGCGCTCGATCGTCACGTTCTCGAGTTCGCGGTGTGCGGCGATGAGGGCCATCGCGCCGGGCGCCTCGTAGATCTCGCGGCTCTTGATGCCGACGAGGCGGTCCTCCACGATGTCGATGCGGCCGATGCCCTGGGCGCCCGCACGGCGGTTGAGCTCCTCGATGGCCTGCAGCGGGGTGACGGCGTTGCCGTCGATCGCGACGGGGATGCCCTCCTTGAAGGAGATGGTGACCTCGTCCGCGGCGGGCGGGAACTCGGGCGACTCGGTGTAGTCGTAGACGTCCTTGGTCGGCGCGTTCCAGATGTCCTCCAGGAAGCCGGTCTCGACGGCCCGACCCCAGACGTTCTGGTCGATGGAGAACGGGTTCTTCTTGGTGGTCTCGATCGGCAGGCCCTTCTCCTCGGCGAAGGCGATGGCCTTGTCACGCGTGAGGGCGAGGTCCCGGACGGGTGCGATGCACTTCAGGTCCGGGCCGAGGGTCTGGATGCCGACCTCGAACCGGACCTGGTCGTTGCCCTTGCCGGTGCAGCCGTGGGAGACGGTCGTGGCGCCGAACTGGCGGGCGGCTGCGACGAGGTGCTTGACAATGACGGGACGGGACAGCGCCGAGACGAGCGGGTACGCGTCCATGTAGAGGGCGTTCGCCTTGAGCGCGGGCATGCAGTAGTCGGTGGCGAATTCGTCGCGGGCGTCCGCCACGTAGGCTTCCACGGCACCGCAGCCGAGGGCGCGCTGGCGGATGGTCTCGAGTGATTCGCCGCCCTGTCCGACGTCGACGGCCACGGCGATCACCTCGGCCCCGGTGGCTTCGGCGATCCAGCCGATGGCGACGGAGGTGTCGAGTCCGCCGGAGTAGGCGAGGACGATGCGTTCGGTCACGGGATGTGCTCCTTCGATTGTCCGGGCGGGGCGCCCGTGGGTCGTCTGTTCGTAGCTGGTGTCACGAGGTGGTTCGGGTGGTCTGGAGGTGGCGCGGGGCGCACTGGTGCCAGCCTATCGGCGCGGGCGTCAGGACTGCTCGGCGGGTCCCTGCGGTTCCTGTGCGAGTCCGAGGAAGCGTTCGGCGACGGCGGCGCCGCCGTCGGGTTCCCGGCTCACGAGCATCACGGTGTCGTCCCCCGCGATGGTGCCCAGGATGGACGGCATCACGGAGTGGTCGATGGCCAGGGCGAGGAAGTTCGCGGCTCCCGGCGGCGTCCGGAGGATGACGATGTTGCCCGAGGACTCGGCCGTCACCAGCAGTTCGTTGCACAGCTTCGCGAGCCGTGCGTCGAGGATCTCCTGCGAGACGCCGCTCTGGGCGTGGCGGCCGCCGCCCTCCACGGGCACGGCGTAGACGAGCGCGCCGTCGGCTCCCCGGACGCGCACGACGCCGAGCTCCACGAGGTCCCGCGACAGGGTGCCCTGGTTCACCTGCACACCGTCCGCGGCGAGGAGCGCGGCGAGCTCCACCTGGGAGCGCACGGACTGCGCCGTGAGGAGATCCGTGATGCGTGCGTGCCGCGCCGTCTTCGTGGTGGGACGCACGGGATCGCGCTGGACGGTCATGGCGTCCGCTCCGGGCCCTGCCCGGTGGATCGGGCCACGAGCCACGTCATGAGCGCCTTCTGCGCATGCAGCCGGTTCTCCGCCTCGTCCCACACGAGGGACTGCGGGCCGTCGATGACCTCGGCGGCGATCTCGTAGCCGCGGTACGCGGGCAGGCAGTGGAGCACGACGGCGTCGGGCGCCGCCTGCGCCATGGCCGCCGCGTCCACGGCGTACGACCGGAACAGCTCCTGCCGGGCGTCCTTCTCGTCCTCCTGGCCCATCGAGACCCAGGTGTCGGTGGCGACGACGTCCGCACCGGCGAGGGCGACGGCGGCGTCGGTGGTGACGAGGACGGACCCGCCGGTCTCGGCGGCCCGCGCCTCGGCGGCGGCCACGACCGCGGGTCCGGGCAGGTAGCCCTCCGGCCCGGCGACCCGCACGTGCATCCCCGCGGTGGCGCCAGCGAGCAGGTAGGAGTTCGCCATGTTGTTGGCGCTGTCCCCCAGGTAGGTCATGGTCAGCCCGGCGAGGGCGCCCTTGTGTTCGCGGATGGTGAGGAGGTCCGCGAGCAGCTGGCACGGGTGGTAGTCGTCGGACAGGGCGTTGATGACGGGGACGCTCGACGCCGCGGCCATCTCCTCGAGTCCGGCCTGGGCGTAGGTGCGCCAGACGATCGTCGCGACCATCCGCTCGAGCACCTTCGCCGTGTCGGTGATGGTCTCCTTGTGCCCGAGTTGCGAGTCGCCCGCGCCGATGATGAGCGGCACGCCGCCGAGGTCGGCGATCCCGGCGGCGAAGGAGACCCGGGTGCGCGTGGAGGTCTTGTCGAAGATCACCGCGACCGTCCTGCGTCCGGCGCCCTCTCCCGCGAAGGGGGCGTGCGCGTAGGGGGCCGCCTTGAGTTCCGCGGCGAGGTCGAGGACCTCCGCCTGCTCCGCCGGCGAGAGGTCGGTGTCGACGAGGAAGTGACGCGTCATGCTGATGCCTCCCGGGCTGGGGTCTGGGCGGTGCGGAGGATGGCGGGCAGGGCGTCGAGGAACGTCGCCGCCTGCTCGGTGGTGAGGATGAGCGGGGGCGCGAGGCGGAGGGTCGACGGACCGGTCGCGTTGATGATGAACCCCGCGGCGAGCGCGGCCTGGACCGCAGCGGGAGCGTGCTCGCCGTCGAGGTCGAATCCGATCAGCAGGCCCTCGCCGCGGACGGCTGCGACGCCGTCGACGGCGGTGAGGCCGGCACGGAGGTACGCGCCGACGTCGGAGGCGTGCTGCAGGGCACCCATGGATTCCAGCGCGTGCAGGGTGGCGAGGCCGGCGGCCGTGGCCACGGGATTCCCGCCGAAGGTGGTGCCGTGCTGGCCTGCACCGATCAGCCCCGAGACGTCCTCGCCGAAGGTGACGAGGGCTCCGACCGGGAAGCCCCCGCCGAGGCCCTTGGCGAGGGTCATGGCGTCCGGGACCACGCCGTCGACCGCCTGGTGCGCGAACCAGTGGCCGGTCCGCGCGATACCGGACTGGACCTCGTCGAGGATCAGGAGGGCACCGTGCTCGCGGGTCAGTTCGCGGGCGGTGCGGAGGTACTCCGGTGAGAGCGGACGGACGCCGGCCTCACCCTGGATGGGCTCGAGGACCAGTGCGGCCACGGAGCCGTCCATGGCCTCGCGGAGGGCGTCGGTGTCGTTGAAGGGGATGTGCTCGACGCCGGCCGGCAGGGGCTCGAACGGCTCCCGGTAGGCCTTCTTGGATGTGAGGGCGAGGGCACCCATGGTGCGCCCGTGGAAGGCGCCGTCGAGCGCGAGGATGCGGCGCCTCCCGGAGGTGCTGTTCCTGCGGGCGAGCTTGACGGCGGCCTCGAGTGCCTCCGTGCCGGAATTGGTGAAGAACACGCGCGAGCCGGCGGGTGCCTGTGCCAGTGCGAGCAGCTTCTCGGCGAGCGCCACCTGCGTGGGGCTCGTGAAGAAGTTCGAGATGTGGCCGAGGGTGGCGAGCTGGCTCGAGACGACGGAGGTGACGAAGGGGTGCGCGTGGCCGAGGGCGTTCACCGCGATCCCGCCGAGCAGGTCGAGGTACCGGGTACCGTCCGCGTCCCACACGTAGCAGCCCGACCCGCGGACGAGGACGCGCTGCGGCGTCCCGAAGACACCCAGGAGCGCTCCGTTGTAGCGCGCGAGCCACTCCGCGCCGGAGTCACCGCCCGTGAGCACGTCAACGGCGCCATCGGCTGCCGGCGCTGCCGCGTGCCGTCCATGGGTCGCGATGGCGGTCTCGTTCATGCCTGTGCTCCTGCTGGATCGGTGGGTGCTGGACCGGTGGACCTGGTGCTCGTGGGCACGACGCCGGGCACGACGTCGGGCACGACCTGCGTGCCGATGCCGGCGGTGGTGAACGTCTCCAGCAGCATGGAGTGGGCCAGGCGTCCGTCGACGATGTGGGCCCGTTCCACGCCGGCCTCGACGGCCTGCAGGCATGCCGCCATCTTCGGGATCATGCCGGACTGGAGGCTCGGCAGGAGTTCGCGGAGCTGCGCCGCGGAGAGGGAGGAGATGAGCGACGAGCGGTCCGGCCATGCGGCGTACAGGCCCTCGACGTCGGTGAGGATGACGAGCTTCGACGCCCCGAGTGCGGCGGCCAGGGCGGCGGCCGCGGAGTCGGCGTTGACGTTCAGGACCTGCTGGGTGGCGTCGCCGTCGGCGTCGTACTCCGGGGCGACCGTCGAGATCACGGGGATGCGGCCGGCCTGCAGGATGTCCAGGATGGCGCCGGGGTGGACGGCGGTCACCTCGCCGACGAGGCCCAGGTCCACCTGCTCGCCGTCGACGACGGTGCCGGTGCGGACGGCGCGGAGGAGCCCGCCGTCCTCGCCGGAGAGCCCGACGGCGTAGGGGCCGTGGGAGTTGATGAGGCCCACGAGCTCCCGGCCCACCTGGCCGGTGAGGACCATCCGGACCACGTCCATGGCCTCGGGGGTCGTGACGCGCAGTCCCCCCTTGAACTCGGACTCAATGCCGAGGCGTCCGAGCATCGCATTGATCTGCGGGCCGCCGCCGTGCACCACGACGGGACGGATGCCGACGTGGTGCAGGAACACGATGTCCTCGGCGAAGGCGCGGCGCATCTCGTCGTCGACCATGGCGTTGCCGCCGTACTTGATGACCATCGTGGTGCCCGCGAAGCGCTGGATCCAGGGCAGGGCCTCCATCAGGGTGGCGGCCTTGTCCTGGGCCCTCAGGGTCGATGCCGACGGGGTCGTGCCGGGTGTGGTGCCGGGTGTCGTGCCTGTCGTCGTGTCGTTCGTCGTGTCGGTCATGGCGTCTCCCGTCAGCTCGAGTAGGCGGAGTTCTCGTGCACGTACTCGTGCGTGAGGTCGTTGGTCCAGATCGTGGCGGACGCGGAGCCGGCAGCGAGGTCGATCTCCACGGTGACGTCGCGCCCGGTGAGGTCCACGAGGTCGCGGGAGTCACCGATGCCGCCGTTCCGACAGATCTGCACGCCGTTCATCGAGACGTTCAGCCGGTCCGGTTCGAATGCGGCGTCCGTCGTGCCGACTGCGGCGAGCACGCGTCCCCAGTTGGGGTCGTTGCCGAAGATGGCGGTCTTGAAGAGGTTGGACCGGGCGACGGCGCGGCCGACCGTCTCGGCGTCGCGCTCGGAGGCCGCGTTGACGGTCCGCACGGCGATGGTGTGGCTGGCGCCCTCGGCATCGTTGATGAGCTGCGCGGCGAGGTCGAGGCAGACGTCCGTCAGGGCCGCGGTGAACTGCGCCTGGTCGGGGGCCACGCCCGCCGCGCCGGAGGCGAGGAGCACGACGGTGTCGTTGGTCGACATGCAGCCGTCGGCGTCCGTACGGTCGAAGCTGACCCGCGTGGCCTCGCGCAGCGCTGCGTCGAGGGCCGCGGGATCCAGCGCCGCGTCCGTGGTCAGCACCACGAGCATCGTGGCGAGGCCGGGGGCGAGCATGCCGGCTCCCTTGGCCATGCCGCCGATCGCGTAGCCCTCGCTCGCCGAGTCGGCGGTCGCCGGGTAGCGGGCCTCCTTCGGAACGGTGTCCGTGGTCATGATCGCCTCGGCCGCGGTCGGGCCGCCTCCCCTGCCGAGGGACCCGGCCGCGCCGGTCACGCCCGCGAGGAGCCGGTCCATGGGGAGCTGCTCGCCGATCAGGCCCGTGGAACAGACGAAGACGTCCGTCGCAGAGACGCCGAGGAGTTCCGCCGTGGCCTCGGCCGTGCGATGCGTGTTCTGGAATCCCTCCGGGCCGGTGCAGGCGTTGGCGCCGCCGGAGTTGAGGACGACGGCGTCCACGCGTCCGTCCGAGACGACCTGGCGGGACCACAGCACGGGCGCGGCGGCGACCCGGTTGGTGGTGAAGACGGCTGCGGCGTTGTGCAGCGGACCGTCGTTGGCGACGAGCGCGACGTCAGGTTTACCGGTGCTCTTGAGGCCGGCGGCCACGCCTGCGGCACGGAACCCGCCCGGGTAGGTGATGCTCACGGTGCGATCCCCTGGATGGTCAGGCCCGCGGTCTCGTCGAGTCCGAGGGCGATGTTCATGGACTGCACGGCTCCGCCGGCGGTCCCCTTGGTGAGGTTGTCGATGACGCTGCTGACGACCACGCGGCCCGCATGCTCGTCGAAGGCGAGCTGCAGGTTCACGTAGTTCGAGCCCAGCACGGACTTCGTCGAGGGCCACTGGCCCTCGGGGAGGACGCGGACGAAGGGTTCCTCTGCGTACGCGGACTCCCAGGCGTCCCGGAGCCGGGCATGGTCGACACCCGCGCGCACCTTCGCGGTCGCGGTCGTCAAGATGCCCCTGGCCATGGGGGCGAGGGTCGGCGTGAAGGACAGCGAGACGCGTTCGCCGGCGGCGAGGCTGAGGCCCTGCTCGATCTCGGGGGTGTGGCGGTGGCCGCCGCCGACGCCGTACGGGCTCATCCCGCCTATCACCTCGGAGCCGATGAGGTTCGGTTTGGCGGCCTTGCCCGCGCCGGAGGTGCCGGAGGCGGAGACGATCACGACGTCGTCGGGCTCGAGGAGTCCCGCGGCGAAGCCGGGGGTGAGCGCGAGGAGCGCGCTGGTCGGATAGCACCCGGGGACGGCGATGCGCCGGGCCCCCGCAAGATCCGCACGGGAACCCGGGAGCTCCGGGAGGCCATACGGCCAGGTCCCGGCATGGGCCGATCCGTAGAACTTCTCCCACGCGGCGGGATCCTGCAGGCGGTGGTCGGCCCCTGCGTCGATCACGAGGGTCTCCGGTGACAACTGTGCGGCGATCTCCGCACTGGCGCCGTGCGGGAGGGCCAGGAAGACGACGTCGTGCCCCGCGAGCACCTCGGGCGAGGTCTCCTGCAGCACCCGGTCGGCCAGGGAATGGAGGTGGGGTTGCAGCTCGCCGAGGCGTGCTCCCGCGTTGCTGTGGGCCGTGATCGCGCCGATCTCGATCCCCGGGTGGTTGGCGAGGAGGCGCAGGAGCTCTCCTCCGGCGTAGCCACTGGCGCCGGACACGGCTGCGGTGAACGTCATGAGCCCAGCGTACAGCAAGGGTATGCATGCCGGCACATAATCATGCATATCGAATTCGGGGCGGCGGGAATAGCATGAGGACACGCCACCGAAAGGACCAGCATCATGCCCTCTGCCATCGTCGTCTCCGAACCCGGCGGTCCGGACGTCCTCACACTCGCGACCGTGGACAGGCCCGATGTCGGACCCGGGCAGCTCCTGGTGAAGGTCGCTGCGGCCGGCGTGAACTTCATCGAGACGTACCAGCGCAGCGGCGCCTATCCGATGCAGTATCCCTTCACGCCGGGAGCCGAAGCGGCCGGGACGGTGGAGGCCGTGGGGGCGGACGTCCGGGGCTTCGGAACGGGCGACCGGGTCGCCTTCGCCGAGGGCAAGGGGACCTACGGGGAGTTCGCCGTCGTCGACGCCGACAAGGCGCTCCCTGTGCCCGACGGCGTGGACCTCGAGACGGCTGCCGCCCTCCCCCTGCAGGGCATGACCGCCCACTACCTGATCAACTCGACGTTCGCCATGCAGCCCGGCCAGACGGTCCTCGCGCACGCGGGCGCCGGCGGCGTGGGCCTCCTGCTGATCCAGCTGCTCAAGGCGAAGGGCGCGCGCGTGATCACGACGGTGTCGACGCCGGAGAAGGAGGAGCTGGCCCGCGGTGCGGGGGCCGACGAGGTCCTGCGGTACGAGGACTTCGCCGGCGCGGTCCGTGACCTCACCGACGGCACCGGGGTGGACGTGGTGTACGACGGGGTGGGCAGGGCGACCTTCGACGAGTCCCTGCGCTCGCTCCGGATCCGCGGGACGCTCGTCCTCTACGGCGCGGCGTCCGGGCCGGTACCGCCGGTCGATCCGCAACGCCTCAACAGCGGTGGCTCGATCTTCCTCACCCGTCCCACGCTGGCGCACTACCTGCTGACACCCGAGGAGCGGCGCTGGCGGTCCGAGGAACTGTTCGGTGCCGTGGCCGCAGGGCAGCTCGATGTCCGCGTCGGCGCGCGCTACGCCCTCGCCGACGCGGCACGGGCCCACGAGGACCTCCAGGCCAGGCGCACCACGGGCAAGGTGCTGCTCCTGCCCTGAGCCGTCCCGGGCCGCCGGGAAGCGGGCGATGTACGGCTCATCCCCAGTAGGCCGCGATGCAGTCCCCGGGTCTGCCTCCCGCGGCGCCGAGGAGAAAGGCGTCGCGCCGTTCCTGGCCCGACCCGTAGCCGGTGGCCGACTGCGCGACCCCCATCGCCGCGACGGCCGCGAACGCCCCGTGGACCGCGGCCGGGCCCAGGGCCTCGGGCAGGTACCGGGTGGAGAGCCACGTGCCGGCGAGGCAATCGGCGATCAGTTCGCGATTGGCTCCCGTGAACACCGGAACCGGGTCGGAGGATGCCTCGAACCAGTGGAGAGCGAGTTCATGCTGCACGTGGTGCCCGAATTCGTGGGCGAGCACCAGTGCCACGGCGAACTCCCCGGCGCTTCCGGTGGTGGATCCCGCGCTCCACAGGTGCTGGAGGGTGGTCACCGGAAGAATGATCATGCCGTTGTCCGAGTCTCCGGCGTGACGGGGGTTCGCCGGGTCGTCGGGGTCGTAGGGATCCACCGGGCAGTAGTAGGCGTTGGGGTGGTCGTGCTCCACCGTGATGCGGTGCGAGGTGTGCGGATCCCTGCAGTGTGAGGAATGGGTCCTCCCCGGCGGGATGAGGTGTAGTAGACCACTGGCTCTCCCAGCCCGTTGTCGTCGAACCAGGCGCTCCACTGCGTATCGAGGTCGCGGAGCACCCCGAGGAGGTAGGAATGCATGGGCCCGGCAGCCCCGGGCTGCGGCGCGCGGCTGCGAGGCGGCACGCGAGCGGGGACTGCCGGTGCCATCGGGAGCAGGCAGGAAGTGCCTGCCTGCGGGCATCTCCCGCCGTCGGCCGTCCGCCCGGTCCCCGACGGTTCCGCCCCCGGGCGCGGCGAACCGGACCACCGCTGCGGCTCAGCGGCCCCTGTCCGGGCGGACGATCGGGATCCGTCCCAAGAAGCGTGACGGCTCGGAGGAGGATCAACGGGCACATCGGTCTGGGCCGGTGGCGGGGTGCATGCCGCGAGCAGCCACAGGGCGGGCAGGCAGAGAGTGAGGGTGCGGGCTGGACGGGAGGATGTGCCGGCCATGGGGAGGGCTTCCGACAAGGACTGCTGCGGTCCTGGAGCGGCTCCCCGCGCAGGCCGGACCAGGTGGATAAGCGGGCAGGGCCGTGCCACTGCCCGAAACGGCACAGCTCCCGCGTGGATCTGAGGCCTGTGCGCAGGGAGCCGGCCCGGTGAGCACCGTTGCAACGCCGTGGTTGCTGCGTCAATCGTAGATCGATTCCTCCCGCCCGTACATGGGCCGGAAGGCGTCGTTCAGAGGTGCCGGCGTTCCTCCGGAGCGGCCCTCTGCGGGCACGCGCTCCGTACGGGGGCGACGGCGGCAGCTCCGGACGGGCCCGGAGCTGCCGTCGCTCAGCGCTGGACCGCGCCGAACCGATCTCCTGCCAGCGCGACTGCGGCATCGCGTGCCGCGCTGGCCTCGTCCGCCGTCAGGGTGCGGTCCGGGGCGCGGAACCGCAGGGCGAAGGCCAGCGACTTCCGTCCCTCGCCGATGCCCTGTCCGGTGTACACGTCGAACAGGCTGACGTCCTCGAGGAGCTCCCCTGCGCCTTCACGGAGCGTCTCGAGCACGTCCCCCGCGACCACCCCGGCGTCGACCACGAGGGCCACGTCCTGCGTGGCCGGCGGGTAGGTGGACAGCGGCCGCGCGACGATGACGTCCGCTGCGGCGTCGAGCAGGAGGTCCGCGTCGACCTCCAGCGCCACGGTGCGCGCCGGCAGGTCCTGCGCGGCGATCAGCTTCGGGTGGAGCTCACCCGCGTAGCCCAGCACCTCTCCGCTGCGCAGCGAGAACTCCGCGGTGCGTCCCGGGTGGAACGCCTGGTGGCTCCCCTGCCGCACGACGACGTCGACCCCGGCGACCTGTGCCATCAGCCGGACGACGTCCACAGCGTCGGCCCAATCCCAGGCGCGCGGGACGACGCCTGCCGACGGCGCCGCCTCGTGGCCCGTGAACAGTGCAGCGATGGTCTGCGGCTGGTCCGGGATACCGGCGTACAGGGCGTCCAGGACCTCGTCGTCGGGCCGGGCACCGAGCGGCGGGATGGATGATGTGCCGAGCACGTCCCCCGGCAGGAAGACGGCGCCCGTCTCGAACAGGGCCAGGTCACGGAAGCCGCGCGAGGAGTTGCGCTTCGCGAGCTCCACCAGACCGGGGAGGATCGACCGGCGCAGGTATCCGAGCTCCGCGCTGAGCGGGTTCGCGAGCTTGACCGAGGCGACGGCAGCTCCCTCGTCCGGCGTGCCGAAGACGGCGTTGGCGTGCCCGCTGACGAACGGGTAGGACAGCACCTCCGTCAGTCCTGCCGCGGCGAGCGCGTTCAGGAGCCGGCGGCGCTGCTGCTGCAGGCGGGTCAGGCCGCGTCCCGGAGGCGCGACGGGCAGGGTGGACGGGATCGTGTCGTAGCCGACGAGCCGGATGATCTCCTCGGTGAGGTCCTCGCGGGTCTCGAGGTCGGTGCGCCAGCTCGGCACCGTGACCCGGTATCCGCCGTCGGCGTCCGCCACGGCTGCGCCGAGGTCGGTGAGCGTCCCCCGGATCTGCTCGTCCGTGAACGGCCGTCCGATCAGGCGGGCCGGGAAGTCGGCCGCCAGCTCCAAGACGCGCGGCTCCGGGGCCTGGCCGGCGTCCGTCGCGGTGTCGTCGACCGTGCCGCCCGCGAGCTCGAGGAGGAGTTCGACGGCGCGCTGCGCGGCGACGTCCGCCACGTTCCAGTCCACGCCGCGCTCGAAGCGCTTGGACGCCTCCGAGGGCAGCCGGTGGCGGCGCCGGGACCGGCCGATACCGACCTCCTCGAAGTGGGCGGACTCGATGAGGACGTTGCGGGTGTCCCCCGAGACCTCGGTCGCCGCGCCGCCCATGACGCCGGCGATCCCGATGGGGCCGGTCGCGTCGGTGATCAGCAGGTCCTCGGCGTCGAGCGTACGCTCCCGGTCGTCGAGGGTCCGCAGCGTCTCCCCTGCGACGGCACGGCGGACCACGATGTCGCCCGAGAGCTTGTCGAGGTCGTAGAAGTGCAGCGGCTGGCCGAGTTCGAGCATCACGTAGTTCGAGATGTCGACCACGAGGGAGATGGAGCGGATCCCGGCGAGGCGGAGGCGCGCGGACAGCCACGGCGGGGTGGGACGCGACGGGTCGACGCCGCGGACGGTCCGGGCGACGAAACGGTCGCAGCCCTGCCTGCCGTAGATGGGGGCCGAGTCCTCGAGGCGCACCGGGTAGCCGGGGCCCGCCGCGGTGGGGACGACGACGGCGGCTGCCGGGTCCGTGAACGCCGTCCCGGTGGCGTGCGCGTATTCGCGTGCGACGCCCCGGATGGAGAAGCAGTACCCGCGGTCGGGGGTCACGTTGATCTCGGCGGCTTCGTCGTGCAGGCCGAGGAGTTCCATGGCGTCCGTGCCCACCTCGGGGTCGAGCCCCAGGGTGGAGAGCACCAGGATGCCGTCGTGGTCCTCACCGATGCCGAGTTCGCGCACCGACGCGATCATGCCGGCGGACACGTGGCCGTAGGTCTTGCGGGGGCTGATGCGGAAGTCACCGGGAAGGACCGCTCCGGGCAGGGTGACGACCACCTTGTCGCCCTCGACGAAGTTGTGGGCACCGCAGACGATGCCCTGCACGCCGGAGGGGTCGATACCGTCGCCCGTGAGCGTCTGCTCGGCGCCCTCGGGCACCACGCGGACGGTGCACCAGTTGATGGTCTTGCCGTTGGACTGCGGTTCCTTGACGAGGCTGAGCACCTGGCCGACCACGATGGGACCGGTCAGCTCGTCGCCGGGACGATGGACGTCCTCTTCCTCGAGGCCGACCTTCACGAGCTCGGCCATCACGTCTTCCGCGGTCGCATCCGCGGGCACGGCTGCGTACTCGCGCAGCCAGGACAGTGGGATTCTCACCTAGATCTCCATCCCGAAGTGTTCGCTGAAACGTACATCGCCCTCGATCATGTCCCGCATGTCGCTGACCTCGTTGCGGAACATGAGGGCCCGTTCGATCCCCATGCCGAAGGCGAACCCGGAGTACACGTCCGGGTCGATCCCGGTGGCGCGGAGCACGTTCGGATGAACCATGCCGCAGCCGCCCCACTCGATCCAGCGCGGGCCGCCCTTGGCGCCGGGATGCCAGATGTCGAGCTCTGCACTGGGTTCGGTGAACGGGAAGTAGTTGGGGCGCAGGCGTACCTTCGCCTCGTCGCCGAAGAGCTGGCGCGTGAAGTGCTCCAGGGTGCCCACGAGATCGGCCATGGTGAGGCCCTTGTCGATCGCGAGTCCCTCGAACTGGTGGAAGACGGGGGTGTGGGTGGCGTCGAGCTCGTCGGTGCGGAACACCTTGCCCGGGCACAGGACGTAGATGGGCAGCTCGCGCTCGAGCATGGAGCGCACCTGGACGGGCGAGGTGTGCGTGCGCAGCACGAGGTGCGCCTCGGGCGGCTCCACGAAGAAGGTGTCCTGCATCTCGCGGGCCGGGTGGTCCGGCTTGAAGTTCAGCGCGTCGAAGTTGAACCACTCGGACTCCAGTTCGGGGCCTTCTGCGATCTCCCAGCCCATGCCCACGAAGACGTCGCTGACACGTTCCTGCAGCGTGGACAGGGGGTGGCGTGCCCCGGGCCGACGACGGCGGGGGGCGGCGGTGACGTCCACGGCCTCCTCGACGAGGATCCGGGCATCGCGCTCCGCTTCGAGCTCCGTCGTACGGGACGCCAGGGCGGAGTTGATCCGGCCGCGGGCGGGCCCGATGTTCTTGCCCGCCGCGGACTTCTGTTCCTTCGGCAGGGCGCCGATCCCCCGGTTCGCGAGGCTCAGCGGCGACTTCTCGCCGGTGTGCGCGATCCGGACCCCCTTGAGCGCGTCGAGGTCGGCTGCGGCTGCGATGTCGGCGAGCGCGGCGTGGACCGCGGCGGCGACCGACGCGGCGTCCAGCGGATCGGGGACGGGGGCGCCCGGGCCGCCTGGCCCGGCGTGCTCTGGGGTTTCGGACATGGGGTTTGCTTACCTTGCACTCTCGGTGTGCGGCGGGCGGTCTGCGGACAGTCCGGGCCGTGGACAGGAAAACGCCGGGTCGCAGCGGGGCGCACCGGCGTGTCAAGTCTAGGCGACGGGCTCGGCGGCACCACAACCGCACCTGCCGCCGGACCTGCCGCCGGACCTGCTGCCGGGCGGCGCGGTGCGCCGTACGATGACGGCATGACGCCGGGACTCGTACCGTTCCTCAACTGGATCAACCTGTCGACGCCGTGCGGGCTCGCTGTCGCGACCCTCTCGGGTTGCCGGGTCTCACCGGGCCCTCACGGGATCCTGCTCGCGGAGGGGTACCGCCGCCGCCTGCCGAGGGCGCGTGCCTTCACGGTGGGCAGCGTGGTGCTGCTCAGGGGGCGGGTGCCCGACGGCGCTCCCGCGGGTTTCGCCCAGCTCCTGGAGCACGAGGCCCGCCACACCCGGCAGTACGCCGCCTGCCTCGGGCTCCCCTTCCTCCCGGCCTACCTGCTGGCGGCGGCGTACTCGCTGCTGCGGACCGGCGACCCGGCGTCGCGCAACCTGTTCGAACGGAACGCCGGACTGGTCGACGGCGGCTACCGCGAGCGACCGCTCCGGCCGCTCGCAGGCGTGGTTCGGAACATCCTGTCCCTGCGGGGGCGCCGGGCCGTCCTAGGTGCGGCACGTCCCGACGGCCGGTCCCGCGTCAGTGCTCCGCGCCCGCGGTGATCCGGGCGTCCGCCGTCGTGCCGGCCGCCGTCGTCGCGATGGCCACGAGGGCCGCGGCCATGTCCTCGATGGGGAGGCCTGCCTGCCGATGGGCCCCGCCCTGCTCCGTCGAGTACGGGACGTGGACGAAACCGCCGCGGACCCCCGGGTTGTCCGCGAGGAGCGACATCAGGCCGTAGAAGATGTGGTTGCAGACGTAGGTGCCCGCCGTCTGCGAGACCTCCACCGGTACGCCCAGCGCCGCCACGGCCTCGCGGCACGCCTTGATGGGCAGGGAGGAGAAGTACGCCGCCGGCCCCCCGGGCACCACGGGCTCGTCGATGGGCCGGCACCCGGCGTTGTCGGGGATGCGCGCGTCGTCCACGTTGATCGCCACGCGCTCGATCGAGACGCGCTCCCGACCGCCGGCCTGCCCGACGCCCAGGACGATGCCCGGACGGTACCGCTCGAGAGCGGCCTCGAGCACCTCGATGCTCCGCCCGAAGACGCACGGGACCTCGACGGCGACGGCCTGCTGTCCTTCGGCGGTGAGGAGGGCTGCGGCCCGCCGGGCGGCGAGCCAGGACGGATTGGTCGCTTCTCCCCCGAAGGGTTCGAAACCTGTCAGCAGGATCATGCTGACAGCCTAGACGACCGCCGTCCCACCACGACAGCGTATTAGTACACGTGTTCTAATGGACGTCATGCGATGGGAAGGCCAGAAGATCACGGACGACAGCGGTGCCGCGGAGCCCGCCCTGGTACCGATGGCCGGCCTGGTGCGGTCCGTCCGTACGCCGGAGTTCGCGGGGCTCACGTTCCACGAGGTCACCGCGAAGTCCGTCCTCAACAGGGTGCCGCCCACCTCGTCGATGCCGTTCTCCTGGACCATCAACCCGTTCCGAGGCTGCTCGCACGCCTGCGTGTACTGCTTCGCCCGCAAGACGCACAGCTACCTCGACCTCGACACGGGGCTCGACTTCGATGCCCAGCTCGTGGTGAAGATCAACGCCGCGGAGGTGCTCGCCCGGGAGCTGGCCCGCCCGTCCTGGGTCCGCGAGCATGTCGCCCTGGGGACGAACACCGATCCCTACCAGAGGGCGGAGGGACGGTACAGGCTGATGCCCGGCATCATCTCGGCGCTGGCCGACTCGGGGACACCGTTCTCCATCCTGACGAAGGGCACCCTCCTGGCCCGCGACATCCCACTGCTGATCTCCGCTGCCCGGTCGGTGTCCGTCGGCATGGGCATCTCGCTCGCGCTGGTGGACCCGATCCTCGCCGAAGCCATCGAGCCCGGCACGCCCGCCCCGAGGGCCCGGCTCGCCCTCATCTCCCGACTCCGCGAGGCCGGTCTGCCGTGCGGCGTGATGGCCATGCCGATCCTGCCCTGGCTGACCGACGGCGACGAGTCGCTCGACCGGTTGTTCGGCGAACTCGCAGCAGCCGGAGCCACGGGCGTGACCGCCGGCCCCCTGCATTTGCGTCCCGGCTCCCGCGAGTGGTTCCTGCAGTGGCTCGCAGCCCACCATCCGCACCTCGTCCCGAAATACCAGGAGCTCTATCGAGGCGGGAGCTACGCCTCCAGGGAGTACCGGGACTGGCTCTCGGGCAGGATCCGCCTCTTCCGGAGCAAACACGGGCTCGCGGCCGGGGCCGGTTTCTTCCGGAACCTCTCCCCCGCGGGAGGGCCGGAGCACACGACGGCGCCCCCCGCCGGAACCGGAGCGGTCACGCGCGCTGCCCGCCCGGTCCAGGCGTCCCTGTTCTAGGAGTACGCCCGGTCCGCGACGTCGTCGCGACCCGCCGCTGCCGCGCGCAGGGCGACGAGGATCGGCCGGTCAGCCGGGATCCATGGCAGGGCATCGAGTTCTGCGTCCGGGTGCAGGGGCACCCAGCGCACCTCGTCATGATCCTGCAGGGGCTCGGGATCGCCGGCGGTCGCTTCCGCGAACCAGACCCGCATGGCGGCGCTCTCGTTGAGCGGCCACCCCTGCGGACCGGGTCCGCGGATCTCGGCGCCCAGGCGTGCCCGGATCCCGAGTTCCTCCTCGAGCTCGCGTCGCAGCGCCGCCTCGCACGACTCCCCGGCCTCGACCTTGCCTCCGGGGAACTCCCACATACCGGCGAACTGCGGCGGGGCCGTGCGCCGGGCCACGAGGAGGCGGGTCGGGTTCCCGAGGGAGTCGACGACGGCCGCGCCGACGATCTGGCGGAGGCTGTCCGATGCTTTCGTCACCCGCCGAGTCTAGCCACGGGACGGGTACCCGCCGTCACCCCGTCGGGCGGGGCGTGCCGGTGACGGGACGACGACGGAGCGGCGGTCAGCTCTCCTCGGGGGCCGCGAGCCCGTCCCCCGTCGGCGCTGTCTGGTGTTCCGGGTTGTCGCCGCGACGGTACTCGCCGTGCGGGCTCAGCCCCGGTACCTGCTGGCCGGCGTTGAGCTCGGTGGAGGTGTAGGTGTCCTCCGAGAATTCGGCCGCGCTCTCGGCCTCAGGCTCCTGCGAAAGATTGATGTCCTCCCGGAGGTGCTCGCTCTGCGGCAATTCGTATGAATGAGGTGTCCAGCCCATCGTTCGATCCTGTCAGTAGGTGGTGAGAAGTTCCAGTCCTCGGGGCTCCGTGGCCGCCCCGTCGCAGATCACTGCGTGGCAGCGCGGCCCCAGCCGGCGAACCTCGCCAGGGTCCGCTGCGCGGGCCGTGGCGCCGCCTCGTGGTGGTCGGCGATCCCGCCGCGTGCCAGGTTGGTGACGCGGACGGCTTCCGAGACGACGTCGCCGAGCTCGCCCCGGCGCATCAGGGCCGCGCGTTGCCGCCTCGCACCGGTTCCGCGGGCGAGGAGCTGGCGCAGCAGGGACTCGGCGATCTCAGCGTCGCCCTGGTCCAGCAGTGCAGGCCTGACGTGGCGCAGGAGCGCGGACGCGACGGAGCCGGCCTCCTGCGGCTTCCCCTCGACGGGGTGCAGCAGCTTGCCGTCCATGCCGAACCGCCCCGCCCGCCAGGACGCCATCCGGAGGGTGGCCGTCGGTACGGGCATCGGCGGCACGCCGGCACGCCACTCCCGCGCCGCGGTCTCGACGAGCCCGCGGGTCAGGAGTGCCAGAAGCACGGCATCGTCCGAGTACAGGCACACGTCGCTGACCCGTACCTCCACGGTGGGGTGGTGGTGGCTCAGTCGGGCGTCGAAGTAGATCTGTCCCAGGTCCACCGGCACGGCCGTGTCGAGCAGCCCGGCCACCGTCTCGTGGTAGCGCTCGGCCGTACCGAAGACGTCGCACGGGCCCGTCATCGGCCAGCGGCTCCAGGCCTGCGACCGGTAGCTCGCGTACCCGGTGTCCGTGCCGTTCCAGAAGGGCGAGTTGCCCGACAGCGCGAGCAGCACCGGGAGCCAGGCGCGGATGCGGTCCAGCACCGCAACCCCCTCGTCGTCGTCCTCGACGCTGACATGGACATGGCAGCCGCACGTCAGCTGCTCGCTCGCGGTCAGCGCGAACCGGTCCTGCATCTCCTCGTACCTGGTGCCGAGAGTGGCGATCGGGTGGGCGGGCTGGGGCGACGTCGCGAGGGCCGCCGCCCGCGCACCGACCCTCCGGGCGGTCTCGTCGGCGAGGGCTCAACACCGGGCGATGTCCATGGCGAGGTCGTTGACGTCGGCGTGTGGTCGGGTCCCCGTCTCGATCTGTTCCTGCTTGATCTCACAGGTGAGGCGGTCGTCGAGGCACTGGCCGAAGGCCTCCTGGCCCAGCGGTACGGGAGACCCCGTCTCCGCGTCCACGAGGAGGAACTCCTCCTCCACGCCGACGGTCCTCACGACTCCGCCCCGGGCGCGTGTGTGATCGTTGCCTGTGCCCGCTGCGGTGCGGATCGGACAGGGGTAGCCATGGTGAACTCCTGAGCAGAAGAATCGACAGGCCGCTGCTCAACCAAGATGTCGTCCGTCAACGGTAGGACGGTCGGCGATCGCCGCACAAATGACGGACGTCCTCCATCGGCGGTTGCATTTCGGGCCGTCATGGGGTCATCGCCTAGGCTGGGAGCGACGACGGCGTCCTTTCGGCGCACGTTCCGCTCCCCGTCCGCGAGGGAGCCCGGCGACCGATCCCTCCCGACCTCCGATCCCCGCCGCTAGGACAACAGATGAGTACCTCCGCCGCTCCCGCGCCCACGCTCCCGCGCCCCACCGGCCGTCGCTTCGCGCTGGCCATCGGTGCCCTCGCCGTCGGCGGCTTCGCCATCGGCACCACCGAGTTCACGATCATGGGTCTGCTCGAGGAGATGCGGGCCGACCTCGGTGTGGACTATGCGCAGGGCGGGCACGTCATCTCCGCCTATGCGCTCGGGGTCGTGGTGGGGGCACCCGTCCTCGCGACGCTCGGGGCCAAGAAGCCCCAGCGCTCCGTCGCGCTGGCGCTCATGCTGGTTCTCACGCTCGCCAACCTCTCGTCCTTCTTCGCGTCGGGCTTCGGCTGGATGCTGGCCTCCCGGTTCCTGTCCGGCCTGCCGCACGGGGCCTACTTCGGGGTGGCTGCCGTGATCGCAGCCTCCCTGGCGGATCCGGCGCGCCGCGGGCGTGCGATCTCGATGGTGATGCTCGGACTCAGCATCGCGAACGTCGTCGGCGTCCCGTTCGCCACCTGGCTGGGCCAGCAGGCCGGCTGGCGGTCCATGTTCCTGCTCGTGGGACTGATCGGCGTCGCGACCCTCGCCCTGATCCGAGCCTTCGTGCCGATGGTCCCGGTGCGGGCCGGTGCGAGCATCCGCGCCGAGCTGGGCGCGCTGCGCCGCCCGCAGCTCTGGATGACGCTGCTGATCGGGATCGTGGGCTTCGGCGGGTTCTTCGCCGTCTACTCGTACATCTCGCCCATCATGACGGAGGTCGCGGGCGTGGAGGCGTCGCTCCTGCCCGTCGTCGTCGCGCTCTACGGTGTGGGCATGGTCGTCGGGAACATCGCGGGCGGACGCCTCGCGGACAGGTCCATCATGGGCAGCATCTACGGCGTCATGATCGCGATCACGGCGGTGCTCGTGCTGTTCCCGCTCGCGGCATCGGAGCCCTGGACGGCGTGCCTCTTCGTCTTCCTGGTGGGGGCGAGCGGCTCGACGCTCATCCCTCCCCTGCAGGCCCGCCTGCTCGACGTCTCACCCGGGGCACCCTCCCTCGCGTCCTCGATGAACCACTCGGCCCTGAACATCGCCAACGCACTGGGCGCGGCCGTGGGCGGTGCGGTGATCGCCGCGGGATGGGGTTTCACGGCGCCGGCCCTGGTGGGCGCCGCCCTCGCGGTCCTCGGCCTCGCCGTGGCGCTCGTCAGCGGCCGGATGGACCGCCGCAGCGACGACGCCGACGGTACGCGCCGTGGCGGCCGGACCGGCGCCGAACGGTCCGGCAGGGAACGATCAGGAGGACCGCTGCGCGCGGGCTGAGGCGTACAGGCACACCGTCGCAGCCGTGCCCACGTTGAGGGACTCGGCGCTCCCGTAGATCGGCACGGCGACGCGCGCGTCGGCTGCGGCGGTCACCTCGGCAGGAAGCCCCTGCGCCTCGTTGCCGAAGAGCCACGCCCCCGCGTCCTCCAGGCGGACGGCCCCGCCGACGGCCGGTGCGCGCCCGACCGTTCGGTGGTCGGACGACGTGGATCCCGCGGATCCTGCCCCGAACCGCCGCGCCGCGCTGGCGTCCTGCAGGTCGTCCAGACTCACGGCACCGTAGCCGTCCGCTGCCAGCACCGTCATCCCCGCCTCGCGGAGCCGGTCGGTCAGTCCATCGAGCTCCGCCCCGATGACGAGGGGAAGGTGGAACAGGGAGCCAACGGTGGATCTCACCGTCTTGGGGTTGTACGGGTCGACGCTGGCACCCGTCAGGATCACGGCGTCCGCTCCCGCGGAGTCCGCCGCCCGGATGATGGTGCCCGCGTTCCCGGGATCGCGCACCTCCACCAGCACGGCGACGAGGCGGGGCTTCGTCGAGAGCACGTCCTCGAGGGGCGTGTCGACGAATCGGCAGACCGCGACGAAGCCCTGCGGGGTCACGGTCGAGGCCATCGCTGCGAGCACATCGGGGGTCGTGCGCCGGAGGGACGGCGCCCCGTCCCGGCCGAACAGTTCGGCGACATCGGGGTGCCGCTCGAGGGCCTCCACCGTCGCGTACGCCTCGACGACCACGCCGCCCCCGTCGTCGTCGCGCCTTTCGAGATGCAGCCGCAGCGCTTCGCGGACGGCCTGCGGGCCCTCGGCCAGGAACTCGCGACGCCGGAGACGCGACGGACGCCCGGCCAGGCGTGCCACCTCCTTCACCCGGTCAGCCTGGGTGTTGGTCATAAGTGGCGCCTGGGGGCGTCCGTCTGCAGTCATCGTGTACCGGAGTGCGGGCCGTGCGGCCCGCAGCATCCGATGGACCTAGGCCGAAGCCTTGAGCGGAGCCGACGTGTCGGCCGGCAGGGCGTTCTTGGCGATCTGGACGAGCGCCGCGAAAGCAGCGCCGTCGGTGACGGCGAGGTCCGCGAGCATCCGGCGGTCGACCTGGATCTCGGCGGCCTTGAGGCCCTGGATCAGGCGGTTGTAGGTCAGGCCGTTGGCGCGGGATGCAGCGTTGATGCGCTGGATCCAGAGGCGACGGAAGTCGCCCTTGCGCTTGCGGCGGTCACCGTAGCTGTAGACGAACGAGTGGAGCAGCTGCTCCTTCGCCTTGCGGTACAGGCGCGAACGCTGTCCGCGGTAACCCTTGGCGCGCTCGAGGATGACCCGACGCTTCTTGTGGGCATTGACTGCCCGCTTCACACGTGCCACGTGCGTACTCCTTTTGTTCTTCTTCGGTCACAGCCGCAGCCGCAGCGCCGCACTGATCGGTGCGTACGCTTTCCCGAGGGATGGATTGGTGGTTAGACGCCCAGCATCTTCTTGATGACCTTGGTGTCGGCCTTCGAGACGATCTGGTCGCTCGCGAGGCGGCGCGTCACGGTCGAGGACTTGTGCTCGAGGTAGTGGCGGCGGTTGGCCTGCTGACGCTTGAGCTTGCCGCTGCCGGTCAGCTTGAAGCGCTTCTTGGCGCCACTGTGGGTCTTCATCTTCGGCATGGGAACCGATCTCCTTCTGATAGCCGGGGCGGGTGCACCCGGAGGTCGGCACCCGTCAGGTGCCTCTGGTTGTCGAACGTGCCCGGAGGGACAGGGCGGACCTAGTCCGTGCTTCCGGGCTTGGGACGGCTGGTCGGGCTCTGGGGCGCCGTCCTGCCGGCAGGCTTGGGGGTCGCCGACGGCTTCGGCGCTCCCGGCTTCGGCATGGCCGACGGCTTGGCGGCCACTGACGGCTTCGGTGCCGCTGCGGCCGGCTTGGGCGCAGGAGCTGCCTCCGGCCGAGGGGCCGGTGCTGCTGCAGCGGGCCTCGGCGCAGGAGCCGCCGATCGCGACGCCGCTGGCCGCTCGGCGGGACGCGACGTCGACCGCGGGGCCGACGACGTCCGGACCGGAGCGGCCTTCGGTGCCGCAGCGGCCGTCGGCGCGGCCGAAGGCGCAGCAGCCGGGGCGGCCTCCGGTGCACCTGCCGGCGCAACGGCCGATGCGGGGGCTTCCTGGACGGGAGCCTCCGGAGCGGCGGCCTCGGGCTCGCTCGTGATCGAGTAGCCCTCGGGCAGCAGGTCCGCGAGGGACTGCGTCAGGGGCGCCGTGCTCGCACGCGAGGTATCGACACGCTTGGTGTCGCCACCTGTCTTCGCCGCTTCGTTGGCGGCCTTGGCCTCCGCACGCTGGGTCTCCCGGCGCGCCTCCGCCTTGGCTTCGGCCTTGTTCTTCGTGGGACCGATGACCATGACCATGTTGCGGCCGTCGATGCGCGGCGACGACTCGACGACGCCGACCTCGGCGACATCCTCCGCGAACTTCTGGAGCAGGCGGATGCCCATCTCGGGACGCTGCTGCTCACGGCCGCGGAACTGGATCATGGCCTTGACCTTGTCACCGGCTCCGAGGAAGCGCATCGCGTGTCCACGCTTGGTCTCGTAGTCGTGCGTGTCGATCTTGAGGCGGAACCGGATCTCCTTGAGGACCGTGTTGGTCTGGTTCTTCCGCGCCTCGCGCGCCTTGACGGCCGCTTCGTACTTGTACTTACCAAAATCCATGAGCTTGGCCACCGGAGGCTTCGCCTGCGGTGCTACCTCGACAAGATCCAGGTCGGACTCGGCGGCAAGTCGGAGCGCGTCCTCGATACGGACGATTCCTACCTGTTCGCCGGCAGGTCCGACCAACCGCACCTCGGGAACGCGGATACGATCGTTGATTCTTGGCTCGCTAATGTGTGACTCCTGTGGATTCTCAAACCGGAACCGCGTGCGAACGAAAGAAGGCCTCCCATTGCATGCGCAATCGAAGGCCTCGTCAACCGGTTCTGGATGGTCGGCGGAAGCGCGAGCTTCCCGCCCGTACATCGGCAGGACCGACCAGGTGACCCGGCTACCTGCAATGCGACGGGAGGTCGCACCAGGCAAACGCGGGTGGGAGAGGACTCCGCTTGCATCCCGACCGCTTCCCCGGATGCCCTGTGAGGAGCACGACGAGTACCTGCGACCGGTTGGTCTATGCCAAGCTTACCAGTATGAACACCCCACACGACAATCCGCAGCACTCCTCCGATGCCGGGGCGCCACCTGCCTCCCGCCGCAGCTTCGCGGAGGAGCAGGAACACGCCGCCGGCCCCTCCGATGCGGAGCAGGACGTCCGCCGGCAGATGCGGGACATCTCCGAGGTGGCGGCCGTGGAGGTCATCGTGACGTCGGCGGTACACCTCATGAGTGCGGCCGCCGTGAAGTGCGGCCTCGGCCACGAGGAGAACGCCGAGCAGCTGAAGGACCTCGACGAGGCGCGCAAGCTCATCACGGCCCTGGCCGGCTTCGTCACGGCGGCGGCACCGGAGATCGGCTCACAGCACGCCGGACCGCTGCGCGACGGCCTGCGTTCCCTGCAGCTCGCCTTCCGCGAGGCGTCGATCATCCCCGACCCGCCGGGGCAGGGTCCCGGCGAGAAGTACACGGGCCCCGTCAACTGATCCCCCGGCCGTTCCGGGGATGATCCTGAACGAGCCGCACCGGCCGGTGCGGCTCGTTCGCGTTTCAGACGTGCGCGCGACCCGGGAGACCAGGAGGGACGGCCGGGGCCGCGGGACCGCAGCTCCCCTGCCGGGAGCGCAACGGACCGGCGCGGCGGCGGACGTCAGCGCGAGCGACCGGCCGCCTGGGGCGACTCCGCCGTCGCCGGTCGCTGCCCGAGGTTCCGTGCGGCGAAGCCCGCCGCACCGATGAGCGCCGAGACGACGCCCACCGCGGTGAAGCCGCCCCAGGGTCCCGTGGCGTCGATCAGCACACCGGCCACGGGAGCGCCGAGCGCGACACCCGAGGTCAGCGCCGAGCCGTACCAGCCCATCGCCTCGCCCCTCCGGTCCTCGGGGACGAGATCGGCCACCTTCTCCGACGCCGCCGAGAGCACCGGAGCGCAGAGCAGGCCGGCGGGGATCGACAGCAGGGCCAGGGACAGGGTGCTGTCGGCGAAAGCCATCGGCAGCGTCAGCAGCGCCATGCCGAGCAGGAGGAGCGACGGCGGGACGGGCCGGTGCAGCGCCCCGTAGAGGAGACCGCCCACCACGGACGCAGCACACCACGCCACGAAGACGAGGCCGAGCTGCCCCTCGTTGCCGGCGTGCTCGAGTGCAGCGACGATGCCGACCTCCGAGCCGGACAGCACGAGTCCCGCTCCCGCCGCGATGACCATGACGACCACCAGCGGAACCGTCAGCCAGGGGAAGGCGCGCCGAACTCCCCGGCGGAGCAGCGACGGACGCCGTTCCCCCTGGTGCACGGCGTCGTGGGAGCCGATGAGGTCCGCTGCGGCCTCGCCGATCCCGGCCGGCGCCGCTGCCGACACGGTGACGGCATCAGGGAGTTGCTCCGAGCGCGTCGGCGGGTTGAACCACATCAGGAACAGCCCGGCGGAGGCCGTGGCGAGTCCGACGAGCGTCAGGCCGAGCACGGTGGAGACCTGCGTCGCCAGGACGACACCCACCGCCGGCCCGGCCATGAAGATGACCTCGGTCGAGATCGCGTCGAGCGTGAACGCCGTGCGCCGCCGGTCCCCGTCCACGAGGACGCCCAGCGCCTGGCGGATGACCGAGAACGCCGGAAGGGTGAACAGGCCTCCGACCAGCGCGGCGACCAGCAGCCAGTGGTAGGGCAGGTGCGGGGCGACGGACCAGATGGCCGCTTCCGCGACGATGGACGGGACGAGCGCCCGGCGCAGCCCCGCGCTGTCGATCCGCCGTCCGCGCCACGGGGCGCCGACGGCTATCCCGATGGTCACGACGGCCGCGACGGCCCCGGCCTCGGCGTAGCCGCGGTCCAGGGTCTGCACCACGTGCAGCGTCAGCAGGACCCCTGCCGCGGAGTGCGGGAAGCGGGCGATCATCCCGACGATCAGCAGGGTCCGGACGGACCGGATGCGCAGCAGGTCCCGGTATACGGCGAAGTTCACGAGCTGTCCTTCTCCGCCGACGGCTCCGTCAGCGGGTGAGTTTGATGTCGAGCGAGTCGACGCGATCCACGAATTCGGTGAGTGCGAGGAGCCTCGTACGGAAGGACGACACGACGTCCCGTACCCCCTGCGGAGTCAGTCCCGCGCGGAGCTGGAGGTCCATGCGCAATTCGGGACCCGGTCCCCCACCGGACGCAATGCTACCGTCGGCAGCCCGCGTGAGGACGCCTCCACCGGGCCTGAGCCGCACGGACAGGACATCCTCCTGCACGCGCGCCGCCCCCTCGACGAGTGCGGCCAGCTCCTGGTCCTCGTAGGACGGGGTCCAGCCGGTCTGCCGGGCGAGTGCCCAGACCGCAGGACGCCGGAGGACGAAGGTCACGTCGGCACCCGGGTCGAGCACCAGCAGTTCGGCCTGCTCTGCCGCGGCGGCGAGGGCGGCCCGCGCCGCGTAGGCGGCCACGGGCCGGGCGTCCGGGTGCCAGCGTCCCAGCGCCCGGCTGGAGGAGAACACCGGCAGGGCCTTCCGCCCGTCCGGCGCGGTGAGCGTGACAAGCGCCATGTCCGCTTCCTTGTCGGCCCGGAGGCCGGAGGCGGCGTCCCCTTCCGCGCCGAGCTGGGCAACGATGGGGATGAACACCCGTGCCGTCGTCAGTGCGGCGAAGACGGCCCGTTCACCCCGTCCCGGCCGGTCGGACGTCTCCAGGAGTCCGGCCACCGCGGCGGCGAGCCGCACGTCGGCCGCGCCGTCGTCGTCGTCGAATGCGTGCAGCGGATTGTCGGGTCCCGACAGGTCCCGCCCGGCCCATGGCCGTCCCGCGGAGTCGGCGGTGTTGCCGGCCAGCGCGGCGGCGATGTGCGCGGGCAGCTGTTTGCCGGTCACGCGTCCGCGGCGGGCAGCCCTGCCACGTCCAGGGCCTGGGGCAGGGTGAAGGCTCCGGCGTAGAGGGCCTTGCCCACGATCGCGCCCTCGAGTCCCTGCGGCACGAGCTCGCGGAGGGCTGCGATGTCGTCGAGGCTGGAGATACCGCCCGAGGCGACGACGGGACGCGTCGTCTTCGCGAGGACCTCCCTGAGGAGTTCGATGTTGGGGCCCCTGAGGGTCCCGTCCTTCGTCACGTCGGTCACGACGTACCGCGCGCACCCGGCATCCTCGAGGCGCTGCAGGACCTCCCACAGGTCCCCGCCCTCCTGCGTCCAGCCGCGGGCGGCCAGCGTGGTGCCGCGGACGTCCAGGCCGACGGCGACGGCGTCCCCGTAGCGGGCGATGGCCAGCTCGGTCCACTCGGGGTTCTCGAGCGCGGCCGTGCCGAGGTTCACACGCGTGGCACCCAGTTCCAGTGCGGCGTCCAGCGATTCGTCGTCGCGGATGCCCCCCGAGAGCTCCACCTTGATGTTCAGGTGCTTCACGACACGCTCGAGCAGCTCCCGGTTCGAGCCGCGCCCGAAGGCCGCGTCCAGGTCCACGAGGTGCACCCACTCGGCCCCGTCCTCCTGCCAGGCGAGCGCCGCGTCGAGCGGGTCCCCGTAGCTGGTCTCGCTGCCCGCCTCGCCCTGCACCAGGCGGACGGCCTGGCCGTCCGCGACGTCGACGGCGGGGAGGAGTTCGAGCGTGGGTGATTCGGAGAAGGGGCTCATCGTCTGCTTGGCTGCTTTCGTACGCGCGGCGGGGGCCGCTGGGTCGGGACGGTCGGTCTGGACAGGGTGCTGCGGCTAGTCGCCGGGCAGGGTGAACAGGTAGGCGGCGAGCAGCGAGAGCCCCGCCAGCACCAGGAAGGCGATCCACACCCAGCGCGGGAACTCCTGGCTCCGGAGGGAGTAGGCACCTCCGATGAGGACGCCGGCGGCTCCCATGAGCACGAGGCTCAGCACCGGCTCACCGCAGGCTCTCGATCCAGTTGCGCAGGAGCTGGGCGCCCGCGTCACCGGACTTCTCCGGGTGGAACTGGGTGGCGCTGAGGGGCCCGTTCTCGACGGCCGCGATGAAGCGCCCGCCGTGGTCGGACCAGGTGACCTGCGGCGGCCTCATGGCGGGCTGGTTGACGTCGAAGGACCAGTCCTGGACGCCGTACGAGTGCACGAAGTAGAACCGCTCGTCGGCGATGCCGTCGAACAGGACGGTGTCCTCCGGTGCGTCCACCGTGTTCCAGCCCATGTGCGGCACGACGTCCGCCTTCAGCCGTTCCACGGTCCCCGGCCATTCGCCCATGCCCGGCGTCCGCACACCGTGTTCGACTCCTTCGTCGAAGAGCACCTGGAGGCCCACGCAGATGCCGAGGACGGGACGCCCGCCCGCCACGCGGCGGCCGATCATCCGCAGGGCGTCGACATCCTTGAGTCCCTTCATCACGGCCGCGAACGCGCCGACGCCCGGCACGAGCAGTCCGGACGCGTTGAGGACGTCGTCCGGCTCGGCGCTCAGCACCACCTCGGCGCCGACGTGCTCGAGGGCGCGGACGACGGAGCGGACATTGCCCGACCCGTAGTCGAGCACGGTGACGGTGCGCGCGGTCATAGCGCCCCCTTCGTGGACGGGATGCCCTCGACGCGGGGGTCGGGTTCGACGGCTGCACGCAGCGCCCGGGCCAGGGCCTTGAACTGGGCCTCGACGATGTGGTGCGGATCGCGGCCCGCGAGGACGGTCACGTGGAGGCAGATCTGGGCGTGCAGCGCGATCGCTTCGAGGACGTGGCGCGTGAGGGATCCGGTGAAGTGCCCGCCGATGAGGTGGTACTCCTGCCCGGCGGGTTCTCCCCCGTGCACCAGGAAGGGCCGTCCGGAGATGTCGACGACGGCGTTGGCGAGGGCCTCGTCCAGCGGCACCGTGGCCTCGCCGAAACGGCGGATGCCCGCCTTCGTGCCCAGGGCCTGCCGGAGGGCCTCGCCGATCGCGATCGCCGTGTCCTCGACCGTGTGGTGGACGTCGATGTGGGTGTCACCGGAGGACCTGATGGTGAGGTCGATCAGGGAGTGCTTCGACAGGGCGGTGAGCATGTGGTCGTAGAACGGCACGGTGGTATCGATGGAGGACACGCCCGTGCCGTCGAGGTCGAGTTCCACGAGGACGCTGGACTCACTCGTGACGCGCTCGATGCGGGCCGTACGGCCGCTGGCGGCATCAACTGTCATTGCATTCCTTCTGTTCGCCGGCGGTCGGCCGGGCGCTGATCGGCAGTGGTCGGGAGGGCTGGGTGGCGCGGGGCCGGGAGGATGCGGCGCTCCGAACCCTTCAAGTCTAGGAGGACCGGGCCGGGCGGGGCGCCGCGGTACCGGCTACAGCAGCTTCTTCAACGCTGTGAGGAACACCGTGGTCTCCCGCTCTGTTCCGGCGGTGACGCGCAGGGAGCCGGGAATGCCGACGTCGCGGATGAGCACGCCTGCGTCCAGCAGGCCCTCCCAGACCCGGTGGGGATCCTCGAGGCCCGAGAAGAAGACGAAATTGGCGTCCGACGGAGCCGGCGAGAGCCCGAGGTCCTCGAGTTCCCGCACGATGCGGTCGCGCTGCACCTTGATGGCCTCGACATTGGACAGCAGCGTCTCTGCGTGGGTGAGTGCGGCGTTGGCCGCCGCCTGCGTGATGGCCGACAGGTGGTACGGAAGGCGGACCAGCCGGAGGGCGTCGGTGACCTCCGGGGCGGCGGCGAGGTACCCCAGCCGCGCCCCCGCCAGGGCGAAGGCCTTGCTCATGGTGCGCGAGACCAGCAGGCGCGGTCGGCCGGGGAGCAGCGTGAGCGCGCTCGGTGTCCCCTGCTGGGCGAACTCGCCGTACGCCTCGTCCACGATGATGATGGCCCGCGCGTCCTCGCCGGCCTCGTACGCGGCCTCGACGACGTCGAGCCCCAGTGCCGTGCCGGTGGGGTTGTTGGGAGAGCACAGGAAGACGACGTTCGCATCCGAGGACCGGATGGCGCGGGCTGTCGCGTCCGGCGTCATCGAATAGGCGGACCCGCGCTCGGCGGTGATGTAGCGGGTTCCCGTCCCGCTGGCGAGCAGCGGGTACATCGAGTACGTCGGCGGGAAGCCGATCGCCGTGCGTCCCGGCCCGCCGAAGGCCTGGAGGACCTGCTGCAGGACCTCGTTCGACCCGTTGGCCGCCCAGAGCTGCTCGGGCGTCAGCCCGTGCCCGAGGTAGTCGGCGAGGTTCTTCCGCAGCTCGGTGAACTCGCGGTCCGGGTACCGGTTCAGCCCCGTGGTGGCTTCGGCGACGGCCTGGACGATGGCTGCATGCACGTCCGCCGGTACACCGTGGGTGTTCTCGTTGACGTTCAGCAGGATCGGCACATCGAGCTGCGGTGCACCGTAGGGGTGCATCCCGACGAGGTCATCGCGCAGGGGGAGGTTTGCCAGGGCATCGACGGAGGAGGGCACCGGTCAAGTTTAAGCGATGACGGCCCTCGCAGCGAATGCTGCACGTCGGGCGCCTGGACCGGCCCTGCCCGGCAGTGCGGGAACCGATGCGGGACCGGGGGCTAGCCCTCGGCCGGTATGGAGATACTCTGGCCGGCCTGGACGACGGACGAGCGGAGATTGTTGAGCTCGACCATCTCCGTGACGACGTCGCGCGGGTCGCGATCGGGGGCGTACCGCACGGCGAGGTCCCACAGGGTCTCGCCCGCGGCCACGTTGACGTCGACGACGGACGAGGAGACGGGAGCCGATTCCCCGGCCTGGGCCTGCGAGGTCAGGAAGGCCCCGAGGAGGATCAGGGCGGCGACGCCCAGCGCGATCGGCAGGCCCACGAGGAGCAACCGCCCCCGCCGGGTGAGGGTCAGCGGGCGCTCCGGTTCCCGCGACGAGAGCTGGTGCTCCCCCGCCGACACGGAAGCCGGCGCGGGAGTCGAAGGAGCCGCGACGAGCCGGAGGTGGACCCCCGGCCGGGCGGGTGCCAGTGCCAACGCCGTACTGCCCTGCGGTGCTGGTGCCTCTGTCATCGGCCTACCTCTTTCCCTTCGAATGTTCCGTGTGGAAACGCAGCGTGTTTCGAACACACGTTCTAATTCAGCTGCGCTTATTTCTAGCATCTACGGACGATGCTTGTCGAGACTCGCTCGAACATATGTTTGAAAACCGCCCCGGACTGGCCTAGCGTGAACAGCACGGTCCATCACCGGCGTGTCCTGCTCCTGAGCCGCAGGCCTGCCGGTGATGGTCCCAAGACAACCATCCGCCACTGACAGAAACGGCTCCCACTGCGCGGGAGCCGCACGGCGGATACGACGGGATGCGCAGTCCCAGGCGAAAGGCACACCAGTGGTGGAACCAACACCGGCAGCGCGGCAGGAATCGAACATCGCCGACGTCCCCACCGATGCCGTGCCCCTCTCGGCCGGGCGGGGACGCCCGAGGGGCCGCTCTGTGTCGAAGGGGCTGACGGCGCGCCAGCTGACCATCCTCGAGACCATCCAGCGCTCGATCGCCGACAAGGGCTACCCGCCCTCCATGCGGGAGATCGGCGACACGGTCGGGCTGGCCAGCCTGTCGAGCGTGACGCACCAGCTCTCCCAGCTGGAACGGCTCGGCTACCTGCGACGGGACCCGAAGCGTCCTCGCGCCATGGAGGTGCTGCTGCCCCTGACGCTCGCGTCGGAGCCGGTGTCCGCCGGCGCCTCCCCGACGGACCGCAAGCCTGCGGGCGAGCACCAGATCGCCGTCGACACCGCCCTCGTGCCGCTCGTCGGCCGCATCGCGGCAGGCGGGCCCATCCTCGCCGACCAGGTCGTGGAGGACGTCATGCCCCTGCCGCGCCAGCTCGTCGGGCACGGGGACCTCTTCATGCTCAGGGTCTCCGGGGACTCGATGGTGGATGCCGCGATCTGCGACGGCGACTGGGTCGTGGTGCGGCGGCAGCAGAGCGCCCAGAACGGCGACATCGTCGCGGCGCTGCTTGACGACGAGGCCACCGTGAAGACCTTCCGCCAGCGTGACGGTCACACGTGGCTCCTGCCGCAGAACACGCGCTACGAACCGATCCTGGGCGACCACGCCAGCATCATGGGCAAGGTCGTCTCGGTGATGCGCGCCCTCTAGGAGGCGCTCCGGCGCGTCGTCGGCGACGCCGCCGAGCGCTTCGGCGTCCCTCCCGGCGCCGACGTAGCAGGCGAACCTACCGGGCGCCCTCCAGGAGGCCTACGGATACGGCGGGACGGGCGTCAGCGGCCCGAGAGGCGTTCGAGGATGCCCGTGACCGTGGCGCGGTCGGTGGTCGCCCAGAAGGGCGGCAGGGCCGCCCGGAGGAACCCGCCGTACCGTGCGGTGGCGAGGCGGCTGTCCAGCACTGCCACCACTCCCCTGTCTCCCGCCGCCCGGATGAGGCGACCCGCTCCCTGGGCGAGCCGCACGGCCGCGTGGGTGGCGGAGACACTCATGAATCCGTTGCCACCGTTCCGCGCGACGGCCCTCGTCCGGGCCGTCATCAGGGGATCGTCGGGTCGGGGGAACGGGATGCGGTCGATCACCACCAGCCGGCACGACGCCCCCGGCACGTCGACGCCCTGCCACAGCGACATGGTCCCGAACAGGCAGGTGTCGGGCTCGTCGGCGAACTGCGTGACCAGTGCGCTGAGGGAGGACTCCCCCTGGCACAGGATCTCGAAGTCGACCTTCGGCCGGAGCGCCTCGGCCGCCTCCTCGGCGGCCCGTTTGGACGAGAAGAGGCCCAGAGCGCCCCCGCGTGAGGCCCTGAGCAGGACCAGCAGCTCATTCAGCTGGGCGTCCGACGTGCCCCGCTCGGGTTTGGGCAGGTCCTTCGCCACGTAGAGGACGCCCTGGCGCGGATAGTCGAAGGGGCTCCCGACGTCCACGCCGGTCCAGGCGGGCGCACCGGGACCGCTGAGGCCCAACGACCCCGCCACCGGACCGAACTCCGAGCCGATGGCGAGCGTCGCCGACGTCAGGATCACGGTGTGGTCCTCGAAGAGGCCTTCCCGCAGCCGTCCCGCCACCGAGAGCGGGGCGACGTTCAGGGTCGCCGGTGCACTCTCGTCGGGCTGCGCATAGCCGGCACCCGGTGTGAAGGTGCTCGGGCGGGATGCCCAGACCACTTCGTTGAGATCCGGTGCCGCGAGGATGCGCTCGGCCAGCTCGAAGACCAGCGTCGTCCTCGAGCGGGCGACCTGCCGGCCACCGTCGGCGTCGGCCTCCGATTTGCCGTCCGTCTTCGTGTCGGACAGGGCGGCCCGTGCCGCGTCGCGGACCTGCGCCAGCGACTGTTCGAGATCGTCCGGCAGGCCGCCGGGCAGCAGGCCGGACGGGATGAGCTCGGCGGAGGCCTCGAACGCTGCGGCCGCGGTGTCGAGGGCGCCGGTGCTGATGGAGGCGTGGCGCCGCAGGGCGGTCGCCGCGGCCATCACCATCGAGGCGGACAGCTGTCCGGACACGGCGCCCGTCACCCGGTCGTGGAGTTCATGGGCCTCGTCGATCACCACGACGTCGTATTCGGGGAGCACGGCAATGCCCTCGAAGGCGCTGATCGCGAGCATGGCGTGGTTGGTGATGATGATGTCGGCGTCGGCCGCGGCGGCCCGGGCCTTCTCGCTGAAGCACTCCTGGGCGACAGGACAGCGGGCAGCGCCGAGGCACTCCATGCTGGAGACGGAGACCTGGCGCCACGCGCGGTCGTTCACGCCGGGCACGAGGTCGTCGCGGTCACCCGTCGTCGTCTCCTCCGCCCACTCGCGGAGACGCACCACGTCCCTCCCGAGGGCCGATGCGGGGGCTCCACCGCCGGCAGGGGAAGGATGGGGGGCAGCGTCCTCGCCCAGGCTGAACAGGGCGTCCGGGGCGTCCTCCTCGGGAAATCCCCCGCCGGTCTTGTGCAGGCAGACGTAGTTCGAGCGGCCCTTGAGGAGCGCGACGTCGACCGGGCGTGCGAGCGCGGGCCGCACCGCGTCCAACAGGCGCGGGAGGTCCCGCCCCACGATCTGCGCCTGCAGGGCGAGCGTCGCCGTCGAGACGACCGACGGACGGTCGCTCTCCAGGGCATGCGCGAGGAGCGGCACGAGGTAGGCCAGGGACTTGCCCGTCCCGGTGCCGGCCTGCACGAGGAGGTGGTCGCCGGAGCGGATGGCCTCGCTCACCTGCCGCACCATCTCGTGCTGGCCGGCGCGCATCTCACCGCCCATCGCCGCGACGGCGGCGTCGAGCAGTTCCAGGGCCTGCCGGGCCTCGGCGGAGTGGTGCGCCGCGTCCGGCGCCGCGACCGCAGCACCGGACCGCACGCTCTCACTCATGCCGGACGTACGGCTCCAGCTCGGCTGCCAGGCCCTCCCGGACCATCACCTCGAGGCGCGTGCCCTCGTCGGCGTGCTCCATCCCGAGGATCTCGACGTCCTCCTCATGGAGGCGGCTGACGACCTCGCCGTGCGCGTAGGGCACCAGCAGGTCGAGCTTGACGCCCGGACGCGGGATGTTCGTGCTGATCAGCTGACGGAGCTCGGTGAGCCCTGCGCCCGTCCGGGCCGAGACGACGACCGAGCGCTGCTCGCGCTGCCGCAGCCGTTCGATGACGAAGGGGTCGGCCGCGTCGGCCTTGTTGAGGACGATGATCTCGGGCACCTTGCGGGCGTCGACCTCGGTCAGCACCGCGCGGACGGCGGCGATCTGGCCTTCCGGATCCGGATGCGAGGCGTCCACGACGTGCAGGATCAGGTCGGCGTCGGCGACCTCCTCGAGGGTCGAGCGGAACGCCTCGATCAGCTGCGTGGGGAGCGACCGGACGAAACCGACCGTGTCGGCCAGCGTGTAACCGATGCCGTCCGGCGTCTCCGCCCTGCGGATCGTGGGATCCAGCGTCGCGAACAGCGCATTCTCGACGAGCACGCCGGCGTCGGTCAGCCGGTTCAGCAGCGACGACTTCCCGGCGTTGGTGTACCCGGCGATCGCGACGGAGGGGACCTGGTTGCGACGGCGGTTGGATCGCTTCGTCTCGCGCGCGGGCTTCATCTCCGCGATCTCCCGGCGCAGCTTGGCCATGCGCGTGCGGATCTTCCGGCGGTCGAGTTCGATCTTCGTCTCACCGGGTCCGCGGGAGCCCATGCCGGCGCTCGCGCTGCCGACCTGGCCGCCCGCCTGGCGGGACATCGACTCGCCCCAGCCACGCAGGCGCGGCAGCAGGTATTCGAGTTGCGCGAGTTCCACCTGGGCCTTGCCCTCGCGGGACTTGGCATGCTGCGCGAAGATGTCCAGGATCAGCGCGGTCCGGTCGATGACCTTGACCTTCACGATGTCCTCGAGCCCACGGCGCTGCGACGGCGACAGTTCGCTGTCGACGATCACGGTGTCGGCACCGGTCGCCTGCACGATGTCCTTCAGCTCCTGGGCCTTGCCCGACCCGAGGAACGTGCCGGGGTCCGGCTTGAGCCGGCGCTGCACGATCCCGTCGAGCACCTCGGACCCTGCGGTCTCCGCGAGGGCGGCCAGTTCCTGCAGCGAGTTCTCGGCATCCTGCGCCGTGCCCTCGCTCCACAGACCGGCGAGCACGACCCGCTCCAGCCTCAGCTGCCGGTACTCGACCTCGGTGACGTCCTCGAGTTCGGTGGACAGTCCCGCGACACGGCGGAGCGCGCGGCGCTCGGCCAGGTCCTCCTGGTCCCCGTCCGCGTCGGAGGGCACTTCGTCCTTCGACAGCGCGAGCGCGCGCGACCGCCAGGTCTTCTCCACGGGCGGTGCGGTGTCGCCCGTCTTCTGAGGTCCGTTCGTCGCCTTCGCCGTGGCAGCTTCGTCGCTGGCGAGGATCCGGTCGATGACGGCTTGGATCTCCTCCCGGCCCATGTTGGCTCCGGTGGAATGTCCGTGATTCTCGGTCATGGTCTCCCTAGGTGGATGTCGTCCAATTCTACGGCCGCCGGAGGGACGCCTTCCAACGAATTCTCCCAGCGCGAAAACTGCCCGGAGGGTGCCGCGGACCGGGGCACTAGGCTTTCCTGCATGGAGTCACAGCACTATTTCAGCGCGCAACCGGCCGGACCCGACGTCCGCCGCCCCCTGTCCGTCGTCCTCGCCGGCGCCCGCCGCGACCTGGTGACGTCGTCGGGCCTGTTCAGCCCCGACGGCGTGGACAAGGGGACGGCGATCCTCCTCGACACCGTCCCCGAGCCCGAGGGACAGCACCTGCTGGACATCGGCAGCGGCTGGGGTCCGATCGCCCTCACCATGGCCCTGAAGGCTCCTGCGGCGACGGTGCATGCGGTGGACGTGAACGAGCGCTGCGTCGCGCTGACGGCCGAGAACGCCGAACGGTTGGGGCTCTCCAATGTGGTGGCGACGACGCCGGACGACGTCGACGCCGACCTGCGCTTCGACACCATCTGGTCCAATCCGCCCATCCGGATCGGTAAGCAGGAACTGCATGCCCTGCTCCTGCGCTGGCTGCCACGCCTGGCCCCGGACGGACGGGCATGGCTCGTGGTGCAGAAGAACCTCGGTGCGGACTCGCTTCAGCGCTGGCTCGGCGACGAGTTGCCCGAGGGTTTCACCGTCCGCCGCGCCGAGACCTCGAAGTCGTTCCGCATCCTCGAGGTCCACCGGCCCGCCTGACGACTCCCGGCCGCTCCCGCCGCTCCCGCCCTCAGCCGGCGGGCAGCAGCATGCCGTCGGCGACGAGTTCGGCCGGTCCGCTGAGCTGGACGTGCTCGCGGCCCTCGGGCCCGTCGAAGAACGTCACCCCCACCACCCCGCCCGGAACGGCCACGAGCCACCGGGCCGGGGCACCTTCGCCGGCCCAGTACCGGGTGGCGGCCGCCGCTGCGCACGCGCCGGTGCCGCACGACTGCGTCTCCCCCACGCCGCGCTCGTGCACGCGCATGGTGAGTCGCCCGACGCCGTCCTCACCGACCAGCGGATCCGCGGGGACCACGAGCTCCACGTTCGTCCCGGCCGGTGGTAGGGGCTGCACTACCGGGGCGTGGTACAGCTCGGTGCGCTCGAGGTCGGCCCGATCGGCGAGTGCGACGACGGTGTGCGGGTTGCCCATGCTGATGGACAGCGCCGGGCGTTCGACGTCGAGCCCGCCGATGTCGACGAGGGAGTCCATGCCGCGCGCGACGGCCGCGTCCGGGAAGATGAACTCCCACGGCCCCATGTCGACCGCGTAGCCGTCCCCCGACCGTGTCACGCGCTTGACGCCCGCACGGGTCCCGATGGCGAGTTCGCCGCCGTCGGGCAGGTCGGCGACACCCTTGGCGAGGAGGAAGTACGCGAAGACACGCACGCCGTTGCCGCACATCTCCGACAGGGAGCCGTCGCCGTTGCGGTAGTCCATGAACCATTCGGCGTCGGGCTCCGTCTGCAGGAGGGCGCGTCCCTCCGGGAGCACTGCCGATCGCACGGCGCGGATGTACCCGTCGGCACCGATGCCCCGGTGCCGGTCGCAGAGGCCCGCGACGAACGCCGGATCGGCAGGTCCGGTGCCCTCGGGATCGAGCGTCAGGACGAAGTCGTTGCCCGTGCCGTGTCCCTTGGTGAAGGACAGGCCAGACGTCGGCCGGGCAGCGGGGGCAGGGGCATCAGCGGGGAATCCGGTCACCGTCCTAGGATATGTCCCCCGGTGCACGGACGATCCCGACGGCCCGCTCGAGGAGTCCGGGCTCCTGCCGGTCCAGCCAGGACACCCGCGGGTCACCGCGGAACCAGGTCAGCTGCCGCCGGGCGAAGCGGCGCGTGGCCGCGATGGTGTCCTCGACGGCGTCCGCCTCCGTCATCGACCCGTCGAGGACGCGCAGGAACTGCCCGTAGCCGAGCGCCCGCGACGCCGTCCGCCCCTCCCGCAGCCCGGAGGCGGCAAGGCGTTCCACCTCGTCCGCGAGGCCGGCCCGCACCATGGCGTGCACGCGGTCGGCGAGCCGCTCGCGCAGGATCGCGCGGTCCACCGCCAGCCCGATCTGCACGGCGGGCTGGTGGTACTCGCGCCGCGGCATGAAGGCGCTGAAGGGCCGTCCACTGACCTCGAACACCTCGAGGGCCCGGATGAGCCGACGGTCGTCGTCGATCCGTTCCGCGGATGCGGGATCGACCGCGCGCAGTCGCTCGCGGAAGGCCGCACTGCCCCCGGCCGCCAGCACCGCCTCGAGCCGGGTGCGCACGGCCGCGTCGGTGGGCGGGAACTCCAGCCGGTCGAGGGCCGCGCGGAGGTACAGTCCGGAACCGCCTACCAGGATGGGGACGCGGCCCCGGCTGCGGATGTCCGCGATGACGCGCCGGACCTCCTCCTGGTACGCGGCCACGCTGGCTTCCTCGGTCACGTCGAGGACGTCCAGCAGGTGGTGCTCGATGCCCCTCCGGTCCGGCAGGGGCAGCTTCGCGGTGCCGATGTCCATGCCCCGGTAGAACTGCAGGGCGTCCGCGTTGACGACCTCGCCGTCGAGCCGGTGCGCGAGGTCGACGCCGAGGTCGGACTTGCCCGAGCCGGTGGGACCGACGACGGCGACGACCGGAACGGTCAACGGCCGCTCCCCCGCACGGGCAGGGACGGCATGCCGAGGGAGACGGACCGGGGGGCGCCGTCCGGGCCGGCGGGCACGCCACAGGAGTCGGCCTGGCTCCTGTCCCATGCATCGCCGGCGCGAGAACGCCGGAGCGAGTACTGATCGGACGTCGGGTCGGACAGCAGGTGGAACGACGCCGCCTCGGTGACGGGCAGCGTGACGAAGTCGCCCGGCCGTGGCGCGGCGGCGCCCTCGGGGACCGAGAAGTGGACGAGGCGCTGGTCGCGCGCCCGACCGGTGAGCCGGTGGGTCTCGCCGCCCTTGCGCCCCTGCTGGTCGGTGACGAGCACCTCGACGAGCGTGCCGACCTGGCGTGCGTTCTCCTCCCGCGCGATACGGTCCTGGAGGGCGGTGAGCCGCTCGAAGCGCTCCTGCACCACCGCCTTGGGAAGCTGCTCCGGCAGGTCCGCGGCGGGGGTCCCCGGGCGCTTCGAGTACTGGAAGGTGAAGGCGGTGGCGAAGCGCGACTGCTCGACGACATCGAGGGTGGCCTGGAAGTCCTCCTCCGTCTCGCCGGGGAATCCGACGATGATGTCCGTGGAGATGGCCGCCTGCGGCATGCGCTCGCGCACGCGGTCGAGGATGCCCAGGAAGCGGGTGGAGCGGTAGGAACGGCGCATGGCCTTCAGGATGCGGTCGGACCCGGACTGCAGGGGCATGTGCAGTTGCGGCATCACGTTGGGCGTCTCGGCCATGGCGTCGATCACGTCGTCGGTGAACGCCGCCGGATGGGGACTCGTGAAGCGGACGCGCTCGAGGCCCTCGATGGAGCCGCAGGCGCGGAGCAGCTTGGCGAAGGCGCCTCGATCCCCGAACTCGACGCCGTACGAATTGACGTTCTGGCCGAGCAGCGTGACCTCGACGGCGCCGTCGGCGACGAGGGCCTCGATCTCGGCGAGGATCTCACCGGGTCGGCGGTCACGTTCCTTGCCGCGCAGCGAGGGGACGATGCAGAAGGTGCAGGTGTTGTTGCACCCGACCGAGATGGACACCCAGCCGGCGTAGACCGATTCCCGCCGGGTGGGCAGGGTGGACGGGAAGACGTCAAGCGACTCGAGGATCTCCAGCTGCGCGTCCTGGTTATGCCGTGCGCGCTGCAGCAGGGCCGGCAGGGCGCCGATGTTGTGGGTCCCGAACACGGCGTCGACCCAGGGGGCCTTCTTCAGGATGGTGTCCCTGTCCTTCTGGGCGAGACACCCGCCGACGGCGATCTGCATCCCGGGGCGGGATTCCTTGACGGCCTTCAGGATGCCCAGGTTGCCGTACAGCTTGTTGTCCGCGTTCTCACGGACGGCGCAGGTGTTGAAGACGACGACGTCCGCCTGCCCACCCTCGACCCGGGCGAGCCCGGCGTCCTCGAGGAGTCCCGAGATACGCTCCGAGTCGTGCACGTTCATCTGGCAACCGAAGGTGCGCACCTCGTAGGTGCGCGGGTCGGCCGCGGGGCGGTCCGGCTGGTCGCCGGACTGGGGATCGGTGTCGCCGAGGGGGACGGGAAGTGTCATGCTCACGCCCTTAAGCGTACGGCTGCCCGCGGGGGCCCCGACAATCGTCCGCGCGGGCTCAGTCCGGCGTGCCGGTGTCCGCCAGAACCTCCTTGACGATGGAGAACGCGGCCCCGGGGTTGTATCCCTTGCGCGCGAGGACACCGACGAGACGGCGTACCTCCTTGTCCCGCACGGCACGGTCCGAGAGGTCGGCGCTACTCCGGAGCTTGCGGCGGACGACGTCCCGGGCCTGCAGGTGCTCGTCCTCGTCGGTGACCTGCTGCAGCGCTTCCTCCGCCAGGTCGGGCTCGATGCCCTTGTCCGCGAGTTCGCGCCGGAGCGAGTAGCGGGACAACGCCTTGGCCGCGGTACGGGTCCGCACCCACATCCGCGCGAACTCGGCGTCGTCGATCAGCTGCACCTCCTCGAAGCGGTCGAGGAGTGCGGTGGCGATCGCGGGCGGCACCTCGCGTTCGGCGAGCTTCTGCAGGAGCTGGTGCCGGCTCCGCGGTCCGAGTGCGAGCTGGCGCAGCAGGATCGAGCGAGCCTGCGACGTCCATTCCTCGTCGGTCCTGGGCGGCGGAGCTCCACCCTCGCCCCGGGTGTCCGGGGCGGGGGCGGCAGCGGCGCCCGACCCGCGCGCCGTGTTCCTCCGACGGGAGCGACCCTGGCTTCGTCCCGCGCGATCAGCGGAACCGTCCGCGGGAGCATCGCCGTCGGCGGAGGATCCGACCACAGGACCGAACGGATCGTCGGCGGAGGATCGGGAGGACGTTCTTCCGCGGACCACTGACCGGGGCGCACCCCGTCCGGCTCCGCCTGCCGCCCGCGCGCCGAACGAGGACGACGTGGTCCGGGTCAGGCCCTGTCCCCTGGACGGCGACCGTCGCGGGAGCGCGTCGCCGTCGACAGCATCGACGGAGCTGTCAGAACCGAACCGGTCGAACGAGGCACCCCATCCGACCGGCTCGGATCCTTCCTCCGAGGACACGTGCCTACTCGCCGCTGACGGCCTTCAGCTTCGGAGCATCGGGCTCCTCCGGCTGCACTCCGATTCCGAGCTTGACCCTGATCTTCTGCTCCAGCTCGTCCGCCAGATCAGGATTGTCGATGAGGAACTTCCGGGCGTTCTCCTTGCCCTGCCCCAACTGGTCTCCGTCGTACGTGAACCAGGCACCGGACTTCTTGACCAGTCCGTTCTCCACGCCGACGTCGATCAGGCCGCCCTCACGGGAGATGCCGTGGCCGTACAGGATGTCGAACTCCGCCTGCTTGAAGGGCGGGGCCATCTTGTTCTTGACGATCTTGGCGCGCGTCCGGTTACCGACCGGGTTGACGCCTTCCTTCAGCGTCTCGATACGACGCACGTCGATGCGGACCGACGCGTAGAACTTCAGCGCCTTTCCACCCGTGGTGGTCTCCGGGCTTCCGAAGAAGACACCGATCTTCTCGCGCAGCTGGTTGATGAAGATCGCCGTGGTCTTGGTCTGGCTCAGGCGGCCCGTGATCTTCCGGAGCGCCTGGCTCATCAGACGGGCCTGCAGGCCGACGTGGCTGTCGCCCATCTCACCCTCGATCTCGGCGCGCGGCACGAGTGCGGCGACGGAGTCGATCACGACGATGTCGATGGAGCCGGAGCCCACCAGCATGTCCATGATCTCGAGGGCCTGCTCACCGGTGTCCGGCTGCGACACGAGCAGGGCGTCGGTGTCCACGCCGAGCTTCTTGGCGTACTCGGGATCCAGCGCGTGCTCGGCATCGATGAATGCCGCGATGCCCCCGTTGCGCTGTGCGCTGGCAACGGCGTGCAGCGCCACGGTGGTCTTGCCGGAGGATTCGGGACCATAGATCTCGACGACCCGACCACGCGGGAGGCCGCCGATGCCGAGTGCTGCATCCAGCGCGATGGAACTCGTGGAGATGGTCTCGATGGGCGCCCTGGTCTCGTCGCCGAGACGCATGATGGAACCCTTGCCGTACTGCTTGTCGATCTGGGCGAGAGCAGCTTCTAGGGCTTTCTCGCGGTCTGGAGCGGCCATTCTTCACCTCGGTTGTTCATGGCCAACTGGCCTGTTTACGTGTTCTTCTCGACTGTATTGGCCTGCGCCGACAGTTTGAGGTGGGCCGCCGCTATGTGCACAGGAGCGCGCCGCCTCCTCCACCATCATAGTCCGGTCCGAACAGATATTCGATTATCCGCGGGACCGCGAGCGTGTTGTCCCTCCGGCCTCCGAGGGTCATCGCGGCTTGATGTCGCGCCCCAGCCACCGCTCGCGCGGTACGTCCTGCGCCCGGCACACGGCCTCCCAGACCACTTTGGGATCCACCCCGGCGCCCAGTGCCTCCGCGGCGGTCCTGTCGCCCAGCCGGTCGACCACCAGGTCCCGGGCGAGGGTCCTCGAATACCGCTCGCCGAACTCGTCGTCCATCAACCGCCAGAAATCACTCAATCGCATCTGCAGTGCCTCGCTCTCGTGTACCCGTGCAGTACGGACCGTCCTGTGGAGGTGTCTCCGCCACGGCGGAACCCTACAATGGGCCCATGAACGCGAAGCCGAGCACCACCGATCCCGGCCCGGGCCTTGCAGCCTACCCCGGGGAAGATGCCGACACCGACGCGGCCATCGAGGCCCTCGAACAACAGCTCAGCATGCTGTGGCGCCGCGCGCGGTCGAATTCCTACAAGGTCGCCCGCCGCGTGCACCCGGACATGGAGCCCGCGGCGTACGGACTGCTGGTGATCCTCCAGCGCGAAGGCTCCATGCGCCTCACGGACATCGCAGCGAGCGTCGGGGTGGGCAAGCCCTCCGTCAGCCGCCAGATCGCCATGCTGGAACAGCTCGGACTGGTCCAGAAGGAAGCCGACCCCCTCGATGGGCGGGCCCAGGCGATCTCGCTGACGGACGCGGGGACGAGCCAGCTCGTCGCGGCCCAGACCGCTCGCAAGCAGGCATTCCACCAGCTGATGGAGGACTGGGACGTCGAGGACCTCACCCGGCTCGGGACCCTGATCGCACAGCTGAACAACACGTACACCAAGGACAACTGGTAGCAGACAGCAGGAAGGCCCGTCCCTGCAGGGACGGGCCTTCCTTGTCGTGGGGGTCCTAACGGTTCGTCGCCGCGAGTCCCCGACGGAAATCGTCGTTCAGTTCGTCGGACAGGTCCTCGCCGAACTCCCGGGAGAACTCCTGGGGGATGGTGTCCGGGATCGAGACGCCTTCTGCTTCTGCCAGGCGGTCGCTGACTTCCCGCAGCATCGAGGAGAGCGGCACCTCGAGTGCACTGCAGATTGATGAGAGGAGTTCGGAGGATGCTTCCTTCTGTCCACGCTCGACCTCGCTGAGGTATCCGAGGGAGACCCTCGCACTGTGCGACACCTCGCGCAGGGTGCGGCCCTGGCGCTGGCGGACGTCACGGAGGACGTCGCCGATTTCATGGCGGAGAACTACCATCTTGCGCTCCTTGGGCTTGCGTTGTGCATCCTCTGCCAACCCCACATCGCGCCAACGGACGACGCCGTTTACGGATACGGGCTGCTTTACCATCTGTATCGCTTGCTCCCTCATGAATGCGGCACCGCCGGAATCGCGGATGCCGCGTGATGATGACCTGCCCGATCTGCTTGAGCCTGAGTCGCCAACCCTATCAACGGCCGGCAGTGTTTATAACTACCCCCGACCCCCGTTTGTTCCCCTGGACAGTTCTTCGAGGAGCTCGCGGAGCACCGCGTCGCAGGAGGCACTCCTGATGCTCGCGCGGTCCCCGGAGAAGGAATGACCGAACGCCTCGGTGCCGGTGGGCGTGGAGATCGCCGTGAACACGGTGCCCACGGGCTTCCCCTCGTGCGGTGCGGGGCCCGCGACACCGGTGGTGGAGATGCCGATGTCCGCGGCGAGGGCCACCCGGACGCCGTCGGCCATCGCCGCCGCGACGCGTGGATCGACCGCCCCCGCGGTGGCGAGGAGCTCGCCCTCCACGCCCAGGAGGTTCTGCTTGACCGAGACCTGATAGGCGACTATGCCACCCTGCAGGACGGCCGACGCACCGGGGACGGCGGCGAGGGACGCGGCGACCATCCCGGCCGTCAGCGACTCCGCCGTGGCGATGGTGAGGCCGAGCCCGGACGCCAGTGCGACGACCTCGGCCGCCGGTCCTGCGGACGTCACCGGCGGGCGCCCGCCCGCAGGCGGATCGCCTGGACGATGTAGTCGACGCCGGTCACCACGGTGATCACCGTCGCGGCGGCCATGACGGCCACGGCGAGCCACCAGGCCCAGTCCCCCGCGACCGCCTGCAAGGGGATGAGGAACAGCAGGATCGCGACGGTCTGCACGACGGTCTTGAGCTTGCCGCCGCGGGAGGCCGGCATGACGCCGTACCGGATGACGGCGAACCGCAGGAGCGTGATGCCGATCTCGCGGACGAGGATGAGGATGGTGACCCACCACCACAGCTCGCCCAGCACCGAGAGCAGCACCAGCGCCGATCCGATGAGCAGCTTGTCCGCGATCGGGTCGGCGATCTTCCCGAAGTCGGTGATCAGGCCGCGGCTGCGGGCGAGGTCCCCGTCGAGCTTGTCCGTGTAGATGGCGACGACGAACGTCGCGACCGCCAGCCAGCGGAACAGCCCTGCCCGTCCGTCGTCGAGCAGGAGGAACCAGATGAAGAACGGCACGAGCAGGATGCGCACGACGGTGAGGACGTTCGCGATGTTCAGGACCGGCACCGCCGGGCTCGGGGAGGTACTCACGATGTCAGGCTACCTGCCGGTGAGGTTCCACGCGTCGTTGTCACCGTCGTCGCCGCCGTCCGAGGCGTCCGCGCCGTCGTAGTAGTCCACGGCCTGCGCGCGGGAGGCGAGGTCGTCGGCGACGAGGTCGATCGGTTCGGGGGCCACGGCACGGGACGGGGCCGGCGGCTCGTCCCCGCGCATGGCCGCGAGGACCGGTTCGAGGTCGTCCGGTTTGACGAGGACGTCGCGGGCCTTGGAGCCCTCGGAGGGGCCGACGACGCCGCGCGACTCCAGCAGGTCCATGAGCCGCCCTGCCTTGGCGAATCCGACGCGCAGCTTGCGCTGGAGCATGGAGGTGGAGCCGAACTGCGTGGTGACCACCAGTTCGGTGGCCTGCAGCAGGACCTCCAGGTCGTCCCCGATGTCGTCGTCGATCTGCTTCTTCGGGGCGTCGACCGCGACGTCCTCCCGGTACACCGCCTGGAGCTGGCCCTTCACGTGCTCGACGACGCGGTGGATCTCCGATTCGGTGACCCACGCGCCCTGCACGCGCATCGGCTTGGACGCTCCCATCGGCAGGAAGAGGGCGTCGCCCTGGCCGATCAGCTTCTCCGCCCCGGGCTGGTCGAGGACCACGCGGGAGTCCGTGACCGACGACGTCGCGAAGGCCATGCGCGACGGCACGTTCGCCTTGATCAGGCCCGTGACGACGTCGACCGATGGCCGCTGCGTCGCGAGGACGAGGTGGATGCCGGCGGCGCGCGCGAGCTGCGTGATCCTCACGATCGAGTCCTCGACGTCGCGCGGGGCGACCATCATCAGGTCGGCGAGCTCGTCGACGATGACCAGCAGGTACGGATAGGGCCGCACGACGCGCTTGGACCCCTCGGGCGGGACGACCTTGCCGTTCCGGACCGCCTTGTTGAAGTCGTCGATGTGCTTGTAGCCGTAGTTCGCGAGGTCGTCGTAGCGCGTGTCCATCTCGCGGACCACCCACTGCAGCGCCTCCGCCGCCTTCTTGGGGTTGGTGATGATCGGCGTGATGAGGTGCGGCACGCCCTCGTAGGCGGTGAGTTCGACGCGCTTGGGGTCCACCATGACCATCCGCACCTCGTCGGGCGTGGAGCGCATCAGGATGGAGGTGATCATCGAGTTCACGAACGAGGACTTGCCGGCGCCCGTGGCGCCCGCGACGAGCAGGTGCGGCATCTTGGCGAGGTTGGCGACGACGAACCCGCCCTCGACGTCCTTCCCGACGCCCATGACCATGGGGTGGTCGGTCTTCCGGGCGTTCCCGGAGCGCAGCACGTCGCCGAGGGAGACGGTCTCGCGGTCCGTGTTGGGGATCTCGATGCCGATGGCCGACTTGCCGGGGATGGGCGACAGGATGCGCACGTCGGAACTGGCCACGGCGTAGGAGATGTTCTTCGACAGGGCGGTGACCCGCTCCACCTTGGTGCCGGGGGCCAGCTCGATCTCGTAGCGGGTGACCGTGGGGCCACGCGAGAAGCCCGTGACCTTGGCATCGACGTTGAACTGGTCCATGGTGTGCGTCAGCGCCGCGACGACCGCGTCGTTCGCCTCGGACCGTTCCTTCGGCGGCGTACCGGCGGGCAGGTAGTCCGACGGCGGCAGGGTGTAGGTGACGTCGCCGGCGAGCTGCAGCTGCTCGGTGCGCTGCGGGATGGGCGTCGGAGGGACCTGGGGCTGCACGGGCGTGGAGGGGACGATCATCGCCCGCGCCGCGGGCACGACGTCGATCGCCTCCGTGGCGCCCTCGGGCTCCCGCTCCGGTTCGGGGGCCGGCACGCGCGCGGCCTGGGACCGCTTGAGTTCCTCGGCGGCCAGTTCCTGCTTGGTCGGACGGCGGACACCGGGCGGGACCGCCGCCTCGGCCTCTCGTGCCCGGCGCTCCTCGTCCTCGATCACGGCGCGCTCGAACGCCTCGTCACCGACGTAGCCGTCCGGGTCGGCGTCGTGCTCGGCGTCGAAGGGGGCGTCCTGCCTGCCCTTGCCGAAGAGGCGCTTGCGCTTCTTCGGTCCGGGCTTCGCCGAGGCGCCGTGCGTCTCGTACAGGTAGCTCTGGTCGTGGCCGTCGTCCCGGCGGTGCGCTGCGTCGTCGGGGTCCTGGCCCATGAGGTGCTCGTACAGCGTCCGCAGGCGGGCCGGGATGTGGCGGAAGGGCGTGGCCGTGACGATCAGGAGCCCCAGGAAGATCGCGACAGCGAGCAGGAGGGCGACCGGCCAGGCCGTGAGGACGGTGCTGAGGGGGCCCGCGACGAGGAAGCCGACGACTCCGCCGGCACGCCAGAGGGCGTCCAGTCCGTCGGCCAGTCCGGGCCGGCCCCCGACGAGGTGCGCGATGCCGGCACCCGCGAAGAGGAGGACGAGCTGTCCGATGGCGATCCGGTTGTTCGCCCGGTGGCGCTCCGGATACCGGAACAGGCGGACGGCACCGATGCCGAGCATGAAGGGCACCAGCAGGGCCATCCAGCCGACCGTCCCGCCGGCCGCGGCGTGCACGACATCGGCGACGGGTCCGGCCAGGGCCCACCACTCGACGGCTGCGACCGCGAGGGCCACGACGAGGAGGAAGAAGCCGGAGCCGTCCCGGCGGAGTTCGCGCTCGGGGTTCACGTCGTGCCCGAAGGTCCGGACGCCGGACCCGACGACGCGCGCCATGCCCATCCAGACGGCCTGCACGGCGCGCAGCGGGAACGCGAGCCGGTCCTCGGGCTGCGGCTCGGGGGCGACGGGGGCCTGCCGTGTCCTGGCCGGGGTCCGCCCGGTGCCCTTCGCGGGCGCCTTGCTCCGGGGTGGTCCTGCAACGGCGGACGCACCCTTGCTGCGGGTCTGGTGCTGGCCCCGCGGGGCTGGGGACGTTCGAGTGGCCATGATCCTCACGGTACCGGACGGGCCCCCCGAAGCGTCGGATTTCCGGCCTCCCGGACCCCGGTGCACGCGACGCACCGGGGTCCGGAACCCTCCGGACCGCGCGGGCTCAGGCCTCGAGCACCACCGGGATGATCATGGGACGCCTGCGCAGGCGCCGGTTGACCCAGGTACCGACGACACGGCGCACCACCTGCTGCAACTGGTAGGTGGTGTGCTCCGTGGTGTGCATCACGGCCTCCTCGAGGGCCTCGCTGATCCGGGGCTTGATCTCGTCGAAGACGGAGCTGTCCTCGGCGAAGCCCCGCGCGTGGATGTCCGGGCCGGAGACGATCTTCCCGGTGGTCCTGTTGACGACCGTGATGATCGAGATGAAGCCCTCCTCCCCGAGGATCCGGCGGTCCTTGAGGTCCGCGTCCGTGATCTCGCCGACGCTGGACCCGTCCACGTACACGTAACCGCACTCGATGGCGCCCACCACGCGGGCCCTGCCGTCCACGAGGTCGATCACCGAGCCGTCCTCGGTGAGCAGGACGTTCGACGCCGGGACCCCCGTCTGCTGTGCGAGCTTGCCGTTGGCGATGAGGTGGCGGGTCTCGCCGTGCACGGGCATGACGTTCTTCGGCCTCAGGATGTTGTAGCAGTAGAGGAGTTCACCGGCCGCGGCGTGGCCGGACACGTGGACCTTCGCGTTGCCCTTGTGGATGACGTCGGCGCCGAGTTTCAGCAGCCCGTTGATGACGCGGTAGACGGCGTTCTCGTTGCCGGGGATGAGCGAGGACGCCAGGATGACGGTGTCGCCCTTGCCGACCGTGATGCGGTGGTCCCCGTTGGCCATCCGGGACAGCGCCGCCATGGGCTCGCCCTGCGAGCCGGTGGACATGAGGACCACGCGGTCGTCGGGGAGGTCGTCCACGTTCTTGATGTCCACGAGGATGCCGTCCGGGACCTTGAGGTATCCGAGTTTCGCCGCGATCGCCATGTTCCGTACCATCGACCGCCCCGCGAAGCACACGAAGCGCCCGTGGGCCGAGGCGGCGTCGAGCACCTGCTGCACGCGGTGGACGTGCGAGGAGAACGACGCGACGATGATGCGCTTGCGGACCTGGCCGAACAGGTTCTCGAGGACGGGGCCGATCTCGCGCTCCGCCGTCGTGAACCCGGGGACGTCCGCGTTCGTCGAGTCGACCATGAAGAGGTCGACGCCCTCCTCGCCGAGGCGGGCGAAGGCGCGCAGGTCGGTGATGCGTCCGTCGAGCGGCAGCTGGTCCATCTTGAAGTCGCCGGTGTGCAGGACGTTCCCGGCCTCGGTGCGGATGAACACGGCGAGGGCGTCGGGGATGGAGTGGTTGACCGCCACGAACTCGCACTCGAAGGGGCCGAACTGCTCGATCTGGCCCTCGGACACCGTCAGGGTGTACGGGCGGACACGGTGCTCCTGCAGCTTCGCCTCGATCAGCGCGAGGGTCAGCTGGGAACCGATCACGGGGATGTCGGCCTTCAGGCGCAGCAGGTACGGGACCGCGCCGATGTGGTCCTCGTGGCCGTGGGTGAGGACGAGGCCGACGATGTCGTCGAGCCTGTCCTCGAGGTAGGAGAAGTCGGGCAGGATCAGGTCGACACCGGGCTGGGTCTCCTCGGGGAAGAGCACCCCGCAGTCGACGATCAGGAGTTTGCCGGAGATCTCGAAGACCGCCATGTTGCGGCCGATCTCGCCGAGTCCGCCCAGCGGCACGACGCGCAGCGTGCCGGGTTCGAGGGCCGGCGGCAGGGCGCGGGCCGCCGGGCCGACGCCGGCCGCGTCGCTCATGCCCGGACGCCCTCGCGGGCGAGGGCCCCGAGGTCCCAGCCCGCCTCCGCGAGGTCGGCGAGCACCGGCTCCAGCTCGCGCTGGTCGGCTTCCACGAGGGGCAGGCGTACGACGGCGTTCGGGAGCACGCCCTGCAGGTGCAGGATGTGCTTCGCGGACACCGCACCCGGGAGATGCGTCATGATCGCGCGGATCACCGGGTCGAGGTCGAAGTGGATGCGGCGCGCCTGGGCGAGGTCCCCGGCGGCGGCGGCGTCGACCAGGCGGCGGAAGGCGGCGGTCGCGACGTGTGCGCTGACACTGACGACGCCGACGGCACCCGCGGCCATCCACGGGAGGGTGAGCCCGTCGTCGCCGGAGTAGACGTCGAGGTCGGTGTTGGCGAGGACGCGGGTCACAGCGGCGAAGTCGGCCTTCGCGTCCTTCAGGGCCAGGATGCGGGGGTGGTCGGCGAGGCGGAGCATCGTCTCCGTGGTGATGGGGATGCCGGAGCGGCCCGGGATGTCGTAGATCATGATCGGGAGGTCGCTCGCCTCGGCGACGGCGGAGAAGTGGCCGAGCACACCGGCCTGGGTGGGCTTGTTGTAGTACGGCGTCACGACGAGCTGCCCGTGCGCGCCCGCCCGCTCGGCGCGCCGCGCCATCTCCACCGAGTGCGAGGTGTGGTTGGTGCCCGTGCCCGCGATCACGCGCGCCCGGTCCCCCACGGTCTCGACGACCACGCGGTAGAGGTCCTCCTTCTCGGAGTCCTCGAGCGTGGAGGTCTCACCGGTGGTGCCGGACACGACCAGCCCGTCGGAGCCGTCGTCGACCAGTCTCGTGGCGAGGGCGGCCGTGGCATCGAAGTCCACGGAGCCGTCGGCGGTGAACGGCGTGACCATCGCGGTCACGAGGGAGCCGAACGGGAGGATGCGCGAGGGGGTTTCAACCATGGGTGAAACGTTACCCGTTCCGCCCGCGCCTCGGAGGACCGGCCCTCCTGTGGACGCGCGCCCTCAGGAGGGGCGGGGACGGCTGTGGGACCATGGCGGGATGCACACGAAGCCCGCGCGGCGGTTGACCGGGATCGATGCGGCCCGGGGCGTGGCGCTTTTCGGCATGATGAGCACGCACGTCCTCCCCCTGTACACACCGGGCACCACCGAGGCCACCTGGACCGCCCTGCTCTTCTCGGGCCGCGCCTCGGGGCTCTTCGCCGTCGTCGCCGGCATCGGGCTCGCGCTCCTGACGGGTGGGAGCACCCCGCACCGCGACCGCACGCTGTCGGCCGACCGCCGGGGCATCGCGGTGCGCGCCGTGGTCATCGCGCTGATCGGGCTCGTGCTCGGCGGGGTCGAGACCAACATCGCCATCATCCTGTTCCACTACAGCGTGCTGTTCCTGGTGGCGCTGCCCTTCACCGGCCTCCGCGCGGGACCGCTCGCCGCGTGGGCCGCGGGCTGGCTGGTGCTGGCTCCCGTCGCGGCCTACCTGCTGCGGCCCGTGGTGGCCGCCGGCGTGGACCCGGACTCCCTCGGCGGCAACCCCGTGTTCGACTCCTTCCTCGTGCCGCAGACGCTGGCCGCCGACATCTTCCTGACGGGCTACTACCCGGTGCTGCAGTGGCTCGGCTTCCTCCTCGTGGGCATGACGCTCGGGCGACTCGACCTGTCACGGCTCGGGGTCCAGCTGGGGCTCCTCGGCGCCGGCGTCGCCGCAGCGGTCGGGGCGAAGCTCCTCAGCGCCCAGCTCCTCGGGCCGGGCGGCGGCCTCGCGGCGCTCCTCGGGACGCCGGACGGGAGCCGCTACCCGCTGGAGGCGATGCTCGACGTCGGGCTGGCCGGCGTGGAGCAGTCCGGCTCCTGGTGGTGGCTCGCGGTCAGCGCACCGCACTCGGGCGCGACCCTCGACCTGGTGCACGTCGCGGGGTCCGCTGCGGCCGTCGTCGCGGCGTGCCTGCTGCTGACGCGGCGCTTCCCCTCCGCGCTCCTGCCGCTGTCGGCGCCGGGGGCCATGACCCTGACCCTGTACAGCCTGCACATCTGCGTCATGAGCTGGGCGGACCAGCTGGCCCCCCTGCCTGATCCGACGCAGCTCTACTGGCTGCAGGTGATCGCTGCGGTGGCGATCGGCATCCTCTTCCACCGCATCCGCTCCCGCGGCCCGCTGGAGCTGCTGGCGTCCGGCGCCGCGAACGCCGCCCGGGACGGCTCGGCCGCCGCCCGGCGGTAGCCGGACGTGCGGGCCCGCTGCTATCGGGCGGAGCCTGCTCCGTGCTGCGCGTACAGCTTCGCGGCGTCGCGCATCGCCCGCCGGGCACGCTTCCGGTCGCCCGCGGCATCATAGGCGCAGGAGAGCCTGAACCAGCTGCGCCAGTTGTCGGGATCAGCCTCCGTCTCGGCCTGGTAGGCGGGGAACGCCTCGTCCGCGGCGGCCCGCACGATCCGGCCCGCCGGGGTCCTCGGCAGGTCGTCCACGGGCAGGCCGCCCTCGTCGTCGAGCTGCCGCGCCATGCGCTGCGTCTGGGCGCCGAAGAGCAGTTCGCGGATCAGTGCCCAGGCGCCGATGCAGGGCAGGAGCAGGTATCCCGCTCCGATCGCCTTGGCCACGGGCTCCGGGTCGCCCAGCAGCAGGATGCTGCGCTGGAAGGCGACGACGAGCCAGAAGACGAGCAGCGCCGTGACGAGCAGGACGCCGAGCTTGACCCTGTGCTCCCGGTAGAACCCGACGGCCCTCATCGGCCGGTCCCGCCGGTCTGCAGGTCCAGGTAGCCGTCCAGTCCGACCGTGAGGCCCGGATGCTGCGCCACCGAGCGGATGCCGAGGAGGACGCCGGGCATGAACGACGCCCGGTCGAAGGAGTCGTGCCGGATGGTGAGCTGCTCCCCCGGGCTCCCGAGCAGCACCTCCTGGTGCGCCGTCAGCCCGCGCAGGCGCACCGAATGGACCGGCACGCCGTCGACGCGTGCCCCGCGGGCGCCGTCGAGCTGGTCCCGCGTGGCGTCCGGACCGGCCGGGACGTTCGCGGCGGCCCGGGCCCGGGCGACGAGCTGCGCCGTCCGCACCGCCGTCCCGGATGGGGCGTCCGCCTTGTCCGGGTGGTGCAGCTCGATGATCTCGACCGACTCGAAGTAGCGTGCCGCGGTGGCTGCGAAGGCCGTGGCGAGCACGGAGCCCAGTGCGAAGTTCGGGGCGATCAGCACGCCGGTGCCGGCAGAGCCCGCGAGCAGGGCCTCGAGGCGCTCGAGGCGCTCGGCGGTCCAGCCCGTGGTCCCGACGACGGCGTGCATGCCGTGCTCGACGGCGTAGGCGACGTTGTCGGCCGTGGCCTCCGGAACGGTCAGGTCCACGACGACGCGCGCACCGGCGGAGACGAGGGTGTCGAGCGGGTCGCTGCTGCCGAGGGCTGCGACGAGTTCGAGGTCGGCGGCGGCGTCCACGGCGCGGACGGCCTCCGCGCCCATGCGCCCCCGCGCACCCAGCACGGCCACGGGCAGAAGTTCGGTCATGCCGTCAACACTACTGTTCCGTCCCGGCCCCGACCCATTCCACGGTCCCGTCGGCGAAGAACTGCTCCTTCCAGATGGGGACCCGCTCCTTCACCAGGTCCACGAGGTCGGAGCAGGCCCGGAAGGCCTCACCCCGGTGCGCCGCCCCGACGGCCGCTACGAGCGCCTGGTCGCCGATCGCCAGCGGCCCGACGCGGTGGGCGACCCAGATCCGGATGCCGTCGTGACGGGCTGCGATCTCCTCGGCGACCTCGCGGATGATCCGCTCGGCGCTGGGATGCGCCGAGTAGGCCAGGGACGCCACATCGCGTCCGCCGTCGTGGTTGCGCACCACGCCGCTGAAGCCGACGACGGCCCCGCAGAGCGGGGAGTCGACGCCCGCGTACGCCTCCTCGGGGGTGATGGGGGTCGCGGCCACGGCTGCGTGGACGACGTCACCGGTGGTCATGGGAGCCCTCCAGCTGGGAGCAGATGTGGTCGATGAGGGGCGAGAGCACGGCGAGCCCGTCGCGGACACCGCCGGGTGATCCCGGGAGGTTGATCACGAAGGTCGATCCCGCGGTGCCGGCCAGTCCGCGGCTGAGGACGGCGGTGGGGACCTTCTCCGAGCCGGCACGACGGATGGCTTCCATGATCCCGGGAAGGCTCCGGGTGAGGTACGGCACGGTCTGCTCCGGGGTGGCGTCGTCGGCGCTCAGCCCCGTGCCGCCGCTCGTGATGAGCACGGCGGGCCGGGCCTCCAGCGCCCTGCCGATGGCCGTTCCCACGGCGTCGCCGTCGGGAACCACCACCGCGTCGGCGACGGCGAACCCGTGGCGGTACAGCCAGTCCGTGATGGCGGGGCCGCACTCGTCCTCGTACGTCCCGGCGGCCGCCCGGGTGGAGGCGACGACGACGGCGGCGGGGCGGAGGGCACTCATGCGGTCCAGTCCCCACTCTTGCCGCCGGACTTGGACAGCACACGCGTCCCGTTGATCACGGCGTGCCTGTCGACCGCCTTGATCATGTCGTAGAGCGTCAGCGCAGCGACGGACACCGCGGTCAGTGCCTCCATCTCGACGCCCGTGAGCGCCGTGGTCCTGACGAGGGCGGTGATCCGGACGTGCCCGCCGTCGGGCACGAAGTCCACGGTGACCTTGGACAGGGGCAGGGGGTGGCACAGCGGGATCAGCGACGAGGTCTGCTTCGCGGCCATGATGCCTGCGACCCGCGCGACGGCGAGGGCGTCGCCCTTCGGCAGCGCGCCGTCCGTGATGAGCGCGACCACGTCGGGCGTGGTCTCGAGCGTGGCCTCGGCGACGGCCTGCCGGATCGTCGCCTGCTTGCCGGAGACGTCGACCATATGCGCGGTGCCGTCGGCCCGGACGTGGGACAGCCCGTCCGCGGGGAGGGGTGGGTTCATGGGGAGGTCCTTTCTGCGGATCCCATTCAACCAGTCCCGGCGTGATCCGGGGCCGGCACATCCTCGATGGCGAAGGGTTCGTCGGGCACGGGGCCGAGCAGGGTGACCTCGACGCGGTCCCCTGCCCGCAGGGACGCGACCCCCTCGGGGACGTGCACGAGGCAGTTCGACGCCGCGAGGGCGTGCAGGAGATGGGACCCGGGTCCGCCGACCAGCACCACCGCGCCGTCGCGGTAGAGTCCGCGCCGCACCTGGTGCTTGGCCTCGGGGCTCGCGAGGTCCTCGGCGAGGACGGCCTGCAGCCGCAGGCGCGGCGCCGGGACGCCGGTCAGCCGCCGGAGGGCCGGGCGGAGGAACATCTCGAAGGACACGATGGCGCTGACCGGGTTGCCGGGGAAGCCGAGGAACGGCACGCCGGAGATGGTGCCGTGTGCCTGGGGTCCGCCGGGCTGCATGGCCACCGACGAGAACTCCACGCTGCTGTCGGCCAGCGCCTGCTTCACCACCTCGTAGGCTCCCTGGCTGATACCGCCGGTGCTGAGGACGAGGTTGGTGCTGCCGGCCGGGATCGCGGCGAGGGCGTCCCTCAGGACCGCGGGGTCGTCGCCGACGAGCCGGTGGCGCGCCACGTCCGCGCCGGCCTCGCGGAGCGCCGCCTCGAGCAGCGTCGTGTTGGCGTCGTAGATCGTGCCCGGCGCGAGCGTGGTGCCGGGCTCGGCGACCTCGTCGCCCGTGGACAGGAGCAGCACCCGGAACCGCGGCCGGACGGACACCGAGCCGACCCCGCAGGCTGCGAGGAGCCCCAACTGCGCTGCGCCGAGCAGGCTGCCCGCCCGTAGCGCCACGTCCCCCTCGCCGAGGTCGCTGCCCGCTCGGCGCACGAACTGCCCGTCGGGGATCCCGCGTGGCAGGACCACCGACACCTCCCCGCCTTCGCGGTCCGCGGCGGAGTAGAACTGCGCCGGCTCGGCCCGTTCGATCGGGACGACGGCGGCGGCACCGGCGGGCAGCATGGCACCCGTCATGATCGGCGCGGCCGTCCCGGCCTCCAGCACGGGCGGTACGGAACCGGCGGGGATGGCCTCCGCCACGACGAGCCGGCCCGGGTCGGCGAGGTCGTCGGCGTGGACGGCGTACCCGTCCATCTGCGAGTTGTCGAACGGGGGAAGGCTCACCGGCGCCCGCACGTCCGCGGCCAGCGCCCGCCCGAGGGCCTCGGCGAGGGGAAGGGCGTCGGGCCGGCCGGCGTCGTACCCGCTGCTCCCGCGCAGGAGCCCGGCGACGGCGGCCCGGTGTTCGGCGACGGTTCTTCTCATGCCTGCCTCTCGCGCGCCTCCGGGCCGGTCCCCGCGGGTCGTCGGGGGGAGCTCGGGAGCCTAGGTCACCGTGAACGTTACCGTGTGGAGCCCCTCGGCACCGTCGGGTGCCGGATCGACGGACGCCTCCGACTGGATGCCTCCGTCGCGGTCCACCGCGCGGGCCTGGACCGTGTGCGGACCGGCCGCGAGCTCCAGGGTGGCGGCGTACTGGCACCAGGTGTCGGCGGAGATGGGCCGGGCGAGCGTCGCGGACTGCCAGGCGCCGCCGTCGACCCTCACGTCCACGCCCGCCACTCCCCGGTGCTGTGCCCAGGCGACTCCCCCGACGACCACCGTCCCCGCCGGGATGCTCGCGTTCGGGCGGGGCACGTCGATGCGGGAGGAGGTCTTGACGGGGCCGCGCTCGGACCAGCCGCGCGTGGACCAGTACGCGGCGTCGTCGGCGAAGCGGGTCACCGTCAGCTCCTCCACCCATTTCGTCGCGGACACGAAACCGTAGAGGCCGGGGACGACGAGACGGACGGGGAAGCCGTGCTCGACCGGCAGCGGTTCCCCGTTCATGCCCACGGCGAGCAGGGAGTCCCGTCCGTCCGTCAGGGCCTCGAGCGGGGTGCCCGCCGTGAAGCCGTCCACGCTGCGGGACAGGACCATGTCCGCTCCCGGCCGCACGCCGGCCCGGGCGAGGAGCTCGCGGACCGGCCAGCCGAGCCAGCGCGCGGTGCCCGTCAGGTCGCCGCCCACCGGGTTGGACACGCAGGCCAGCGTGATGTGCCGCTCGACCAGGGGCAGCGCGAGCAGCTCCTCGAGGGTGATCTCGACCTCGCGCTTCACGAGGCCCGTGACCCTCAGCGACCAGCGGGCGGGGTCGACGACGGGTACCACGAGGGCGGTGTCGATGCGGTAGAAGTCGGCGGCGGGTGTGACGAGGGCGCTGATGCCCCGGATCCCCAGGTCGGCCCCGTCCGGCACGAACGAGCCCTCGGCCGGAGGCACCGTCCCCTCCGCCGGATCCGGGAGCGGGATCGATGCGCGCTGCCGTGCGACGTCGGACTGCGACCAGCGCACGTTCGCCGCAGCGCCTCCCGCGGCCACGGCGACGACGGCCGCTCCGCCCGCGCCCTGCAGAAACCGGCGTCGGGCCGGGGCCGTACCCGCTCCGCCGTCGGCCGCGTCCCGCGTCCAGGACCGCAGCGACCGTACGAGGGCGTCGAGGACGAGGAGTGCGATCAGCGCGGCGACCACCGGTGCCGCGAAGGACACGATGGAGGATTGCGGCCGGGATGCCACCGCGGCCACGCCGATCAGCCCGAACCCGAGGACGACCGCCCGGCCCGCGTACGCGCGCCGGTACTCGAGGATGCCGATGGCGAGGGCGATGCCCGTGATCAGGACGCCGATCGTGCCGAGGAGCACAGCCTTGTCCGCGGTGCCGAACAGGGTGATGGCCCAGTCCTTCACGCCCGCCGGCAGTGCATCGATCACGGCCGAGCCGACGGCGCTGACCGGGGTGACGGAGGGACTCAGGGCCGCGGCGGTCAGCTCGCCGCCGATCACCCCCAGCCCGACGGCGAGGACTCCGCAGGCCGCTGCCCAGGTCCGCCGTCGCATCATCGCTGCCTTCCGTCCGGGCCCCGATCGTCCGCGGGCCGGGGCCGACCGCGCGTGACGGCGCTTCACCGCGCAGGGACACCTGCTACACGACCACGGGGAGCCGGGTGTTCCCTCCGCACGGTGTTCCGTCGGAGGGCCCGCCGTACAGGGCCCGGGACCCGCGCGGAAGACCCTGCCCGTCCGACGCTTCCGGTAGGGCAGGGGACGGCGGAGGGCGTACCCTCGTTCCATGGGAATCCAACTGGGCATGCCGGGCTCCGCCCGCGATTCCGTGGCCCGGGGTCTCCTGGACTCCCACGGTCGGCAGGCGACCGACATGCGCCTGTCACTGACGGACAAGTGCAACCTGCGCTGCACCTACTGCATGCCCGCGGAAGGCCTGAACTGGCTGCAGAAGGACCAGGTCCTGTCCCGCGGGGAGATCGTGCGCCTGGTCCGTATCGGCGTGGACCGGCTCGGCATCCGGGAGCTGCGCCTCACCGGCGGCGAGCCGCTCGTCCGTGCGGACCTCCTCGACATCATCCGGGACATCCGCGCCGACCACCCCCAGCTCCCCATCTCGATGACCACCAATGCGCTGGGACTCGATCGCCGTGCCGCTCAGCTGAAGGAGGCAGGGCTCACGCGGATCAACGTCTCCATGGACTCGCTGCATCCGGAGACCTTCGCGCAGCTGACCCGTCGGCCGTTCCTCGACCGCGTGCTGAAGGGTATCGAGGCCGCAGCCGCCGCAGGACTGGGGCTCGTCAAGATCAACGCCGTGCTGATGCGCGGCGTCAACGACCACGAGGCGCCCGACCTCGTGGAGTGGGCCGTGGCCCGCGGCTTCGAGCTGCGGTTCATCGAGCAGATGCCCCTCGACGCGGACCACGGCTGGACGAAGGAGGGCATGGTGACGGCCGCCGAGATGCGGGAGCTCGTCGAGACGCGCTTCGTCCTGACACCCGATCCCCGGAACCGCGACGGCGCCCCCGCCGAACGGTGGGAGGTCCGCTCGAAGGAGTCGCCGGGGGTGGTCCTCGGGACGGTCGGCATCATCGCGTCCGTCACCGAGCCCTTCTGCGCGGACTGCCGCCGGACGCGCGTGACGGCGGAGGGCAAGGTCATGAGCTGCCTCTTCTCCCGCGAGGAGACCGACCTCCGGGACCTCCTGCGCTCGGAAGCCGGCGACGACGCCGTCGCGCAGCGCTGGCGTGACGCCATGTGGCTCAAGCCCAGGGCGCACGGCATGGACCATACCGGACTCGGCGCGGCCGACTTCGTGCAGCCCGACCGCTCGATGAGCGCCATCGGTGGCTGAGGTGCTGGTGAGGTATTTCGGGGCGGCCAGGGCTGCGTCCGGTGTGGATCAGGAGCGCCTACCCGGTGGGCGGAGCCTCGACGACGTGCTGACCGACCTGCGGCAGCGCCCGGCCGTGCCGGGCAAACCGTCGCTGGCGAAGGTGCTCGACCGGAGCAGCTTCCTCCTCAACGAGGTGGCACTGCGGAACCCCTCGGCCGTCCTGCAGGACGACGACGTGCTCGACATCCTGCCGCCGTTCGCCGGCGGCTAGGACGCGAAGTCCGCCTCCGTGTCGAACGGCCCGACGACGACCGTCGTGCGGGGGGCGGAGGCCAGTTCACGGGCCAGCGCCTGCACCTCGTCCGCCGTCACGGAGCGGATGCGGTCGAGGGACGCGTCCATGTCGACGAACTCCCCGGACACCAGTTCCGAGCGGCCCAGCCGGGACATGCGGGAACTGCTGTCCTCGAGGGCCATGACCAGTCCGCCCGAGAGCTGGCCCACGGCCTTGCGCAACTCCTCCGCGTCGATGCCGTCGGCTGCGAGGCGGTCCAGTTCCGACCCGAGGAGGTCGATGACCTGCCCCGTCTTGGCCGGCGAGCACCCCGCGTACATACCGAAGTAGCCGGCGTCGGCGTAGGCGGCCGAGAAGGAGTACGTCGAGTACACGAGGCCGCGCTTCTCGCGGATCTCCTGGAACAGCCTCGAGGACATGCCTCCGCCGAGGACGGCGTTCAGGACACTCATCGCGAACCTGCGCTCGTCCGTGGCCGTGATCGACGGGCATCCGATCAGGATGTTGGACTGCTCCACCGCCCGGCGGATCACGTGCACCCCGGTGGCGCCCTGCACCGGCACCTCCGTCGCAGAGCGGCGTGGGACCGGCAGGGCGCCGTCCTCGAGCTGCCACCCGGCCGTCTCCAGCGCCTCCTGCACCAGGCGGCAGACGGTGTCGTGGTCCAGGCCGCCCGCGGCGGTCACCACGAGTTCGGCGGGCGTGTAGTAGCGACGGTAGTGCGCCAGGACGGACTCCCTGGGCACCGCGCGGATGGCGTCGGGGGTACCGCCGATGGGCCGGCCGAGCGGGTGGTCCCCCAGCACCAGCTCGACGAACTTCTCGTGGGCGACGTCGGCCGGGTCGTCGCTGTCCATGGCGATCTCCTCGAGGATGACGTCCCGCTCCTGCTCGAGCTCGTCCGGATCGAGGACGGCCGAGGTGACCATGTCCGCGATGACGTCGATGGCCATGGGCAGGTCGGAGTCGAGGACCCGCGCGTAGTAGCAGGTGTTCTCCTTCGCGGTCGCTGCGTTGGACTCGCCGCCGACCTCGTCGAAGGCCGACGCGATGTCCATGGCGCTGCGGCGCTCCGTGCCCTTGAACAGCAGATGCTCCAGGAAATGGGTGGAGCCGTGCTGGCCCTCGGCCTCGTCCCGCGAACCGACGCCGACCCAGAACCCGATGGTCGCCGACCGCTGGCCCGGCATCGCCTCGGTGAGCACGCGGACCCCGCCGGGCAGCACACTGCGCCGGACGACGTTACCGCCCGGATCCCCCGCGACGAAGGTGGGGTCGGGGCCGTCCCCGACGGGCAGGGGCGTCGGCAGGAGCGGAAGGGACACTACGGAGGACAGGGGCATCCTGGTCTTTCTGGGGATTCGGGAAAGGCCCCGGCGCCGAACGACACCGACCGGTCGGCGCTTGGGCCGCGGTCCGCTCAGGACGAGCGGGACGACAGGCTACGCGTCGTCGGCCTCGGCGGCGTCGGGCAGCTCGATGCCGGCGTCCTCGGAGGAGTCCTCCGCCACGACGGGCGAGAGCGACAGCTTGCCGCGGTCGTCGATCTTGGTGATCTCGACCTGGACCTTCTGGCCCACGGACACGACCTCGTCGACGTTGTCGACACGCTTGCCGCCCGCGAGCTTGCGCAGCTCGGAGATGTGCAGCAGGCCGTCCTTGCCCGGCGTCAGCGAGACGAAGGCACCGAAGGTCGTGGTCTTGACGATCGTGCCCAGGTAGCGCTCACCGATCTCGGGGACCTGCGGGTTCGCGATGGCGTTGACCGCCGCGCGCGCCGCCTCGGCCGACTCGCCGTTCGTGGCGCCGATCAGCACGGTGCCGTCGTCCTCGATCGAGATGTCGGCTCCGGTGTCCTCCTGGATCTGGTTGATCATCTTGCCCTTGGGGCCGATGACCTCGCCGATCTTGTCCACGGGGATCTTGACCGAGATGATCCGCGGGGCGAACTCGGAGAGCTCGTCCGGGGTGTCGATCGCGGCCTGCAGGACGCCGAGGATGTGCAGGCGGGCCTCGCGGGCCTGCTTCAGCGCTGCAGCGAGCACGGAGGCGGGGATGCCGTCGAGCTTGGTGTCGAGCTGGATCGCCGTGACGAACTCCGACGTGCCGGCGACCTTGAAGTCCATGTCGCCGAAGGCGTCCTCGGCTCCGAGGATGTCGGTCAGCGCGGCGTAGCGGGTCTGACCGTCGACGACGTCGGAGACGAGGCCCATGGCGATGCCCGCGACCGGCGCCCGGAGGGGCACACCGGCGTTGAGCAGCGACAGCGTCGAGGCGCAGACCGAACCCATCGACGTGGAGCCGTTGGAGCTCAGCGCCTCGGAGACCTGGCGGATCGCGTAGGGGAACTCCTCGCGGCTCGGCAGGACGGGCACGAGGGCGCGTTCCGCCAGCGCTCCGTGGCCGATCTCGCGGCGCTTCGGGGAACCGACGCGGCCGGTCTCACCGGTGGAGTAGGGCGGGAAGTTGTAGTTGTGCATGTAGCGCTTGCGCGTGACGGGTGACAGCGAGTCGATCTGCTGCTCCATCTTGAGCATGTTCAGCGTGGTGACACCCATGATCTGGGTCTCGCCGCGCTCGAAGATGGCGGAGCCGTGCACGCGCGGCAGGACCTCGACCTCGGCGGTGAGCTTGCGGATGTCGCTCAGGCCACGGCCGTCGATGCGGACCTGGTCCTTGAGGATGCGCTGCCGGACGACGGCCTTGTTGAGCGAGCGGAAGGCTGCGGAGAGCTCCTTCTCGCGTCCCTCGAAGGAGCCGCCGAGGGCGTCCATGAGCTCTGCCTTGAGGGCGTCGGTCGCCGTGTTGCGCTCCTGCTTGTCGGCGATCTGGAAGACCTGCGCGAGCTTCTCGGCTCCGGCGGACTCGACGGCCGCGTACACGTCGTCCTGGTAGTCGAGGAAGACCGGGAACTCGACGGTGGGCTTCGTGACATTTGCCGCGAGGTCGGCCTGCGCCTCGCACAGGGCGCGGATGAAGGGCTTCGCGGCCTCGAGGCCGTCGGCGACGATCTCCTCGGTGGGGGCCGTGGCGCCGTTCTCCTTGATGAGGTTCCAGGAGTTGTCGGTGGCCTCGGCCTCGACCATCATGATCGCGACGTCGTCACCGGCGATACGGCCGGCGACCACCATGTCGAAGACCGAGTTCTCGAGCTCGGAGTGCTTCGGGAAGGCGATCCACTGGTCGGTGCCGCTGCCGTCGGACACGAGGGCGACACGCACGCCGCCGATCGGACCCGAGAAAGGCAGGCCGGAGAGCTGCGTCGACATGGACGCGGCGTTGATGGCGACGACGTCGTAGCGGACGTCGGGGTTGATCGCGAGGACGGTCACGACGACCTGGACCTCGTTGCGCAGGCCCTTGACGAACGCTGGGCGGAGCGGGCGGTCCATCAGGCGGCAGGCCAGGATGGCCTCCGTGGAGGGACGGCCCTCGCGGCGGAAGAACGAGCCCGGGATGCGGCCCGCGGCGTACATGCGCTCCTCGACGTCGACCGTCAGGGGGAAGAAGTCGAAGCCCTCGCGGGGCTGCTTGCCGGCCGTGGTGGCCGAGAGCAGGGCGGTGTCCTCGTCGATGTAGACCATGGCGGAGCCGGCGGCCTGCTGGGCGAGGCGTCCGGTCTCGAACCGGACGGTGCGTGTTCCGAAGCGACCGTTGTCGATCACTGCTTCGGCGAACTGGATTTCGGGACCCTCCAAGAGAGTCACCTCCGTTTCTCAGGTATCGGAGGCAATCGGCACCCGTCGTGGTCCCGTCCCTCGTGGACGGTCCACAGCACCCGGTCTTCGATCGAGATCCACGGAAGCCGCATCGTCGGATACGTTCCGGAGACCACTACCGAGGACCGCGAATGCGTGGTGCCGGTTGGCTCCTGTTGTGCGTGGGTATGTCTATGGTGTCAGGTACTGCTGGTTCTGCTCTTCGGTGTCGCGGAAGCGCGCTGCGCCGCCGGGCCCGTACGAGGAAGGCGGCTCCCTCTCCCGGGGAGAGGATGCCGCCTTCCGGTGCTACTTATCGACGCAGACCCAGGCGCTCGATGAGCGACCGGTAACGCGTGATGTCGGTGTCCCGCAGGTAGTCCAGCAGGCGACGGCGGCGACCCACGAGAAGAAGCAGGCCACGACGCGTGTGGTGGTCGTGCTTGTGCATCTTCAGGTGCTCGGTCAGGTCGAGGATACGACGGGAAAGCATCGCGATCTGCACCTCGGGTGAACCGGTGTCACCTTCGGCCAGGGCGTATTCCTTGATGATTTCCTGCTTGATGGCGGCGTCAAGGGCCACGTGTAACTCCTAGAGTTGTACCGTGTACAGGTGCTGAGCATCGCTTGCACGACGACACAGAAAAATCCAGCCACCACGGACTGCAGCCGGATCTGTATCGAGTTTAGCGTCTGGCCTGTTGTTCTGTCGAAAGCAGCCCGCGCGCGCGGTCGACGTCGAGCTTCATCTGCTCGATGAGCGCCTCCGGCCCCGTGTAGGCGACCTGCCCCCGCAGCCGCTCCACGAACTCGACGACGATCGACTGCCCGTAGAGGTCGAAGTCCTGGACGCGCTCGGGCGGTCGGTTGATGACGTGTGCCTCGACCTGCCGGTCGACGCCGTCGAAGGTGGGGTTGGACCCGACGGAGATCGCCGCCGGCCACCGCGTGCCCGCCTCGTCGACGAGCCAGCCCGCGTAGATGCCGTCGGCCGGGATGAAGCCCTGGGAGGAGGCGGCGAGGTTCGCCGTCGGATAGCCGAGTTCCCGTCCGCGCGCCGCTCCGTGCACCACCTCGCCGCGCATGCGGTGGTTGCGGCCGAGCACGCGGGTAGCGGTGCCGACGTCCCCGGCCTCGAGCGCTTCGCGCACCCAGGTGGACGAGCACCGCCGGTCGCCGTCGGCGTCCGTCGCGTCCAGCGGGAGGCTCGCGCCGAAGTCGTCGATGACGAGGACTTCGAAGCCCAGCTTCCGGCCGAGCTCGCGCATGGTGCCGAGATCCCCGCTGTTGCCCCTGCCGAAGCGCACGTCGTGGCCGATCACCACGGCCTTGGCCTTCAGTGCCCGGACGAACACGCGTTCGACGAACTCCTCCGGTGAGTTCGCGGCGAGGTCGAGGGTGTAGTGCATCATGAGCAGCGCGTCGATGCCGGTCTCGGCGAGGGTCTCGACCCGGTCGGCGAGACCCATGATCAGCTCGGGTGCCGCATCGGGCCGGTGCACCTGTGCGGGGTGCGGATCGAAGGAGACGACGACGGCGGATGCGTTGCGCTCCCGCGCCGCCTCGACGACCTGCTGCAGGACGCGCTGGTGGCCCCGGTGCACGCCGTCGAAGTTCCCGAGCGTCAGGACGGCGGGCCCGAAATCCGGTGGCACGCTGTCCAGGTCTCTCCAGTAGAACACGCATCTCCTTCGTGGTTCGGCCGATTCCCGCCACCCGGGTCCGGGTCGGTCGCCGCTCCCATTATGGCCGAAAGGACCGGGGCGTACGGCATCGGCCTGCAGGTGGCGGGCGGCTTCCGGCGCTCGTGGGAAGCGGCCCGGCACGCCCTGGGCCGGCCGGGTCAGCCGCGCTGGGCGAACTCCTTCCGGAGGTCGCTCGTCTTGGCGATGTACTTGTGCCAGACGAGCAGGGCCGGCGGGAAGGCCAGCTCGACGACCATCAGGATGATCAGGACGTAGTTCGGGGTGCCGGAGAACGCCCAGGACAGGACCCGTCCGATCCCGCCGACGAAGACCATGAGGCATACCAGCCAGAGCATGTTGGCCCACTGGAACTTGATGGCGATGGTGATGAATGCGGCACCGACACCGACCATCATGGCCGAGAAGAACCGGAACTGGTTCTCGAGCGTCGGGTTGACCGGGTCGGCTTCGGTGTCCGGCAGCCCGGCCGTCCCGAGGATCAGGTAGTAGGCGCCGAATCCGGCGATGACGAGGCCCACCAGGACCACGACGGTCCGGAAGACGTTCCAGTCCCCGCCCGAGGTGCCGGGGGTGCCGGACTTCCTGCCCTTGGCCTTGGGGGCGCTGGAGGGCGTGGACGTCGGGGCTCCCGTGCCGGCGGTGTCATTCCCGGGGGCCGCCGCCCTGGTCCGCGGCGCCGGAGCCGCCGCAGCCGGGGACCGTCCGCCGGTCGGGGCAGTACCGTCGAGGCGGCGCGCGTCGGGAACCGATGGCCGACCGGCCCCGGCTGACGAGGAGTTGTCGTGCTCGGGCTTGTTGCTGGTCATGACGCTCCCTGGGGGCAGGCTGGATCGGTGCTGTAGCGCCATACTCTCACGATGGGACCGCGCCGCGGGCCCGGAGGGGCAGGAGCGCCCCGGCGGAGTCAGTCGGCCGTGCGACCCGCCCCGTTCCGGCGCAGCCACAGCAGCCCGAGGATCGGGAGGATCAGCGGGACGAAGCCGTAGCCACGGCCGAACGCCGACCACACGGTCTCGCTCGGGAAGGCCTCGGCATCGACGATGCTGAGGAGGCCGACGGCGACCACGCCGACGAGCTCGGTGGTGACGGCGACGACGGAGACGCGGAAGGCCCTCGCGCCGGGGCGTGCGAGGGACACCGTCGCGACGATGTAGACTACGGCCGCGAGGGCCGAGAGGAGATAGGCGAGCGGCGCCTCGCCGAACTTGGTGGCGATCTGGAAGGCGGCGCGGGCCGTCGCCGCCAGCGCGAAGACCCCGTACACGGCGATGAGCAGGCGACCCGGTCCGGTGGCGCGGCTGGTCCTCCTCGCGTCGTCGGCTGCGTCCGTCGCACCGGCACCCTTCGCGGGCAGGTTGTCGTCGTGTCCAGCCGTCACAGGCCCGCCACCCCGTCCCAGATCTGCTCCATGCGGAACAGCATGACGAAGACCGTCAGCCCGGCGGCGGCCAGGACGAGATTGCTCCAGCGCGTCCGGTCGAGGATGGACCACCAGAACGCACCCACGGGCACCACGAGCGCCGTGAGGAGGTAGCCCCAGAACTCCCAGGCCTCCCCCAGGACGGGGTCGCCCGTGACCTGGCGGATCCCGGCGCCCACCGAGTAGGCCAGGAGGAACAGCTCGACGGCCGCCACCGAGAGGATGGTGATGTCGTTCGGCGGCTGGCGCAGCAGGGAGGCTCCGACACAGAGGACCGCGGAGACCGAGCAGACGAGGACACCCACGAGGAAGAAGGGATCCACGGCTACTCCTTCCCGCCGGGAGCGAACACGAGGACGGTCCGCGCGGCGCCACCGCGGTTCTCCAGCAGGGCCACGAGCGTGCCGTCCGGGGCGAAGGCGGCGACGGGCGCGCCCTGCTCCGCGTTCGGCGCGATCTTCCGGCCGTGCGAGACGTCCGCGGCCTCGGCGTCCGAGAGCTCCCGCACCGGGAACAGCGCCCGGCCGGCGTCGTCGAGCGACAGGATGTCCAGATCCTCGGCGAGCTGGTCGAGCGTGCGGGCGGAGGCGATGGAGTAGGGCCCGACCCGGGTCCGGCGGAGCGCCGTGAGGTGGCCGCCGACGCCGAGGGCCCCGCCCAGGTCGCGGGCGAGGGCACGGATGTAGGTACCGGAGCTGCATTCGACCGTGACGTCGACGTCCTGCAGGCGTCCACTGCTGACCCTGCGGATCGCGGAGATGTCGAAGCGGTGGATGGTCACGGGACGTGCGGGGAGGTCGACGTCCTCGCCGGAGCGCACGCGGGCGTAGGACCTCTCGCCCTTGACCTTGATGGCGCTGACGCTGCTCGGGACCTGCTGGATCTCGCCCGTCAGGGCGGCCACGGCGGTCCTGATCTCCGCTTCGGTGACGGCCGCCGCGATGCTTCCGCCCGTGACCTCGCCCTCGGCGTCGTCGGTGACGGTGGACTGCCCCAGCCGGATGGTCGCGGTGTAGGTCTTGGAGGTGCCCACGATGAAGGTCAGCAGGCGCGTGGCGCGATTGACGCCGATCACGAGGACTCCGGTGGCCATCGGGTCGAGCGTCCCGGCGTGGCCCACCTTGCGGGTCCCGGCGAGGCGCCGCAGCCGGCCCACGACGTCGTGACTGGTCCAGCCCTGAGGCTTGTCCACGATGATCAGCCCTGAGTGGACCTGCCCGGAATTCACGCCTCCCAGTATATGGGGCACCGCGCGGCCTCCCGGCGCCGCCGCGCTCCGGCCCTACCCCGCGATACGATCCTGCCTATGCCCTCAGCTCCAGCCCACGTGGTGAATGTCCCGGTCAACCAGATCCGCGAGATCACGCAGGCGGCGTGGGCGACGCCCGATTCGATCGTCCTCAGCATCGGCGAACCGGCCTTCCCCGTGGCCCGCCACGTGCTCGAGGCGGCGATGGCGGCACTGGACCGGGACGACACCGACTACACGCCCAACGCCGGCATCGCTCCGGTGCGGGCCGCGTTCGCCGAGCACTTCTCCCGACGGTCCGGTGTCGAGGACGACCCCTCCCGTGTCTTCGTCGTCGCCGGCGCGCAGCAGGGTCTGCATCTGGCACTCAGCACGCTCATCGGCGCCGGCGACGAGGTCCTCCTCCCCGATCCCGGGTATCCGACGTTCACCATGACCGTCGGCCTGCTGGGCGGGGTCCCCGTGCCCTATCCGCTGGTACCGCACCACGGCTTCCAGCCGCGGATCGAGGACCTGCGGCGGCTCGTGTCGGCGCGCACCAGGGTGCTCATGCTCAACTCGCCGTCGAACCCCCTCGGCTCGGTCTTCGGCTCCGACCTGACACGCGACCTCGTGCGCTTCGCCCACGAGAACGATCTCTGGATCATCTCCGACGAGTGCTACGAGGCGTTCACCTACGACGTGCCGCACATCAGCCCCGCGCGTTTCGACGCGGGCGGGCCCGAGGCCGTGCCGGAGGCGACCGAGGCACGCGTCATCACCTCCCTCACGCTGTCCAAGACCTACGGCCTGACCGGGCTGCGCATCGGCGCCCTCGTCACGCCGCCCGGGATGGAACCGCTCCTGAACAACGTCATGGAAGCCACCGTGTCCTGCGTGTCCGCGCCGTCCCAGTACGCCGGACTCGCGGCCCTCACCGGCCCGCAGGACTACGTGCACACGGCCCTGGAGCACTACCGCGCCAATCGGGACGCGGCGACGGCGGTCCTCGACGCACTCGGCATCGGCTACCTCGACGCCCGCGGCGCCTTCTACCTGTGGGCCGATCTCTCCCACGCGACGGGAGGCGACGTCCGGGCGTGGACCAGGGCGTTCCTCGCGGACCGGGGCGTCGCGCTGGCACCGGGCACCGCGTTCGGGGCCATGGGCGAGGGCTGGGTGCGGATCGCCCTGTGCGGCAGGACGGACGAACTCGTCGAAGGGCTCTCCCGCCTCCCGGCACCGCAGCGGACCTGACACGGCGCGGAGCGCCGCCCCGCCTGGGCGCTGCCGTGCCAGGGCGCTCCGGACCCGACAGGCCCGGAGGACACGAGAGGCAGCCGACCCGGTGGTCGGCTGCCTCTCGCGCTGCGGTGGGACGGACTAGCGCCCCGTCTCCCCGTCGTCCTCGGAGGTGCGGTACGGATCCGCATCCCCCGCGAAGTCGGCGCCCTGGGCTATCGCCGCCACTTCGGCGTCGCGCTCGCGGGCCTTCTGCAGCAGCTCCTCGAGGTGGCTGGCATTGACCGGCACCTCGTCGGGGACGAACTCGAGGGTGGGTGTCAGCCGGGCGGTGATGTTCTTCCCGACCTCTGAGCGCAGGACGCCGCGGGCCGATTCGAGCGCCGTCCGGGTGGCCTGCTGCTCGTCCGCGTCGCCGAGCACGGTGTAGTACAGGGTGGCGTGCTGGAGGTCGTTGGTCACACGGGCGTCCGTGATGGTCACGGCTTCCAGCCGGGGGTCCTTCACGCGGCGCCGGAGCGCCTCGGCGACGATGACTTTGATGCGCTGCGCGAGCCGCGCGGCGCGGGCCGGATCTGCCATTGCTATTACTCCTACGAAAGCGGGTGGTATCGGGGGTGCCGATCGTGCGGGCGGGTCCCGGGTGTGCGACGAGCACAGGCGCCCCGGAGAACCGGGGCGCCTGTGCCGACCGACGTGCTAGACGCGGGGCTTCTCCCGCATCTCGAAGGTCTCGATGGTGTCGCCTTCCTTGACGTCGTTGAACGACCCGAGGCCGATACCGCACTCGAAGTCGGTGCGGACCTCGGTGGCGTCGTCCTTGAAGCGCTTGAGCGAGTCCACGGAGAGGTTGTCCCCGATGATCTTGCCGTCGCGCAGGACGCGTGCCCTCGAATTGCGTCGGATGATGCCCGACCGGACGATCGAACCGGCGATGTTGCCGAACTTCGAGGAACGGAACACCTCGCGGACCTCTGCGGTTCCGAGCTGCACCTCCTCGTACTCCGGCTTGAGCATGCCCTTGAGGGCGAGCTCGATGTCGTCGATCGCGGCGTAGATGACCGAGTAGAAGCGCATGTCCACGCCTTCACGCTCGGCGAGGTCCGCCACGCGCTCGGCCGGCTTGACGTTGAAGCCGATGATGATCGCGTTGTCGACCGTGGCCAGGTTGACGTCGTTCTGCGTGATCGCACCGACGCCGCGGTGGATGACGCGCAGCTGCACGCCCTCTCCGACGTCGATCTTGAGCAGCGAGTCCTCCAGGGCCTCGACGGCACCCGAGACGTCACCCTTGAGGATGAGGTTGAGGGTGTCGACCTTGCCCTCGGCGACGGCCTGGTCGAAGTCCTCGAGGCTGATGCGCTTGCGGCGCTTGGCGAGGGCCGCGTTGCGGTCCGCCGCTTCACGCTTCTCGGCGATCTGGCGTCCGGTGCGCTCGTCGTCGGTGACGAAGAACGTGTCGCCTGCACGGGGCACGTTGGACAGCCCCAGGACCTGCACCGGACGCGACGGTCCGGCCGTCGTGACGACGTCGCCGTTCTCGTCGAACATCGCACGCACACGGCCGTGGGCCGTACCGGCGACGATCGTGTCGCCGACATGCAGCGTTCCGGACTGGACGAGCACCGTGGCGACGGCACCGCGGCCGCGGTCGAGGTTGGCCTCGATCGCGATACCGCGGGCGTCCTTGTTCGGGTTGGCCCGCATGTCCAGCGCGGCGTCCGCGGTGAGCAGGACGGCCTCGAGGAGGTCGTCGATGCCCATGCCCTGGAGCGCCGAGACGTGCACGAACATCGTGTCGCCGCCGTACTCCTCGGGCACCAGGCCGTACTCCGTGAGCTGGCCCTTGACCTTGTCCGGGTTCGCGCCTTCCTTGTCCATCTTGTTGACGGCCACCACGATCGGCACGTTGGCCGCCTGGGCGTGGTTCAGCGCCTCCACGGTCTGCGGCATGACGCCGTCATCCGCTGCGACGACGAGCACCGCGATGTCCGTGACCTTCGCACCACGGGCACGCATGGCGGTGAACGCCTCGTGGCCGGGGGTGTCGATGAAGGTGATGGCACGCGTGGTGTCCTCGTGGACGTGCTGGATCTGGTAGGCGCCGATGTGCTGGGTGATGCCGCCGTGCTCGCCCTCGACGACCTTGGTGTTCCGCACCGCGTCGAGGAGTCGCGTCTTACCGTGGTCGACGTGGCCCATGACCGTGACGACCGGCGGACGTGCCTCGAGCTGCTCGTCACCCTCGGCTTCCAGCTCCGCATCGAAGTCGATGTCGAAGCTGCTGAGGAGCTCGCGCTCCTCGTCCTCGGGCGAGACGACCTGGATCTTGTAACCGAGTTCCGTGCCGAGCACCTCGAAGGTGTCCTCGTCCAGCGACTGGGTCGCCGTGGCCATCTCACCGAGGTGGAACAGCACGGTGACCAGTGCGGCGGGGTTCGCCTCGATCTTGTCGGCGAAGTCCGTGATGGACGAACCGCGGCGCAGTCGGACGATCGTGTTGCCGTCTCCGCGGGGTACGCTCACGCCACCCAGCGAGGGAGCCGACATCTGCTCGAGTTCCTGCCGCTTCGCACGCTTCGACTTGCGCTGCTTGCCGCGACCGGCTCCGCCCTTGCCGAAGGCTCCGGCGGTGCCGCCGCGTCCGCGGCCGCCCTTGCCGAAACCGCCGCCGGCGGGTGCTCCGCTGGGGCTGGCAGGTGCTCCACCGGGTCCGCGGCGCGGACCGGCGCCCGCACCCGGCGCTCCGCGGCCGGGGGCAGCAGGACGTTCGGTGCGGTTCGGCATCATGCCGGGAGTGGGACGTGAGCCCGGGGCTCCGGCGGGACGGGGTGCCCCCGGACGCGGTGCGCCCGGACGGGGTCCACCCGCACCGGCAGCGGGACGGGGTCCGCCCGCACCGGCAGCCGGGCGGGGTCCGCCCGGACCTGCGGCGGGACGCTGCTGTGCATCGTCACGACGACCGGGCCGGGGCATGCCCTGCGACGGTGCGAACGGGTTGTTGCCCGGACGCGGCGGACGCTCCGAGGTGCGGTCGGCACCGCGGTCGGCCTCTCCGCGACGCGAGCCCATGCCCTGCGACGGTGCGAAGGGGTTGTTGCCCGGACGGGGCGCTCCGCCGGGACGGGCGCCCGACGGGCGGGTTCCGGCGGAGGGAGCCGCCGGAGGGGTGGCCGGCCGCGGGGCCGGACGTGCGCCCGGCGTCGCGCCGTCACCCTGGCTGCCCTGCTGGGCGGGTGCGGGGGTGTCCTGTGCTGCCGGGGCGGGGGTCTCCGCGGGAGCCGAACCGTTCGAGAACGGCGACGGCTGCGGTGCGGCCGGAGCGGCCGGAGCGGCAGGGGTCGACGGCACCGACGGTGCCGAGGGGGCTGCGGGCGCGGCCGGGGCGGGAGCCTCGGGAACGGCCTGGGCAGCGCCCGGCTTCGGGCCCGACGGCGCGGGGGCCGCTGGGCGTGACGGGGCGGAGGGGGCAGCGGTCTTGGTGCTGCCCGCATCCGGGAATGCGCCGCGAAGCTTCTTCACGACGGGCGCCTCGATGGTGGATGAGGCTGAACGGACGAATTCGCCCAGTTCCTGCAGTTTCGCAACTGCGTCTTTCGAGGTTATACCGAGCTCTTTCGCGAGCTCGTGTACGCGGACCTTGGCCACATTTCTCCTGTCTCGGTCCGCACCGAGTCAGGCACGAACCGTCTATTTCCTACTGCTGATCCCAGTCGCTAGGGCGTCTGGCAGATCGAATGCAGAGCACAACGGATTGATCATCGTTGTGCACTCATCGCTGGGTACTCATCGGGTTTCCATGAGGGTGCTGACCCGCTTTCAGGGAGGACGGTGGTGGATCGAAGCGTTCGTCTCGACGCTCCAGGTATGCCTGGAAGTCCGCTGCCAGCCTGGCAGTGTCCACCGGCCCGCGGAATGCCCGATGAAAGGCTTTCCGCTTGATGGCCGTTTCCATGCATGCCGTGTCGGGGTGCAGCCAAGCACCCCGCCCGGACAGCCGGCGTCGCTCGTCGAGAACGGCGACATCCTGTCCGCCGATCGGTCGTGCGACGACCCGCATCACGTGTGACTGGCGGTCCCGTCGGCGGCATCCCACGCAGGTGCGTGTCGGATGGGTGTCCTCCGGCTGGTGCCCGGACTCTCCTCGTCGAACAGAGTCTTCCGGGCGCGACTCGACAGCAGTCCCTTCCATTCTACCCCTTCCGGATCTGCCGGCGGACCGGGCCGCCTACGCCTTCGCGGCGGGGGCCGGCTGTGCGGCGTCGGACACGATGTCGATCCGCCAGCCGGTCAGCTTCGCGGCGAGCCGGGCGTTCTGGCCCTCCTTGCCGATCGCGAGGGAGAGCTGGTAGTCCGGCACCACGACGCGGGCGGACCGCGTGGCCTCGTCTGTGATGGTCACGGAGGTGACGCGCGACGGCGAGAGGGAGCTCGCGATGAACGAGGCGGCGTCGTCGTTGTAGTCGACGATGTCGATCTTCTCGTCGTTCAGCTCGTTCATCACCGCCCGCACGCGCGTGCCCATCTCGCCGATGCAGGCACCCTTCGCGTTCACGCCCGGCACGTTGGCCTTCACGGCGATCTTGGTGCGGTGGCCGGCTTCGCGGGCGAGGGCCACGATCTCGACCGTCTTGTCCGCGATCTCGGGGACCTCGAGCTCGAAGAGCTTCCGGACGAGGCCCGGGTGCGAGCGTGACAGGGTGATGGAGGGGCCCTTCATCCCGCGGTGGACGTCGACGACGAAGGCCCGCAGGCGGGTGCCGTGCAGGTACTTCTCCCCCGGCACCTGCTCCGGCGGCGGCAGGACGGCCTCCACCGATCCCAGGTTGACCTGGATCATGTGCGGATTGGTGCCCTGCTGGATCATGCCGGCGACCAGTTCGCCTTCCTTGCCGCGGAACTCACCGAGGATGTTGTCGTCCTCGGCGTCGCGCAGGCGCTGCAGGATGATCTGGCGCGCGGTGCTCGCGGCGATCCGGCCGAAGCCCCCGGGCGTGTCGTCGAACTCGCCGACGGTCTCGCCGTCGTCGTCCTTCTCCGTGGCCCAGATGGTGACGTGTCCGTTGCGGCGGTCCAGCTCGGCGCGCGCCGTCTCGTGCGCGCCCGGCGTGCGGTGGTACGCGATGAGCAGGGCCTGCTCGATGGTGGGGATCAGCTTGTCCAGCGGGATCTCGCGTTCGCGCTCGAGGAGCCTCAGCGCGCTCATATCAATGTCCATGTGGGTCTCCTTACGCGTGGTGCACGGCGCCGGGGATGCCCGGATCGCCCCCATCGCTGTTCTCGTGGTGTTCATCCTCAGGATGCGCGAATTCGACCTGGACGGTCCCCTTGCGGATCTTGGAAAACTCGAGGGCGAGTGGATCGCCCTGCTTCGGCTTCATGCCCTTCTTGACGGGCAGCTGCGGGATCAGCCGTATCCCGGTGGCGGTGACGTCCAGCAGCCGGCCGAGGACGACATCGCCGCTCAGCGGTTTGACCTCGACCATGCGGCCCACGTTGCGGCGCCAGTGCCGTGGTTCCGTGAGGGGCCGGGACACGCCGGGCGAGGAGATCTCGAGGCTGTACGGGCGGTCGTCGTCCTCGGGGTCACTGTCCATGGCGGCGGAGAGGTCGGTCGAGATGGCCGAGATCACATCGAGCCCGACACTCCCGGAGGCGTCCTCGGGCAGGTCCACGACCACGTGGACGGTGCGGTGGGAACCGGCGACCTTGATGTCGACGTCCTCGAGGTAGAGGTCGTGCTGTTCGACGACGGGCTGCAGCCTGGTCCGCAGGCGTAGCGCTTCGGCCTGCAGTGCGGCCTCGAGGGCCGACTTGCGGGTCGAGGCATGGTTTTCGTTCCCGGACCGGACCGCCATGGCTGCCTCCCACTCGATGATGTTGTCCTCCAAGAGTACCGACATTCGGCGACGCCGGGTGTATGGCAGGGAGAAACCGGGACCGCCGTGGCATCATCGGACACTGTGATCAACCGGGCGCAGGCGGGCGGGCAGCAGGAGCGTGGAGCCCGCCTCGCCACTGCCGCCGGCACGGCCATCCGGTGGTCCGCGTGGCTCGTCGGTCTGTTCGTCGTGGTGCTCCTGGCGGTCGGCGCCTGGCTCCTCCTCGGCTCCGCCGAGCCGCCGGCGCGCGTGTACTCGCCGTCCGAACAGGCCCAGCTCGACGCCGAGGGGCGGTACCGCGGTCTCGCAGCGGATGCGCGTGCCGCAGCGGCGGCGGATCCCGCCCTTGCGGAGCAGCTGACGGCGATCGCGTCGGACCTCGAGGAGCAGGCTGCCGCCGTGTCCCTGCCGCGGTCCCCCGCACGTGCTCCGGCCGGTGCGGACGCGCCGACGGATCCACCTCCCCCTGCATCGGCAGCCGCTGCGCCGGCGCCCTCGCCCACTGCGGCTCCCGCAGATCCGGTCCGCCTCCTGGCGATGCTGCGCGACAGCTCGCTGCGCAGCCTGTCGGACGCGGTCGATGCCGAGCCGGGCCCCGCCCGGGTGCTCGCGTCGGCGGGCGCCAACCAGTGGCGCCAGGCGGTGCTCCTCGGCGGGGTGCTCGGCGTCGGGACAGAGCTGCCGGCGGCCGAGGCGCTGACCGCCGAGGACCTCGACCCGGAGCAGGGCGCGTCCGCCGACCCCGCCCGGTCCGGCACGCCGGTGTCCGTACCGGCGACCTCCGAAGGCGCGGCTTCCGGGGATGGGGCTTCCGGCCCGACCACGGCGGGCCCGGCGACGCCGGAGGAGTGCGCAGGCACTCCCCTGGGCCCGGATGCCGACCGCCAGGCACTTCTCGGCGCGACCCGGGCGGAGGAGCAGGCCCGGTACGGCTACGAGGTCGCGGCCGCACTGCTGCCCGATCCTGCTCCTGCACTCGCCCTCTCGGCGACCCACCGGGCGGCCGCCGACACCGCCGCCGAGCGGCTCGCCGCACTGTGTGAACCCGCGGCCCCGGCGCCGGCAGGCCACGCCGTCGGACCGGCCTTCCGCGCCGATCCGGCCGCCGCCCTGCGCGACCTCGAACAGGACCACACCGAGTTCTACGCGGGCCTCGTCGCCACGGTCAGCACCGCCGAACGGGCCTGGGCCGTCACGTCCCTGAACGCCGCGGTACAACGCAGCACCGAGGCGGGCGCCCCCCTCGCACCGCTGCCCGGCCTGCAGGCCGAAGCGGCCGGGACCACCGGCGACCCGACTCCGGACGCGCCGGGGGCACCCGGGGCGCCGTCCGCACCCGGCGGCACTCCCGCTCCGGGAGGGCCGACCGATGGCTAGGCACCCCGACGAGGCGGCAGGAGACCGGCAACCCGGACGGCCTGGCCCCGATGCGACCGGTGTCCCCGGGGGCACGGGAACCGGTGCTTCCGGTCGGCCCGCTTCGGACGTCCTGCCCGACCTGCCGCCGCGACTCGTCCGGAGCGCCCGGACCATCGATGGCGGCGCCCGGTGGATGCGCGGATGGCACGGGCTGCTGGCCGACAGGCTCCACGCCTGGGACCTCGACCTCGACCTGCAGCCCGGACGACCCGCCTGGTCCGGCCAGTGCGCCGTCGTCGTGCCCGTGGTGCAGCGGGGCGGCCACGAGCCGGTGGACGCCGTCCTGAAGCTCACCATCCCCCACGACGAGGCACGCTCGGAGCCGGACGCGCTGGACCTGTGGGACGGCGACGGCGCCGTGCGCCTGCTGGCGGCGTCCCGGCCCGACTACGCGCTGCTCCTTGCACGCCTCGACGGCGACCACTCGCTCCACGACGTCCCGCTCGACGAGACCGCCGAGCCGTGGGGCCGCGTCCTGCGCCGCCTGTCGATACGGGCCGGCGACAGCGCACCGTGGGCCGCGTTCCCGCATCTGGCATCCGATGCCGAGCAGTGGACGGACACCCTGCCCGCCAGCTGGCACGAGCTGGACGAGCCGTTCCCGCGCTGGCTGATGGAGGCCGCGCTCGAGGTGTGCCAGTCGCGGGGCATCGTGGGACGGCGGTCGGAGAACGACGTGCTGGTGCACTCGGATCTGCACTACGCCAACCTCCTGCCGTCCTCGCCGGCGCGGCTGCGGGACGTCACGGCGATCGACCCGAAGCCCGTGATCGGCGATGCCGAGTACGCCGTGGCGCCGATGCTGTGGAACCGGCTCCCGGAACTCGATGCCGCAGACCCCGCGGGGCACCTCCGTGCACACTGCGCCGCGCTGTCCGCGGCCGCCGGACTCGACACCGGACTCGCCGTCGGATGGACCGTGGTCCGGGAGGTCCGCAATGCGCTGTCCTACATCGGCCACGGGCAGACCGGCGACGCGCAGCGATCGCTGTGGGTGGCGAGCTCCGTCCTGGGCCGGACCCTGGACGGGCTGCCGCCGGTCCGCGAGCTGCCGACGCTCTAGGGCGTCCGGTCGGTGACCGCTCCCGTCGGCGTCATGCCCCGGCGAGCAGAGGACGGATGTTCTCCACCCACACGTCGGAGCCGAGCTTGATGATCAGGGCGCCGACGACGACGAGGAACACAATCCGGATGAACCTGCTGCCCTGGCTGATCGCCATGCGGGACCCGGTGTAGCCGCCGGCCATGTTCGCCGCGCCGAGCAGGAGTCCCAACCCCCACAGGATGGACCCGTTGGGCAGGAAGAACATGAGCGCGCCGAAGTTGGTGGCCATGTTCACGATCTTCGCCTTCGCGCTGGCGCCGAGGAAGTTGTAGCCCAGCAGCGTGACCATCGCGATGATCAGGAAGGACCCGGTCCCGGGGCCGATCAGCCCGTCGTAGAAGCCGATGACCAGCCCGATCGCGCCGGCTGTGCCGTAGTGCCGCGCACCCTGGTGCCGCAGCTCGGTCAGTGTCCCGACGGACGGCTTCAGGGCCGTGAACACCGCCACCGCGACGAGTGCCACCACGATGATCGGCTTGAAGACCGACGACGGCAGGGATGCCGCCAGGATCGCCCCGCCGAAGCTGCCGACGAGGGCTATCGCGGCCATCGGGAGCGCCGTCCGCAGGTCGGGATGCGCCCGGCGGTAGTAGGTGATCGCGCTCGTCGTCGTCCCGAAGATCGACCCCAACTTGTTGGTGGCCAGGGCCTCCACGGGCGTGATCCCGGGAACCAGCAGGAGCGCCGGCAGCTGCAGGAGCCCGCCACCGCCGACGACGGCGTCCACCCAGCCCGCGGCGAACCCGGCGACGAGCACCAGCAGGATGGTGGCGAGGTGCAGTTCCTCGAGTCCCGAGCCCGCCACGGCCTAGGCGGCGGTGAGCGCGAGCAGCAGCGCGGCGGCGTCGTCGACGGCCACGTTCTGCGCCTCCCCCGTGCGGCGGTCCTTGACCTCGAGCACGCCGTCGGCGAGGCCACGGCCGACGACGACGATCGTGGGCACGCCGATGAGTTCGGCGTCGCCGAACTTCACGCCCGGCGAGACCTTGGGGCGGTCGTCGTAGATCACGGTGAGGCCGGCGGACTCGAGGTCGGCGGCCAGCTTCTCGGCGGCCTCGAACACCTCGGTGCCCTTGCCCGTGGCGACGATGTGCACGTCGGCGGGAGCCACGTTGCGGGGCCAGATGATCCCGCGATCGTCGTGGTTGGCCTCGGCCAGGGCCGCGATGGCACGCGTGACCCCGACGCCGTAGGAGCCCATGGTGACCGTGGCGAGCTTGCCGTTCCGGTCGAGGACCTTCAGCCCGAGCGCCTCCGCGTACTTGCGTCCGAGCTGGAAGATGTGGCCCATCTCGATGCCGCGCGCCGCGATCAGCGGCCCGGAGCCGTCGGGAGCCTCGTCGCCCTCGCGCACCTCGACGGCCTCGATGACGCGGTCCCAGCTGAAGTCGCGGCCCGCGACGAGCCCGAAGACGTGCCGGCCGTGCTCGTTCGCCCCCGTGATCCACGAGGTGCCGGGAACGACCCGCGGATCCACGAGGTACTTCACGCCGGTGGACGCCTCGGCGCCGATGACGGCGGAGTCCAGGGCGAGCCCGGGGCCGATGTACCCCTTGACGAGGCCCGGGTGCTTCTTCAGGTCCTCCTCGTTGGCAGCCTCGACGGCGACCTCGCCGCCGGTCTCGAGGTGGCCGGCGATGTTCGCCTCGATGCGCTTGAGGTCCACGGTGCGGTCGCCGGGCACGCCGACGACGACGATCTCGCGCTCGCCGGTGGGCAGGACGGCGGCCAGCACGACGTTCTTGAGGGTGTCGGCGGCGGTCCAGGCGCGGTCGTCCCGGGGCACCGCGGCATTGGCATGGTCCACGAGGGTGCCGATGGTGGGGGTATCGGGGGTGTCGCGCACCTCGGCGGCCGGGGCGTCGGTGTAGTCGATCGCCTCGGGGACCACCGTGGTGACGGCCTCGACGTTGGCGGTGTAGCCCCCGGCGGACCGGACGAAGGTGTCCTCGCCGATGGGCGTCGGGTGCAGGAATTCCTCGCTCTTCGAGCCGCCCATGGCCCCGGCCGTCGCCGTCACCGGGACCACCTCGAGTCCGAGGCGCTCGAAGATGCGGAGGTACGCGGCGCGGTGCAGCTGGTAGCTCGCCTCCAGGCCCTCGTCGTCGATGTCGAACGAGTAGGAGTCCTTCATGATGAACTCGCGGCCACGGAGGAGGCCTGCCCTCGGCCGCGCCTCGTCGCGGTACTTGGTCTGGATCTGGAACAGGCTGACGGGGAGGTCCTTGTACGAGGTGTACAGGTCCTTCACGAGCAGCGTGAACATCTCCTCGTGGGTCGGTGCCAGCAGGTAGTCCGCGTCCTTGCGGTCCTTGAGGCGGAAGATGCCGTCCCCGTACTCGGTCCAGCGGTTCGTGGCCTCGTAGGGTTCCTTGGGCAGCAGCGCCGGGAAGTGGACCTCCTGCGCGCCGATCGCCTCCATCTCCTCGCGGACGATCGCCTCGACCCGTGCGAGGACCTTCAGGCCCAGCGGCAGCCAGCTGTAGATCCCGGGGGCGGCACGCCGGATGTAGCCCGCCCGCACCAGGAGGCGGTGGCTCGCGACTTCGGCGTCGGCTGGATCTTCACGCAGGGTGCGCAGGAAAAGGGTCGAGAGTCGTAAGACCACGCGGGTGTCCGTTCGTATTCGGTCGTGCACTGCCAGTCACGTCCCCGCCGTCCGGCGGGAGACAACAGCTACCAATCTAGCGGGTCGGGCGGGCGGGTCGGGATCACCGCCGGCAGGGTCCTCCTCAGAAGAGGATCGTCGCGAAGGTGTCCACCTGCTCGAAGCCCACGCGCTTGTACGCGGCGATGGCCCGGGCGTTGTAGGAGTTCACGTAGAGGCTGACGGTCGGCGCGAGGGAGCGGGCGGCGACGACGACGGCGGCCATGTAGGCGGCGCTGAGCCCCCTGCCGCGGTGGTCCGGGTTCACCCAGACGCCCTGCACCTGGACGGCCTGCGAGGACACCGTACCCAGTTCGGCCTTGAAGACCACCGTGCCGTCGTCGTCGAACGCTGCGAGCGAGTGCTTGCGGCTGATCAGGGACGCCACGCGGCGCCGGTAGTGCTCGGACCCGCCGATGAACGGCGAGTACCCCACCTCCTCCTCGAACATCGCGGCGCAGGCGGGCAGGAGCCGGTCGAGTTCGTCGGGACGCGTGAAGCGGAGATCGGGGGCGGGCGCGATGAGCGGGTCCGTGTCGATGGCCATGAGCGGCTGCGTGGGGCGGATGTCGAAGGGCTCGGCGCTGTAGTCCTCGAGCGTGGACCACAGGTCCATCACGCCCTCGGAGAGCCCGAAGACCGAGGAGAAGGTCCGGCCCGACCGGCCGAGGTGGTCCCCGAAGATCGCGCCGGTCTCGTCCGTCACGCCGATGGGCACGAGGTTGACGCCCGCCCAGCACGCAGCGCGGAGCTCGTCGTGCCGGAACATGCCGATGATCTCGCCGCCGGAGAACGACGGCGCGGCCGTCCCCATGGACTCGAGGTGGGAGGCCACGAAGACGTTGGCCACCGGATCGGCGGCGACGAGGGCCCAGAGATCCCGGGTGTCCGCCTCGCCGAGGACGCGGAACGACCAGGGGCCCTCGGGGTCGGGCTGTGGCCTAGCTAACGGTAACCATGGGGCCACCCGAGCCAGCAGTTTCGCCATCAGCCTCACCCATCTCCTCTGCGAGCCGCATCGCTTCCTCGATGAGTGTCTCAACGATCTGGTCCTCGGGGACAGTCTTGATGACTTCGCCCCTCACGAAGATCTGGCCCTTGCCGTTTCCGGAAGCCACACCCAGGTCGGCCTCGCGGGCCTCGCCGGGTCCGTTGACGACGCAGCCCATGACGGCCACGCGCAGCGGGACCTCCATGCCCTCGAGGCCGGCGGTGACCTCCTCGGCCAGCGTGTAGACGTCCACCTGGGCCCTGCCACAGGACGGGCAGGAGACGATCTCGAGCTTGCGGGGACGCAGGTTGAGCGACTGCAGGATCTGGTTGCCCACCTTGATCTCCTCGACCGGCGGTGCCGAGAGGGAGACGCGGATGGTGTCGCCGATGCCCTTGGACAGGAGCGCCCCGAAGGCCGTGGCCGACTTGATGGTGCCCTGGAAGGAGGGCCCCGCCTCGGTCACGCCGAGGTGCAGGGGCCAGTCGCCGCGCTCGGCGAGCAGTTCGTAGGCACGCACCATGATCACGGGATCGTTGTGCTTGACCGAGATCTTGAAGTCGTGGAAGTCGTGTTCCTCGAACAGGGAGGCTTCCCAGACAGCGGACTCGACGAGCGCCTCGGGTGTGGCCTTGCCGTACTTCTGCATCAGGCGGGGATCCAGTGAGCCGGCGTTGACGCCGATGCGGATCGAGGTCCCGGCGGCCTTCGCCGCGTCGGCGATCTGCTTCACCTGGTCGTCGAACTTCCGGATGTTGCCGGGGTTGACGCGCACTGCTGCGCACCCGGCGTCGATCGCGGCGAAGACGTACTTCGGCTGGAAGTGGATGTCCGCGATGACGGGGATCTGGGACTTCTTCGCGATGATCGGCAGGGCTGCGGCGTCATCGGCCGACGGGCAGGCCACACGGACGATGTCGCACCCGGTCGCCGTGAGCTCCGCGATCTGCTGCAGCGTCGCGTTGATGTCCGTGGTCGGCGTGGTGGTCATGGACTGGATGCTGATCGGCGAATCGGATCCGACGCCCACCGATCCGACCTTGATCTGGCGGGTCTTGCGCCGGGGTGCGAGGACGGGGGGCGGTGCTGCTGGCATTCCTAGGCTGACCGAGGTCAAAACATCCTCCATGCTGGCGGCCGTGACCGCACGTCTTCGAGATTCTTGATTTCATTATCCACCCGGCCCGGCGGTCTCCCGGCGTGTGGCGATGCAGGTCACACGAGGTCGCGGAATGCTCCGATGACCGGGTTCCACCCGGTGGCCTTGACAGCCGAGATGGCACCGACCCGGGCGAAGGGGTCTTTGCTCACGAGCTGGTTGAGGTCCGCCTCGGTCTCGGCGGCGAAGACGAGGAGGGCGCCGCTGCCATCGGCGAACGGTCCGGAGGCCAGGACGCGGCCCTGCTGCACGAGGCTCTCGAGCCACTGCCGGTGCTCCGGACGGTGCTCCGCCCGGAGGTCGTCGTGGTCGGGGTTGTACACGTACTCGACGGCGAAGATACTCATGGGCCTCACCCTACGGGACTTCCAGGAGGTAGACCTTGACGATCGTCGCGACCCCTGCCGCCCAGAGCAGGGAGGACAGCGTGCCGATGATGAACCGCTCCGACGCGGCGGGGGTCTCCTTCAGCTCGGCATAGCGACCGAGCGCCTTGACCGCGACGACGTAGGCGATGGCGACCGGCTGGCCACCGAGGATGGCGACGGTGACCGCGAGCCGCTCGAGGACGCCGATGACGAGTCCGCCGCGGAGGACTCCCGGCGGCAGGGCGTCCACGGGTGCCCTCGGCGGTTCCGCGGGTGGCTCGGGGAGGTCCAGCTGGGGCTGGTCCGCGGGCTCGGGCGGTTCCTCGCGGCGCCGTTCCGCGGTGTCCACGGAACGGGCCAGCCGCAGGACGAGCATGGTCACGGGCAGGCCGAGGCCACCCGCCGCGAGCAGTGCCACCGCGATCCAGAGTGCGTCCACCGGACCTCCTTCTTCCTTGATCCATGTCTACCCCACGGCACCCCCGACGGATGCGGGGACGCGGACCGGGCCGTCAGGCGACGCGGTCGTCGGCCCAGGCCAGGAGCCGCGCGGCTGCGGGGCGGACGGCCTGCTCCTCGTGCCACGCGGCACGGGCGGCGGCCTTGCTCACCGCCTGGGGACTGATGCCGAGCGTCCGCGCGACGGCGGTCTGCGTGCCGCGCTCCCCCGGGTGCAGGAGATCGAGGATCCGCCATTCGGCGTCCGAGCGTCCCATCACGTGCCGGCCGAGGAGCGCGAGCACGCCCTCCGCCTCGCCGGCCCCGTCCGGGCCCTCGACGGCGAGGGGTGCGCGGTCCCCCGTCTTCTTCGCGCGGTCCACGGCCTTCCGCGCTGCGACGAACGCCGAGCCGCGGCCCTCCCGTGGGGAGGCGGGGAAGGGACGCTCGACGGTCCCGATCCCGACGCCCACGTACCAGCCGCCGGCCCGCAGGCAGAGCATCACGGCCTCGACGACGTCGTCCGCGCGCGCGAGGACCCCCTGCGCCTCGTCCCCGACCGATCGCTCCCAGGCCAACACGGCGTGGACGGGCTGCAGGAGGTGGAGCAGTTCCGGCACCCGGTCCGTGGTGGCTCGGCTTCCGGTCTGGTCGATGGTCAGGACGAACATTCATCAACCGTATGAGGTTGAAATTCGAATTACAACCGATCAGCCGAACAGGTCGACCGGTTTGACGATATCGGCATAGATCAACAGGACACCCATCCCCATCAGCAGGATCGCCACCGCGTAGGTGAGGGGCAGGAGCCTGGCCATGTCGAACGGCCCCGGATCGGGACGCCCGAACACCCGCGCGACACCCCGGCGCAGCCCCTCCCACAGCGCTCCGGCGACGTGCCCGCCGTCGAGCGGCAGGAGCGGGATCAGGTTGAACACGAACAGGGCGAGGTTCACGCCCGCGACGAGCCCGATCAGCGTCGCCGCGCGGGATTCGACCGGCACTTCCTCCATCGCCGAGATCTCGCCCGCGATCCTCCCGACGCCGACGACGCTGATGGGCCCCTCGGGATCACGCGGCGCGTCCGAGAACGCTGCCTGACCCACCTCCACCACGCGCTGCGGCAGGTTCAGCACCACTCCGGCGACCCGGGCCAGCGAGTCCCCGACAGCCGGGAGCACCTCGGTCGCGGGCTGCGGGACGAGTTCCTGCGTCGAACCGACGCCGATGAAGCCCACCTCCTGGGTCACGGCGTCGCCGTCGTCGTCGACCATCGCCGTGCCGTCCTCCGCGGCGACCGGCCGTTCCGTCAGCAGGGGCGTGATGACGGACTCGACGCTCTCGCCGTCGCGCACGTAGGTGATGCCGACCTCGCGGCCGGCCGCGTCCCTGATCCAGCCCGACAGCTCGTCCCAGTCGGTGACCTCCCGGCCGTCGAAGGCGACCACGCGGTCGCCCGGCTGGAGTCCCGCCTCGAAGGCGGGGGCGGCGGGATCCTCGGGCGCACAGTCGGTCTGTCCCGTGGCCGCCTGCTGACTGGCGGGGACCACGCACCGGTACACCTCGGACAGCGTGGTGGTGGCCTGCGCACTGCCGAACCCCATGATGAGGACGGCGAAGAGCACGGTCCCGATCAGGAGGTTCATCAGCGGCCCGCCGAGCATGACGATGATCCGTTTCCAGATGGGCAGCTTGTAGAAGACCCGGTCCTCGTCCCCCGGCTGCAACTGCTCGGCCGCGGCCTGCCGGGCGTCGTTGGTGAGCTGCTGGAAGACGCCGGTGCTGGACTGGCGCACCGCACCGGCCTCCGTGGTCGCAGGAGGGAACATGCCCACCATCGAGACGTAGCCGCCGGCCGGGATCGCCTTCAGCCCGTACTCGGTCTCCCCGCGTCGCCTGGACCAGATGGTGGGACCGAAGCCCACCATGTACTGGGTGACGCGGACGCGGAACAGCTTCGCGGGCACCAGGTGCCCCACTTCGTGCAGGGCGATCGACGCCGCGATGCCGACGACGACGACGAGCACTCCGACGATGAACAAGAGAACGGTCACAGCTCTTCCTTCTGGCCTTCCGGACCGGCCGCCCCTCCGGGCGCCGGCGACTCCACGAGGCCGCAACGGGACCGGGCACTCGTGCGTGCCCAGCGCTCCGCCTCGAGGACGGCGTCGAGGGTGAGCTCGCCGCCGGCGACCTCCCGCGCACGCTGCTCGTCGACGACGGCGGACACGGTGTCCACGATCTCAGGGAAACCTATGGCTCCCCTGTGAAAGGCCTCGACGGCCTCCTCGTTCGCGGCGTTGTACACGGCCATGCGCGTGCCGCCCTCGGCGGCCGCACGCTTCGCCAGGGCGATGGCCGGGAAGGCCTCCTCGTCCAGCGGTTCGAAGGTCCACTCGGCGGACCGGCTCCAGTCGCATGCGCGGGCTGATCCCGGCACGCGGAACGGCCAGCCGATGCCGAGGGCGATGGGGAGGCGCATGTCCGGCGGTGACGCCTGCGCCAGCGTGGAGCCGTCGATGAACTGGACCATCGAGTGGATCACGGACTGCGGGTGCACGACGACGTCGATCCGCTCGAGCGGGATGTCGAAGAGGAGGTGGGCCTCGATCACCTCGAGGGCCTTGTTGACCATCGAGGCGGAGTTCGTGCTGATGACGCGTCCCATGTCCCACGTGGGGTGGGCGACAGCCTCCGCGGGCGTGACGTGCTGCAGCTGGGCGCGGGTCCTGCCGCGGAACGGGCCGCCCGACGCCGTCAGGACCAGTCGGTCCACCTCGTCGGCCGTGCCGCCGCGCAGGGCCTGCGCGATGGCCGAGTGCTCGGAGTCCACGGGGACGAGTTGTCCGGGAGCGGCCGCCGCGCGCACGAGCGCTCCCCCGGCGATCAGCGACTCCTTGTTGGCCAGGGCGAGCAGGTGCCCGGCGGCGAGCGCGGCGAGGGTGGGCTCGAGGCCGATCGAGCCGGTGATGCCGTTGAGGACGACGTCGGCGTCGGGCCAGGCAGCAACCTTCGCCGCGGCGTCGTCGCCGGAGAACAGCACCGGTGCGTAGCCCCGGACACCGGCGGCGTCGGCGGCCTGCGCGATCGCGCGCTCGAGGTCGGACTCCGACGCGGACGCGACGCCGACGGCGGGAGCCCGGACGGCCACGGCCTGGCGGGCGAGGAGTTCCAGGTTCCGTCCGCCGGCGCTGAGGCCCGCGACGCCGAAACGGTCGGAAGCCGCGGCGATCACCTCGAGCGCCTGGGTCCCGATGGAGCCCGTGGAGCCGAGGATGGAGACGCGCCGGTACTGCCGGGTGGGGTTGCTGAAATCCATGGCCCCAGTATCCCGCAGTCCGGAGCTGTCCATCAGCCAGGGTCCGCGGACGCTGTGGGCGGGCATCGTCCGGATGCGACCGGGCGGCGGAGAGGGATCCCGGACCGCGACGACGCGCCGCTTCCACCCGGCGGCCGGGTCCCTGCCGGTACCTCGATGGCCGGTCGGCACCAACCATGGGGCACCTGTTCCGGGTCTGTGTCGAGCAACCGGAATGTCGGTGCCGAGTGATGGAATGAGCCATGTCCATTGGACCGTCGACGCTCGATCTCGGGGACGCCTACGACGAGGCGACCTGGGGATGGCCCGCGGATGCGGTCGACGAGATCCTCGGTCCGCTGGAAGACCTCGGCACCGAGGACGAAGGAACCGACGGTCATCGGCGAACTCTCATCGAGGAGTCGTCGCCGTCCGGACTGGTGGCCCGCCTGCAGGACGCGCCGATGATCGCGGCCCCCTCCCGTCTCGATGACACGCTCGAGCTGCTGCGCGCGGCCGAACGCCTCGCATCGTGGGCGGCCGCCCAGCGGGCCCGGTTGATCACGAGGGTCCACACGTTCAGCGATCGCGGGCACCGGACCTGGTCGGGCCGGTCGTCGTCCCTCGCGTTCACGGAGACGGTTGTGGAGACCGCAGCCCTGCTCAAGCTGTCCGAGGGCTCGGCCGCCCGGCTCGTCTCGGAGTCGCTCACGCTGACCGGACCGTTGACGGCCACCCTGGCGGCCCTGGAGAAGGGCGGGATCTGTGCCTCGCGGGCGTCGGTCATCGTCGAGCAGTCCCGCACACTCCCCGACGAGGCCGTCCTGGCGTTCGAGGCGGAGATCCTGACGGTGGCGGAAGACCTGAACGGGCCGAGGCTGACGGCGCGGTGCCGTCGGCTGCGGGAGAAGCTCCACCCCGGGTCGTTGACTGCCCGCCGGGTGAAGGCGGAACCGGATCGGTGCGTCGTCTTCGAACCGGACCGTGACGGGATGGCGTGGTTCAGCGCCTATCTCCCCGCGGAGCAGGCCCTGGCCCTGCACACCACGGTGGATGCGGTGGCCCGGACCCTGCGCAGCGGCGATGAGCCGCGGACGCTGCCCCAACTGCGCGCCGACGTCCTGGCCGACATGCTGCTCGGCGCCGGTGGGCCCTCGGGCACGCGCTCCCCAGCAGCGAGGATCGTCGTGACCGTTCCGGTGTTCGCGCTGATGAGGCTCACCGACGAACCTGCCGAACTCGAAGGTTATGGTCCGATCCCTGCCGACGCCGCCCGCCGGCTCGCCGGGGACGCCACCTCGTGGATGCGCCTGCTCACCCACCCGTACACGGGTGCGGTGCTCGGCCTGGACCGGACCCGGTACCGCCCAAGCGAGGACCTGCGGACCTGGGTGCAGCTCCGCCAGAAGACCTGCAGCTTCTACGGCTGCGGCCGTCCCGCCGGCCGCTGCGATCTGGACCATCTGGTGTCCTGGGCAGACGGAGGATCGACCGGTGCGGACAACCTCTATCCCGTCTGCAGGCGACACCACATGCTGAAGCACCGGACGGGATGGACACCGACTCCCGATCCCGATGGCGGGCTGAGCTGGTTGTCGCCGGGTGGTCGCACCTATACGACGCCGCCCGAACCACCGCCCGCCACGACGGATTCGTCGGCGATCGCCCGCACCGTGCACGACCTAGGGACGGCGATGCGCGCGGAGCGGGTCCCGGACCCCGGGCTCCTACCGCCCTTCTGAGAAGCGAAGCCGCAAAGAGCGGCGCCTGGAGCGGGTCAAGCGGGCCTCGATCCTCACGGGACGACGACATCTGCCAGCGCTGTTCGCCGGCACCGGCACTGCCATACGCGCGTCCGACTCCGCTGTCGTCGACACCGCGGCGGCGTCCGGCGAGGCCCGCCCCTACCGACCCGACGCCCTGCCCACGACGCTGCGGGCATGCCGGAGGATCGGCTCGTCCACCATGCGCCCCTCGTAGGCGAAGACGCCCCGCTCCCTCTCGGCGGCGGCGAGCAGCGCGCGGGCGCGCTCGACCTCGGCGTCGCCGGGAGCGAAGGCCGTACGGACCGCGGCCACCTGGCCGGGATGGATGCAGGCCTTCGCGGAAAAGCCGGAAGCGGCCGCATCCTCGGCCTCGGCGGCGAGGCCCTCGAGGTCGGCGATATCCACGTAGACGGCGTCGATACAGCCGACTCCCGCGGCTCCTGCGGCGAGGAGCACCTGCGAGCGCGCCTGGAGCGCCACGGCCCGGTAGGTGCCGCCGGCGGTGCGGCTCGAGGTGCCGCCGAGGGATGCCACGAGGTCCTCGGCGCCCCACATGAGGGCGGTGACGCCGTCGGCCGCGGCGATGGCGTCCGCGTGGACCACGCCCCGCGCCGTCTCGACCAGGGCGATGACCTCGACGTCCCCCAGGGCCGCGCGGGCCGCGGCGACGTGCTCGGGCGACTCCGTCTTGGCGAGCATGACGGTGCGGTAGGGGGTGCCTCGGACGGCGGCGCAGTCGAGTGCGAAGTCGGCTGTCCCCACCGCGTTGAGCCGCACCACGGTGCGCTCCGGGGCGAGCGGGGTCTCGGCGAGTGCCGTCCGTGCCGCGTCCTTGGCTCCGGGCGCCACGGCGTCCTCCAGGTCGAGGATGACGGTGTCGGAGCGGTCGGCCGCCTTGCCGTACCGCTCCGGGCGGTCCGCCGGGCAGAAGAGCAGTGCCGGTCCCAGGACGATCCCGCTCATCGCGTCACCGCCCGCTGCGCCGTCGAGGACCACATGAGGACGGAGCGCGTTGCCGTCGCGACGACATCGCCGTGCTGGTTGCGCCCGGTGTGGACCATGGACACGATGCCCTGCCCGGGGCGCGAGGACGACGGGCGGACACCGGTGATCTCGGTCTCCGTGTACAGGGTGTCGCCGTGGAACAGCGGCTTCGGGAAGGCGACGTCGGTGAGCCCCAGCTGCGCCACGATGGTGCCCTGCGTGAGCTGGGACACCGACTGTCCGACGAGCGTCGCGAGGGTCAGCATCGAATTGACGAGACGCTCACCGAAGGGCTGCCCCGCGGACCAGGCCGCGTCGAGGTGCAGGGCCTGCGTGTTCATGGTCAGCGTCGTGAACAGGACGTTGTCGGCCTCGGTCAGCGTCCGGCCGGGGCGGTGGGCGTAGACCGTCCCGACCTCGAGCTCGTCGAGGTAGAGGCCGCGCTGCTCGATCACGGACCGGGCAGGGGGCGTGTCGCCGCTCACGCGGCCGCTTCCCCGAGCTCGATCCGCAGCGGGGCGCCGGTGGCGGCGACGACGTCGTCCGTGCTCACGCCGGGGGCGGTCTCGCGCAGCACGAGTCCGTCGGGTTCGACGTCGATCACGGCTAGGTCGGTGACGATCCGGGTCACGCAGCCCTTCCCCGTCAGGGGCAGGGAACAGGCTTCGACGATCTTCGGCCGCCCTGCCCGGTCCACGTGCTCCATCATGACGATCACGCGCTTCGCCCCGAACACGAGGTCCATGGCGCCGCCCATGCCCTTGACCATCTTGCCGGGCACCATCCAGTTCGCGAGGTCGCCGTTCTGCGCGACCTCCATGGCACCGAGGACCGCGACGTCCACATGGCCGCCGCGGATCATGCCGAAGGACGCGGCCGAGTCGAAGAACGCAGCGCCCGGATTGGCGGTGACGGTCTCCTTGCCGGCATTGATGAGGTCCGGATCGACGGCGTCCTCGGCGGGATAGGGACCGACGCCGAGGATGCCGTTCTCGGAGTGCAGCACCACCTCGACGCCGGCGGGGATGTAGTTCGGGATCAGCGTGGGCATCCCGATGCCGAGGTTGACGTACTGCCCGTTCTCCAGCTCCTGCGCCACCCTGGCGGCGAGTTCGTTGCGGGTGAGTGCCATGCTCATGCTCCTTCGGGTGCGTTCAGGCCGGCGCCGGGGTGGGGCGCGCCGCCGATCGAGACGGTCCGCTTCTCGACGCGCTTCTCGACGTCGCGCGCCACCACCACGCGCTGGACGAAGATGCCGGGCGTGTGGACCTGCGCCGGGTCGAGCTCCCCGGGTTCCACGAGTTCCTCGACCTCGGCGATCGTGATCCGGCCGGCCTGCGCACAGAGCGGATTGAAGTTCATCGCGGTGGCGTGGAAGACGAGGTTGCCGTGGCGGTCGCCCTTCCAGGCGTGGACCAGCGCGAAGTCGGGCCGCAGCGACTCCTCGAGCACGTAGTCGACGCCGTCGAAGGACCGCACCTCCTTGGCCTTCGACGCCACGGCGACGCTGCCGTCGCCGTCGTACCGCTGGGGCAGGCCGCCCTCGCTGACCTGGGTGCCGACGCCCGCCGTGGTGAAGAAGGCCGGGATGCCCGCGCCGCCGGCCCGGAGCTTCTCGGCGAGGGTGCCCTGCGGGGTGAGCTCGACCTCGAGCTCGCCCGAGAGGTACTGGCGCGCGAACTCCTTGTTCTCGCCGACGTAGGAGCTGACGGTCCGGCGGATCCGGTGATCGGACAGCAGGATGCCGAGCCCCCAGTCGTCCACGCCGCAGTTGTTGCTCACCGTCTCGAGCTCCGAGGTCCCCTGCCGGTGCAGGGCGTCGATCAGGGTCACCGGGATCCCGCACAGGCCGAACCCGCCGACGGCGAGGGATGCTCCGTCGGGGATGTCCGCCACGGCCTCCGCCGCACTGCCAACCACTTTGTTGATCACTGCTTCTCCTTCGCTGTTCCGGCGCCTGTCCGTCCTGTCCCTGCGGCGGGTCTACAGGCCGAGTTCCCTCGCGATCAGCATGAGCTGGACCTCCGTGGTCCCCTCGCCGATCTCGAGGATCTTCGAGTCACGGTAGTGCCTGGACACCACGAACTCGTTGATGAAACCGTAGCCGCCGAAGATCTGTGTCGCGTCGCGCGCGTTGTCCATGGCGGCTTCGCCGGCCACCAGCTTCGCGATCGAGGCCTGCGTCTTGAACGGCTTGCCCGCGAGCATGCGCGACGCCGCGTCGTAGTAGGCCAGCCGCGCCGTGTGGGCCCGGACCTGCATCCGGGCGATCTTGAACTGGATGGACTGGTAGGCGCCGATGGTGCTGCCGAAGGCCATGCGCTCGCCCGCGTACTTGATGGACTGTTCCACGCAACCCTGCGCCGCGCCGGTCGCGAGCGCCGCGATGGCGATCCGCCCCTCGTCGAGGATCTGCAGGAAGTTGGCGTACCCGCGGCCGCGCGTACCCAACAGGTTCGCCTCCGGGACCCGGACGTCACGGAGGGTGAGCGGATGGGTGTCGGAGGCGTTCCAGCCCACCTTGTTGTAGGCCTTCTCGGCCGTGAAACCCGGCGTGTCCGAGGGGACGAGGAGGGTGGAGATCTCCTTCTTCACCGTGCCGTCCGGCCGCTCGGAGGTACCGGTCACGGCGGTGACGGTCACCAGCGACGTGATGTCGGTGCCCGAGTTCGTGATGAACTCCTTGGTGCCGTTGATCACCCACTCCGGTCCGCTCGCGCCGTCCTCGAGCTTCGCCGTCGTCTTCGTCCCGGAGGCGTCGGAGCCGGCCTCCGACTCGGTGAGGCCGAACCCGCCGAGGGCGGTACCCGACGCGAGGGAGGGCAGCCACTGCTGCTTCTGCTCCTCGGTGCCGAAGCGGTAGACGGGCATGGCGCCGAGTGACACCCCCGCCTCGAGGGTGATGGCCACCGACTGGTCCACGCGGGCCAGCTGCTCCAGTGCCAGGCACAGCGCGAAGTAGTCGCCGCCCATGCCTCCGTACTCCTCGGGGAACGGCAGGCCGAACAGGCCCATGTCCCCCATCTGCTTGACCACCTCGTAGGGGAAGCTGTGCTCGGCGTCGTGCTTGGCGGAGACCGGGGCCACGACCTCGTCGGCGAACTCGCGGACGGTGTCGACGAGGTCCTGGTACTCCTCGCTCAGTTCGAAATTCATGCTGCGTTCCCTTCCGTGGGGATAGGTGCCGGGCCGCCCTCGGGGGCGGACTCGATGGTGGCGAGGATCTGGTGTGCCCGCACGAGGTCGCCGGGTTTCAGCGCGAGGCGGACGACGCCGGACAGGGCGGCGGTGAGCTGGTGCTCCATCTTCATGGCCTCGACGGCGACGAGGACGTCGCCCGCCTGGACGGTCGCGCCGTCCTCGACGGACACCGACACCACGGTGCCCGGCATGGGGCTGCGGACCAGCGGGTCGGCCGCGCCCTCCTCCCGGGTGATACGGGACAGGGCGGCGTCGAGCAGTTCGCGGCGGCTCGGACGGCGCAGGCGGGCGGACCAGCCGGCATCCCCCAGCCAGACGGTGTCCCCGTCGACCGCGTACCGCCGGCGGGAGCGGAGGCCGTCGATGGTCACTCCCCCGCCGTCGACGCGAACCGTGAGGCTCGCGGCAGCCGAGCCGTCGGTGCCGTCGGTGCCGTCGGTGCCGTCGGTGCCGTCGGTGCCGTCGACCGTTCCGGTCCATCCCCCGCCCGTGCGCTGCAGCCGGACCGTCGCGGTGGCGCCGTCCATCTCGAGGGTCACGGCGCGTGGTCGGGGTGTCCCGAGCCGGAAGCCGTCGCCCCGGTGCCAGGGTGAACCGCCGGCCGGAGCCGGTTCGGCCTCGAGGAGCAGGACGGCGGCGAGTGCGAGGTCCTCGGGGGCGACATGGCGGAAGGCCAGCTCCGGGAGCTTGCGTTCGATCATCGTGGTGTCGAGCCGCGCGGCCCGCACGTCGTCGTCGCCCACGAGCAGCCGGAGGTATTCGATATTGGTGTCGACCCCCAGCACCACGGTGGCGGCGAGCGCCGCGTCCAGCCGGTCGAGGGCCTCACCGCGATCGGCACCCCAGGCGATGACCTTGGCGAGCATCGGGTCGTAGGACGAGGAGACGGTCCCGCCGGGCAGGAGGGAGCTGTCCACCCGGATGCCCTCCCCTGCGGGCTCGGTGAGCTCCAGGATGCGGCCGGTGGAGGGGAGGAACCCGGCCTCGGGGTTCTCGGCGTACACGCGGGCCTCGACGGCATGACCTGTCAGCACGACGTCGTCCTGCGTGAACGACAGCGCCTCACCCGCGGCGATGCGGATCTGCCACTCCACGAGGTCGATGCCGGTCACCAGTTCCGTGACGGGATGCTCGACCTGCAGGCGCGTGTTCATCTCCATGAAGAAGAACTCGTCGGGCGCGGCGTCGGAGACGAGGAACTCGACGGTCCCGGCTCCCGCGTAGTCGACGCTGCGGGCCGCGGCGCACGCGGCCTCGCCGATCCGACGCCGCGTCACCTCGTCGAGCAGGGCCGACGGCGCCTCCTCGATGACCTTCTGGTGCCGGCGCTGCAGCGAGCACTCGCGCTCGCCGAGATGGATCACGGTGCCGGAGCTGTCGGCCAGGACCTGCACCTCGATATGGCGGGGCCGCTCGATCAGGCGTTCCAGGAACAGCGTGTCGTCGCCGAACGCGCGGGCCGCGATGCGACGCGCCGTGACGAGGACCTCGGAGAGGTCCTCCGGCCGGTGGACGGCATGCATGCCCTTGCCGCCGCCGCCTGCGGACGGCTTGATGAGCAGCGGGAAGCCGACGTCGTCCGCTGCGCGCAGCAGGTCGTCGTCGGAGAGTCCCGGTTCGGCGATGCCGGGGACCACGGGGACACCGGAGGCGGCAACGTGGTTCTTCGAACGGATCTTGTCGCCCATGACGTCCAGGGCGTGGACGGACGGCCCGATGAAGACGATCCCGGCGTCCCGCAGCGCGTCGGCGAAGGCAGCGTTCTCGCTGAGGAACCCGTACCCGGGGTGCACAGCGCCCGCCCCCGTGCGGCGGCAGGCCTCGATGACGGCGGGGATGGACAGGTAGCTCTCGGACGGTGCGGCCGGGCCGATCCGGACGGCGGAGTCCGCTTCGAGGACGTGCCGGGCGCCGGCATCGGCGTCGCTGTAGACGGCGACCGACCGGAGGCCGAGCGCGCGGACGGAGCGGAGGACCCGGCTCGCGATCTCGCCGCGGTTCGCGACGAGGACGGTGTCGAAGGGCCACGGGGCGGTCCTGGAACGGGCACCGGCGGGGCTGGAGAGGGGGCTGGAGGTCATCGGGTCACATCCGGAAGAGGCCGAAGGAGGTGTCGGGCAGGGGCGCGTTGGCGCAGACGTCGAGTGCGAGGCCGAGGACGGTGCGGGTGTCCGCGGGGTCGATCACGCCGTCGTCCCAGAGCCGCGCCGTCGAGTAGTAGGGGTTGCCCTGGGCTTCGTACTGGTCGCGGATGGGTGCGCGGAACGCCTCCTCGTCCTCCGATGACCAGTCCTCGCCGCGCGCCTCGAGCTGGTCGCGCTTGACGGTCGCCAGGACCGACGACGCCTGGTTGCCGCCCATCACGGAGATGCGGGCCGCCGGCCACATCCACAGGAAGCGCGGGGAGAAGGCGCGACCGCACATCGAGTAGTTGCCGGCCCCGAAGGACCCGCCGACGACGACCGTCAGCTTGGGGACGCGGCAGGTCGCGACGGCGGTGACCATCTTGGCCCCGTTCTTCGCGATGCCGCCGGCCTCGTAGTCCTTGCCCACCATGAAGCCGGAAAGGTTCTGCAGGAACACCAGGGGGACTCCGCGCTGGTCGCAGAGCTCGATGAAGTGGGCGCCCTTGAGGGCGGACTCGCTGAAGAGCACCCCGTTGTTGGCGACGATCCCGACGCGGTGGCCGGAGATGGTCGCGAAGCCCGTGACGAGGGTGGTGCCGTACTCGCGCTTGAACTCGTGGAAGAGCGAACTGTCGACGATCCGGGCGATGATCTCGCGGGCGTCGTAGGACGCGTTCACGTCCGTCGGCACGGCACCGTACAGCTCGTCCTGAGGCACCACCGGCTCCAGCGGCTCGGCGGCGTGCACGACGGCGGGAGCGGGCGGCTTTGCGGCCGGGGGCAGCGTCGCGATGATGTCGCGCACGATCTCCAGCGCGTGCTGGTCGTTCTCCGCGAGATGGTCGGTGACCCCGGAGACGCGGGAGTGGACGTCCCCGCCCCCGAGCTCCTCCGCTGTGACGACCTCGCCGATGGCGGCCTTCACCAGCGGCGGGCCGCCCAGGAAGATGGTGCCCTGGTTGCGCACGATCACGGTCTCGTCGCTCATGGCCGGGACGTAGGCGCCACCGGCGGTGCAGCTCCCCAGCACGGCGGCGATCTGCGGGATCTTCCGGGCCGACATGGTGGCCTGGTTGTAGAAGATACGGCCGAAGTGGTTGCGGTCGGGGAAGACGTCGTCCTGCCGGGGCAGGAACGCGCCGCCAGAGTCCACGAGGTACACGCAGGGCAGATTGTTCTCGAGGGCGATCTCCTGCGCGCGGAGATGCTTCTTGACGGTCATCGGGTAGTACGTGCCGCCCTTGACGGTGGCGTCGTTCGAGATCACCAGCACGTGGCGGCCGTGTACGAGGCCGATGCCGGCGATCACGCCCGCACCCGGGCACTCGTCGTCGTACATCCCGTTCGCCGCCAGCGGCGCGATCTCGAGGAACGGACTGCCGTCGTCGAGAAGCTGGTCGATGCGCTCCCGCGGGAGGAGCTTGCCGCGGGCGACATGCCGTGCGCGGGAGCGCTCGGGCCCGCCGAGGGCCGCGGCCGCGAGGCGCCGCCGCAGGTCGCCGACGAGTTCGGCCTGCGCCGCGGCGTTCGCCGTGAACGCCGGCGAGAGCGGATCCACCTGCGATGTCAGAGTCTCCATCGACTACTTCCTCGAGCATGCTTCAGTTAGCAGACGCTAACCGGATTCAGGTTAGTGGTCATTAACCTGGATGTCCATCAGAATGGGTCCATCACTCACCGGCGGACCCGAAGGACCTGCATGGAGGCACTGCCCACCGAAGACCGCGTGACGGGTCGAAGCGTCGCGAAGGCGTCCCGTCGCGCGGCCCTGCTCGTCGCCGCGGCACAGCTGTTCGCGGACCGCGGGTACAACGGGGTGTCCATCGAGGACCTCGGCGCTGCCGCCGGCGTGAGCGGGCCCGCCGTCTACCGGCACTTCACCGGCAAGCCCTCGGTCCTCTCCGCGCTCCTCACCGGGGTCAGCGAGGACCTCCTGGAGGGTGGGCGTACCGTCGCCGAGGGGGCGTCCTCGCCCGAGGCGGCGCTGCGGGGCCTGATCCGGTTCCAGGTCGACTTCGCGCTGGCCAATGCGAACGTGATCCGCGTGCAGGATCGCGATCTCGGCTCCCTCCCGCACGACGACGAACGGAACGTGCGGTCCCTGCAGCGCAACTACGTGCAGGTCTGGGTGGACGAACTGGCCGGTCTCCTGCCGACGGCGGACCGCTCGCTGCTGCGGCGCAAGGTCCATGCGGTGTTCGGACTCATCAACTCGACGCCGCACACCGCGCACGGCACCCGCTCGACCCGGGAGCTCGGCGATCTGCGGGACCTGCTCCAGGACATGGCATGGGCCGCCCTGACCGTGTGACGGCGGGGGTGCGCGCCTCCGGGCACTCCGGGGCGCCTAGTACGCTGAAGCCACGAGAAGTACCGGCCGCGCCGCCCGCCCGGCCACTCCACCGACTGAAAGTACCGCTGTGATCACGCTACGTCCCGTTGAAGCCACCGACCTCGACGAGTTCTTCTCGCACCAGCTGGACCCCAGCGCCAACCACATGGCGGCCTTCGGGGCCAAGAACCCGTCGGACCGCGGCGTCTTCGACCATCACTGGCAGGACATCCTGAACGACAGCAGGATCACGGTGCGCACCATCCTGTCCGACGGCGAGGTCGTGGGCAGCATCCTCGCCTACCGGGACGGCGACGTGCCCGAGATCAGTTACTGGATCGACCGCTCCCGCTGGGGACAGGGCATCACCACGGCCGCCGTGGGGCAGTTCCTCGACGAGATGACCCAGCGCCCCATCCGCGCCCGCGCCGTGGCGGACAACGTGAGCTCCATCCGCATCCTCGAACGGTGGGGTTTCCAGCAGGTCGGCGAGACGCAGGGCTTCGCCCCATCCCGCGGCGCCGTGGTCCGCGAACTCATCCTCGAACTGGCGTAACTCCCCGGGAGACGCAGACCCTCCCGGGGAGGGTCTGCGTCTCTCCGAGGACGCAGACCTACCGCAGGCGGACCGCGTCCTCGGGTGCCGCTAGACCATCGTCAGGACCATCGCCGGGTTGCGGAGGATGGTCCCGACATCGGCCAGGAACCGTGAGCCCTGTTCACCGTCGACGAGCCGGTGGTCGAAGGACAGGCTGAGGGTCAGGACGGACCGCAGGGCGATCGTGCCCTGGTATTCCCACGGCATGCTGCGGACCGCGCCCAGGGCGAGGATCGCCGCCTCGCCGGGATTCAGGATCGGCGTGCCGGCGTCGATGCCGAAGACACCGATATTGGTGATGGAGATGGTCCCACCCGCGAGATCGGCCGGCGGGGTCTTCCCCGCGCGCGCGGTCTCCGCCAGCGCATTGAGGGCCTTCGCGAGGTCCGCCAGGGACAGGTCCTGCGCGGCCTTGATGTTCGGCACGAGCAGCCCACGCGGGGTCGCCGCCGCGATGCCGAGGTTCACGTCCGCGTACTGGACGATCTCCTGCGCCTCCTCGTCCCAGGACGAGTTGAGGGTGGGGTTCCGTGCGATCGCGATGCACACGGCCTTCGCCACGATCATCAGCGGCGTCACCTTCGTCGCCTCGAAGGACCGGCTCGCCCTGAGGTCCGCGAGCAGCTCCATCGTGGGCGTGACGTCGATCGTGAGGAACTCGGTCACGTGGGGCGCCGTGAAGGCGCTGGCCACCATCGCTGCCGCGGTGTGCTTCCGCATGCCCCGGATCGGTGTCCGCGTCTCCCCCGCCCTCGCCGTGCCGGCCGTGCCTGCCGCCGGCAGGGGGCCTGCCGGCGATGCCGGCGTCCCCACCGCTGCGGCAGGGCTCTCCGTGGTCCCTGCGAGCGCGGACAGGACGTCGGCCCGCGTGATGAGGCCGCCGGGCCCGGTGCCTCTCAGGGCGTCGAGGGCGACGCCGAGGTCGCGCGCGAGCTTGCGGACCGGCGGCGTGGAGCGGGGCCGGTCCCCGCTCCGCCGTGCTTCCCCGGCCGCGGGTGCGGGCGCGGCGGTGGGTGCGGGCACGGGGGCGGCGGCGGGCACGGCTGCGGGCACGGCTGCGAGCGCGGGCACGGCTGCGGGCGCGGGCACGGCGGTGGGCGCCATCGGGGCATGCCGGAGCGGCGACGGGATCTCCGCGCCCGACGGAGCCGATGCGGTGGGGACCTGCGTCGGCCCGTGACCTGCGGTCAGGAGGATGCGGCTCCGCCGCTGCGGGCGCCCGCCCTTCTCGACAGCTGCCCCGTAGCCCACGAGGTTCGGTTCGCGCCGGGCGGGCACGTCGTCCGGCACGTCCGCGGCCACGTCGGCGGGGTCCGACGGTGGCGGGGTCGACCGTGACGCTGAAGGAGCCGTCGGCTCCGACGCCTGCGCGGGCATCGCGCCGTCGGTCTCCGGCACCTCGAAGGAGACGATCGGCGCTCCGACATCGACGACGCTGCCCGCGGCCGCGTGCAGGTGCACGACGACGCCGGCGTACGGTGAGGGCAGCTCGACGACCGCCTTGGCGGTCTCGACGTCGGCGATGATCTGGTTCAGCTCCACCGTGTCACCCACGGTGACGTGCCACTGGACGATCTCCGACTCGGTGAGTCCCTCGCCGAGGTCGGGCAGCCGGAACTCCCGGACCCGGGCGGACGTCGTCCCTTCGGTCGTGGTCCCGGCCGGCCGGGTCGTGGGCGGAACGGCCAGGGCCGGGGCGGCAGTGGACGACGCGGTGGTGGACGACGCGGTGCTGGACGACGCGGTGCTGGACGACGCGGTGCTGGACGACGCGGTGGTGGATGTCGCGGTCACTGTGCCGCTCCTTCGACATCCAGTCCGCACAGCGAGTTCGGCCGCCGCATCACGCGGTCCACGCCGTCCAGGATCCGGTCGAGGTCGGGCAGGTGGTGGAACTCGAGCTTGGAGTACGGGTACGGGATGTCGAATCCGGTGACGCGGACGGGGGCGTGCTCGAGGTAGTCGAAGCAGCGCTCCGTGATGCTCGCGGCGATCTCCGCGCCGAGCCCGCCGGACCGGGCGGCCTCGTGCGTGACGACGAGCCGGCCGGTCTTCCGGACGGAGGACTCGACCGTCGCGAAATCGATCGGGGCGAGGGAGCGCAGGTCGATCACCTCGAGGGAGAGGCCGTCGTCGGCCGCCGCGATGGCGGCATCGCGGGCGGTGGGCACGAGTGGCCCGTAGGTCACCAGCGTCACGTCCGTCCCCTCGGCCACCACGCGGGCGGCACCCATGTCCGAGGCCGTCGGGTCGATCCCCTCGTCGACCTCGCCCTTGACGTGGTAGCGCCGCTTGGGTTCGAAGTAGAGCACCGGGTCGTCGCTGGCGATCGCCTGCTGGATCATCGTGTAGGCGTCCTGCGGGTTCGAGACGCTCACGACGCGCAGGCCCGAGGTGTGAGTGAAGTAGGCCTCGGGCGACTCCGAGTGGTGCTCCGGGGAACCGATGCCGCCGCCGAAGGGAACCCGGATGGTGATGGGCATCCTCACGGCGCCCTGCGTGCGGTAATGCAGCTTGGCCACCTGGCAGACGATCTGGTCGAAGGCCGGGTAGATGAAGCCGTCGAACTGGATCTCCACCACCGGGCGGTATCCGCGGTAGGCCATGCCGACGGCCGTGCCCATGATCCCCGCCTCCGCGAGCGGGCTGTCGAGGACGCGGTGCGGCCCGAAGTCCTTCTGCAGGCCGTCGGTGATGCGGAAGACCCCGCCGAGCTTCCCGATGTCCTCACCGATCAGGACCACCTTGGGATCCTCGTCCATGGCGCGGCGCAGGCCGGCGTTGATCGCGCGGCCGAAAGTCATGGTGGACATCAGCGGGGTCCTTCCTGGGGTGCCTGGGCGAAGGAGGCGAGGTAGCGCTCGTAGTGGTCCTGCTGGCGGTCGAGCTCCGCGTTCGGCGCGCTGTACACGTGCCGGAAGACGTCCGACGGCACCGGTTCGGCCATCGACAGGCATCCCTCGCGCAGTTTCGCGGCGACGGCGTCGGCCTTCGCCTTCACGGAGTCGGAGTAGTCGGCCTCGAGCAGCCCGACCGAGTCGAGCAGGGTGGCGAGTCGGGCCAGTGGGTCACGGGCCGCCCAGTCCTCGAGCTCGTTGGCGTCGCGGTAGCGGGTGGGGTCGTCGGCCGTCGTGTGGGGGCCCATCCGGTAGGTCACGGCCTCGATGAACGTGGGCCCGCCGCCCGAGCGTGCGCGGGCGAGGGCCTCGCGGGTCACGGCGAGGCAGGCGAGCACGTCGTTGCCGTCGACGCGCACCGAGGGGATGCCGAAGCCGGGAGCACGGCGTGCGATCGGCACGTGCGCCTGCAACCCCACCGGCTCGGAGATGGCCCAGTGGTTGTTCTGGCAGAAGAACACCACGGGGGCCTGGTAGCTCGCGGCGAAGACCATGGCCTCGTTGACGTCGCCCTGGCTCGTTGCGCCGTCGCCGAAGTAGGTCACCGCGACGGCGTCGGCGCCGTCGTTGATGATGCCCATCGCGTAGCCGGTGGCGTGGAGGGTCTGCGCCCCGATGATGACCTGCGGGGTGGCCATGTTGATGGTGTACGGGTCCCAGCCGGAGGAGGCGTTGCCGCGCCAGACCCGCAGGATGTCGGCGAGGTCCACGCCGCGGCAGTAGGCCACGGCGTTCTCGCGGTAGCTGGAGAAGACGAAGTCGTCGGCGCGCAGGGCACGGCCGGAACCGATCTGGGCCGCCTCCTGGCCGAGCAGCGGGGGCCAGAGTGCGAGCTCGCCCTGACGCTGCAGCGCGGTGGCCTCGGCGTCGATGCGACGCACCACCACCATGTCCTCGTAGAGCTTCTGCAAGGCGGCGCCGTCGACGTCCGCGACGAGGTCGTCGTAGTGCCCGTGCGGGTGGCGGACCCCGGAGGCGTCGATGAGCTGGACGAGGTTGTCCCCGCCTGCGCGGGCGGGGCCCGGGAAGACCGTCCCGCTCGCCGACCCGGCGTCGTCGCCGCCGGGAATTCCGTGTCCTCGCTGGTCGCCGTCCTGGGTCATTGCACGCAACCTTCACTCGCAGGCACTCCCTCCTGCGGCCGATCGGGCCGCCGGGAAAGAGCTCCGGGCGCCTTTACCCGGAATGATTGTGACCCTACTCACACCGCACAGGTGGCACAACTGTTTCCTCATCGACTGAGCAGAGTGCACTATTCCGCGGCATAGCGCCGTGTTAGCGTTGCGCACTATGCAACCCCTCGACCTCACCGACACGCGCCTGCTGCAGGCCCTCGCCAGGGACCCGCGGCGCACCGTCGTCGCCCTCGCGCAGAAGCTGGGACTGTCCAGGAACACAGTGCAGGCGAGGATGGCGCAGCTCGAGAAGAAGTCGGTCTTCCTGTCCTTCGAGCGGCGTATCAACACGGTCTCGCTCGGCTACCCGCTGACCGCCTTCATCCATGTCCACGTGCAGCAGCAGAAGCTGGCGGCGATCACGCACAGCATCGCCGCCGTACCCGAGGTCATCGAGGCCTTCGGCCTGACGGGCCAGGCCGACATCCTGATCCGGGTGGTCGCCGTCGACGCCGAGGACCTCTTCCGCATCAACGGCAAGATCCTCGCGTGCGACGGCGTGGAGCGCTGCGACACGTCCCTCGCCATGGGCGAGCTCATCCCGTTCCGGGTCGAGCCTCTGCTCGCGCGCGGCCCGCGGGCGGCGGGGGGGGGGGGGAGGGAGGGAGAGAGAAGGAGAAGTCGCATGGTTTCGTTTGGGGGAGCGGAGAAATATC
>NZ_JBTNDL010000009.1:0-99469 GCF_054511015.1 Arthrobacter sp. MDT1-48-3
GAGGGCGGGGAGTGATAGGGGTAAAGGGTATGGGTCCCCCCTTCCGTCTTCCTCCCCTCCCCCCCCCCCCCCCCCCCCCCCCCGCCACAGTAGTTTTCGCTATTCGGAGCCGGCGGGCTGGAAGGGCTTGACGCCCTGGCCTGGCTGTACCGGCGGCGTGTAGCTCACCGTGTTCGGATGGGCGTAGAACCCGCTGATGATGCTGACCGGTGCGGTCCAAGCTTCGTCGACGATGTACTCGTTGACCGCTCGAATGGCGTCCCTTTGCTTATCCTCTGGAGCGGAGTCGACGGTGGCTGCGAGTTCCTGGAACTCAGGCGTGACTTGGTTGAAGGGGTTGAAGACCCCCGATGTAGCCGTGTTGAGGTCACGTGCGTCCGAACCACTCAGACCGTTGAACATGAAGAACATGCCGTAGGTTCCCCCGAGAACTCGGGCGTAGAACTCTTGGAACGGAACTGACTCCCAGGTGACCTCGATTCCGATGTCGGCCAGTGCCTGCTGGATGACGCTCTCGTAGGTCGTGGTGATGCCGGCGACGCTCGGCATGGACACAGCGAATCCATCCGCATAACCGGCCTCAGCCAGGAGCTCCTTGGCCCGTTCCACGTCATACGGTGTCTGTTCCAGCAGCGCCTCGTCGTAGGCCTCTCCCAGAGGGCTGAACAACTGGTTCGTCGGTGTGTTCGTGCCTGGGTTCAGGTTCTCCGCGATTGCCTCGCGATTGACCGCAAGGTTGATCGCTTCCCTGACGCGGACGTCCTTCAGCGCTGGCACGATCGTGCCTTCCCGGTCCACCAGCCAGAGGGCGGCAACCGTTCCGGGGCTGCTCTCACCGGTGGTAAATCGATCCGCGGGGTACTGTGCCAGGGCATCCTCGGTGGGGACGCCTCCGAAGTCTAGTTGCCCGGACTGCAACGCGTTCTGGGCGGCGGCCGAATCCTGAATGATCTGGATTTCGACCGTGTCATACGGGTAGTTCTCGGCGTCCCAGTGGTCCGGGTTTTTCTCGAGGATGTACTTGGATCCGACCGTCGTGCTGTCTGCGAGCACATAGGGACCCGATCCGACCGGCGTGAGCTTTGAATCCTCACTGGTCAGGAGGTCCGGATCGCCCACCACGCCGGCCGGTCCGCTCAACGTCGGCACCAGCGCGGCGTCAGGGGCAGACAGTGTCACGAGCACCGTGGAAGCATCGGGCGCCTCAACTGACTCAATGCGGGCCAGGTTCTGCTGAGTGGACGCCCCTGCCCGGGACGCCTCCAGAGAAGCCGCTACCGCAGCCGCGTCTACTGGGTCCCCGTTGGAGAACGTCATGCCCTCCCGGATCTTCAGCGTCAGCTGAGTCCGGTCCTCGTTGTATTCCCAGCTTTCAGCAACGGCAGGCTCCAGTTCGCTTTGGACGGAGCTGCCGATGATGGTGTCGTACGTGGACAGGTACAAGGTGGCGTCGCCACCGGACCAATTTCCCACCTGGAAATTGGAGGGGGGTGAGGTCTGGGCCAGACGTAGGGTCTGCGGCCCTTCCTGCTCAGGGGTACCCGATGATGACTCACCCGACCCGGAGCACGCAGTCAGCGCCAACCCTGTTGCTATTGCGATCGCACCGGCGCGAGTCCAAAGCTTCGCTTTCATGGAGACTTCCTTGTCTGAGAGTAGAACGAGTGATGACAACCCGGGGCCATCGAGGGCTACATGGTGTCTGCGCGGTCGTGCGCCGCATCGGCATTACCAGGATCAACTGTCAGTAACGCGCGTAACCAAATGTTAGGGCACACGTGTTACCAAGTCCAGAGCAAACATGATCCACGTCACAAACAGGAAGATCGAGAACAGGCTAACTGCACGTCCGCCGGGGACCCGGAGCTACTCGGGCGTCTGATTTCTTTACGAAGCGGTTGTGCCAAGATGAGGAGATGACGATCAGTGTGAAGACGACTGGACCGTCAACCAGTCTCGATGTTGCACGCTTGGCCGGGGTCTCTCGATCGACGGTGAGCAACATCCTCAATGGCAATGACGCTCGCTTTCCAGCTGCAACGCAGCAGCGGGTTCGTGAGGCGGCCAAGGAACTTGACTACCGGCCCTCCCAAGCCGGGCGCTCCCTTGTCAGCGGACGAAGTGACACGATCGTCATCCTGTTGCCCAACACCACCTTCGGCAGCAATCTGCAGGATGCCGTCGATGAAGCTGTCTCCACCACTGTGCGATTGGGCGGCAACGTTGTCGTGCGTTTTGCCGGAGAGACACCCAAACTGACTTTCGAGGCCATCAGCGCGCTGCGTCCCCTTGCAGTTCTCGCGTTCTCGGGTCTGCCGAACGGCGACCGCCAGCGTCTTGAAGCGGCCGGCACCATAGTTGTTCCCAGTCAGGCGCCCGCGCCTGACGCACTTCCCGATGCCGGGATCGGGGAACTGCAGGCCCGGCTACTTCTCGCTCGGGGACCTCGCCGTCTCTGGTTTGCCTCCCTTTCGGACCAGCGTCAGGACCCCTACGGTCCTGGGAGGCTCAGCACGCTGATGCGCTTTTGCGTCGAGCAGGGGCTGCCCGCTCCCGGTCACATTTCGGTCCCGCTCAACGTTCCCGGTGCAACGCAGGCGCTCGAAGAGGTCCTCGCGTCCGGTCTGCCAGCCGGTGTCGTCTGCTACAACGACGACGTCGCTCTCGCGCTGCTCGCCGCGGCTCGAGTACTCAAGGTGGAAGTGCCCGATACGCTCTCCTTGGTCGGCCTGGACAATACGCCTGTGGGTCAACTGTGGGACCCACCGCTGACTACAATTGATACAGACCTGCGCGGGCTCGTCGCGAACTACTCCGCCGACCTCGAAGCGCGCCTCAAACGCCGCACTCCCCCACCGGCTGAGCCTCATCGCTTCCAGGTCATCCACGGTGGAACAACGTAGGCACCGATCTGCCTGTGCAACGGTCCTACCTCGATCCTCGGAAAGAACCTATGGTTCTACTAGGCAGAAAGTATCGCGCGACACCTCACGCTGCGGCGAATGGGAACTCGTCCTGCAGATGACTAGGTGCAGCACATAGGGCTGAGAGGGGGTGAACGAGAGTGATTACACGGAGCGAGGACGTTGCCGTTTCAGCGGGGGTTTCCCGGGCTACGGTGAGTCAGATCCTCAACGGCCGAGGTGAGCGATTCTCGGAAGCCACGCGAAAGAGGGTTCGACAAGCGGCAAAGGACCTCGACTACCAGCCGTCGGTTGCAGCTCGAACCCTCGCCCGAGGATCCAGTGATTTCGTCATCGCGCTGATTCCGAACACGACCTTCGGTGGGAACCTTCAGGACCTGTTTGAACGCGCAACCGAAGAGCTCGCGACTATTGGGTTGACCCTCGTTCTGCAGCTTTCCACCCCCTCGACCAAGCCACTGGATCGCGTCATCTCCGGGATGGCGCCCAAAGCTGTCATCTCCTTCACTCCCTTCACCCCGGAGGAGCGAGCCCTACTCGCCGGCCGGGGCGTTCTGACTTTTGACCCCTCAACTACGGCCGGCGAAAAAAACCCGAACCACGACATCGGCGTACTCCAAGCCACTCATCTCATCGACCGCGGTCATACACGGCTGGCCTTCGCGTACCTGCAGGACTCCAGGCAGGACCCTTTCGGTCAGGAGCGCGAGTCCGGGGTCCGCGCTGAGTGTGCACGGCGGGGGCTCTCGGAACCCCTGATCCTGCGGCTCGACATCGACCCTGACGACGCGCTCAAAGCCGTTGACATGCTCGAGCCCCCCGGCGTCGCGGTCGCCTGCTATAACGACGACGTGGCCATCGCGCTGCTGTCCGCAGCAGCCAAGCGGAAGTGGCGTGTACCAGAGGACATCGCGCTGATCGGGATGGATTACACGCCGCTGTCTAGGGTTCTCGAACCACCCTTGACTACCATCGCCTTCGATATGAAGGAAGCCTCCCGCGCCGCTATGGCGGGCATCCTCCGGGAACTGGGCAATCTTCCCGGGCCCCCTGCGCCACGCAACCTCGAGCTGCGCCTCATCCCTGGCGGTACAGCCTAAGCACGCTGCAGCACGAGTGCTGCACAGAACCAATCGCCGCCAGCCTCATCATCACCTCCTCGCGGGGGACCGCCTGATCTGCGAATGACCTTCTGGAGGCATCAGCGCGGACGGTTCGTGGTTGTTCTTCTGCGTTACAGGTCCAGTGGGATTGGAAGAAGACACTACCTGTTGACGCGCGTTACCTGACATGTTTACCTTGTTAGTAACACGCGATACTAGAAGTCGCCCAGCCCTAAGCAACGGAGCTTTCAGTAATGACCCGAGAACTTTTCAATACCGGCTGGCGCTACCGAACCAAGGTCACAGCCTTCATGGAACTGGGCGGAACGGAAACATCGGATTGGGTCGATGTGCTCCTTCCGCACGACGCGCTCATCACGACAGAACGCAAGGCCGGTACCCCCAAGGGCGAAACCAGCGGTCACTTCCCCGGCGGTGCCTTCGAATACCAGAGAACCTTTTACGCAGCGGCAGACTTGCGCGGCAGTCAACTCATTCTCGAGTTCGACGGCGTCCACCGCGATGCTGCGGTCTACGTCAATGGAAACCTCGCCGGCCACAGGGCCTTTGGATACTCCCGCTTCTTCGTACGCATCGACCCGTACCTGCGCTTCGACGCCGACAACGAGATCCGCGTCGAATGTCGTACCCATCTGGACAGCCGCTGGTATGCCGGCGCCGGGATCTACCGGGACGTACACCTTCACCACAAACCCCAAACGCACATCATCGCCGACAGCGTCAGGGTCACGACGCCTGACATCGACAATGACCGCGCCGTCGTCGAGGTTGCCGCCCGAATCGAGAACACCAGCGCCCTCACCACGACCGTCATCGTCAACGCCCTCATCACAGTTGCCGCCTCGTCTAAAGACGACGTGAGCACTCAGGTCACCACCAACACCTCGCAGAACACCCCCGGCGGCCAGGTCGCCGGCGCGACATCGCCTGTCACCCTCCTCCCAGGGACATCCGCCATCGTTCGGCACCGCCTGTACGTCGCGGAACCAGAACTATGGAGCGTCGACTCCCCCACCCTCTACTCCCTTCAGCTTCACCTCACTGAAGCTGACATCCTGATCGACGAAGAGACAACGAGCTTCGGCATCCGCTCTCTGAGCCTCGACCCCATCAAAGGCCTGCGGATCAACGGCGAAGAGGTCAAGCTCCGCGGAGCCTGCATCCACTCCGACAATGGACCACTGGGCGCGGTATCCATGCAACCGGCCGAAGAACGCCGCGTCGCTCGGCTCAAAGCCGCAGGCTTCAACGCCATCCGCAGCGCACACAACCCCATGAGCACAGCTCTGCTCAACGCGTGCGACAAGCTCGGGATGCTCGTCATGGACGAAACGTTCGACGTATGGACCTCCAGCAAGTCCGACTACGACTACGCCTTCGACTTCCCCACCTGGTGGGAACGCGACGTCGAAGCCCTCATTGCTCGCGACTTCAACCATCCCAGCGTCATCTTCTACTCCATCGGCAACGAGATCCCCGAAACAGGAACCCCCATCGGATCGACCTGGGGTCGCCAGCTCGCCGAGAAAGTCCGGTCCCTAGATGACACCCGCTACGTCACCAACGGCATCAACGGCTTCGTCTCGATGCTCGACACCATCGTTCCGCAAATGAAGCAACGCAAGGAAGCCGCAGCTGTGAACCCCTCGGGCGGCGTCAACACCATGATGGCCGGCTTTGGCAAGATGATGGCGCACATCCAGGCATCGGACCAAGCAACCGAGCGAACCGAGGAGTCATACGCGGTACTCGACGTAGCTGGCATGAACTACGCCGAAGCCCGCTACGAGCTCGACCGGGAGAAGTTCCCGCAACGCATTATCATCGGAACGGAAACCTGGCCCACCTACATCCCCGGCAACTGGGAACTGGTTAAAACCAACAGTCACGTCCTTGGCGACTTCACCTGGACCGGATGGGACTACCTCGGCGAAACCGGCATCGGAACCACCCGCTACATCGACGAAACCACTGGCGGAACCAGCTCCTTCTCCGGCGGATACCCCGAACTCACCGCATGGTGCGGAGACATCGACATCACCGGTAACCGCAGGCCCGTCTCCTACTTCCGCGAGATCGTCTTCGGACTGCGCCGCCAGCCCTACATTGCCGTCAACCCACCAGCAAACTTCGGGCGAAACATAGCCGTCGCCACACCCTGGGCCTGGGGAAACGCCATCGAGAGTTGGACCTGGGATGGACACGACGGCCAGCCGGTCCTCATCGAGGTCTACAGCGATGCCGAGGAGATCGAACTGCACCTCAACGGGCAGCGCATCGGGCAAGGAAAAATCGGGGAAACACAACCCTTCCGGACCGAGATCCAAACTACCTACCAGCCCGGAACCCTCACAGCCATTGCCTACACCAACGGCGCCGAAACCGGCAGGTTCTCCCTCACCTCAGCCGGGCCGAAGGTGGCACTGCGTGCCACAGCGGACCGCCCAGTAGTAAGCGCCGACGGAACGGACCTCGCCTTCATCGACCTGACGATCACCGATGACGCCGGAATCATCTACGCGAACAAGGACCGCCTAGTCACGCTCACGCTGACCGGTCCCGCAACACTGCAAGCCTTCGGTAGCGGTAACCCCGTCAACCCCGAGAACTTCCACTCCAGCACCCATACCACCTTCAACGGGCAAGCACTGGCTATCATCAGACCGACCGGGCCGGGAACCATCACGCTCACCGCACACGCCGACAGCTGCCCACCGGCAAGCATCGACATCACAGCGCGCTAGCCATCCACTCAGCAGTACCTTCAGTAGCACTTGACGAAGGAGTCACAATAAGCGCCCCCAACAACCAGCATCCCGTTCCTACAGCGGGTCCTTCCCCCTCCCCAGGGCGGCAGCAGTTGAGGATGTCGAACAAGCTGCGGCACAAGTAACACCCCCCGATGATCGACCGAAAGTCAGCGGGCGCTGAATTCTGCTGCTGGGACTGGGTCTTTTCAGCACCGTCCTCGGCGGACTCATCGTGCTAAGCGTCAAAGCCGTGCGCTGACACCCCACACCCACACCCGCACCCACATCTGCAAAGGCCTGTCGCCCTCGCCGCGGCCGATCGCAGTAGCCACACTTCGGATCCATCAGAAGGAAGTGCTCCCACATGAGTGAAAGTTTTCTCCCGATTGACCGCGAAAGCCTCGTGCTGCGCCACACGGTCCGGCTCACGAAGCCGGACCGGCAGAACGTCTTGACCGTCGGTAACGGAGACTTCGCCTACACCGCGGACATCACCGGCATGCAAAGCCTCACCAGCTTCCATGACCAGTCCTCAAACATCCAGTCAGGTATCACCGCAGTGAACACAGCAACCATGAGCAGCTGGGGATGGCACGAGATGCCCAACCCTGCGGGTTACGCACTCGAGGACGCCATGACCGAGCGCACCTCCCGACGAGGCCCCGTGCGCTACCCGGACAAGCACGACATGGAAGGTGCCATGCGGGGCACAGTAAGTGAGGAGAACGCGCCCGGCGCCTGGCTCAACGCCAACCCGCAACGCCTCGACCTCGGGCGCATAGGATTCCTCGCCCGCGGTGGGGACGGGGCGTTCACGGAGCTAACAGTGGAGGACCTCACCAACACGAAACAAACCCTCAACTCCTACACGGGCATCATCGACAGCCGATTCACCTACCAGGGGCAGGAGGTCATCGTCCAGACGACCGCGGACCCCCACGTGGCAAGCGTTGGATTCTCCATCACGTCACCTCTGCTGGCCGACGGATCCCTGCACGTCGTCCTGCGGTTCCCGTACGCACACAGCGGCTTTTTTCAGACCGCCGATTGGAGCCGACCGGAGGATCATCGCTCCGAGCTGGTGCGCACCGGATCATCCAGCGCCACCATCGGCCGGCAATTGGACGACACCGTCTACAGAGTCGAAATGACTTTCAACCAAGGTGAACTGGAAGAGGTCGCACCGCACCAGTTCGTGCTCCGGACGACCTCCGATCAGCTGTTCCTCTCCGCGAACTTCCAGCAGGACCACGAAGACCAGCCCGCAGAGCAATTCGCAACCATCGCCCAGAAGTCCGCGGACAGTTGGGCTGCGTTCTGGGCATCTGGAGCCGCCATCGACTTCAGTGGCAGCACCGACGCACGCGCAAACGAACTAGAACGCCGCGTCATCCTGTCCCAGTACTACTTCGAGAAGGTCCACACCGAACTGATTTGCGCCGACCTGACCGACGACTACACCGGCGTCACTGGCGACTTCAGCAGCCACTTCCCGCGCCCCGGGCCGCCTTTCACCCGTGAAGCTCCCGCATATTTCGAGCGGAACGGAACCCACTACCTCATCACCTCTGGCTCCACCGGGTACTTCCCCAACTTCTCGGAAGTGTCCTCTGCCCCGGACTACCACGGGCCGTGGACGATCCTCGGCGACGCGCACCCGGGCGACCCGTCACGCACATCGTTCCGGTCCCAGATCAGCTGCATCTTCAAACACCCCCACAAGGACGACCTCTACATTGCGGTAGCCGATAGGTGGCTGCGCCAGCTGCCCGAGAACATGCCCAACGTCTACGACGTCGTCGCCGCCATGACCCAGAGCGGAACGAACCCCGAGCAACTTGCTCTATCCGCCGCCGAAGACGGAACCGACGATGCCAGCAGCGCCACCACCGATGCCGGCGAAGAAAGTGCTACTGATGCACCCAGCTCCTCGGGATCGTCGGCAGAGGTCGGTACCGATGAAGCCCGCGCAACGATGGCCGCAGGGATGGGCGAGAACACGGCGATTGCTGACTACGTCTGGCTGCCCATCCGCTTCGACGGCGGCTACCCCGTCATTGCTTGGCACGACGAGTGGCGGGTCGAGGACTACAGCTAAAGCCTGAATCGACGATTCAACTCCACCCATTCAACACATCACTTGGAGCTACACATGCCTGCACTAACCGCTGCAACCACCATCGGAGCCTGGTTCGAGGACCCCACCGGAGGCCCACTGATCCGTGAGTTCTTCGCCCAAACAGGTCAGGACGAATCAGCCCTCAAACCGGTGCGCGGCTTCGCACTGCAGCGCCTGGTCGAGCTCAGCCAGGGCCGGCTAACCCAGGACGCGGTCGATGACCTCGTTCGCTCGGCCAACGGCGGCATCACCCCCGACGATGACGGGACCGCCACCGGTGCGTGGACCGAGACAATCACCCCGGGCCGATTCACAGGCCAGACCGTCATCGTGACCGGAGCCGGATCGGGAATCGGCCGCGCCGTTGCGTCCCGAGTTGCCCGCGAAGGAGCCATCGTCATCGCTGCGGACATCTCCGAGCAGGGACTCAAGGACTTCGCCGCAGACCACACCGACGCCACCGTCATCACGGTTCCCGGGGACATCACCAAGGAAGACGACGTAATCCGCATAGTCGCAGCTGCCAATGGCAAAATCGACGCTCTGGCAAACGTCGCAGGAATTATGGACGACATGACCCCACACCATGAAGTCTCCGACGCCATATGGAAGCGAGTGTTCTCCATCAACGTCGACGGTACGTTCCTGCTCACTCGGGCCGTGCTACCCGTGATGCTCGAGGCCCGCCGCGGATCCATCGTCAATGTCGCCTCGGAAGCATCCCTGCGCGGATCCGCCGCCGGCCTGGCGTACACGGCGTCGAAGCATGCTGTGGCCGGAATGACAAAAAGCTCGGCATTTATGTACGGGCCGCACGGCATCCGCGTCAACGCCGTCGCCCCAGGCCCCACCGCGACGAACATCGAAGCGAAGTTTGCCTCTGAGCTCGGCCGCGAACGCCTCGCCGAGTTCATGAAACTCATCCCACCCGTGGTGGAACCCGCGCAGATGGCCGCGTCCATCGCATTTCTGCTCAGCGACGACGGCACTAACATCAACGGCGTCATCCTTCCCGCTGATGGCGGCTGGTCCGTTCAATAACTCAGCGCTGAGGGGGAAGGCTTTACGACAAGCCTCCACCCCAGCAGGACGAAGTTCCCGGATCTGCAAATGGGGAAGCCCATTCCTATCAGTCTCCGCCGTGGAACTCCCCACCTACGTCACGAGCTGCCCATCCTGGTCTCCAGATAGGACCGGCATCACCGACACACTACCTTCGCCAAGAACCGCCGTAACAAGGATCTCAACCGCTTATGAGGAGATACGTCGACGTGAGGACCGCAAATACGACTAAAGATGAATGGCGCCAAAGCGGGCCGGGCTCACAAACTGCACTGCGCGCACAGAACCTCGAACGCATTCGCAATGTCCTTCGGCACCAGGGCAGCGCTACGCAAATCGAGATTGCTCACCACACAGGCCTGTCTCCTGCAACGGTGTCAAATCTGGTCAGTAAGCTAGAAAAGGAAGCGGAAGTCGTTTGTGCGGTCACCGTACGATCGGGGCGTAGAGCGAAGCTCGTCAGTTTGAACCCTGCAACTGATTCATAATGTCCTCGCATGGCATGCAGGTGAGGCGTCAATCAACATAAGGTTTCTATGGCGATAAGATCGTAGGCTGATGCACCCTCATGGAGTGTGAGGTTATGCCGAGTATAGGCCCTTGGGCGCCTGCGCCACGGGTGAAGGTTTGTTCGCCGGTTTGTGCTCCGTTGCTGTGCAGCCCTGAAAAGGCCCAGTGCCGGAAAACAGGACTGCCATGGTGGGGTCGGCGTAGCTATTCCACCAGTTAGCGAGACCTGTCGTCGGGTCCGTGCGCAGTGCTTCCCATGCGCGCCAGGGCGCGTTGAGGCGGTTGACTGCTTCCTTGTGCCGCCACCAGCTGGCACACCAGGTGAACTCGGCGCGGCCGTAGGACTCGACGGGCCGCTGATACTGGTGCACCAGGAACTGCGTCATGAACTCCTCGAGGTTGTTGAAGACCATCTCGGGAGCAGGCTGCGCGGTCCCTTGAGCTTGGGGGACGTCATCGGTATCGGGCTCCTCGCCGGGGAACACATCATCGGCAGAGTCGTCGGGCCCGAAGGGCGCATGTAGCTCCACTCCCTTACTCCTTCACCATGGCCGACCAGCGATTACCGCCGGCAGCGACAGCAGAGCTGGCAGGAACTTCGGCAGGATCTTCGGCAGTGCTTTCCACTACCGGAGATGTCGCCGCAGCGGACGCGGAGGGCGACCCGTATGCCATTGTGAGCAGCTTCCGACGCCGCGACCTTGTCTGCCGTAGGAGCGGTCGCTGACAGGGACTGTGCGCAGCAGGACGGCACGTGAGCCGGAGCCGAGCATGATGGCCCGACCCTTGGGCATCGCTGCGAGGTCCGCGACGGAGAGGATGTCGTCAGTGGAGTCCTGGCGGCTCGTGGAGCGGCTGTCCTTCTGCCGCGAGGTCGACACCGAGGTGTACCGGTACTGGCCCACGAGGTCGGAAAGCATCTTCAGGAAACCTTCTTCCTTCACGTTGCCGCAGTAGGTGAAGACGTTGGCCGTGGAGAACAGCTTTCTCATCCCGGACTCGCCCCACACGTCCACGCCCTGAGACCAGGATTGTAGGAATGTAGAAACCACGATTCCCCGGGAACCGAAGTGGCTGTAGAGGTCGGGCAGGTTCTCCCACCGGCACACGTTCGCGGCCTCATCGAGCACACAGACCATCGGGATCGCGAGGCGACCGCCCGGCTGGGTGGCCGCGTATTCCTCAGCAGCGGTGGCCGTCGCTACCGTCAGGGACGTCACCAGAGGACCTGCAGTGCCAGCGCCTTCCTTGGACAGCGCATAGAGCGTGTGCTTGCCCTTGATAAACTCCTCCGGGATGAACTGCGGCCGCAGATCATTCGGACCGCTGGGGTTCACTCAGGCAGCAATCTTCTCGTTCTTCAGGCACGTCGCCATCTGCCGAGCGGTGCCATAGACGCTTTCGCGCTGCTTGTCGGACAGTGACATGGTGCTGCTATCGAATTGGCTTCGGAGATTAATGTCCGGTCGTCATAACGCAAGGTTTTCAGCGCATACGATAACGAGTTCCGGTGGAAGCTTTTCCGAGCGACAGCACACCCGCCGGTCGCCGGGCGGCCCGGTCGCCGCCGCGCACGGCTAAGTCGTTGACGGAACGGCCTCCACTAGCTGACGCCTGCCGCCAAACACACCTGGCGTGTCACGCTTACTGCGTGGATCTTGAAGTGACATCGGACTTGATCATTCCGGCGACCGAATTGCAGTGGAAGTTCTCTAGGTCGTCCGGGCCGGGCGGGCAGCACGTCAACACCTCTGACAGTCGGGTGCAACTCACCTGGGTGGCATCGGAGTCGTCGGCGTTAAGCGATGAGCAACGGATACGAATCGTTCATCAGCTCGCCCGGAGCTTTGTCAGGGGCGCGATCACAGTGACGGTGTCGGAGCAGCGGTCCCAGTTGCGTAACCGCGAAATCGCCCTCAAGACGCTTCGCGAAATTGTGGCCACCGCACTTACCCCTTCGCCCCCTCTGCGCCGCGCAACGCGTCCCACGCGCGGCTCGGAACGTCGCCGTTTGGCTTATAAGCAGCAGCGATCCGAGACTAAACGGCAACGCCGGCGGCCCACCAGCGAATAACGGCTCATTGGGGCCGGTGCTTCGTGATGCACGCGGCCTCAACAACGTGGACGAGAAGCACACAGCAGCAGGCGTTCACCACGCCCAATCTTGAGGCGGCTGCTCGGTGGCAAGCACCCGTCGGGTCGTCTTCTCAGAGTGGGTAATCCCGCATTCACCGAAGGGTCCTCGTTTGGCGAATAGGACGACAGCGTGGCGGTCGAAGTGGTCGATCCACCAGGATGACATGCCTCCATGCGCTTGTGCTTCCAGCCATTGCTCATACAGGCCTCGAAACCTGTCGACGGCTTCGGTGTGGTTCCACCACTGGGAGCACCAGTACTGGCTTTGTGACCGATCCACTGATTCAAGCAGCGCGGCCAAGCACTCTACCCAGTCGACAAGATCCTCAGGCGTAAACGTGAATTCCTCCACTTGGTCGCCGTAACCGTTAGGTTCCGTGGTTCTCACGGCGTCTTTCTGGGACTCAGTCATGAGACCTGCCCCACTTTGGATAACTTGATGCGTTCGACCGTGGGACCGATGCGGGCGTGGATTGTCTTATCGCGGAACCAGGGCACGGTGCGGACGATGGTCCCGCCGCCGTTGGAGGTCTTTACCCAGGCCCTGTTGGCGGGGAGTTCGGAGAGCTGGGAGACGGAGAGGATGTCGCGCTGCTGGGTCTGCACAGACCGGGAGGAGCCATTCCGTGAGGTGGAGCTGCTGCGGACCGTCGCGTCGTATTGGCCGATCGTCTTGGACAGGGTGTCGAGGAACGCGGTGTCGTCGGATCCGCCGCCGTAGACCTTGATCGCGGCCGCCGACCAGAGGGTGTCCCACCCGGTGCGTTCGAGCATGGCCACGCCCTGGCCGCGGGTCTGGAAGTAGGCGCTGACGACGATGCCCATGGACCCGAAGAACGAATACCACTCGGGCAGCTGCTTGAGTTTGACGACGTTCCCGACCTCATCCAAATCCGCTACGAGTGGCACCTGTAGGCGTCCCCCTGCCTGCCGGGCGGCCTGCTGCGCGGCGGTGAACACGGCGTAGACGAGCGTGGACACGAATGCGGCGCCTGAGCCGGCGCCGTCCTGTGAGAGAAGGATCAGGGTGTCCTTGCCGGTGACGAACCGAGCCGGATCGAACACCGGGACACCGGGGGTGGGCGTCGACCATGCCACCAGTTCGTCGTGGACGAGGGCGGAGGCCATGCGCTGGGCGCTGGCGGCGACGGACCCGCGGGTGTCCTCGGGCTGGGCGCTCATTCCCTTGAGCGCTGATGCCGGCCCGGCGTGGCCGGCTCGTTCCAGGAGCTCGGCGGGTTCCATGAAGTCCGCGGAGGACACCCACCGCAGGACCTCCTTCATCGTGCCGTTGCTCTTGGCGGCGGCGAGGAGGCACCAGGCGAGGAAGTCGCGTCCCTGCGAGTCGAACTGCGCGTCCCCCTTGCCCTGACCGGCGCTCGGTGCGGATGAGGTTTCGAAGATCGACGCCACCTCGCCAGCACTCACCGTGTCCGTGACGATCGTGAGCGGGTTGAAGATCATGGCCGGCCGGTGACTATCACGCCAAATCCGTTGCGGGTCGAACAGCCACACGGTCCCGGTCCCGGTTTCCATTGTTGTGCGGGCGGCCAGGACTTCGGCGACGCCGTCGACCTTGTTGCTGGTCATGATGTACGAGCCGGGGGCCTCTAGGGCGTGCCGGACGACCTGCGTTGTCGTCTTACCCCGCCCAGTTCCCCAGACGTGGGTTGAGCACTCCCGCCATCCCTGGATAACTGCCTTGGTGCCCGTGTCGCTGGTGTACCCGATGGTCAGGCCCGGGCCGATACCTTCCGCGGTCGGGTGGAGCCTAGCCGCTTCGGTCAACCGGGCATCGAGCATCGCCGGGCGCATCCTTCCGCTAGGACTCATCCGCCGGGACGCTTCGGCGGTCCTGGACACAGGGCGGGTGCTCCACCATGCAAAGGCAGCGACAACCATGAGCGCTTCCGCGCCGAGCAACCAGCTCGCGGCCGCCGGCAACGGATCCCCCGTAGCAAGACCGACCGCCAGTGCGATCGGGTTCCATGACAGGTCGGCGGGAACCGGCGTGAAGGCTTCCCCGAGATGAATCAGGGCGACGGCGGCGAACGCGGCCAGGGCCACGAACGAGAATGCGATGACCGGGCCGTTCTCTTCGTTCTTCATCGGATCACCTTCGCCTGCGCAACAGCCCACGCCTGGTTGGTGTTGTGGGCTCTGAGTTCGCCAGCGGTGAGGTTCACCCGGAACGGCACCCCGGGTTCGGACCCGGTTTTGAGCATGAACCGACCCCGTCCGGGGGGCGGGGAGACCTGGTTGGTGTTGGGGTTCATCGACCCTTCTGCCGACCAGCCGACCAGCATCGCTTTCTCCCGCTCGGAGATGGGGAACACCGTTTCCAGCGGGTCCATTTCGTTTTGCGCGAGCCCGCCGAGGATCTTCACGGATGAGCGTTCCACGAAGCCGGTCGCGATTTTCGTCAGCTCGTCCGTGGACAGCTGCAGGTCCTTCATGGAGTGCGTGATCATCAGCTGACCCAGGCCCTTGGTCCGGTTCAGGCGGGTGATGGAGTCGATCTGGTGGACCAGCAGCTCACTGGCGCGCAGGGACTGCCACAGCTCGTCCATGATCATCAGGTGATGGCGTTCTTCCATCAATCCGGCATCGGCGAGGGTCTTCGCGGCCGAGATGCCGGCCTGACCGTAGGACCAGCACACTGTCTGCACGGCGGCGCGGAGCGTTAGCTGGGACTCGTCGATGAGGGAAATGTCGAAGTCGACGGAGGTGTCAATCTTCATTTCCTTGGTGGTGTGCTGGCAGAACACGTCCCCGAACGGTCCGTGCTCGCCGAGGGCGTTCAGGCCCGCCAGGAGGTTCTTGACCTGCGGCAGGTACTCCTTGGTGTCCTCGATGAGCAGTGCCGACTGGATCTGCGGTGGTGCGGACTTGATGGCGGCGACGACGTCGCCGACCAGCGGTTGCCGGTCCTCCGCTTCCGCTTTCTCGGCTGCCATGGCGATCGCCATGGACAGCACCGTCTGTTCTTGCTTCTTCGCATCCAGCGGTTCCTTGAACACCAGTTCGATGAGCCCGGTGAGGGTCATCAGGCGCCGGGCGTGGATCTCGGCGCGCATCTGGCGCCGCATCGGGGCCGGCAGGCGCTCCAGTTCCCGCCAGAGCGGGCCGGCGTCGAGCGGGTTGATCGCCCCGACGCCGGGGGCGACCTGTACGACTTGCCCGTTGGTTTCCAGGACCACGCCGGCGAAGTCGGGTTTGAGGTCCCCTGCCACGAGGATCAGGAATCCCTGGTCGATGAGTGCCAGCGCCATACGGACGGCGACCGAGGATTTCCCGCGCCCGTTCAGGCCCAGGATGAACCCGGACGGCGAGGAGATGATGCCGTGCAGGAACAGGCTGATCGGATCCCCGCACACCACGGAGCTGTTGAGCAGGTTCCGGCCCAGAACCGCACCGACCAGCGGCGAGGACGTACCGACGCAGAACGGCCATAGGCCCGCGGTCTGGTTCGACGTGGCGGTGAACTCCGGCGGCGGTTCAACCCATGTCACCATGCCGCCCTCACAGACCCGCATGCCCTTGTCCGTGAGCTGCGGGAAGGACGCCGCACTGACGGCGGCCGCCGCTTCGGAACGGCCCAGGAACCGGTCCATAACCTTGTCAACGATTCTGTCGAACGCGGACATTAGAGGGCCTTCCTGACGTCAGAGGAGATGGTGGCCAGGTGCTCTGGGACGAGGCCGAGCCCAAGGTTGAAGGAGAACGCGGCGTCGTCGTTGTAGTCACACGACCGCATCCGGATCTGGATGCCGGTGGCGGCGTTCCGCATGATCTTCGCCTCCACCGCCTGCAGCTGCTCCGGGCTTTCCACCGTCGCTGTGACGCCGATGGCGAAGCGCACCAGTGCCGCCCCTTCGGCCTGCTCCCGCTCGGCCTTGCGTGCCTTCTCGAGGGCGATGATCTGCGAACTGGTCGGACGGCGACCCTTCTGATTCGTGGCGAACTGGGCATTGGTGAGCGCCTGCGCGACCTGCTGCGCTGACTTCTCCGGAGGCTGCGGACGGTAGAACACGGTGACGCGCTTTTGGAGCATGCTCGCATCCGGGCCCAGCAGGGCCACCAGAGCATTCTCGCGGAACGTCCCGGCCGGCGGCTTGAACATCTGCCACGACTTGCTCGTCACCCCGGCGTGGTCGTACCTGCCCGGATATCCAATCGTCCGGGCGGCCGAAGGCCCTACCTCGTGCCAGGTGAGGCCCGTCCCGTCACCGGAGAGGCGGGCGCGCTCGACCGCGGCCGCCGCGCGCGGATTGAACGCGACGTAGGTCTGGTCGGTCAGGTCAGCGGCCCGCATGAGGGACACGCTGCCCGCGCCGACGTCCTCGAGTTCTTCCTTGAACCCCTGCAAGAGGGACTTCACATCGGCCACCAGCTCCTCGGCGGACCGTTCCGGTGCGCGGTCGCCGTCGTTGGCCTTGCCGCTGAACGTCAGGGCCACCCACTGCTCGAGCTTAGGCACGTCGAGGTTGAGGTCGTTCACCACGTCATCCATCACCTGACGGGCAAAGGCGGGCACCTCGTGGGACCCGGCCTGCTGCCGGGCCACCGCGATCGCGTCAGGGAGGCGTTCGCCCGGATCGGTCGTCGACTGCGTCGTCACCGAAATCTGCTCGACCCGTGCGTTGGAGCCGGCGTCGCGCTGGAATGCTGCCCATGACCCGACGAGCCGGTTCACGCGGTCCTGATCCAGCAGACCCAAGCCCGAGGAGTTGGTGGAGAAGAACACGGTGCCGGTCTTCAGTTTCGGGTGCCAGAGCATGACACCCTCGTTGCCGAAGAGGTCCTGAAAGTCGATCAGCTCCGTCGCGGCCAGCAGGCCCGGTGCGCGGAATGATCCGTCCGGGATCTGCGACACAGGGCCGGACTTGTAGACCGTCTTCCCGGCCTTTTTGGCCTTGGAATGCATGCTGCGCGCCAGCCACCGCTCAGGCTTGGACCGACCATGACGGTCCTTTGAGCCAAGGATCGTGGCCGCGATGAACGCGACCAGCGCGATACCGACGGCCACCCAGATCTGCGAGGCCATGATCGCGACGAACACCCCGACTGCTCCCGCGCCCAGGACAACGGTCGAAGCCATGGAGAACCCCATCAGACCCGCCGTCCGGTCCTCTGCGATGTTGCCGTACTGCCGGATGATTGTCTGTTCGGTGCTCGTTGAGCTCACTGGTCATCCCCACTCTCCACTGCGCGTTCCATGTCCCTTGCTACTTCCCGTAGCGCGTACTCGATGCGTTGCTGATTCTGGGCCAACTTATCCGCCCCGGACGGCGCCCCGGCCCGGAACCCCTCCGCCGTCGGTGACATCGCGGGTGCTGCCCCAGGAGCTTCCGATGGGGGCCTGTTACCTGCTGCTGCGGGCTCTGCCCCGCTCGGTCCCCCAGCGGACGAGCTGCCGTCACTGACACCGGAACCGGTACCGGCTGGTGCGCCCGTTGGCCCGGGCGAACCTGATCCACCAGCACCGGCATCACTGACCGGGGACGTCTCTGCCCCTGCTCGTTCCGGGCGGGACTCCGCACCCGAAGGACCACCAGAACCTCCACCAAACCCGCTAGCGGGGCCGCCAGCACTTCCTCCGAATGCCCCGCCACCTGCGTCCGATACCGGCGCGACGGGTTGCCCCGGCCTCTGTGCTGCCCCGGATGGTCCGGTTCCACCAGTTCCGCCACCGGCGCTACCTGCACCACCAGGCGTTACAGCACCGGTGGCTCCGCTTGCGCCTCCACTGGCCGTGGCCGCACTGCTGCTGGTGCCTGCGGTCGCAGATGCTTCTGCGGCAGTGGCCGCACCAGTTGCAGCGGTGCCTCCACCTGTAGCAGCCGCTTCCCCGGCCGTCACTGCGGTCCCTCCACCAGTGACGGCGGCTGCGCCCCCGCCACCACCGCCTGCCGCTGCGGCGCCGGCTGCAGCGCCAATCCCTCCGGTGAGTGCTCCGATGGCGACGGTACCGCCGACCATTGCCAGGCCGGAGGCTCCCATTCCCTGCGGTCCTGCGCTGACGGCAGGCACGAGGACCTTCGCCAGGGCTGGCATCGCAACGCAGGCGCTGCAGATGATCACGAGACCGGTGATCAGGCCGATCGTGGTGTTTCCGAGTTCGTTGTCTGCGGTGCCGTTGATGCCTTTCAGGAGGGCGAGTCCCGCCCCGTACAGGATTGCGGCGGCAGGCTTGAAGAGGACGACGGCGGCGAGCCAGCCCACGGCCTTGTCGAAGGACTTCCGTCCGCGTTCGGTCTGCGACGCGGCCGCGAAAATCGGCAGGACTCCGCACAATGCGATCGCCGCGCCGTAGGAAAAGATGACGATGACCGCGTTGATGATCGCTCCCAGCAGGGCCAGAGGCACGATGAATAGGACGATGCCCGCGAGCTGCATGGTCATCGTGGTTCCTGTAAGAGCTTCCAAGCCCATCGCAGTTCCGAGCCCGTCTTCCTGCGCGGACCCGGAGATGGTGGTCACCAGCCACGGTGCAAGGACGTCGGTCACCCCGAACAGCAGGCCCACCATCGGGACGGCCAGTGCTGTGGTGAGGACAGTCCGCACCATGCCCATGACCAAGTTCTCGGTCGAGGCACGGTCCTGGTCCCGGGCGAGCTTGATGAGCGCGAACACTGTCCCGATGACACCGGCCATCCCGACGAAGATCAACGTCGACTGCTGGATGCGGTCGGTTGCAGATCCTGCACCCATGTCAGGTGCGCCGATCTTCAACCACCAGGTGCCAACCAAGTTGATCATCTCCGTCAGGACCTGCACGACCCAGCCCGCGAGGAACTGGATCAGCTTTTCGACGGCGCTGCCGGCGATACCTTCAAGAAGATCCTCAACAACCGGCATCAGCTCTTCGGCCCCCATTCGATATACGGCTGGCCCTGGTACAGGTCCGAGGTCATCAACTCGGTACCGGATGCAGGGTCCAGCTTCCAGTCACCGTCTTCCCACAGCAGGTCAGCCTGAACGGAAACCTGACCGACAAGGCCATTCGACGAAGGAACCTCGTAGATCAGCCGGTACGAGGCTGCTTCTTCGGAGTAGAAGTCCTGCGCGTAGCCGATCAAAGTTGAGGCAGCTGATGCGGTTCCGTCCGCGGCCTGTTCTAGACCGTCCCGGATGCGCTTAGCTTTCTCGGCCAGCCTGTCCCGGTCTGGGCCCTCGGCGATGGCAACTTCTACGTTGTCGGCTGCTTCCTCGCTGACCGAAGGATCTATGGCCATCGCATAGGTTGCTGCTGCCATGAGTGCGCCTGCTTCGTTGTGCGCGAAACCAACCCGAAGACCGGAGGGCGTCTTCTCGCAGCCGCCGAACGCGGAGAACGGAATCACGTTGTATCCACCAGCTACCCATTCCTCGACCGGTGGTGCATTGTCAGCCACAGATGCGTCGTCGTTGTTGAGGTCCGCTTGGCAGTCCCAGGCGGCGTCCGCGTCCTCGACGGGTGCTGCCGTCGTGGACGCGGACGTCGAGGCGGATGATGGTGCTGTCTGCGTTGCGGCGGTGGTGGGCTCTGCTGCCGGTTCGTCGTTGCTGGGGAAGAGGAATACCCGCAAACCCCACGCGAGGAGGCCGACCAGCACCAGGGCCAGCAGCATCACGGCAGCGCCGAACCACTTCGGGCGGGCCTTCGGTTCCTGGGTGGTGTCCTGTGTGCTCATCGTGTGTCCTTCTCTCGATCAGATGGGTGGGCGTTGTTGCTCAGGTGATTGCAGTCCACACGGCCCCCGAAGCGCCCAGCAGGCAGGCAGCGACCATAGGCCAGATGGGAGCCTCGATCTCGTTGCCCTGCCGGCGGTTCCTGCCCGCCGCGACAAGGCCGAAGATGAAGAACACGAACAGGACCAGGCCCGCGCCCCACAGGATCCAGCCGATGACGGTGGTCATGCCCTCCATGCCGGGGGGCTGCGTCGGGGTGAAGGTCTGTGCCGAGAGTGATCCTTCACGGACCGGAGTGAGCGCGTTGATGGTGGTCAGGGTGTGTGCTGCCAGAGTGTTTCCGAACATGGAAGTTTGCCTTTCTCAGTGCCCAGAGCGGGCGATCTTCTCGATTTTCCGGAGCACGCTTTTCAGCCGTGTCCCGGAAGCTTGTGGGGTGACGCCGATCTCGCGCCACGAGGGTTCATACGGTGCCGTCATGGCCACCGGGAACATCCGCGCAACCCCGCGCGCGAAGTCCAGGGTCGGCTTCGTCAGCCGGTTCTTGGGCCGGTCATGGACGATCACGAGGCCGACCAGTTCATAAGGCAGCTGCCCGGACACGGACCTACGCGCCAGCTGCTGCGCGGCCTCGAGCGAGGACGCACTGGTCGAGCAGACCAACAGGGCCCGGCCCGCCCAAACAGGCCGCCGCTCAGATTCATCGACGATGTTCTCCGAGCACAGGCCCGCCAGGGTGCTGGTGCCGACGCCACCGGAGGCACCGACCAGCCACAGGGTCGCGCTGGTCACGACCACGGGGGCCGCTGGTTCCTCCTCCTCGACAGGCTCGGCGACGAGGGTCTGCTGAATGTTCCGCGGGCCTCTCAGTGATTCGCGTTGCCCGAGGATCGGGTCATCATCGATCGGGTCTTCCTGCGGTGTCACCTCCGGCTCGTTGACGAACGGATTGCGCTGCGGGGTCACGGTCATAGTCCCTCCGCGATCTGCGCGGCGGCCCGGAGCCAGGCGCGGCGGGTCTGCGGGAGCATCGAGGAGAACCGGATCCTGCCCTCGATCAGCGACGGATCGTAGGGTACCGTCACGACCGACTTCACGAACGGGCGGAAGGACTCAGCGAGCTCGTTCAACTTCGCCGGCCCGTGGGACGGGGTGCAGCCCAGGATGATCACCACGGCGCGGTCTGCCAGCGACTGCGCGTGCTCGTTGCCCGCCCGCAGGGCGCTGAGGCCCCGGGACGCGCCTTCGGCTGCGTCGTCGACGGACTTGACCGGGATGACGACCTGGTCGGAGTGCCCGATCATTGCCTCCCAGTTGTCCCCGCGCTCGGTGTTACCCGAGTCCATGAGGATCAACCGGTAATACTTCGCGGCCACCGAGTAGAGGCGGTGGACCTCGTCGCCGGTGACCTCGTGCCGCTTCTTCGCGCCCGATCGGTCATCGCTTCTCAGTACGTCGTACTGGTCCGAGGGCTGGTGATGGACGTAGGAAGCCAGATCCCCGGCCCGGGCACCGGCGGTCATGAAGTAGTCCGTCTGCTCGAGCAGGTCGACCACTGTCGCCTCGTGGCCGGCGTCGAAGGTCCGCCAGCCCAGCGACCCGAGGGAGTTGTTGTTGTCCCACGCCAGGACACCGGAGCCGCCGAGGCGGGCGAACACGGCGGACAGGCAGATCACCGTTGGCGTCTTGCCCGCCCCACCCTTGGGGTTCAGGACCGTGATCGTGCGGGGACCTGCCCAGTGCTGAGAGACAGTTTTCTCGTCCCGGCGCCGTTCAAGCTCCGCGGGGGACGCTGCGAGCTTCAACCCGAACTGGTTCAGCACACCGCGAAAACCCACCTGTGCTGGTGCATCGGCGTCCGGCCGGTCGACAAACGACGGCATCGCCGTCCTACGGGTCGGCAGCGGCTCCACCGTTACTACCGGGACCACTGCCGGTACTACGGCTGATGGAGCGACGGTTTCCGGTGCCGTTGCTTCCGTTGTCACGGAAGCCTCAGCAGGAACAGGAGCAGGAGCAGGAGCAGGAACAGGAGTGGCAACAGGTGCTGCTGCTTCCACCGCGGCCTCCGGCCGGGTCGGCTCTTTTGGCGTGAGCGGGGATGCCGCAGGTTCGGCTGCTTCGGCGGGCTGTACTGCCGCGCTTTCCGTCGGGTCACTGTCGGTGTCCTGCTCGATGATGGCGCCGTCGGTCTGGACGAGGATCGTGCGGGAGCCGGACGGGTCCTCGATGTGCAGTTCGGTGGCGGTGCTCGTCTCGGCCGCGAGGTCGGTTGCGGTGCTCATGACGGAGCGGCGGGCTTCCATTACCGAGAGGTAGGGGACGGTGGTTTGCTCGCCTCCCAGGTCGAGTTCGAGGGTGCCGGCCGGGTCGATGACAGCGGTCATTCTCATCAGGGGTTCTCCTTCGGGGAAACAGTCGAGGTGGGGCTCGGAGTAGAAGTCGGAGTAGAAGACGGGTCAGCGGTCGTGCTGGTTGTTGCTGTGGGTATTGCTGTGGGTCGGGGTGCGACCTGCGTCAGCGCATACAGCAGGCCGGTGGAGGATCCTTCGGCCCGGGTGATTGCCTTGCCGTCGTCAGTGATGACATCGGGGATGGCCGCGCGGGCGGCGTCGGTTGTGGTCTCGGTGACGCCCTGCGCGTTGATCCGCAGCTGCTCGGTGTTGGTGGTGACCCAGGCGTAGCCGGCGGCGAGTTTCCCGGCCCCGGGCAGGCGGTGGGCCTGCTTTGCTTCGACGTCGACCAGGACGGTACCGGCCAAAAGCAGGCCGTTCTCCCGGTCCACCTGAATACCCGAGGTGGCGACGTCGGTTCCTTCGACGTCGATGATGCCGACCTGCGTCGCCTCCGTCGCGTCGGTCGCATCCCCGAGGGCATAGAAGCCGATGGTGGTGGTGTCGGCGGTCTTCCAGGCCGCGACGACTGTTTCGTTCACGGATCCGAGGACCGTGACCAGTTCCGCTCCGGCCACTGGTGCGGGCAGCTTCGCCGGTGCAGGCAGGGCCGCCGAGTCCTGCGTGACGCGCCAGATCCGCCCCGAACGGTTGTCGGCCGCTACAAGGTGATCGCCGAGGGCTTCGATGGGTTCCGCGGCCGCCGGGACCACCCGCGCCGCTGTACTGCCGTCGGCTGCGACGATCAGGGTCCGCTTGTTCGGCAGGTCCACCCGAGGAGCCGTACCGCCGTCCAGGACGATCGTTCCGTCCTTCGGGACGTCGACGCGGATGGGCTCTGCTCCATCGCCGAATAGCACCAGCTCGCGGGCGGCCGCGGCCGCGACCCTCGACTGCCCATCGAGGGTGAACAGGGCGAGCTGCGCGACCTTGAACGGCGCGGTGCGCGTCCACCGCTCCACGCCTGTCCGAGGGTCATGGCCGATCAGCGTGGAGCCGTCCACGCTCACCGGCTGCCCCGAGGGATCCAGGATCGCCCGAACACTCGAGCCGGTCATCGGTGTTGTCCAGTCACCGTAGGTGTCCCACCCGGCAGGAGCAGGGACCGGCAGCTGCGCGGGCGGCGGTGTGTAGACCGTCGCCACCGGCTCAGCCATGTTGTCCTGCACCGTGGAGAAGGCACTGAACCCGACCGTGGCCGCCAGGAGGCCTGCGCTCCCCCACAGCACAGCCTTCCGGCGCGCAGGAGTACGACGGCGTGCAGACTTCGACCCAGTACGGGCAACACCAGCACCTGTGCCGGTGGCGGTGGTGTCTTCCCGTTCCTCGAGCGTGCCCAGCTCGGCGTCGACGACCATCTCGTAGACCTCGCCGTCCTCGGTGAGTCCCTGCACCCGGCACGCGGCCAAGCCCAAACGGCGACACGCTTCCGCTGCTGCGTCGGCGGCCACGTCGGCTGCGGACGCATCATCGAGCACCAGGTAGGTCAGGATGTCACCGTTCGCGTCCGCGACGATTTCGCCCTCCCCAATGGTGAGGCGGATGACGGGCCAGGAATGCACAACCGGAGTCACTTCCCCTCCCCCGTCATCGAGCCGGGCATCGAGGCGGTCATGTCGCGGGTCTGATGCCCGACGACGTCCCACTGGCCGTCCGTCTTCTCGAGATACACGGTCACCTGCCGGTGACCGCCGCTCGTCAGCGGCGTCTCGTCACGAGCTACCCAGCGCCACGTCACGTCGAGGACCCGGATCGCCTTGTCCGGGGCGACGTCCTGCGCGGCGTCACCGATCGCCGGAACCGCCCGGGGCACGCTGTAGGCGCCGTGCTCAGCTGGTTCCAACCACTCGCCGTTACTCGCGTTGCGCTCAGGCTCGACCTGATTCGCCGCCCACTCCTCGCTCATCAGCGGAATGGCACGCACCGCGGCCGCCGTCTCCGTGCGGTCCACCGTCGTATCCCACGAATGCAGCATCAGCGCCACGACCCAGGCAGTCGAGTCGACGTCCGAACGGTCGGCATCCTCAGGAGATGAGAACGTGTTGCCGCCCAGGATGCCCTCGGCAGGGAGCGATGTGTAGGAACCCTCGTAGACGGTGGTCGGCGCGGAAATCGGGGCCTCCGATCCCGGCGCGTCGGCCGCGCAGCTGGTCAGGGCGACCAGTGCCATCATTGAGACCGCCAGAGCGGTGACCCGGTACAGGTGTGTGTGTGAGCGGCGGGTCATCGCACCCACGCTCCTTTCTCTTTCAGGATCGGCTCCGGGTCGAGGTTCCAGCCCTGGTACGGGTAGACGACCTCCGGTGCTTCCGGCTTGTAAATCTCGAAGTGCAGGTGCGTGGCGACCAGCCCGAGGCCGGCCTTGTTGCCCTCGGTTCCGACGACGTCGCCGCGCTTCAACCGGTCCCCCACAGCCACGCTGTAGGCGTTGAGGTGGCAGAACGCGAACCCGAAATCGGGGTCGTCGCCGTTCTCCTTGGCGATCACGCACCCGTCCTTATCGTTGAACCCGGTAATCCGAATGCCGGTCGGCGCGATGACAGGTCCGCCGTTACCGGTGCTAGCACCCGGAGAGGACAGGTCCACCCCAACGTGGTCCTGCGCCCAAGCGGGCAGCGTCGGTATGTCCCGGTGGCCGTAGCCGGAGGTGAAGACGCCGCCCGGGAGCGGGTTGGTCCACTCGCCGTCGCCGAGGTCGCCGTCCCACGCGCCGATGCCCGCCGGTGCCGTGCAGTCGGCGGAAAACTCGCCCTGCCCGGAGGAAAGGATCTTCTCGACGTACTGCTGAGTCTCCGTGAAAGCCGGGATGCCCTTGGCTGCCTGCACAGCGCCGGGGCCGGCGTTGTAAGCGGCGAGGGTCAGGCGCACGAGCAGGTCGGCGTCATCACCGGCCAGCGGCTGCACCTGCTCTTTCAGGGCCGCCATGTAGCGGCCGTAGGCAGGGATGGCGTCCTCGGCCGAGAACGGGTCCCCGCCCGCCCCGTACAGGGCCCAGGTGCCGGGCATGAACTGAGCGACACCCTGAGCCCCTGCAGGGCTCCATGCGCCTTCGTTCCAGCCCGATTCCTGCTTGAGCTGCGCCGCCACCACACTCACCGGCAGGCCCGCTGTCTTCGCGGCGGCGTCGACCAGGTCGCCCCAGCCGTTCGGGATTGCCGGCGTCGAGGTGAGGTCACCGACGGTTTCGCCGACTGCCGAGACGACGCACGCAGCGGGCTTCTCCTCGGTCTGCGTGAGGATCGCAGCTCCCGCGATGCCCACGACGGGCAGGCCCGCCAGCAGAGGTACAAGGATCGCCAGGGCCAGTAGCGGTGACGCTCCATGCTTGTCGTCTTCGTCCACTGCTACCTCCCAGCGGCGTGAAGGCACAGACTGGTTAGGGTCTGCCCGGTAAAATTTGAGACGTGAAGAAAGAGGGATGAAACCAATTCCTCAGTTTTTACAATAGCTTAAATTTTGACATCCTCGCTATATGGGCGTGCCGTTCCCATTTAGTGCTCTCTTGAAGGAGGTGCCGTGGCTGTTTCTGGTTCTGACTTCAAGCGTTGGCTCGAAGGTCGCGGCATCACCACCTCGGCGAGTGAGCTGGGCCGCCTGACCGGATTGCATCGCGTCACGGTGGGCAACCAGATCCGGCGCGGTAACGTCCCCGAATCGACCGTGGTCGGCGTGGCCCGAGGCGTCGGTATCGACCCAGTCACGGCATTGGCGGATTTCAAGGACTACGAAGACCTCGACAGCCGGCCCCGCACACCAACGGCCGCGGAAGTCCTCAGCCAGGTCCACCACGCCGACCTCATGGTCGAGCTGCAGCACCGCTTCCACGAAGACCTGTTCCCCCGGAACGACAAGGTCAAAATCGACTTCCCCCACGACGGTTCCCATCGAGCATGGATCGACGCCATCGACACCGGCGACGTCCGGCACGACGTGGCCGAGAAGACAGGAACGGCGATCACCTACCTGTTCAACCAGCTCTCGGAAAACAAGCTCACCCCCATCCAGGCGGTCACTGCTGCCCGGGTCAGCGGGACGTCGATGGTCGCGGGGCTTGTCGTCGTCGGACTCATCACCATGGAAGAGGGCGACTGGCCCGAGGAGATCCGGGAAACGGCCCTGATGGTGATGAAGAACGAGGACCTGGTCGAACTCATCCAACAACGACTGAACCTCCTCCAGCGCCGCCTCCGGCAGCGCAAGGAAGCTCTCGAATACGCGGAGAAACTCACGGACCTGATCGGATGAACGACAGCATCTACGTCATTTCAGTCAGCTTCATGCTGATCTTCCTCGGTGGACTGACGTTCCACCGCATGACCTCCAGGCGCACACCCGAAGGGGCGCGGGCACTGCTGCGACCCAGTGGCCGGCTGGCTCTCATGGGAGTGCTGCTGACCGCCGCCTACGTCTTCTCCCTGCCGGGCGTCTATCAGGTGCTGGAGGCCATCGTGCCTATCTCCAACGGCACCGACTTCATCGCCAAATGCTGCGCTATGACCGCTGTAGGGGTCCTCGGCGTGCACCTCGCCGTTGCCTACGGCTCAGAAACGGCTACCACCTGGATCGTTGGAAAGCGCGGCCTCCTGGTGGGCGTGATCGCGGCCTCAGGGGTGCTCTGCACGCTCCTCGTGGCGGATACCCCCGAGGCGTCACCCCGCTTGGAGATGTACCAAGAGCAGCGCGCGGTGGAACTGAACGAGTGGATTGTCCTCGCCTACACCGCCTACGTACTGGTGCCCCTCCTGCTGCCGGTCTTCCGCGACAGCCGCAGGAACCCTCTGCGCTTCGGCCGACTGGCCTCGAGGTTGATCTTCGTTGGCTTCATCCTCTCGATCGGACGCGCCCTGGCCTACCCGCTGGAACTACGGGCGGGGGCTGAAGCGTTCTACATCTTCGAGCTGGTCACGCACGTATCGACAGCCTGCGTCGTCCTCGGACTGTGGGCTTTCGCCTTCGCCAGGTCACGCCAGCTGGCACGCAAGACCTTCGACACCGGTCTGTCGATCAAGTGAGGAGTGGAACGTGAGTCAGACACCACCAGAGGCCAAGATCGCGGTAGAGCGGATCCTGACCAAGGCGAACCCGGAGAACGAGGCCGCCTACGCTGTCATCTTCCATGCCGTGAAAATCTGCATCGAGGCCGGGATGAACCGCCGGCAGACTGCCCGGTACCTCGGCGTCTCCGCCCGCAGGATCGACAAGCACGGCCAATACTTCCGCACCGCGAAGTCGGTCAGGACCATGTTTGGAGAAGCCTTCCGATCCACCTCGATTGACGTGCCAGCAGAAGACGCTAAGGCGAAGCTGATCCAGTGGGCGTGGAAGAGCTAGCCGCGCACTAATTGCTATGGATTGAAGGATTGTGCCATATTGGTACAGTCCTTCAATCGTTAGGAGGCCAGATGCAGCCCACCGGCAGAGAGGGGAGCGTGTCCCAAGACACGGCCACTTACGACTCGCCCCCGCAGGGCGACCGCAAAACGACACAAAAACAGTTTTGCCGTAATGCTTCGTGGTCACTGACCGTGGTGTTAGGTTCGGAGTGTCCGGAAAGAAAACTGTTTTCGCTCACGCGAGAATTGAGACCGCAAGGTCACTGGACATCTGGAACTGATCACGAAGCGAAGGCCCCGGGGGCCAGCAGATTCAAAGGACAGTGGTAATCATGGCTGTGACAGCAGACGGTCGAGTTGGACCTGGCCGCAGGCACAAGGGTGACCGCAAGCTCATTGGCTTTCGCTTGGCGACGGAGAAGGCCAACACGGTGCGGGAGATCGCATCCGCTGAGGGCTTTGAGCACGTCAGCGACTGGGTAGCCTCCGTTGTCGAAGATCGCATCCAGCACACCGACCTCACCAAGACCAACCAGCAGGGGGCTCTGCCTATCGGCCGCCTCGCCTCTTAACGAAGAGAAGGCCCGCCGTAGGCGGGCCTTCGAAGACTTCGACTCACAACCTGTGTTTGCTTGCCGGCTGATCAGGAAGTAAGTCCAACAAACGCCTTTTCCCTTGGGAGGAGCGGACCTCTGTCATTCCTTCAGGAGGAATACCATCACTTTACCCCAGCATGGCTGGGCCTTGCCAGACTTACAGAGTTCGGGCGTGTCGCTTGTCAAAGACGAGCCCTCGGTCGTATGGGCTGCACTAGCACCCCTCCTGGCAGGTCAGCCCCGTGTGAGGCTGTCGCGAGACGCCGGTAGAAGCTACCCACAGAAGTTCGAGCGGGATCTGACCGATGCCCTGCCGACCGTGCCTGCAGCTGTCCGCGTCTTCGGCAAGGACGGCTCCTGCCGCGCGCTCTTCTTCGACTTCGACGCCTCCAAGGGAGGCCTGGCCCAGGTCACAGCTGACGTCCGGGCCCTGCAGGAATGGCTGCACCGCCTCGGCGCCCGCTGGATCGAGGACTTCTCCCCGAACGGCGGACGTCACGTCTACGTGCCGCTGGCCGACCCGGCGACCTTCGCCGATGCCCGGGAGCTCGTTGAGGCGCTGGGCAACAGGCTTCCGAGCCTCGACAGGACGCCCCACCAGAACCTCCTCCACGGGTGTATGCGCGTGCCCGGGAGCCGGCACAAGTCAGGCGGCCACCAGCAGCTCGCCATGAGCCTATCGATGGCCTACGACGTCGCACGCCGGCCCAACGCCTCGACCGTCTGGGCGGCGATGCGCCGTGACCTCCGGGACGAGATCCAGGCTGCCCGGGCCCTCCGCCTCGAAGCGGTGGCCCCCGTAGTCGAAACGTCCACAGCGGACACGATGGACGTCTCTTCGGCTCCCCGGATGTCCCAGGCCATGCAGAGCATCGCGCGCACAGGGCTGTACGACGCCAACCGCTACGGCAGCAACTCCGAGGCTCGCCAGGCAGTCATCACGGGAGCTGCTGCTGCCGGACTGGACGCCACCGACATCTACCGCCGCATGACCCAGGGGATCTGGCCCGGCCTCGCGTCCTTCTACGCCCGCTACAGCTCGGGGAACAGAGTCCAGGCACTTCAGCGCGACCTCGCTGCTTCACATCGGCACCTCAAATCAAAGGCCACAAACACAGCAAGGCAAAGCAGTGACCATAAAAACCCCACAAGCCAGCCACATACACAGCCGCCCGCACTACACCGTGGTAATTCCACGCTCGTCGATTCTGCCGCCGAGCATCGATTCATCAGGACCTGGAGAAACGCCGCTTCGCTGGTTGAGCAGACAATGGGTTCCTCAAGGGCTGACCTCGCACGAAGGATGGTGCTCAGGGCACTGGGAGCCGCGGCACATATGACCGGAGGATCGGTCGTTGAGTTCGGGGTCCGATCATTGGCTGTTGCGACAGGGCTCGATCACACCACTGTGGCCGGTCATCTGCGCGCGCTTCGATCGGCGACCAACCCCCTCATCGCCCTGCTCGAGAAGGCAAAGGGGACGCGGGGAGATCAGTACGAGCTCACCGTCCCGGATTCGCTCAAAGACAGTGCCGGAGATTTGGCTTGGAAGAAGGGCAAGCTGCACGCCCTCCGGCCTGCCTTCAGGGAGCTCGGCTTCCCTGCGGCGTTCGTGTACGAGGCGCTGGAGACATCGGTCGCTCCCCTATCGACGGCCGAGCTCGTCCGCATCACGAGGCTCTCCCGCACCACGGTCAGCGAGTCCCTCGAGATCCTCGCTGCGTGGAACCTCGCGACTCGCGGCCGTGCAGGATGGACCATAGAGGCTTCCACCAGCCTGTCCACGGTTGCCGAGTGCCTGGGCGTCCTGGAGGACGTCGCAGCACAGGTGAAGCTCTACAGGGCGCAGCGCGCAGTCTGGCGGGAATGGCTCGCTGGGCGTGCTCCGGATGCGCTGTACCCCTCCCCCGATGACGACTATCCGTGGGAGACGTACGAGGGACCGCCCGACGACCTATCCCTCGCGGATTTGGCGTTCAGGCCGGCGGGCTGATGCCAGAATTACAGAGTTCGGGAGATACGAGGTGCCAAGCGCGGGAGTGGTGTCCTAACTTCGGAAGTTCGGTACTCCGTAGTCCTGTAGGTCAATAGCGCGGGTCGAGACCACAGGAAGCGCGGATCTCGTTCTCCGTCACTCCCCCGAGCTCGTCCTGGTGCTGCAACAGCAGGTCGATGGCGGTACGAATCAGGGTGTTGTCCGTGATGCGTTCCGGGCCCTTCTTCCCCTTGTTGATCTTCATTCGGAGCGTCGTCAGAGCCAGCACCTGATCCCCGTAGACACGGACCTCCTTGCGGTCCATTTCCTCCCACGACGGCTTCTTCGCGGCTTTGGGCTCCGCCGCTGTGGCCCGCTCCCCCGCGGGCTTCTCAGGCTGCGGAGCCGCCTGCTTGGGCGCCGCTGGAACAGGCTCCTGTTGAGCGCGAGGAGCTGGCTCCGGGGCGGGCTCAACAGGCTCGGGAACCGCCTGGGTCGCCGGCCGGGTTGCTGATGGCTCCTGGAGCGCCGTAGCGACCGCTGACGATGGCCCGGCCGGCGCGGCTACGGGCAGAGTGGCTCCCACTCCCCTACCCGTGCTGCGATCTGCCTCGTCCTGTTGGTCGCGCTGCATGGCGGCAAGCATTTCCTGGCTGCCCTGGTTCAGCAGCCCCTTCAACCCCTTCTTGACCGCCATGATCTACCTCGTCTCCTGGTTGGCCCAGATGCTCAAGAGCTCCCGGGCAACGTCCTTGTAGTCCGCGCCGGCCTTTTCGGCCGCCCGCGTCTTGTCATAAGTGGTCACGACCTGACCGGTTAGCGGTGCACGCTCGTGCACCTTGTAGGACCGCACATACGACTTGCAGACCTTCAGGCCAGCGTCGCGTAGTTCGTCCTGGGCGTCCGTGGCATCGACTAGGGACCTCGAGTCGACCTTCGTGATGACGACCCGGTAGTCCACTCCCCCGGGCTCGACAATGCTCTTGAACGTGTTGACCAGAGGCAGCATGGCCAGTGCCGTTGGCTCGGTTGGCAGGATCACGAAGTCCGAATTGGCCACGACGGCCTTCAGGACCGCCATGTTCTCCAGGTTTCCGGGAGTATCGACGAAAATCGTGTCGTAATCCGCACCGCGTAGCTGAGCGAGGACCTCGACGTCAGTCTCCGCGACGACGTCGAAAGGCAGCCGGCGGTCATCAGGAAGCTCTTCCGCCGTGGTCGCCCACGAGGTGACGGACAGCTGCGGATCAACGTCCACGACTAGCACGCGTGAGTGCTCGGCGACCACCGACGCCAGGTTCATGACGGTCGTGGACTTACCGGCGCCGCCCTTTTGGTTGATGACAGAGACAACTCTCATGTCGCACGGATCCTTCGCTGCAATGACAATTGGTCCGGCTGCAGTAGGAATCTGCGTGCATTAGATGGAGCGGCCACAGGGGCCACCCAAGGTACGGAACTTACAGAGTTCCAGCTGTCAGCCGGCAAGCTAACGGACCCAACCTACCAGTGGACCCCTCCCCCACCTCGGAGGAACCGCCGGTGAGTTCCGACGTACCGAAGTCTGTAGGTTCGTACTTTCGAAGGTCCGAGGTGTCGAACTCCGGAACTACGAGAGTTCCGAGGGTTCAAGCTCGCCGCAAGATCCCACGCGCGCGCGAGGCACGACCGTCAGCCCGAACTTCCGAAGTTTGGCAGATTGGAAGAACGGTACTCCGGAGCTGGACCAGGCGTTGCACCGCCAGACTCCCGAGGTTCGTAGGTTGGCGGCCAAGTGTTGCTGAGGGGGCGGGAGCTCTGCCGAAACTCCGGAGTTTGCTGAGTCCGGAACTTTGGAAGAACGGGGCCTAGTCAACTCGTGGGTGGCTGACTGGCGAGGTGCGTGAGCTTGGACCGCTGAGCTGTGGGCGAGCTCACCACTGCCAAACTTTCGAAGTCCGGAAGGACCGAACTCGGACGAGGTGGGCTCTCATGGTCCCCTACTTCCGAGGTCTGGGGCTCTTCGCCAACGCGTGCTCGAATGTTGCACTACCGGACTCCGGAAGTTCGAAAGGTCCGAAGCCTGGGCATGCCTGGCCTCGGTGGCTACGATCTGCTGAGCGCAGGTGTTCCGCTCGATCTGGTCTTCTGCTACCCGTACTACCGAACTCCGAAAGTTCGGAAGAACCAAGATCCGGAACTTCCCGATTTAGGTGTTTACTGACTGGCAAGTCGAGGTCTGGGGCGGTTGCAGGTGCACCTAGCCGAACTTCCGAAGTCCGGAAGACACGAACCCCGGGTCTCTCTGAGTCTGCAGGCTCCGAACTGCCGAGTTGCGGAAGGCTGAACGGACAGAAGAGTGGGACGTCGGTACTGCCGAACTTCTGGAGTTGGGCAGTACCAAGCCCCGGTGCTGCTTGAGCCTGGCTGACCCCAAACGTGGGGGCCTAGAAGCTCGCCTGCATGCAGACATTCGCGCCCGTACTGCCGAACTTCCGGAGTTTAGAAGACGATGATGTCGGAGGTTACGAACTGCGGAAGTTCGGGAGTGCATTCTAGTATCCAGGCCGCCGGTGGCCGCCGCCAGTACCGAACTTCCGAGGTTCGGAGGTGCGATGCTTCGGCTGCCTCTGAGTAGATGGACCGGCCGCGTGGGGAGCGTTTGCTCGAAACGGTGGGGGAGGGGCTGGAATGACTCGCTGTGGGGCGGCCTGCGGGCGCTGCGACTTCGCAGCGGAGCGTCGGCGGTGGCTATGCCGTGAGGGCGTGAGCGGGCGAAGTAGAGCAATCCCGGGTACGGAAAAGCCCCGGCGGTGACGGCCGGGTCTTTGACATGCTGGCGCGCGACAGGGCCGGCGAAGGCTCTGCCTTGAGCTGTTCGTCAATCATCGTGCGGATCTGGCGCAGGGTCTCTGGGGAGAGGTCCGCGAGCTGACGTGCTGCCAACCGGCGCACGTTGTTCTCACGCATCGTCCTGAGCAGGTCGAGCTGAGACTCGATGCGGGCCGGTGCGTGCGGACGCCGTCTGCCATGTGGTCCGCGTTAGAATCCTGGATCCAGTCGGCCAAACGGACGGTACCGAGCGTGTAAACATAGAGACGACCGGAGCCTTCACCGATGGTTGTACTGGGTGAGAGCGCTCCTGAGTCAGCTCCGACATGGAGAGGTGAGTTAGTGATGACTCCGGCCCTTGCGCAGTGTTGCATTTGCCACAGCACAAGCTTCAGGTGAGGGATGGCTCCTGCCCGAGCGCTGGTTTTACCGGACGATTACCACCGAAGTCGGCCGCTACTGCTGCCCCAAGCACGCCAACAAAGCCTGATCAATCCCCGACCTGACAAGCTCACCGATTTGATGGCCTGTGTGTCAGGGTGCCGCGGTGAACAGGAGTTCACCGATCACCCAGTTAGGGTTTCAGGTACTTGCGGCGACCTCGTCCCTCTAGGGCTGATGCTCACACGCAGCTGAGAGGGAACCTGACGTGGGGGAGTAGACCGTCAGGGCCATGAACAAAGCCGCCAGGGTAGTGACAATCGACAGACCAATTCGTAGACCTTCAGGTTGGGCGGTGCGTCGGCGCCACCGAACCTTCAGTGCCAGAATACTCAGGCGCTGATGGCATTTCTTGTCACGAGGGAAAACCGGAGACGGGACTGTGTGGTGAACTGCACCCCGAAAGTTGGACCGCAATCTAGTCCCGACTTCTGAGGAGCCATCCCTTGTTCGAACGTAGTTCCCTTACCGAAGCCCAACGCGCTGAGGCAGTCAGGCTGTTCAACACCGGCCACGGAGCGAAGGCAGTACACACCAAGCTAGGTGTAGGGCTGCGCTCCATCGTGATCCTGTATGACCAGTGGCGTCTTCGTGGTGATGATGCTCTGGTGACTAGACCAGCCCGAGCGACCTTTACCTTTCTCTTCAAAGCCGAGATCGTTCGCCGCGCCCTCGACGGTGAAATCTACATGGATTTAGCGAAGGAGTTTAACCTCTCCTCAACCCGGCTCATCCAACGATGGGTCCAGCACTACCGTGACGGGGGCGACGAAGGCTTGCGTGGTAAGCCTCGAGGCAGACCGCGCACAAGCGATGGGAACACAAACGACCCGTCGGAGTTGGAGCGGCTACAGCAGGAGAACGAACGGTTGCGGGCGGAGAACGCCTACTTGGGAAAAGTACGAGCCTTGAGGGCACCCGGACGACGGTTAAGGTTCTAGCCGTCCTCGCTCTCAGGGCCAGTTTCCCGCTCAACCTGTTGCTGAACATCGCGGGACTACCTCGGTCGACGTTCTTCTACCATCAGTCCCGGCTTGCCCTACCGGATCAGCGGTCCGACCTCAAAGTCGCCATCGAAGTAGCCTTCTCGACCGCACGAGGCCGGTATGGGCACCGTCGCATCCATTTCGAGCTGACGAAGTTCGGATGGAAGGTAGCAAAGAAGACGGTGCTCAAGCTCATGAGGGAGCTCGGCTTGTTCTGCCGGATCCGGCGCCGGCGCTACAACTCCTACAAAGGTGAAGAGGGCCTCATCGCCCCGAACGTGCTCAACCGGGAGTTCACCGCTGATGCCCCGAACGAGAAGTGGGTCACGGATGTGACCGAGTTTCAGATAGGAGAGCGGAAGGTATATCTCTCACCGGTGATGGACCTGTTTGATCGGTCGATCGTTGCGTATACCTGGGGCACTTCACCAAGCCTCCCGCTCACAAACACGTCACTGCAGCAGGCTCTATCCACCCTGAAGAACGGAGAACGACCGCTCGTGCACTCGGATCAAGGCTTCCAGTACCAACACCAGTCCTGGCGACAAGTCCTTGCCGTAGCAGGAGCACGTCAGTCCATGTCCCGCAAAGGAACCTGCCTCGACAACGCCGTGATCGAGTGCTTCTTCGGGCACCTCAAAGAGGAAATGTTCCATCACAAGCGACACCCCAGCGTGGAGCTCTTCACCAAAGACCTGGAGGACTATATGCGCTGGTACAACAACGTCAGGATCCAACTCCGGCTGGGTGGTTTGAGCCCTACTGAGTATCGACAGAAAGCTTCCACCGTCTCAGCCACCGCGTAGTTCAGCCGATGGTGCGGTGTATGGGCAGCGTCGAGTGTTTCATCAGTGCCTTGAAGACGCAGAAGGGGCCAGCCGGATTCGGCTGACCCCTTCCGGCAAGCCAGATCAGATGTCACCTATCGGTGCAGCAAACCCGTCTTTTGATTTCAGTTGGTTTGAGAAGCCGCTGACTGAATGGCCGTGGCGAGGTCGCGGGGACGGCTCCACATAGGCCAGTGCCCGGTTGTGAGGTCAATGACGTCGAGGTGCTCGATGGTCGCGACTTCGGCAAACATGGGATGGCCTGCGCGGGTCAGCTCCAGCACCTGCGCACTCGGGATCGAGCAGCACACCAGGGTGGTCCGGACTTTGCGGCGGGCATCGTTCGTGAGCTCGACGGGCTGACGAAGCACGGGACCTGGCTGAGGGACGGCCCGGGCCCGGAAACGCTCGAGGATCTCTGAGCTTAGGCCTTCGAGGCTCGCCTGCTGCGCGAGGACGTCGAAAGACGGCAGTGGAAGCTCCTCCAAATCCTCCGGGAGGCCTGAGGCAAAGACACTTCCTGGCGCCACAGGGCCGGAGTCAACCCACACCACCCGATGAACAAGCTCAGGGTGGCGGTCAAGGACGAGGCTGACGGGGGCGTTCGCCCCACTGTGAGCGACGAGAGTTGCGGGCTGATCCTCGGAGACCCCAGCCCGGGTGAGGACATCTTCAATCGCTGCGGCTTGATCGTCGAGAGTCTTCACTGCACGCTCGGGATCGTCCCCGTCGAGACCAGGCAGTGTCATCGCGATGGCACGAGAGTGGTCGGTTGTCAGGTGTTCAAGGACTTCATCCCACGCCCAAGCGCCCAGCCAATGGCCAGCGATGAGGATGATGGTCGGATTGCTCGTAGTAGTTGTCATCTCACTACCCTCATAGGCACTGCGGGCAGGTGTATGTCACTATTTGTGTCATGAATTTTGTGCTGGCGCAGCGGTGAAGCGAATAGAGCGACTTCATGCCCTGTCCGAGATGCTGCGCCGTACCGGATCCCGGGGTTGCTCCGCCGAGCGGCTGGCCGGAGAGTTCGGGGTGTCGGTGCACACGGTAAAGAGAGACCTTGCTGCGCTCGAGAACAGCGGTGCGCCCGTTTGGTCGCGTCCGGGTCCAGGCCGGTGGCTACGGATTGGCTGTAGGTGCGTCCCTGCCGCCTGTCAGCCTGTCCCCAGCGCAGGCCGTGGCGCTCATGGCGGCCGTGTCCGCTGCACCCGAAGCTCCCTACGCTGATCTGGCAGCAGCCGGTATCCATAAGATCCTGGACGTCCTCGATCCCAGAACCCGAGCGCGAGCCGACGAGCTGGCCGGCCGCGTCTGGGTCAACGCGCCACCCTCCACTTCGCGCAGAATCAGGTCGACGTTGGAGGAGGCGATGACCGAGCAGCGGGTCATACGTCTTCTCTACACATCGGGAGACGGGGCCACAACCACCCGCGACGTTGAGCCAGTGCTGTTCGCCTCCACCAGCGGCCAGTGGTACCTAGTTGGGTGGTGCCGAATGCGCAACGCAATGCGATGGTTCACCGTGTCGCGCATCGAGCGAGCCACCGTAACCAAGACGGCCTGCAGCGGTCATACCATCCACGAAGTTGGAGAACCCCCAGTGAACGCCAGACCGGTGCACCGTCCGGGCGACAGAGTCACTCAAACCACCTTTCCAGCCGAAAACCTGTGACCACACCAGCAGCGTAAGCTCCTAATTAGTGGTCCAACTTTTGGGGTACAGTTCATGGTGTGGTTCCGTCTCCACCCATGTAAGGCGCGTTCCCACGTCGATCCGGCGTCGATCAGCAGCCGGTCAGCAGGGCAGCGTTTGGTGGCTGGAATGCTGGGTACATGACAGACCAACCCCAGGACGACGGGCAGCCCGATCAGCCGCCCAGGCCGCTGTGGTTCCTCACCCTGCAGCAGGTGGCCGACGAGCTGAACACCAAGCACAGCACCGTTCGGGCACTCATTGCCTCAGGGGATCTGCCTGCCATCCAGATCGGCGGTCGCGGCCAGTGGCGCATTGAGCGCACCAAGCTCAAGGACTACATCGCCGGCGCGTATGCCAAAGCCCGGACAGACATCGCCCGCGGCGACATCGACGTCGTTGGTGGGGCAGCGGAGTAGAGGACCACAGGGTCCGGGTTAGCTTCCGCCAGCAGACTCTGCGGGGTCGACCGGCGCTGCACCCGATCAACCGGCGCCGTTTCTAGGGTGACCGCTTGTTCTTGTCGGCCACCAGATGAAACACGTACCCCATACACCCGCCGAAGACGGCTCCGACGATCGGCCCGATTCCTTCAAAGATCAGCAGTCCGAGCACCGCGCCCACCACGACGCCAACAACGACGCTTAACAGCACACCTTTCTTCATGGTCCAGACCGTACGGGATGGTACCCGCGCTATCAATATCCAGTCTTACCTAGACCTTTAGGGCGGTTTTTCAACACCTCGGTAGTACCTGTGCCGGATGTGTCCACTGGATGAGTCACGGCCGCGGTCCGTGTGTAAGTACGCAGCAGAGAAAACTACACGTCGTGCACTTTTTAAGTGTGATTCCCAAGTCGTCAAGGGGCCAGGTAGCTCCACGACTGTGCCTTTCTCGTGCCCGTTCAGAAGGCGTAGCGTCGACAACGGGGCGCGCTGGTAGTGCCCTTATCTTCAGTGGTGTTTGACTGACGAAAGCGAGAACCAGTGTTTTTCCACAAGCAAGAGCTTCAGTACAAGGCCAGTCCGGACAAGCCGGATGCCGTCTACGCGCGGAAGCTGCAGGAGGTCCTGGGCGGCCAGTACGGTGAGATCACCGTGGCCCTGCAGTACAGCTTCCAGGCGTGGAACGCGCACATCCCCGGCAAGTACCGTGACCTGCTGTTCGGCATCGGCGCGGAGGAGATGGGCCACGTGGAGATGCTCGCGACGATGATCGCGCAGCTCCTCGAGAAGGCCCCCCTCGGGATCACCGAGGACGCGGTCCAGTCCGATCCGGCCATCGCTGCCGTGCTCGGCGGGACGGACATGCAGCATGCGATCGTCGCCGGCGCCGGCGCCCGGCCGGTGGACAGCATGGGCAACCCCTGGCAGGGCAGCTATGTCACGGCCAGCGGCAATCTGCTGGCGGATTTCACGGCGAACGCGAACGCGGAGATGCAGGGTCGACTGCAGGTGGCCCGGCTGTACCACATGACGGATGACCACGGGATCCGGGACATGCTCTCCTTCCTCCTGGCCCGCGACACCATGCACCAGAACCAGTGGATCGCGGCAGCCCGCGAACTCCAGGAATCGAAGCTGGAGGAACTCCCGGTGCCGAGCAACTTCCCGCTCAAGAAGGAAGCCAGGGAGGTCTCCTACCAGTACCTCAACTTCTCGGACGGCAAGACCGCCTCCGAGGGCAGCTGGGCGGCCGGGCCGACGCCCGACGGCAAGGGGGAGTTCACCTACCACGAAGGCCCCACCACCCGTGCCCCCATGCCGCCCGCAACCCACCCCGACTCACGCTTCTACGGCACCACGGAGATCCCGAACACCGTCGAGAAGATGGCCGGCACCGTGCAGGACAAGCTCAACCGCGAGTAATCACCTCCGGAGATGCGGGACGAACTTATCAAGCCGGGGCTGGCGGTTGTAGGGTCCGGGTTTGGTAGAGGAAGGGCATCGTTTTTGACGGATCGAAGCTAAGTGGCAGCTAGGGCTAAGGACTACGCGAAGGGCAACCCAGACAAGGGTTGACTAGGAGAAGACGAGGCAGTGACGTCCTCGGCGGACTCAAGGACCGCGACCGAGAGTAGTACGACCCGCCAGCTGACTTGAGGCCGGACCATCTTTCGGGGTGGTCCGGTCTTTTTCCTCACGCTTTGGTACTGGTGTTGTTCTTACCGTGGGAGACAGTGGTGGTTTTGGTGACATCGGTCTCTAGCGTGACGAAAACGTCTTCATGCCCAGCGGCGCCACCTTCGAGGGGCGACTCATCTCGCTCAACGCGATGATCACGGTCAACCGGGCGCACCTCATACACCCCGCTGAACGCGGCTTACACCAAACTAACCGGATCAAACGGGTCGGACGGGCCAGCGCAGGTTGGTAGGGGAGCGGGTCAGTCGGTTCGCGGGTTAGCGCAGGTTGATCCGTTCATTGGGTGAGGTGCACGGATCGTGCTCCGAGGTTCGGGCCGCCGAAGGTGAAGTCGGTATCGAGGGTTACGAAGCGTTGGAAGGAACCGATGATGCCCCTGCAGTTTCCAGTGCAGGAGGGGCTGTTGTTCCAGTTCAGGCCTGTCTGGCCGTTGCCGCCGAATTTCCAGCCCGTAATTTCGAACGCGGCGAAGCCGTAGATCTTGTACCAGCCATTGTTGCCGCTTCCTCCGGTGTCTTCGAAGACGGGAATCAGGATGGTCTGGTTCTTCATCGTTTCTAGTTCGTCAAGGCAAACTCCCGGGAAGCTGTTGCCGGTATCGCTGGCCGTGCGGGCGGTTGCTGTATCGACATTCACCGAACAGGCTCCCGCTGGGGTTTTCAGCCACCCGAACCCGCCCGGGATCGCATGGCCTGTCGGCCCGACGCAGGAGGGGCCGGTGTTGTACTGGATGAGCCGCGTGGTTCCTGTCAGAGCCGGATCGAATTGACACATCGAGAACGTCAGGGGAAGTATGGCGGGCCCCGCCGAGGGGCTTCCCCAGGCAGCGGACGCTGTGGCGCCGACCTCGGTGCTGTCGATGCCGAGAACAGGGGCGAAGAAATGTGCGAGGGCATGAGAGCCGTCCGGGTTCAGGGTGCTCGTTTTCACGGTGACCGTGTTCCCGGTGACGGTGGGGGTTGCCGTGGCGAAGTCATCCCTGGCGTTGCCGGAGGCCAGAGAGGAGGCTGTGGTGTTGATGGTGCCGCAGGCTCCGGCAGCACAGTGTTGGGCGACACCGAGGGCTGCTGCGTCAGCACCGTTTTGCAGTTCGGCTTTTTCCGCGTAGAGCATGCCAATGTCAACCACCAGGGCGGCGAAGCCGAGCAGTACAACCATCAGCAATGCGACGATGACCGCTACTGCCCCGCGCTCATCTGCGACGGGTTGAACCCGCGCAAGAGTAAGAGTGTTACGCATTGTGCCCCCATGTAGTGCTGGCCCTCCAGCGTGGAACCGAGCCCTTCAACCGTTTCATGACACGGGCAAGAAAACCCTGCAGCAGGCTGAAGGATCAGGGCAGGGTTAGCGCAGCGCAGGAGTAACGAAGGCCCAGATCAGATGTCACCTATTCGTGCAGTTAGACCCAACAGCAAAGGCGGCGACGTCGCCTCCGCGATGCATGCCTTCGACAGCACGTATTCACAACGCACACCTCTGACACTTCTAGGGCGCCTTTGTGATGCCTGTTCTTTAGGTGCGTCTCGAAGCTTGAGGGAATGCTCGGTTTGGTTGAAGGTTTGATCGCCCTGGGTTGAGGTGTGCCTGTCAGAGTAATCCCAGAACAGCACATTAGCGCCGCCCCGATCGGGAGCGACGACACACATACATTCTGGGGGAGTCAATTATGAACAAGACCAAGTCTTCGAAGAAGCGGATCGCCATCACCTCTGTTGCACTGGTCGCTGTCGGCGGCGGAGCGGCTTTCGCGTACTGGACGACCACCGGGGTCGGGACGGGCTCAGCCGAGACCGGCGACGCGGTCGCGTTCACGGTTGCCAGCTCTGCTGCCACGGGTGGGCCGCTGAGCCCCGGTGGCCCTACCCAGACGGTCGCGTTCACGGTCACGAACCCCGGCACCGGCGCCCAGCGCCTGAACAACGTCGAGGTCACCGTCGCCGAAGCTGACGGCGGCGTCTGGAACGACGTGGCGAACTGCTCCGCCGCGGACTACACGGTCTCTCCCGCTACCTTCACGGCCGGCGACATCGCCCCCGGCGCGACGAAGACCGGAACCGTGACGATCACCATGAACAACACGAACCTCAACCAGGACGGCTGCAAGAACGCTGCCGTGCCGCTGTACTTCGTCACCAACTAACCACTGTGCCCCCTCACCTCGGCTAGAACTGCAGCACTCGTTCCTGCCGCTTAGTGGGTCTTGGCTAGGTTTTAGCTGGGTACTAGTTGGTGCGAGCTGGTTCTGGTTGTGAATGTTCTGGGGAGTTCATGTGTCACCTGCAGGTCAGCCATCAGCTGTACCAATGGCCGGATCCCGTGTCGGGGTCCGGCCCCTGGTGGTGCTGTCAGCTGGTGGGTCAGCCCTAGTGGTGACCGTTTTGATTGCCGTACTGATGACTGTGTTGGCGGCCGTCGTCCTCGGTGTCCCGTCGGCTGTGGCTTTCTGGCAGAACACCGGATCAGGTAGCGCGACCGTGACCACCGGCACCCTCCCACCTCCTACGAATGTCACCGTGCCCGTCGGCACGGCCTCTGCTGCCGTGCCCGTTACTTGGGCCGCCTCAACCGGTGCTCTGACACCTGCCGGCTATTACGTCACCCGCACAGCAGCCACGGATGACAGCAGTACGGGTGGAAGCCGTACGGGCGGAAGTAATACGGGCGTGCTGGCGTGTGGGAGTGGGCCGACGAATCTGCTGTCGGGCACCTCGTGTACGGACACGGGTTTCACCGGTGCCGCTGACGGGACCTACCGGTACGCGGTGACCGCGGTTTACCGGTCCTGGACCGCGACCAGCACCCCTAGCAGTCCAGTCATTGTCACGGCACCGTCCCGTCTGGCTTTCGGCGTCGCTCCTTCCGATGTCAACGCTGGTGCTGTGATGTCCCCGCCAGTCACTGTCCGCCTGCAGGCGGTGAACGGGACGCCGGTTTCCCGGTCAGGGGTCCCGATCACGATGAGTCTGGCATCGAACCCCGGGTCGGGCAGCCAGCCGGCAACACTATCGGGCACTCTGACCGTGACAACTGACGCGCAAGGATTCGCGACGTTCGCCGATCTGTCCGTCGATCGAGCAGGCAACGGGTACACGCTGGTCGCTGCGAGTCCTGGCCTCGCATCAGCCACTAGCACGAGCTTCAATGTTTTCACGGCGGCGACGCCGGTCCCTGATCCGGACCCGGTCGTGGTAACCAAAGCCGTCTTCACGACCCCGCCCGTGTCCGGTGCGGCGGCCTCGACCGCGTCGATCGGGCCGCTGACTGTTCAGCGGCAGGATGCCTCCGGTAAGCCCGTCCCGGCTCCGGCTGGCGGAACGGTCGTGGCCCTGTCCTCGACCTCCAGCACCCGCGTGTTCTCGGCAACTCCCGGCGGGGCGTCGGTGACAACCCTGACCATCCCGGCGGGCGCATCCTCGATCACCTTCTACTACGGCGACTCGACAGCCGGTACACCTACCATCACCGCGGCGATCACCGGCCTGACGAGCGCCACCCAGACCGCAACCATGACCGCTGGCACCGCCAGCCTCGTGGTATTCACGACGGCACCGGTCACCGGAACCGTGTCCACGACCGCGACGACCGGCCCCCTGACCGTGGAGCGCCGGGATATTTTCGGGAACCCGGTCACCTCGGCAGCCCCGGTTGCCCTGACCCTGTCATCGAACTCCACCGGAACGACCGTGTTCTCCCCGAGCAGGGCTGGTTCCCCTGTCTCCACGATCACGATCCCGGCCGGTGCCTCGGCAGCCACGTTCTACTACGGGGACACCAGAAGCGGCACCGCGACCGTGACCGTGGCCGGCGCCGGGCTGACCAGCGCCGCCCAGGCCGTGTCGGTTGCGTCGACTACCGCAACGCGACTGGCCTACACGACACACATCACTCCACGGGCGGCGTCCGCTGCAGCGACGGCCGACCCCATCACCGTCCAACGCCAGGACGCGACCGGCAACCCTGTCCCCGCACCAACCGGTGGTACGACAATCACCCTGAGTTCCACCTCGACAGGAACACGGGTCTTTTCCACCGCCTCCGGCGGTGCGTCGATCACAACAGTGACCATCCCCGCCGGATCCTCGAGCGCAACCTTCTACTACGGGGACACGCGGGCCGGCACTCCTACCCTTACTGCGACCAGCACTGGCGTGTCAGCTATCTCCCAGAGCGTGACCATCACCCCGGCCGCAGCAACTCGACTGGTCTTCGGACAGCAGCCCACCAACACCACACGAGGCTCGGTCATCACACCAGCGATCACCGCGAGCATCCTCGACCAGTACGGCAACCAGACCACCAGCACCGCAGCAGTCACGATCAGCAAAACCAGCACGCAGGGCCCTGACCTTGGCGGAACAATCACCGTCAACGCCATCAACGGCGTCGCCACGTTCAGTAACCTCACCGTCCGAGGACCCGCACGCTCCTACACCCTGATCCTCACCGGAACCGGGCTCACCACCTCCGACCCCAGCACACCCTTCAACGTCAACTAGAGCCCGCTCATCACCCGAGGCTCTGGTCCTGCAAGCGTAATTTGGTCCCTGCGCGACACCTGATACAGATGTTTGTGAGGTCGGGGCGACCAAGGTTCGATGTGCAGTGGGGCCCCGCCACTATTCCCCCGCCAGCCGACTAACCGTTAGGTCAGGTTCTAGTGGGCTTCGTTGTAGGCATCGACGATGGACTGAGTGATACGACCACGGGAGCTGGGGTTGTGTCCGTTGTCCTGCGCCCACTGGCGGATCTTCTGCGTCTCTTCCCGCTTGGACCTACTCGTGGATGTCGAGGACGAGCTCTGCCCGCCCTGCCCGCTCTGTGCTCCCTGTCCGCGACGGCCCGTCTTCGCCTTCCGGCCCTTGTCCACGTACTCAGACAGGGTTAATCGGAACTTTTCCGCGTTCTCCGTCGTGAGGTCGATCTCGTAGTCGGTGCCGTCGATACCGAACCGGACGGTTTCATGAGCTTCTTCACCATTGAGATCGTCAATCAAATCCACCTGAACACGCTGCGCCATTGTCGTACTCCTCAATTACGTGCTGATCATAAATAATTCCCCTTTTATCGATTCTAGCTCAAATGAGACTAAGCATGCTTCACGTCGTTATTGGCGCCATCATCATTACCGGTGTCCTCACCGTCACTGATTGAGGGAGTGACCAAGCTGAGCCAAACCCAGCCTCTAGCGCTGGCTTCCGCTGAGGCGTGTGAGGAATCGGATCTTTGCTGCTGTGTGAGTGTGCGCGGTCGGGTGCGCCTGGGTGCGGTGAGCATCAGCTAGGCGTCATGCATTGACGGCCATGGGGTAGTTCCCACGCCTGGTTCTCACCCACGGCGGTTTTAGGCGAGGGGTTCTCCGCAGGTTTGCGGTTTGGGTGCGTAGTGGTACCAGTCCGGTAGTGCGCTGGTGAAGCTGGTGCGGGTGGTGTCGTTTTCCAGGACCGTCCAGTCCACGGGCGCGCCGACTTCGGGTTCTATCTTGTTCCACTCGAACCAGTTGACCATCTTCAGTTGCGGGAATCGTTCCTGCACTGTGGGGTCGAAGACCTGCTCCCACCATGCCCGCTTGATGTTCAGGCTTCGGAGTTCGCCGATGTCGGCCTGCACCAGGGACGCTGTCTCGGGGATCGCGACGGGTTTGCCGTGGTCGACTCCGTACTGGGTGTAGAAGTCCGGCAGTATCGCGTCGTTGCCGTTCTTGCCGTTGTAGGTACCGGTGAGCTGGTCGATGAACTTGCCTTCTTCGGGCATCTCACTTTCTGCCCAGGGGTAGGTGTTGCCCCAGTGGTAGAGGGACATGCCCACCCAGTCCACGGCGTCATCGCCCGGGTAGTAAGGGGCGTACGGGTCATCGAAGGACGTCAGGGCGCCGTCACCGGTGGTGTCCAGCTCCGCGAATCCGGGGGATCCGGGGAGGGATTCGAACTCACCTCCCGCAAACGGGTACCCGCCGGCGTAGTTCGGCGCCCACATCATCGCCGACCCCGGGGCCTGCTCGTGGACGGCGTCCGCGACGCGTCGGTAGGCGGCGATGTACTCGGCTGGTTGCTGTCCCCAGGGGTACCAGGACCCGTTCATCTCGTGGGCGAAGCGAACGATCACCGGCACCCCGTTGGTGTTGAACCGTGCGAGGAGGGCTGCGAGCTCGTCCGCGCGCTCGGACGTGACCGCGTCGAGTCCTTCCATCGGTTCCAGGGTCAATAGCAGCGTGCCCCCGTTCTGGCGTAACTGTTCGGCCGCTGATGCCAGCAGGTCGGGGTCTTCCTCGTTGAAGGGGAAGTCCGCGAATGTCACTGCGACAGCGGGGCGTTCACCGAGCTTGTCGGAGTACTCGGCGAGGGTTTCCCTGCCCCATTCCAGATTCACGCCCATCAGCGTGCCAGTATCCGGGGCGAGGTTGCGCCCGTCGATCGGATCGCAGGGGACGGCTTTGGGGTTGATGTTGCAGGCGCATAGGGACAGGAGCAGCATCGCCATGACCAGGCGAACGAAACGTGAGACCACACGTCCAACCTACTGGTGAGGATCCACCCTGAAAGCGGAAACAGACCGAACTTCACCGAGTCCTGCGCCTACCCTGCAAAACCGAAGCCAACTATCGAGTGCACCCCCGCACGGAGGACCGGCAAGGTCCTCGGATCGTTGTGCGGTCGTCCTGCGCTCAGGCGTTCGCTGTCGTGCGGCGTCGGTTGGGGCCGAGGGCGGTCTTGAGGCTGACTTTGTTGGTGTAGGCGATGGATCCGTGTTGGAAGAGTTTCACCGCGATACGAAGCATGAGCGCCGAGGAGATGAACAGGATCGCGATGACGATGCCGGCTTCGAGGAGGTTCAGGGAGCCGAAGCCGTTGCGCAGCAGCGCGGTGATGGGCGCTGAGTAGGGGAAGTACGTGAAGATCTGTACGACGAGGGCTTGGGGGTTGGAGATGATCAGGGACACGGCGTAGAAGGGGATGAACAGCAGGGCGATCATCAGGCCCATGAAGTTCCCGGCTTCCTTCGCGGTCGGCATGATCGCACCCAGTGCGACCAGGCTGGTGGTGAAGAGACTGAAGCCGCCGATCATCAGCAGCAGGCCGATGATCATGGTCTGCGGGTCGAAGATCAGGGTGCTGAGGTCGAAGTCGGGGATGTTGATCTGGTTCCGGAAGAACAGGTACCCGATGACGATCGGTGTGGAGAAGATGATGACTTGCAGGGCGCCGATCGCGAAGAGAGAGATGACTTTGCCGGTGATCAGGGTGGTCGGGTTCAGGGTGGTCAGGATCATCTCGGTGACCCTGTTCTCTTTTTCCTCGAGGGTGGAGGAGAGCATTTGTCCGGCGAGAAGGACGAGCAGCCCGTAGAAGATCACGATGTAGAGCATGGGCGGGACGATCGCATTGATGCCTCCGGACTCGGCCCCGTCCGCGTAGGTCGTCACATCCACGACCGGGCTGGTCTGGGTCAGGGCGAGCAGGGTCGGGTCTTCGATATTGGCTTGCACGGCCGCGTCGAGCATGGCTTCGGCGACGCCGGAGTATTTGCCGTTCGCGAAGATCCCTTCATCGGCCCCGTAGACCCTGATGGGTTCGGACTGGGGGTTCGCGGGGTAGGCGAAGTACGCATCCAGGGACCCGTCCCTTACGGCGCTGATGGCCTGATCCTCCGACACTGCAGCTTCTGCACCGAAGAGCTCGGCCTGCTCGGGAGTGATGAGCCCGGATTCGTCGGTGTAGGCAATGGTGAACTCTGCATCGCGCTGGGCCTCCGCGGTGGCCGCTGTGGTGGAGTTCGAGAGGTAGATCAACGCGATCACGACGCCCATGATCAACGGGACGGACAGGGTGCCGATCCAGAATCGGGCTTTGGTGATCGTTCGCAGGAACTCGAACGTAACCACGGTCCGGAGGTTGTGCTGTGCCATGCTCATACTCCTGTCTGTCGCAAACCCGTACCAGTAGCCGTACCTGCGAGCCAGGTGGCATCAGAACCGGCATCCACACCTCCAGTGGCTCCATCGTTGGATTTGCTTGTGGTGCCAGTCATGGAGGTGGTGGCGTCGTTCTCGTCGCCGTAGACCTTGATGAAGATGTCCTCGAGGGACGTCTTGGAGGTGGTGAAGCTGCGTACGGTCAGGCCGGCGGTGACGAGCTCGCGCAGGATATCGGCTTCGTCCTGGTCATCGGGCAGGGACAGTTCGGCGTAGTTCCGTTCCACCAGCAGTACCTCGTATCGAGGTGAGCGGGGGAGGGTGCCAGAGTATTTAAGGCGGATGGTGCGGCCGCCAAACTGATTCTGCACGGCGTCGATCGTCCCGTACGCCTCCGCCCGGCCGTTCTTGAGCAGGATCACGCGGTCGCAGAGCCGTTCGACTTCCTCCATCTGGTGAGTAACCATGACCACGGTCGCCCCGTTGGATTTCTGCTCCTCGATGATGTCCATCAGCAGGCGCCGGTTCACCGGATCGAAGCCCTTCGTCGGCTCATCCAAAATCAGCAGTTCGGGCTCGTTCATGATCGTCACCCCGAGCTGAATTTTCTGCTGCTGCCCGCCGGAGAGCTTATCCAGCCGGGTGCTCGCCTTGTCCGCCAGGGCGACGCGCTCAAGGTACTCCATCGACCAGGTGCGCGCCTGGACCCGGGAGAGGCCCTTGAGCCGGCCGAAGTAGGTCATTGTGTCGATGACCTTTTCCTTCTTGTACAGGCCTCGTTCCTCCGGCAGGTAGCCCAGCCGGCCGCCGTCCTCGGGCCGGAACGGGCGCCCGTTGATGTGCAGGATCCCGGCCGTGGGCTGGTAGATGCCGAGCAGGGCCCTGATCGTCGTGGTCTTGCCTGACCCGTTACTGCCCAGGAACCCGAACGTCTCACCGCCCACCACATCGAAGGACAGATCCTCGATGACCGTCGTCGACCCGAAATCCATCCGGAAATGCTCAATATGGACCAGCGCCTCGTGCACCCTTTACCCCCACGGTTATGGCATCGATACGCGCTGCAGTTCAGCCTGCAGCGCTCCATCCCACCCTACCCAGCGACGCCAGCAACCACGCCGATCGGGTGGCGAAACCTATGCGCTGACACCTGTGCGCTGACACCTGCGAAGCAATGGGTCCTGCTGCTAGTTGTTGCTGCGCTTACCGTTCTTACCCGCGGTGACGCCGAGCCAGATGAAAACGCCGGCGAGGATGAGGAACGTGAGCATGCTCGGTTGACCGCCCGCCATGCCCGAAAGACCGACGACCCCGAAGGTGAATGCGATCAGCAGATACGGGAGTTTCAGGTCCTTCGACATACCCGCGATCCTAAGACCACGCCCTTCTCCGTGAAAGGCTTACCTCTTCTCGAGGTGGGATGACATTCCGGCTCGCCGCCGCCGACGGCCCGATCCGGGCCGGGCTCTCGCGGTCCAAGGCGCGGCCGGTGATACTCCGCAGAGAAGAGGGCGCTAGCTTGTTGATCTGTCGCCTTGGCTCGTCGCGACATCCATCAAACGGCACCCTGCCTCGGCTCTCCCTGCACCCTTGCCCCTCTCTGGTATTAATGTTCTAGTAGTACCATGTCGAGAATTCAGGCGCAGCAGGACGCGCAACTCACCAGAGCGGCCCTGCCTCTGCTGACGCTCACACTCCTCTCCAACGAGGAGTCCTATGGCTACCAACTCATCGAACGTCTCGCGGACCTAGGCCTGGAGGTAACGACCGGGCTGATGTACCCGCTGCTCAGCAGACTCGAACGAGACGGTCTGGTCAGCACCCGAATGGTCCCCTCGACGAGCGGACCCCCGCGGAAGTACTTCGCCCTGACCGAAGCAGGCCGCATCACACGAGCATCTGCCCAAGACCAGTGGCAGGTCGTCGCCACTGCCGTACACGCTGCTACCGAGAAGGAGAGCGCACCTCATGCCTGAAAAAACTCTGAAAGCCACTGCCGCCCGTCGTCGATCCTTCGGGGAGAAACTCCGAGCCGATATGTACCTCACCCGACTCGACTGGCACCTCGAGGCAGTTCTGCCAGGCAATGAACGGCGGGCAACGGTCAAAGAGCTCCGACAGACCCTGGCCAGCGATCCCCGAGACACGACCACCAGTCTCCGGGATCTTGGCGCACCGAAGATACTCGCAGAGCAGTACGCCAGCGACACGCGGCGCAGGCCCTTGTGGTCCATCGGTGTCATCACCGCCGGCGCAGCCCTGCTGATCTACTGGACGGTGTTCCTGTCCTACGTGTTCGGGATGCTCGCCGCCGTTGAATCCCTCGGCTCCACCGAAGCGCGCGCCACATTCCTCACCATCGAGGTGAGCGCATACTCCACCACCGAAGCCATCGGGATCAGCTGGACCAGCGACTGGGCCTGGCTCATCCTCCCCACCATCATCGCCGCACTCGCCTTCCTCCTCGGAGCCCGCACCTGGCGCGCAATCACCCCTTCAGCGAAGAGCAACTAAACGGGCGGTAGCAGCACACCACGGCGGGCGTTAAGGGCGGGTATTGACGGTGGGCGCTGCAGATCGGCTGCCTGGCAGGGAAAACCATCCGTGCCGCCGCGGGTGAGGGCGTTCAAGTGACCCTCTGAGGTTGATTCTGCGGTCGGCGGGTGATTAGAAGGGCAGTTGGCCGTGGTTCGGTGGGACAACGAGGATCCCGACAATGTTCCGGGCGGGGTCGTAGGCGACCCGTCCCACCCACTGCCCGGCTTCGCAGTCGATGATGGTGCGGCCGATCAGGGACCCGCGCACGGCGTCGCCCGGGTCGACGGGTGTGCCGTCGGGCAGTTCAAGCCCGGTCTCCCGGCACCCGGTGAGGTTCCCGGTATCGGCGACCGCTTGCGCCCAGGTACCCAGAATGAGGTCCCGCGTCAGAACCGCGGCGGTGTCACCGCTCATCATGGGCGCCAGGGTGCCGTAATCGCCCGCGTCGATCAGTCGGAAAACTGCTTCAGTTGCATTGATCAGATCAGAGGCGGTCTGTGCCGTGGGCATGGTCTCTCCTGTTCGCGGGTCGCGTGGGGACCCGAATCGTTTGAATGCGGCCTGGCGGGTCATGCCCAGTACTTCGCCGATCTCGGCCCACGTGTGGTCCATGCGGGCTTCGGTGACCGCCTGCTGGAGTCCGGTGCGTGCCTGCTCCAGATGCGCTTGGGCGGTTGCAACCTTCGCGAGACTGGCGTCGTCCTTCACCGGGCTCGTCGTGTTCCGGACATCATCGATGTCGTGGCGGGAAGAATCGCTCCCACAAAGATGATCGCCGGCGCCCACATCGCCAGGTTCTGACCGCTGAGCAGGAAGAAAACAAAGCCCAGCGGCACAGCGATGAGAGCTGCCGTGGCGTAGGCCCGAGCAGATACAAAACCCCTGCGGGGTGTGGCGTACGAGCCGAAGAACAACATCATCCACAACGACAGACCGAATACGGCGCCCATGACGAATCCGGGCCACCCAACCGAGGTGATGAACCCGATCGCCACGGTCATCAGCACCCATGTCAGAAACGATGCCGGGAAAGTGCGCATACCCCCACCCTTACGCACCACCCATATCACCGTCAACCATCAGTTGACGTGGATACGTTGGGAGATGCGTACTTGTGTGCCGGTGAGCCAAGGCTGCGGGGGCGAAAAGTAATGTCCGTATAAGGCTTGCCGTGCGAGCTCTAGCCCTTGGGCTCGAAGTCCAGGTCCAGGCTCTCGGGGCTGGTCAGTTCCCGCCAGGCCGATATCACCCGAGCGCGTGGTAGCGCTGTGGCGATCGGCATCCGATCCACGGCGATGAGTTGTGCCAGGTCCAGTCCGGTCAGCGCGGCGATGTCACGGATGGGGACCTGGAAGGTGCGGAACGGGCCCAGCGGGGGAGCCTCCCCGTCACCTCCTTCGCCGACTGCTCCTGGCCGTGGGATATCCGGTAAGTCTTTGAGCTGCGGTGTCTGATCCACGACGTAGCCTGTCGCGGCCAGAGATCCGCTTTCGAGGAATACGGCGACCTTGAAGAACCGCAACGGGATCTCCACGCCCCGGTACACGGGGTCAACATCGCTGAAAATGGGACCGGTGAACACGATCAGACGCCGGCCGTTGTCGGCGGCGTTCTCGAGCAGATATGTTTCCAGGCCGAGCCACAGCTCGAAGCCTTGGTTGAACTTCGCCGCCTGCGGGGCTGCGTTGGTGTAGTGGAAGGTGTCCTCGTTCGCCTGGGCTGCTTCGGCCCCGGTGTCACCCCAGACGGCGGATGCCCGGCGGACGAGGTGCCCGCGGTCGATGTCGTTCTTCGCGTACACCCTCTCCCCGGTCTGGTGGTCCTCTGGCAGGCGCGGATCCAGCCGCCACTGAATGCCGGACCGGTCAAGGTCCATCAGCTTCGCCCCGTCAATGCCGAGGGCCGTGATCGCCGCTAGGCGCTTGTCGGTGCGCATCAGCACCGAGAAGTGTGTATAGGGCAACAGGATCGTCTTGGTGTCCTCGAGAGTCGGGATGGGCACCCGGCGGCCCAGGAACTGCTCGTCGAAGCCCTCCCGGTCGGACAGATCCTCGACACGAGTGGTACGCAGTTCCGGCAGCAGCTCATCCATGACCGGAACCTACCAGCGGCGCATGACACTCAGATGAACACCTGCAGCCCTTGCACTGGTCCTGTACAGGTGATTCCTGCCGGCACCCGAACGGTTCAGCTGCACCCAGCAAGGATTCTCTTCAGGCTCTCATCAGTCGCGGGATTTTCGCGCTAGCCGCACCCCAACCAGCACCCCTGTAAGAGCCCAAAAAGCGCCCACCCCCACACCCGCAAGCACAATCCAAAACGGAACTCTCAACGGATCTTCGACGGTATGCAGGTCCGGCGATTGGTCACTCATGCTCAGGATCATGCCATAGGCGCAAATCGAGAGCCGGCCCGCGCAGGCATCTCAGGTAAAACAGGTGGTGAACTCGTCGAATGAGGTAGTCATTCCAAGGCAGTCAAAGTTCCTGCCTTCCTAAAATGAAGACAGCGAGGCCCAATGCCCGCACCAAGATTCCGGCCACTCTGGCCGGGTAAGACGTGACCGGCGTCGAGCGGGATCCTGAGACCATCCCGCGCCCCAGCCGCCGCCGGTCACCCAGTGTTACCAGCCACCATCACCGCCGGTCTCAGGTGCGCTGAGCGGTCCAGCACATCCGGTGTGCGGCTGTGACGTTAACGATTCTGATGGTGCTGTTCGTGGTGGCGGTAGCACGGCGCCATGGTGATCGCAGTCCTTCCCGGTACTTTTCCGTTGCCCGTCGTGAGCGGCTTAGGCAAACGTTGCTTGTCAGCGGCTGCGGGGTCAGGGGATGAAGTGGGTGGCAGGTGTCTGTTGTCCGAGGGACTCCACGACGGCGGCGGCGATGTCGCGGAGTTTCATGTTCCGGCCGCTCGAGGCGGCTTTGAGGATGGTCATGGCGTCGTCGTGGCTGCACCGGTTCTGGGCCATGATGATGCCCGCAGCGACGTCGATGGTCGTCCGGTTGCTCATGGCCTCGGTGAGGTGGTGGTTGGTGACCGTGAGCTGAGCGATGTGGACCGCCATCCGCAGCAGTTGTGATGCTTCCTTGCCGAGCGTGTCCGCTGCGGTGATGACAGTGGGGTCGAAGGCGTCCGGGGCGGTCGCGTAGAGGTTCAGGCCGGCTGCGGCATGGCCTTCCAGGGCGATGGGTATACCCAGGGCGGACCGAATACCGTGGCCCACAATGGCCGCGGAGTACGCGCCGAAGCGGTCCTCGGTCGTGAAGTCCTTCACGACGTAAATCTGTCCCTCGCGCGCCGCACGCAGGCACGGCCCGTCGTCATAGGCGAGTTGCACCTCGTCGAGGTTCTTCGCCTGGTTGCTGCTGCTGGCGATGACGTCCTTACTATTGGGGCGTAGCAGTGTGACGCTGCAGAACACGTCCCGTGCCTCAGTGGTAAACGTGGTGGCTGTGAGAATGGCAAGTCTGTTCAGGAACCGTTCGAGGTCCGTGCTGTCCAGGACCAGGTCCTGCAGCTGTGCCGGCTCACTTTTCCTGCGCTCATTACTTCCTTCGGTCATCTTCACTGTCCTTTCAGGGGATGCCCGTCTTCCGTGTTCCAGTAGGGGGCTTCCCTTGCAGTATCAATCGCAGCTTCAACGGTAACCCTGCTGCCAACGCACCCTCAGCCGCCTTGTTCCCGGCCGCCCTCGTTCACATCATCCTTCCGGCCAACCGGGTCCTCCCGGTCATCTGGACCCTCCCGGTCGCCCGGATTACTCGGGTTACCCGGGCGGTCGAGGTCGGCCAGGACCCCCTTCAGACCCAGGGCAACCAAGGCCTCCGGCTCGTCGGGATCGTTGCTGTAGGGGGCTGTGTGCCTTGGTGTTTCACTGATGAGTTCGTTCACCGCGTGCACGACGAAGTCCCGCTCCAGTTGGGGGAGGCTGAGGCGCACCAGCTCTCAAACGCCTCCACGCCGATGCCGACCGTCCAAGAACCAGCCCTTTCGCACCATGCGAACCGGGAGTTTGTCTGAAGATGGCACTCTTCTTGAAGGCTATGTGGCGGAGTCGATGTGTGTCTGGCTGCGGAGTGCTGGCGGGGGAGTGGGAGACTTTTTTGCATGGGGAATGTCATGGGGAATACAAAGGGAGGGCCGGGGCCCGAGGAGTATGTGCAGGCAATCGAACGAGTGTTTGCGCGCTGCCCAAGCCTCAGCGGGCTGAGGCTGATTTCGGCCGAAGCCCTGCTGGGTTTCGCGACCGTCCGGTTCGAGGGCCCGGTGGATGATTTCCGGGGACCGTATGGGGCGATGGTTCGCCTACCGAAAATGCAGCACGATGACCTGTGGAACCGGTACGTCGACGATCGGACTGCCACAGTCGATGACTGGGCGCACGCCGGCATCGCCATGCGAGCAGTCCGAGCGCACACGCTCAGCCAGGACCTAGACCGCGTCTACACCATTGACGGTGTCTGGTGGATCATCAACGATTGCCTCGACATCTTCGGGTGATGAACTGTCCGGCAATTGGTTTGCGCGGGGCTGGCTTCGAGCACTCTCCCAGCCCAGCGGGATGAGGAGATCGACCACTCCAGCCTGGCCATGCATTCGGCCAGCAGTCACCGACGCTGACCCAGGACGAGAATGACCCCCCCTTGCAATGTCCGTCTGCAGGAGCTTGATCCTCACCGCGGCAGCGCGAACCCTGCCCGCATACCATCAGAACAACAGCGCGCTATTCACGAACAGTCAGGCGCCTGATAGGAAAGGGTCTTCCCCGTGAACGGAGAAGACCCTTTCCTGCTCTTGAGAGACTAGGGATGTCAACAAGAACACCAATCAGCGTAAGCGAGAGCACCGCGTGCGTCATGACACGACGCGCGTCCTGTCGCTGATCTCTCGAACACTATCCTTCGAGGTGCGCAGTCTCATCGAGGGACCCTTTGACCGGATCGTGGGCTGTGGGCCCGAGCACCAGTGCGGACTCGGTGCCCGGGCTCCGGCGTCAGCTGTATCGCTATTAGCGACGGATCTAGAAGGGCATCATCCTCATCACCGCCCGATACGGTTCTGCTGAGATCATGGGCCGCTGATGAAGGTGATGGTGACGACGAGTACCTGGATGAAGACGAAGCCCCAAAGTGCTGAAGTGGCAGCCCACCACGGATGCCCGCCCTTCAGAGCGAAGCCAGCTCCGGTCAGGCCGAGCAGGATGGGTATGGCGAAGACCCAGATCGGGCGAGGGACGCCTCTTCCACTCCAGTCGGGGAGGAGGAGGACGACAGCAGTGGTCAGGAGCATCAGCACCCAGGTGGTCATGGGCCGAGTGGTTCGCGGTTCCTGGTGGCCGGCGTGATCTGCGTGGGTCATGGCTTTGGCACCTCCTATCCTTCGTGCGATTTGTTGCGTGGTTGTCGGCGTACTTCAAAGGGTTGCAGAGGCAGTAGGTGAAGTATGTGCTCACTGTTGCAGCTACGGCTGCTGCGCGTAAGCCAATCGTTCTACGTGCTCTTGAAACCGTGTTCACTAACTCGGGGCGAAAGCCGCGATGTGCACCGGTTCTCCGGCGTTGGGGTTGCTTCCGAGTAACCGGATAAGTCCACTCGTGCGTGGGCTGGCGAAAGGCCTCACCTGCTCGTGCTCCATTTCGACGAAGAGCTCGAATCGGCGTCCGCGCGCATTCTCCTCTATCCACTGGTGTACCTGCGTCAGATCCTCGACGTCACTGAGAACGAAAGCATCGAGCATCCAGCCACGCGGCGGTGTTGCTTGTTCCCAGAAGTTGACCCGATAAAACGGAGAGTCAATGAGGTCGTGGTTCTCTGCGTGGACAGTTTCAGATGCCTGCATGCGCTCCACGGTAGGCACCTACACGTCCGCACGCGGCTCACGACGAGAGAACGTGATCTCATCGCAATGAAGCAGTGCCGCAGGAGGATCCGTCTACGAGATGCATTGACAGGCAGGATCACTGCCTGACTGACTAGCGACATGGTCAATGACGCCGTCCTCGATAAGGTCCTGTTCGTGACGCATGAAGCGGTCAGCAATGATCTGCTCTCTGACGCCGATTCCCTGGCTGCCGGGATCGAAGCTGCGGGCTGGGTGCGCGCGGTCGACGGAGGGCACTGGTACTACCCTGACGAACCCTCCTGGTCGCTGCTGTCGTCGGACCACGCACCAAATCTGGCCGTGTTCCTGACCGAGGAGGACGCTTCGGTGGTCTTCACCACGGGCCAGGAACTCGCGCGGCGGCTTGACCAAAACGAGGACCTGCACCAGCACGAGTCCCGCCCAGGGTGGCCAACGTGGTCACCTGATGATGCGCGCTGGGCGGAATGGACGGGACTCGGACCCGACTGGGTGATGTGGGACGGAGGCCCTGCCCGGATCTCTTTAAACGTACAGCCGGCCTACCAGCCAGGCCGTCATCGCTCGCCACCGCACCTCCATTTCCAGATCGAACGGCTCGACACCCCAACGGAGGGACTCCCCACGAACTTTGGCCGAGCACGCCACGTCGCCGCCTCAGGATCACCTGTCGCACGCTGGTATCTCGCTGGAGAAGTCGACCTGCCCGAAGACGTCATCGATGCTCTTCAACGTGACTCAGACCCTGCCGTCGTCGCAGCCATCGAGTCGGGAGAAAAGTACCGCGCGATGCACGCTGCCGCGCAGGAACACCTGAGGCGGCACGACGAACCCTGATCCGGCCAACCAGGATTCCCGCTGAGGGATCCTTCAGCGGAAGGGATCCGTAAGAGAGTAAGACACCCGAATTGAGGATCATTGAATGGAGCCCTTTGAGGTCAGTGTCGATGACGAGCTGTTTCGCATCAGTGAAGAGGTTCAGCCAGGCGGAGTGCGTAGTTATGACTTCAGTTGGTTGAACGGGCCGGTTGGTGGCACCTACGGCTTCACAGTCGGACAATTCGTTGAGGCCTTTGATGATCATAAATTTGAGCCTGCAACTCCTTTGACCCGCGACGAGCTGGTTCGGGAAGCGCGGGAGTTCGTGAAGGCGTTTTACGAACCAGGTGGAATCGGTGATGACTTCCCTGACCATGTGCCGACTCGCACACTTGGATCGACGGGCCCACAGCCAGTCCCGCAGGCGGATTGACCTAGGTCTGCGAGAGGCAGACTTCAGTACGACTGGGCAGATTTGTGGGAAGTTTCCGATCCTCGAAGCCACCAAACGAGTGCCCACATAAGGGCTACCACGATAGCCGCTACTGCTGCTGAGGTCATCGCGGAATCCTCCACACCGTGATACGGCATAGCCCAGTTCTCCAACTCGGGCCGCTGAGACCACTCGCGTATCCGGTTTCGCGCGGTGATTTCAGTCGTCGCAAAGTACGTAAGAGCTGCAACACCCAAGGTCGTCAGCGCGACCGCCGCTACCCAAATCATCCGCTTCATAAGACCTCCCTTCACACAAGCAACCCTTCATACAGGCAACACTTTTTAGACCCACGCGATCGGAGTGAACTTATCGACCACCAGCTTGTGGTTCCGCACACTGTCTTCCTTGGCGCGCCTGGCGTGACCGCGTCGGTCACAACCCGCAGCGCCATCATTCATCGCCCGTAACTCTGGCGATGAACGATCGGTATACGGCATTGATTCGTCTCAACATAGAGAGACGCCACCGCAAGCTACTCATAGCTCCGCCTCACCCCGAATGTCGGTCGCAGCTCACTGGCAGAGTTGCACCTTGAGGCGCTTTAGAGTGCCTTCAGTCGAAGGGCGCGCGCCTGTCACGAGTTCGCATTTGCTGATCAAGCGAGTTTCCGGTGTCCTTGGCCGCGAGGGTGGGAGCGATGCGGTATCACGCGCTTACTCAGATGCGCTTAGTGAGGAGATCCTGGAGCAGCGGCCGGCGACGAGGGGGTCGTGGGTTGCTAGAAGGATCGCTTTTCCCGCGTCAGCGAGCATTTGGAGTTGGTCGAGTACAGATGCGGCGGTGTCCCCATCCAGGGATCCGGTGGGTTCGTCCGCGATCACGATGTCGCAGGATTTCAGCAGCAGGCGGGCGATGGCGACGCGTTGTTGCTCGCCACCGGACAGTGTGTGCACGCGCCGCTTCTGAGTCCCTGGTAGCCCCACCTGCTCCAAGGCTGCATCTATCGCGTCGGCTTCAGAGGTGCCTGGCTTGGTGTATGCCATGGCCACTCGCAGGTTCTCGGCCACCGTTGCTCCGTCGATCAGTGCGTAGTTTTGAAACAGGTAGCCCAAGGTGTGACGACGAAGGAGTAACGCTGCCTTGCTGTGAGGCGCCGGCGCCGGCCGTTGAGCCAGCGAAATGCGCCCAGCATCGGGGGCTTCGAGGAGGCCGACGAGATTGAGCACCGTGGACTTGCCTGACCCGCTAGGCCCGGTGAGGGCCACCATCTCTCCAGCGTGTACATGGAGGTTGAAATTACGGAGGACGACGTGGTCTCCAAACCGTCTGGTAACAGATTCCAACTGCACGCTCGGTTCAGTCATCATTAGCCTTCCTTCAAGCCCGTGCTTAGTGATCGGCGTTCTACAGCCGTGATTGCCACGAGGATCGCCACGGCCTGGGCGGCTAGTACCGCTGCGCAGGCCAATATCACCGTCGGTGCGGTAGCTCCTTGGCCGTCGGCTGTGACGGGGCCGGCAATGGACAGCGCAGCGGCCGTGAGGATCACTTGCGCAGCGAGTGAGGCGCTGAGGATAAGGAAGACCTCTCGGTTGGCGCGGAAGATCCCGTGTCCGTGTAGGCGGCGAATAGCCCGTGCGCGGTTGAATTTGTCGGCCAACATGAGCACGACGGCCACTGCGAAACCCGCGACGGCGAGAGCGGAGGCGCCGGCAACGGCTGCGGTCCGGTTCAGTCCCTCCTCGAGCTCGCTGAGGTTTTGCAGGGCGGCTTCGTCGGGTGTCACCAGATAGCGGAGGTTGTCATCGAGGCGCAGGTTCTGGAGTGTCGGTTGCAGCGCGGTCAGGGTACGAGCGGAATCGCCGTTCACCTTGACTTTGAGTGCTGTGCCCAGAAATCCGGTGACTGCGTTGAAGCGGTCGATGGGAAGACTGTTGGAGGGTGTCATGATTTCGATGATGGGGTCGGTGACCATGCTGCGGTCAGTGGGTGCGACCGCTGGGTTGAACGTGAATACCTGCTGGCCGGGTTCGGTCCAGATGATGCGCACGCGCTGATCAGCGAAGCGTTCTGCAGGGGCGCCGACGATCCGCGTTTCGCCTTGGTAGGCGCCGTCTCGTTGCGCGTTACCGGTGCGTCGTACCTGGAACATGTCCTGAAGGATCTGACTGTCCGCCTTGTACTTGGCGGGAACAGCCACTACCCATTCCTCCTCGGATGACGGTACCGAGATGGCCTGCCCAGCTTCATCGTAAACCGGGTACTCCTGCAGATAGTTGGTGTTGACACGTATCGGCGGCGGGAATGGGCCCTGGTCGATGAGGCCTTGCTGGGGGTCGACCTCTTCGTAGGCAGATGCGTCGATGAAGAGCGCTCCGCGGGAGTCGAGCAGGGTGTACAGCTCGCGGGCCTCGGAGATGGTCGAAGCGTTGCCGCCGCTTGTCAGTTCCACCGCGTCGTCGCCGACGAGGCGAGGGTAGAAAACCGCGTAGTCACGGTTGCCTTCTTCTGCACTTGCCAACTGTCGCTGGGTCGTCAGCTCGCCCCGCTCGGTCCACAGATGGGCCAGGCTGGCCGATAGGACGACGCCGCTACAGGTACTGGCCACGAGGAGGGCTCCGAGCGCCGCCTTGCCAGCAACCGGGGCGGACTTGACGAGGTTGCTAATCCGGACACCGCGGACCACGAGAGTGGCCGCCCCGATTGTTGCGCCCAATGTGGCGAGCGAAAAGAGGGTGAGAGCGCCAAGGGCGGCGACACGCAACTCCCAGTCAGCTCCCGGGAGTACGGACAGGACGGCCAGAGACGCGACGGCAGAGGCTACGGAGACGATGATTTGGAGGCGGCCGACCACCGCGAACCAGATCCGGCTGGTGGAGTAGCCGTTGAGGCGCAGGACGCCGATACGGCGCCCATCGCGGAGGAGGATGTATAACGCCAGCAAGAACGTGGTAACCATGAGGAGCAGCGTGATGCCGGTCAGGTTCACCGGGGACTCCTGCGGAAGGGCAGCGTTGCTGGGGGCGCTTTGCAGGTCGCTGGCCGACACGGGTAGACCCGCGGCGGTCAGGCGGGCCGCGACGATGTCGAGGAACTGTTGTTGCGCGGCCGGGGTCGGCGCCTCGATGACGTACGTACCTGCGGCCGGAAGTGTCTCGTAGGCGGCGGGAAGGCCCAAGACGGTGATGTCGTAGGCGTTCAGCAGTACCGAAGGCTTGCCGATGACCGAGACGCCGGGTGCCTGCTCTGTGGTCGAGACTGCCACCGCTGCGCTTTTTAGTTCCTCGCTGTCCGGCCAGCGCCCGCTCGAGAGGTTGTAGGCGTCGAACAGGGCCGTTGTTGGCTGTTCAAGCAGGACGTACTGCGTGACCACTGTTCGATTACTAGCGGTGATCCCTACTGATGTACGCACGACATTCGACTGGGTTGTCTGGGCCGCCTGGGTGAGGATCGACAACGTCAGTGCCGGGTCGGCGCCCGGTCCGGCGTCGGGCCAGGTCATGGTGAGTCCGATTTTGCTGGCAGCGGCCTGCTCGTCGGCGCGGCGGTTCTGGATGTTCGCCACCAGAACCAAGGCGGACACCATCGCTGTGATCGCCAGCAGGGCTACGACAAAGAGCAGTCGACTGCGCACGTATCTCCCGGTTCTTCGTGGTGCCTCGCGCCCTTCGGGCGTTGCACCGCATAGGCAGACTCCCGGCCGTGCAACGGCGCGGCGATGCGCGTCGGACGACCGGGAGCCTGCGTCAGTTTCATGTCGCTCAAGCCCTTGAGGCCTGGCCTACTATCTCATGGCTGCATGCTGGCTCAGCTGGCCAGCGGCAGGGGCTCTCAGTAGGTGTTCCAGTACGTCCTGCAGCCGGTGGTGAAGAACCCGTTCTTGGTGACTGAGGAGTTCGCGTACAGCGAGGGGTCGGCGAATCTCTTGCTGTTTCCGTCGCCGAAGATAGTGGTGGCACTGTGGTACACCGAATTGTGCACGTAGTTGGAGAAGCACTTGTCGTTGGGGAATGCCACGGCCTGCCTGCCGTAGGTCCAGGTCCCACCTCCGACCTTCGTCGTGGTGGCGAGTGTCGACGCCATACCGGGCTTGGGCTTGGTGACGTCGCTGATGGTCGTCGTGCCCCGTTGGTCCACGACGGCCGAGCCGCCGTTTTGGGCGACCGGCTCGCCACTGCCTCCGGCGACGGCTACCCCCGCCGATATGGTGAGAGTGAGACTGGCTGCTGCGCCGATGAGCGCGATTGTTCGGCCGATTCGAGATGTACCCATGACTGATTCTCCTTCGAGTTTGATCTGCTGTGGTGGAGCGGTGATGTTGGAGCGCTCCGGCTCGTCTGGCCGCGGCGCTTGAGACTGGTGTGTGTTCCGACACCAGGTTGCGGTCGCGCAATTCGTTCTCTGCGCGAGGACTTCGACGTTAATCGGGGGTGTAGGGGCTGATGTCCAGCTGGTCAGCTCCGTGATCGCGCAATGCCTCGGCGACACGCTGTGTGGCAATAAAGGCATAGTTTTGATGTGTCTGGCCGTAGAGGTTCTGAATATCAGAGCCTGGGGACGGATCGGTCGCGAAGCCGGTGTATCCCTCAAGAGGCGAGCCGGCGTGGTCTCGAACTTCGACGTCGAAGGTTCGATATCCGGTGACCTCAGCTGCGCGAAGAGCCTCGATGAAGCGGGTGGAGGCAATCTTCAGCGTTATTCCACCGGTCCACAGCATGTCACCGTATTTCTTGCCCCCGCCGTAGGGAGCAAGCCATACCGGGAAGGGAAGTTCTTCAGGACGCCAGTCCTCGATGAACGGGTAGACATTCGTGACGCCGTCAGGCATATACCAAGGTTCTCCGGTGATCTTTGGTTTACCTTGCCCGTTTACGTCGAGCCATACGTCATTGCGTCCTGAATTGGCCTGGATGCGAACCCACCCGGACGAGTGCTTGTCTTTCAGCACCGGTAGTAGCTCTGGTAACGAACCTTCATCGACGTGTTGAACTGAAGGACGGTTGTCTTCGATGCGTTCGGGTTCCGGTCAATCCAGTTCTGCCAGTCACGGTTGTACTGCGCGGACAGAGCCGAGTGGTTATTGGCCACCCCAGCAGTCGAAACCCACCACAGCCCGTACTGCGGGTCGTGGATCTGAATGCCCTTGGCCCCGAAGTACGTGCTGAAGGTCTGAGGCATGGTGTGGTGCGCCTGGCACCGCGTCCCGGGGTTGTAACCGGTTCGCTGGATCAGGTTGTACCGGAAATTCGCCGACGTGTACGGCCTGTACACCGCCGCCGCCACCATGATCCTGTTCTGGACTTGGGGCGCTGCAACGGTAGTGATGCCTACCGTTGGTTTCGACGTGATCGACGAAGCCGATGCTACCTGGCCTGACGTCACGACACCTGCTGCCATCAAAGTGGCAGCAATCAATGTCCAAAACTTACGGATCCTCATGGGTTTCCTCCCCCTGAATGTCGTGATAATCGCTATCGATGACCACCGACGATGTGAATGTAGCCGTCGCCCTAGGCTTTACACAAGAGTTTCCTCAAAAATTTGTGACGACAGCTTTAGGCGGTTCGCTGAAACGGACATTTCTGGCCCCACTTCAGGACCTGCCCTGGCGTTTCTTGGCGGCTATATGCGACCCCACGGCCACCTTTTCAACACGAATTTGCGTTTTTGACCTTTTAGGTCAACTTTCGTATGAGGTCAATACCGGAGAGCTATTGTGGGCACTCTTTTCCCGCTGGTCTTGACAACAGACACCGTCACCGCGATACAGCTGTAAGTGGAGAGGGGAGAATCAGTGCGGGGACGAAGACGACGAACCCGGTTTTGCGCCATTCCCTCTAGCTGTCCCGTCAGGGGGTCCGGTTCAGGGTCTGGAGGCCGTGTCGGTTTCTCGGGCCGCGATTTCGTGAAGGAGGAGGTCGATCCATCGGTCGAGGGTCTCGACGGGTTGGCCGCCGGGGATGTTCTGGGCGAGTAGATAAATGTCATTGATTGAGAGGTCGGAGCGGACGGCGCCGTCGACGCGGGCTTGATTGATAATCGACTGCAGAGCTGAGCTGGCTCGTTGTGCGTCCGATGCATCGCCTGCGTCGGCGTCGAGAGCGGCTGCGGCGGCCTTCGCGGCTTGATTGGTTGCGGTCGCGATGACGATGTCCCGCAGAAGGGCGGTGAGCTCGGTGTATGCAGGGCTGCCATCGCTCACGGCTGCCGCTGCGGCCTCGCTGCGATCCGCTACCTGCTTGAGGAACTCGCTCACCACCGATGCGACGAGGTGCACCTTGGTGGGGAAGTGACTGTAGAGGGTTGCGTGCGTGGATCGATGAAGCGCGGAATCCAAAGGAGTCAGTTCCTCGCGCATGACGAACTCCTCGATCCGCTCGTCCATCAGCCTGGCGTAATGATTCGTGTACCGCTTGGACCCACCCATGGGCCAGCCACGACCCGCCTACCGCCTACTCAAAACCCGTTGACGCCGGCGACCCTGCGCAGCCGCCAGTCCTGCCACCGAGGATCCGCACTCATGTCGAACTCGAGCACCGGCGACGCTGGTCCGGTCTGCGCCTGGAACCGCCAGAATCTCGTCGTCAGCATGCGACCCTGCCCGCCCTGCCCGCCTTGACCGCCCGGGGGAGTGGTTGAGGGCTCCCACCAGCTGCTTGAGCTGGACCATGACATCGGTGTCCCGATGACCTGCCACAGGCGGCCCCGCCAGCGCAGTGCCAACGGCAACCCCGAGGGCAGGAACCGGACGTCAGCTACCTCGTCGAGCACATGCCAGGCCGTCGCAGCCGAGCACGGCTCGTCCTGTTTCGTGGCTGTGGTGTGTGTCTTGTCGACTGGGTGCGCTGTCATCGTCCGTGCCGTCCTGATCCTCTGCCGTCCCTCGTGCAGGGTTTGAAATAGAACCCAGGTTTGATTATTTGGAAAGCTGTCTGAAGTGTCGGCGGGGCATGGCTGATTCAATGGGCTGATGACCCGATACGTCCTGAAGTCCATGAACAAGACCTTCGCTGGCGTTATGGCTGGGGTGTCCATCGTTCTAGCGGGGTTTCTAGGTTTGCTGTCCGTGTTGGCGTTACTGCTTGGTCAGGTGGAGTTGAGCTGGGACGGTGCATGGTTCGTACTCAGGAGCATTCTGCTCATTGGCCTCTACATCTTTAGCTTCCGGTACTTCCGCGTCCGGGCGCGATAGCGCTTCCTTCGTAGCACCCCAGCATGAGGAGGCTGTGCACATCCACCATTTACTCGAGGTGAGTTCTCCGGTGTCGGTGACGCGGGTGGGTGTGTGCAGGCGGGCTGATGGTTCCTGCTTGTCCCCCTGTGTGTGGAACAAGCAGCGGAGCGAGGGGAAGTGTGTTCCGTGCACCTGGGGGCAGGAGGCGCAGCATTCTGACAACCATTCAGCTCTCGGTCTTCGTGACGATGGTAGCGCTGCGCCGGCCCGTGAGGAGGCATCCGTACAGGTCGGCGCAGCGGAGCCTTAGTTCACCACACCGACGATGCTGTGGCGAGAGACGGGCAGAATGACCGGTATGCGTGGACGTTTCGTGATCGCAGGGAACAAGGCTGTGTCATGCGCATCAGGAATAGCGTTGATGCCCACCCACAACACCAGCGCTTCGAGCCATCCGCGCGCCGAGCACGGACGACGGCGGAACACCCTGCCCGCGCACGGTGCGGTCAACGGGGTCATGCATTCAGCGGGGTCAGCAGGATCAGCGAGGTCTGCGCAGTGTGACGGGGCCCTTGGCGGTCGAAGGATCTACGACGGCGCCGCGCTGCACCATCTCCGCGAGTCCGCGGGCGACGAGCCTGCGGGCAGCGTTGCGTGCAGGCTCGTGCAGCGGGCTGTCACTGCCGCCGAGGGCCGCTGCGGCGTCGGCCGGGTCGATCCCCGAACCGCGGGCTGCGGCGTCGAGCCGCGCGAGCAGCCACTCCTCGAGCGCGGTGTCGATGGCACGGATTTTGCGGGACCGGCAGGCGTCGCTGCAGTAGGCGACGTCCTCCCAGTTCCGCTCCCACTTCTTCCGCCACTCGATGCGGCGTCCGCAGGAGCGGCAGGACTTGGGCTCGTGCGCCGGACCTGCCGACCTCATCACCGGGCCACCGCAGCCGTCACATGCGTCCGGAGATGGAGCGGATCACGGCGAAGGCGCCGTCGCTCAATGGGCGAGAGCGGTCGCACATTTTCGTACCCCTTACACAACGCGAGTCGGGCGGCTTTGCTCGTCGGAACTGGTGGTGCTACTGGAATGCCATCAGTGGCCAGTGTGCGCAGAAGCCGCATTTCAAACTGCCTCCCCAATGGTGGCAGAGGATGCCACATCTCGGCGAGGGCGACCTGCTCCGGATGATCTGACGCCTATAACAGCGCATATGAAATGTGTATCGGCTTCGGTTGTTGAAGCTTCGGTCTACTTAGGTGGTGTCGCGCAGAGTCACCTATTTCGTGCAGCGGATCCAACCAAGACATCGGCTAAGCTGTGACGGCCGGGGAGAGATGGTGTCTCGTCCTCGTGTGTTGCAGCCCATCGAATGCGAGAGGCATACCGTCTTGCGGATGCGACCTTCCCGTAAGAAAAAGTACTCGAAAATCGGCCAGCGGGGAACACTGACGGAGGTCGTTGATAATCGGGTCTTTCATTTGTAGGGAAGACGTCAAAACATCAACTCCGTCCACATTTGCCTTTTGCGCCTGGCCCTTTCTTAAGACGCAAAGTCACTTCGTTTGCACGGTGGGTTTTGGCGCCGTTGTCCAGGGCACATGCTCAAAGCCCCACGAAACCTTGGTTCCAACCTTGCGCTCAACCCATGCGAGCAGGAACACGCGCATGGCCTCGACGGGTTCGGGGTCCTCTGTCGGTTCGGGGATTTCGTTAGATCTCTTCGCGGGTTCGGGCTCCTCCGTGTAGTTGATGTCAAATTCGCGAGCTAGACGCATCCACAGATACTCGAGTAGAATATTTAGTGGATTGAAGTTCGTTGAGGCATAGAATGGCCAACATTCATCAATCTCCTCCGCCATATAAGGCAACCCGTTCATCTTGCACAATGAGTACCTGCCACTCACGATGAGTTGAGGGAATGATCCAGGACTATACAAGTTGGTTCCAGATCCGTTGGACGCTTGGCCAGCGACGACCACGTCGCTAATCTGTTCAGCGAGTTTTTCACGAAAGCTCTGCTCGGATTCGTAACCGTTATAGCCGAAAACTACCCTCAGGATGCCCCATGATTCCAGGAGGAGGTTGTGGAGAATTTCAAGCTCTGTTCCATCAAGAAGTTCTTCCGCCGTTTCGATGGTGTCGAATCTTATATTAATGGTGTGAGCCAGGGCGCTTAGGACTCTTTCCGTATCCAAAGCCATCATAGGGTAGGTTTTTCGGGATTGAAGGTACTCGAGTTCAAGGTCGCGAATCGACTTCGAGTGTTCGAAAGCACTTTTAAGGTCTTTACCGTAAAGAGTTTTTTTGATTTCAAAGACAGCGACTACGTTTTCTATATCGCAGACATAGTCATCCGTGTATGGGATCTCTCTCTCGGTAGTACGCACCAGCATGCAGTCGATCTGTCTCGAGTATTTCAACCCCTTGGGGCCAGGGATAGAAATGAAGCCGCCCGTGATATTTAGATTGACCCCCTCAGGTAGTGCTCGCTTGAGGACTACTTTCTTGAAGTGACCCTCGTACATTTTGCCGATTGTGACGCCATGCTTAATGTCGTCCTCGTCGAGTCGCCTTTTTTCCTCTTCCATAAGCTTTGTTAAAAGCGCAGCATAAGTTTGGATCATGTAACTAAAGGTAGTACCTCCGTGTCGAAGTGGCTACTCCCGGCGACTGCTGCGCTTCGTCGCTGCAGCATGCACATAGCAATGTCCCGAAATCATTCTTTGTGCGCTCTTCGGACATCCTGTCTGCCGCCGGAGTCGTTGCTTCCCAGCGAGAGCGAACGGGGTGAAGCCATGGACGTCAGCCGGACGGTCGTGCGGGAGGCGCTGCTGCTGCTCGAGGAGGACGGGCTCGTCAGGTCACGCCGGGGAATCGGCCGGGTCGTCTCCGCCACCCGACCGGCCGTGGGATTCGAGCGTCTACGCCCGATGGAGCAGATTCTCCTGGAGCGCTTCCACGACCTCACCGTCGACCGCACCGATATGACGGTAGCGATCCGATCAGCATCCTCCGTCACCGAGGGCCTCGGTATCGCCCCGACGTCAGCGAGTACGTTCATCGAGTCCGTGCTCTCCAGCAACGGCAGGCCCGTCGCGCTGGTCCAGGAACACCTCCCGGCAGGGGAGGATCTCCAGGGGTTCGGCACCCAAGTGCAGGACCTCGTCGAGACCGTCGACGAGGAGCGCACATGCCTCGGCGCCCTGATGTCCGAGCTCGGGCCAGCCCTCGGCGCAGGACGCTCGGAACTGGCATCAGGCACACCGGTAGTGGCCCACGCAAAATTGCTGAGGACACAACCCATGTCACCTGTACTGATCGTGACGCAAACAGTTCACCTGGACTCCCGACCGTTTTACCTGGCCGAGATCATTCTTCCCCCGGGGGCAGGTCCGCTGGAGATTAGTCACCCCACGCGACGAGGACGCCCACCAGCGTGATCCCCGGGCTGCTTGGCCGCGCCGAAGGATTTGCTACTCGAAGGTAGCCACCCCTGTGCGTTCCCGAGCAAACCTGATCATCGCGGCGACAGCCTCTATCTTATTTTTCAACGCGACGGCCCCAAGAGTTGTGGGGTGATCTCCATATCGTGCCGCGTTTCTCTCCCTTTTCAGTAAGTCGAGGACCTGTTTGTGCTCAGCCGGGACATTACCAAGAGTTACGTTCGATTTCAGCCAGTTCGCCCGCTCGCTTTGAGCTTTAGAATGATCACTACGCAGTTGTGTGTGTTCTGTGCCGCTTGTCATCTGAGCCTGCACCGTGAGCTCAGCAGCAGAAAATAGATTATCGATGGCTGGGCGTGGTGCCGTGGAATAGCCAACCTCGGCAGTCGCCAAGTACTCGCTTGCGAGGCTCAGCAGTTCGCGGATGCGTTGCTTGTTATACCGAAAGTCGAACTCGAGATACCCGCGACCGTCGATGTTCACATACACGAGCCAGCCACTATCGGGATCTACGTTGAGAGGGATTAAGTGGTCAAGGCTTTCGAGGTTCTCGGCTGTCAGCGTCGTTCCTCGTTCCACGCCGGCATCGAGCTTCGCCTTCGCCGCCACTTGGACTTCCTCATTCAAAAAGACTGTGTGTTCACCGCGTGAAGGCAGCTCGACGAGAGCAGCCCAAATGGTTACGCGGTCCGCTGCCAGGCCTCTACTTACCAGCTCTGGTTCTACCCAAGTGACGAAGAAGTTTTCTATGACGTTAGCTCCGAAGTCGGAGTCAACGTCTTCTACAGGTCTCTCGCTCATCTCTACAGTGTGTACTCGCTTTGTCTGTGCCCGCACAAGCGTCACGAAGCCGTGTAACGCTGTGCTCCGCAGTCGGTCTCTCATCAGTTACACACCGACACCCACTACCTCACCAGCGAACATGAGGGCCGGGCCTGGCCGGGGTTCCGAGCGGGAACGGACGCTGCTACCCCGGCTGACAAAGGCGCGGCAACTCAGAATCACGTTGCCGCTGAGGACATCGACTGGGGATCTGCTGCCTGACCCGACCGTGCCCCGTTCCCCAGTGCTATTCACCCAGTGCTGATCACGCAGCGCGGGAACGCTGAACAACTGGTGATCGACGTGAGCCTCCGTCGTATAGTCGCTCCTCCGTATGACCTTTCTACTGTGACACGATGCTCCCATGCAGGAATATGCCGCTCCGTACTTCGAGGCCCCGAGTTTCAACTGTCCCCGATGTGGTGCTTTCACATCTCAGAACTGGGATCCCTTGATGATCATTGATGAGAACGTCAACATGTGGTCGGTATCAGACCCTGAGTACATGGTTTGGACTGACGAGGGTAGAAAAGAGGGCACTCCTGACTGGTCAGTCAGTAAGTGCTTTGCATGTAAGAAATACTCTCTTTGGATTGAAAAGGATCTGGCTTATCCATACGTGTCAAGCCCTCACTTCAGGGGCGGTCAAAACTCTAACCACGTTCCGCACGTTGACATGCCAGCGGATGCCGCCGAACTATTCAATGAAGCAGTGGCAGTCCTCCCTTACTCGAAGCGAGCCGCTGCGGCACTGTGTCGTGCATCCATGGAGCGTCTGGTGAAAGGTTTGACGAAGGACGCCGTTGGGAAGAAGAAAAACCTAGATGACAGGCTAGTGATACTGCAATCAGAGGTTTCTACTCCAACGATTCAAGGGTTGAACTTTATCCGGTACATGGGAAACATGGCCCTGCACGGGGACGGTGAGCAAGGCGAATCTGCGGTTATTCTCCTTACTGACACCGACGCTGGCGTAGCGGAGGTGTTTTTCAAAGTAATGAACTCGCTCGTCGATGAGTTGATAACAAAGCCGAAGACGTATGCGGACCTGCACGCCTCGCTGCCTGAGGGCGTTCGGAAGAGTTTTGAAGACAAGGTTGCTAAGCATCAGGCTGAGCAGGGGAAGCCTCAGTAGGAGGACACTTCGCCGCCCCCACCGCTCCATTTGCATTTCGTACAGCGGATGTACCCGTAGGTGGTCTCACGAGTCGGATCAGGCACGACGAACTCTTCGATCTCCGGGATGCCAGCACCGCAACTAGGGCAACCTGCATACGGGCCGTAACCCTCGTTGAACGCAACGTCGATACCCCAAGTCTCCAAGGTGTTTTGAACAGCCTTGATGAGCCGTGCACCGTGCTGGAGACCTAGTATTTCCCGAGCGATCATCTCGCGGGCTTCCTCAGTGTCCGCCTTAATATACTTCTTATAAGCGAGTGTTTCGGGCAACGGTGTGTCATCCAGCATGACTACGAGGAAGCCCTGTTCGTCGGCTCGGAACTTGGCCCAAGCGGCTTGCCTCTCCACCTTCACCCAGTCCGATTTCGCCGCTGTCGCAGACCAGAACAGTACGAAGACATTGACTGTTTCGAGGGCATCTTCGATGCGCCCAGGTATGACCTCGCCGTTGAGGATACTCAGTTCATCGAAGAACGGCTCGGCACCCATCAGAAGCAGTTCGCTTTGTACCTGACGGACGATGGGCTTGTCGTCGCTTTGGTGCGACAAGAAGATTCTCTGCATCTCGTAATCCTAGTGCTGCTCGTCTGACCCGCCTCGACAATCAATGCCGAGAAAGTTTGGACGCTCGCCCAGATCCGAACGTCGGTCCACCGCCTTTCAGACTGCAAGCTAATTCCGTCCTCTCATCAAAGGATCCTTTGACTGAACGAACGGTGGAGCTCGCCACCGGGTCGGTGGACTCCAGCATCGGCGGGGGAGTGGGCGTCCGCGTCGCGTCCCAACAATGTGTCTCACCTCGAGTATTCTCAGGAATCAGGAAAGCAGCCTTTGATGAGTGCGCGGGGAGTCGACTTGGGAAGTATCGGGTATGCCAGGGTCAGCACGCTGGAGCAGAACGCGGATCTGCAGCACGCAGCGCTCACCGCGGCGGGCTGCAACCGGATTTTCACCGACTACGGGGTAAGCGGTACGACGGCGAGTCGACCCGAGCTCGACAAGCTCCTTGATCACTTACGCCGCGATGATGAGGTGGTGGTGTGGAAACTGGACCGGTTGGGCCGCAACACCCGGAACTTGCTGGCCCTGATCGATGACCTCGAACACCGGGGTGTGCACTTCCGGAGTGTCACCGAGGGCATCAGCACGACCGGTCCCATGGGTCGGGCGATGCTGACCGTGATGTCGGCGTTCGCGCAACTTGAGCGGGACCAGCTTGCCGAGCGGACCAGGGCCGGTATGGCTGCAGCCGCCGAGCACGGGAGGAGGGCCGGCCGGCGGGAGGTCACCGCTGAGCATGCGAAGGTGAGGCGCGCCCACGAGTTGAAGGCGCGGGGGCTGGCACCGGCGGATATCGGAAGGATTATCGGCGTTAGCCGGGCCACGGTGTACCGGTATCTCAGCCTGGGAGCGAACGGAAGGTCCTGAGGTGACGAGGACAGTTACCGCCTCCACCGCAGAGCGCCTCACAGGCAGCGGTGTGCCGCCTCGCCTCGCGCACGAGCCTAACCTCAGCGGCCCCGGTCGTCCGTGGTAGACAAAGATCAACCCATCTGAAAGGACAACTCGTGACGGAAGCGAAGCGGCACCCATTATCCGATCCGGCGTCCCCGGTTTTCGGCATCTTGTCCACGCTAACGATGGGAGGCCTCTCTCTCGTCGATGGATCGACGCTCGATGACCGGCAGCGCCGCGCTGTCCATGTCGGAACCGCTGTCTTCACTGGCCTATATGTCGGGGTCACTGTCGGCGGCAGGCACATACCACGGCGGGTATTGGCCGGGCTCGCCGGGGGCGCGGTCGCGCTTCGTTTCGCTGATCTCGGAGACGTCATCGAGGCCCGTCTCGAGGAGAGGCTTCGGCGGGCCGGTGCGCGGCACCCGCGCCGCTGGATGGCAGCATGCGCCGCAGCCTTGACGTTCGCTGGGTTCCTCAGTGACCGGGCCGCGGCTGATCGAGCGTGGGGCATGGCGATGCTGGATGACGACTCTGAGCAGGTCAAGCCACTGAATGCCCACGTTCGAAGCCTCATCGAAGGCATCCTTAACGCCAGCGACATAGCGGGAGCACGAGAGCTCCGCGCACAGCTCGCCGTCGCACAGGAACTCTCCTGGGGTGACGAATTCACCTCCAACGTGTACTTTGACGTTCCCGCCGACCTGCCACGCGCTGTGCCGCACGATCAAATCTTCCCGGTGCGCGCCCAATTCACTGGACCGGGGGGTGCAACATATCAAGTCGTCCTGCAGCTTTCAGCCGGCCACTTGGATCACTTGGTCGTGGAACCGACAGATCAGGAAAACGTCGATCTCGCTGACGGCCTCCTGGCGGAATGGCCCGATCCCTCCGAGGTCGCCCACGTCCTCGACGGCGTTGATGGAGCGAAAGCTGTCTTGCAACCGACTCCTCCTTCACCAAACACCAGCCCCACCAACGAGACAAGGTAGCAAGACGCACCAGGAGCGGCAGTGACGGGGAGGGGCAAGTGTCTCGTCCCGGTGTCTTGCTACCCGGCCGTGGACGCCTGCATGCCTGGCAACCTCGGGGAGGTTGCCAGGCATGCGTGGTCGTGCCTGCGCCGGGTTTCCGGTTACTTCACGCGGAGCAGGTCGGGCTGGGTGGTGGTGTGGACCCTCAGCAGTCCCCAGAGACCGGCGTTGGTCTGGTTGACCTGGTTGCCGTCGCGGTAGAGGAAGTCTCCGCTGGTACCGCGGGGCCCGCCGGCTCCGCCGACCAGGTCGTGCGACGACGCCTGGCCGGCGACGAGGAGCCCTCGTGCGCTGACGATCGTGGAGGCGGGGTCGGCCGGCTGGTAGTTCCATCCGTGTCCGTTGAGCACGAAGGTGTGCGCACGGCCGCGGTCGCTGCTGGCCAGCAGCCGGATCTTCACCGGGTCCCCCACGTACGCCCGGACGATGGGCGTGGCTGGGTCGCCGTGTACCACCGAGCTGAGCACGTTGGACTGCAGCGGGTCCCTGGCCAGGCGGGGCGCGAACCGCTCGGTACGGTAGCTGACCCCGCGGTTGCCCTGGTCGTACGGGTCATCGACCTCGCCTGCTGTTGGAACGGCTGCCCCGGACGGGGTGCGCAGGTTCAGACCGTCCTGCCACTCCAGCGCGTGCTCGCGGTAGACCTGCGCCTTACCGGCCGCATCGGTCCAGCGGATGACCGCACTGGCGCCGGTGACGATCGCCGCGCCGGTCTGCGGGTGGGTCCAGGTGGAGCCCTTGGGCTCGATGAGGAGCCCACCGTGCAGGCCGTGGTGGCGGTGACCACGCCGGTCGCCGAAGTCGGCCAGGGTCACGCTGGCACCGGCCAGCTCTGCCGGGACGTACCAGTACTGGGTGATCGATTGCCCCGGTGCCACGGTCTGGTCGAAGTTGCGGCCCACCGTGGCGCCGTCGGCCCGCTTGACGTCGAACTCCAGCAGGGCCGCGTGGATGGAGACACGGTTGCCGGACGGGAACGGTGCGTCGGCGGGGAGCGGCACATCACCGGTGTGCTTGGGCAGGCCGGCCGCCGGGAGCTTGTTGGTGAGCTTCATAACGACGCAGTCACCGGCGTTGGCCCGGATGAACAGCGGCTCGATTGGCTTGGTGCCGGCCCGCACTGCAGCCTCGTCCGCGGTCAGGACGTACAGCGCCCCGGCGGGGTCGTGGTCCCCGGTCTTGGCGTTGTAGACGATGTCCTTGTGGATGGCGGCCACGTCGTAGGTCCGCAGCGGTGCGCCGACCGGGCAGGTGTTGACGGCCTGCGGCGGCCGGGAGTTCAGCGCCTGGCCAGGCTGCAGGGCCGGCCACGGGGTGGCCTGTGCTGCGGGCGCGCCACGGTCGGGCAGCGGCTGGAGGTCGCTGACCTGACCGTCCGGCACCCGGAAGATGCCCCACATGCCCAACCACTGGTCGTCCAGCGGCGTGGATCCGTACAGGTAGTCACCGGGGCGCCCGGCGCCGCCGGCAAGGATGTTGGGCGTGCCGTTGGCGGTGTCGTTGCGGGCCTGCTTGAGGGTGTTCTCCGTGGTGCGGGCCTTGCGGCCGAGCTTGGCACCGGACAGCTCGTAGTTGTAGTACTCGGACAGGGCCAGGCTCTGGTTGTCCACGATGGTCGAGGAGGCGTTGTCCGGCTCGTTGAGCCACTTGTGCCCGTGGAGGTTGAAGGTGTGGACCTCTTCGTGGCTGCCGGTGACGTTGCGCACGACGACCGGGTCCCGGGTGTATGCCCGGAAGACCGGGGTTGAGGGGTCGCCGTGGACGGTGGAGGAGTAGACGTAGGCGGGGTCGCCCTTGGGGCCGGTCACGCCGGGCTTGACCCGGATCTGGAAGGGCTCGTTGCGGTAGTTGATCGCGTAGCCACCTTGGTCGGCGCCGTAGTCGTCCACTGCCGGTGGCGGGTTGATCGGGTCGCCGGCGCCGTTGTTCTTCCACAGCGGGATGCGGTCCTGGTGGAACACGCTGATCTCCCGGAAGTCCGGCCCGCTGGGCGAGCGGATGTCGGCGACCGTTCCCACACCGTTCGTCGCGGTGCCGGTCTTCGGGTCGTGCCAGGTCGCGTCCGCCGGCTCCACGTGCAGCGCGGCGAACAGGCCCTTCTGCTGGTGCAGGTTGGCGTACTGGTGGTCGTGGAAGAACACCGTGCGCAGCGGCTGGTCGATGAACCAGCGGTAGCCGTAGGTCTGGCCCGGCATGGCGCTGGAGCTGTAGTTCCAGCCGACGCTGGTGCCGTCCGAGGCGAGCTCGTCGAACTTCACCAGGTGCACGTGCGTGGACACCTCGCTGGTCTCCTCCTCGTGCATGAAGTCGCCGTCGAGGCGGTTGACGTGGTCCAGGGGGACTCTGGGGTCCTCGTCGAGATGGAGGTCGTTGGTCGTCAGGACCTGGACGCACTCACCCAGTCGGGCGCGGATGGTGAACGGCTCAGGTGCCACCGTGCCGGCGCGTACCGCGGCCGCCTGGGACTCCTCGACGTACACCCGGCCCTGTCGGTCCTTCCAGCCGGCGCTATTGTAGGTGATCGGGACGTCCACGACGTGCGGCCGGTAGGTCCGGGTGGGTGCACCGGTCGGGCACGGGTCAATGTAGCCGTTGCCGGGCTTGGCCGGGTCGAGCGCCGGCAGGCCGGCCGCCTCGAGCGCCGTCGGGTTGCGGGGGGCGTCGCCGGGGCGGCGGATCGCCGCGAAGTCGTCCTTCACGACAGCGTTCGGGGGGCGGTACGCGCGCTGGCCTAAGTCGCCCTTTACGAACAGCGGGAAGCCGGGCTGTTCGGCGGTCGGCGCGGCGGTCTGGCCGGTGCGGGTCGGCAGCTCGCGCAGCGCCTGGATCGGGGTGCCGTCGGCGTAGGTCTGGGAGCCGTCGCGCAGCTTGTCGAAGATCCGCAGGTGGCCCCACATGCCCTGGGCGAAGTGCGGGTACAGGTGGCAGTGGAAGATCGAGTCGCCCACCGTGCGCTGGATGCCGCCGGCGCCGCCCTCGAGCTCCATCCGGTAGCCCTCGCCGGGGCCGATGGACTGAACGTCGTTGCGCGGGGAGTCGGGGTTGTTGGGGTCCTTAAACCAGCGCTGGGTGTGCTGGTGCCACGGGTGGCTCTCCTTGGCACCGGGGTGCACGACGTGGAACTGGACCGGGTCACCAACGTACGCCTTGGGGATGAGGTTATCGGAGTCGACGGCGATCGTGCCGTCGGCGAGCTTGCGCACGAGCTTGCCCTCGTCGCCGAAGATCCACGACTGCAGGTGGGCCTCCTCGTTCAGGCACTTAGCGCCCGGGTCGTCCACGACCCGATCGAGCTCGGGCACGTAACCGTCGCAGAAGTGGTCGGCCGGGCTGTGGACCTTGCCGTTGGGCAGCGTGATGGTCTTCGCGATGCCGTCCGGGTTCTCCGGGGTGACCGTGCCGCGATGCTCAAGAATCGCCCGCATCCGGTTGCGCAGGGGCTCGGAGCGGTAGTTAATGCCAAACGTGGAGTCCGGCAGTCCGGTCGTCGGGTACGTCGGCTGGCGGCCGTCGCGGTCCTTAACGTCCTCGTTCTCGTCCATCAGGACCATGGCGTATGAGCGCAGTGAGCCGGTCAGGGTCACGACGTCGGCGAAGGCCTGGGACTCGACCGCGCGGCCACCGACCAGCAGGTCCGCACCGGTGGCGGAGTTGCGCCACACCGACCCCTTGGGATGCACCACGACCGCGCCGTACAGGCCGTCCTGCACCGTGGTGTGGCCCGGGTCAGCGGAGTCGGTGTTGGCGATGTCGCTGATCGGCGCCTCGCCCTGCTTGTCGGCGTACCAGGTGTAGGTCAGCGATTCATCGGGGGCCACCGTGGTGTCGGGGTTTTTACCGACCCGGGCCCCGTCGGACGCCTCGGGGTCGAGCTGGACGAGCCCGTCGGGGTGGATCCCCACCCGGCGGGTCAGGTCGTTCTTCAGTGTTACCTTGACGCAGTCACCGACGTTGGCCCGGATCACCAGGGGCTGGGTCAGGTTCGGGTTGGCGAGCATCTCGGTCTTGCCCAGGCGGGCGTCCTCGCCGTTGAGCGCGTAGATCGCCCCGTCCGGCAGCGTGTCACCCCAGCCGTTCAGCGGGATGGCGATCGAGAACGCGGAGATGTCGTAGGTGATGGTGCGCGATCCGGCCGGGCAAATGCCAACGGTGGAGGCGGCCTGCGCCGATGGCAGCACGACCAATGAGGCGCTGACGACGCCGAAGGCAGTGGCGCCGGCGAGGACCGCCAGGCGGGGGCGCAGCGGGCCACGGGACACCCACACGGTGCGCAGCGCCCTGACCCCAGCCAGGGCGCCGGAACCGACCAGGGCCACCAGAACCGTCACCGGCGCCGCCAAGACGAGCACCTCAAAGCCGTGCTGCACGGGACCGGCGGCCGGCGCCTCGAAGAGCAGGCCGTGGCCAGGGCTGGCGATCGCGAGCCCGGCCGCGGCGACGATGCCACGACCCTCCGCGCTGGCCAGCGCGGAGGAGCGAAGCCAGTCGACCGCGACGATCCGGCGGGCCAGCGCCGCGGAGACCACTCCGCCGAGCAGGAGCGCGAGCAGCACGACGGGTACGGCGAGGGTGGCGTCACGCAGCCAGTGCTTCACGGCACTCATGCCGGCCAGGTCGTGGTGGCCCTTGGCGGCGCTCGAGGCCTGTACGGTCGCGACGTCCGTCGTCGCGCCGGCGTTGGTCGGTAGCGAGGGGCCGTCCATTTGACCGGACTGGATCGCCATGGCGGTGTGGTCAACGTGGCCGGTGGCGTCCGTCGGTGCGCCGGCGGCAGCGGCGTCATCGGCGTGCTCGTGCGGGGCGGCGGCGGCCACCTCGCTCGTGTGCTCGTGCGGGGCCGACGCTGCGGCGGGGTCGGTGTGCTCGTGCGTAGCCTTGGCCGGGGCGGGCGTCTCGGCGACAGCGTGCAACGAGGGGCCATCGGCCGGCGCCTCGTGCTGGTGGACCGGACCGGCGGCGTCGACTGGGGCGACCACCACGGTCGAGGTAGCCGCGGACTGCTCGAGCCCGTGCGTGTACTGCAGCCACCCCACGGCGGGGTAGGTCAGGACGGCGCTGAGGAGGAGGGCGGGAAGCACCGAGCGGTGTCGCGGGAGGTGAAACGGTCGAGCGGGCATCTGACACTCCAAGCGGAACAGACACGGGAACGAGTTCTCGGTTCGGGATGAGTGGTGCGACCTTCAAGGTGGAGGAGGACCTGCCCGAAGAGGGAATCCCCGAAGAGGAAGTGGCGGCAGACCACCTACCGGAAGGGGACCACCTGCCGGAAGAGGAGCTACCAGAGGACCACCTGCCGGGGCAGCTGTGACACCGCAGCCGGTTTCTCCTGCGTGTTGTCCGTGCACAGTCAATGCCTGGCTACTCTTGCGCACGAGCGGGCGCGGGTCCGGGAGCGTTGCAGAGTCTTACTACAAGTGACGGATGCACGATCATATTTCCCGGGCGGGCGTGCCGGAGGGTGTCCAGCATGATTCCCAGGGTGCCGTCTTTTGGGAGGAACCCGCAGATCCCCATGCAGGCGGCTTCCCGTAGCGCTTCCTGAGACGGGTTGCCAGTCAGCATGACGATCCGAGCCTCCGGTGCTTCAGCAAGGATCCGCCCGGCAGCGTCGAGTCCGGACCCGCCGGCAAGACACAGGTCCATGACGACGACGTCGGGCCGCACCTGCCGGAACATGGTCACGGCTGACTCCACCGATGTCGCAGCTCCAACACTGGTGAAGCCGGGTTCCCGGTTCAGGGCGCCGGCTAGCAGGTCTGAGAACGTGGTGTGATCGTCGACGATCAGGATTTTCAGGCGATCTGTTTCCGTCTCCGGTATGGACAGCGGCGGCGCCTCGGGGCGGCTTCCCGCGACCACGTGCGCCGGTACCCGGGCAGTGACCGGACCGCTCATAGCGGCGGTGACCCTGAGCAGCCGGGTGTGTGCTTCCTTCAGTGAAGCATTCGGAGCGCAGCCCAGTTCCTCATCCAGGATTCTGCGGCAGCGGTCGAAAGCCCGTAGCGCTTCCGTGGTCTTCCCGTCCTGCTCCAAACCCAGAATCAATGCAGTCCACGCTCGTTCGTTGAGGGGATCCTCCTTTGTGGCGGCGCCACCCCAGGCAACTGCCTGAGCCGCTTCCCCCAGGATGAGCGCGGTTTCCGCGGCCAGGACGCGGGTGTACGTGACCCGCTCGGCGTGCAGGGCCCGCTCCTCTTCGGCCCACGGCGGCAGCAGTTCATCCCCGAGCAGCGGAGCAGACGCCAGGTCGAGAGCTTCGGTGAAAAGTGGCAGCGCGGCAGGGGGCGCTGCCACGGCGGCCTGTCGGGTCAGCGTTGCGAACCGATCCGCATCAAGGTCGACCAGTGCCCGGTCCAGTACGTAGCCGCCGGTGACCGTGCGCAAGGGGCCCGTCCGGCCGGCGCCGGGCTGCAGGCGCCGTCGGAGCACGCTGACGTAGCTTTCCAGGGTCGGCAGTGCAACAGACGGAGGGTTGCCGTTCCACAGGAAATCAATGATGCGGGTCTTCGAGACGGCCGAACCGAGATTCAGAAGAAGAATTTCGAGTATCTGGCGGGGTTTGGGCCCGCCCAGATCGTTCGCGGTAAGGACCGTGTTTCCCAGGCGGATCGATAGCGGACCCAGCACCGAGATCTGCAGCACCGACGACTGCCCTGACGCTTCGGAGGCATGAGCCAAAGGAACCGGTGTTCTGAGTAATTCCAAGGCAATCACGATGTTCACCCCAACTGATTCGCTACCGTGCGTTTCACCAGTGAAGCGTTCAACGAATGCGTGCACACGAGTAGTCGATACGCGACACCTAAAGGCCCGTACTCAGTACGTGTGTGGCCGGATTGCGGAAGGGTCCCGTGGACTCGCGACCTGGCTCAAACCCATCGAGGGCACCTCGGCCGGGTGACGCCCAGCGACACGGCACGGAACTGATCGCGGGGGCTCCAGTAGGCAAGGCCGCTCTTCCGGGTATGGCTGGGGCAGGCTCCACGACGAACGATCGAGGATTCCCGGCCCGGGCGCACCATCGGTGCTGCGTCCCGGCGGCCAGTGAGCTTTCTGGAGATTTTCACAAGTGAGAGGTTGCCAATGGTGCCCTTCGCTTCGGCCGGTGTCGCTAGTATTCCAATAGCGGCGCAGGCCGTCATCATCTCTGGGGGATCCATGAACACCCGCTTCACGTCGATCGCCGCTGCCCTCGTGGCCGGTGGCCTCCTGCTCACTGCCACGGGCTGTGCCGGGGGTGAGCCGGCCGACGCACCCGCCACCAATGACGCCGCCTCGCCGTCAGCAGAAGCAGCTACCCCAGTGCGCCCCGACACGGTCCTGCTGGACATGGCGAAGGCGGAGATCGACCCCGCGCTCATCGAGGCGTACGCCGACCCGGCCGTCGGCACTGCGATCGGTGAGGCCGCCGAAGAGTTCATCCGCGTCGGCCTGGGCTTCCCCGAGCTGCAGAAGGGCAGCCACGAGCTCACCGCTGCTGACACCGCCGCCGTCGCGCCCCTGCGGCCCCTGGTCTCCGACTCGTACTGGACCGAGGTGGAGGAGAGCTTCTCCTCGGGCACGGGCACCGCCTTCCCGCCGACGCTCTCGGATGGGGTCACTCTCAACGCTGCGGAGGATCCTGCCGATAACGGCCACTACGACGCCGACGACAGCGGCGTCACCTTCGTCTTCCGCAATGACGACATGAGCGCGAAGTACATGGAGTGGGAGAACGGCGCCACCGGTGTCACCATCGAGAACCTGCTGGCCCGGCTGATGTTTACGACCACGGACGGCGAGATCGTCTACCTCGACCGGACTCTCTACCTCACGATGACCAGAGCCGAGGACGGCACCTGGGACGTCTGGGAGTACGACGGGACGATCGATAGGGAAGGCCTGGCCAGCACCCAGGCGGAGCTCGACGCCCTGCCTCCGATCTGACCGGGCCCAGCGGCGGTGAGTCGCGCCTTCCCCCGGAGCCAAGTCGCCCGCCATGAGGTGAAAGCCGACCAGCAGGACGGAATGATACGAAACGTCAACGATGGCATGCTGATGCCCCCGCTCACGGTCCCGTCATGTGTCCTGAACCCCAGGATGGAGTGCTGATGCGGTTTCGAGGAACTCGCACAACGCCACCGCCCGGGTGAGTTCCTTCGCGAGGTCCGGGGTTTGGCTGCGCTCACCACAAGGTTCTGCTCCCGCGACCCGAGGTTCGCTCCCGGGTCGGGTCACCATGCCCGGCCTAGTCAAGGGAGACGCCCAGGAGAAAATCCGGTACCCGCATCACCACCCGCCCAGTGTCAGATCCTGCACCGCCGTCACGACGGAGGACCCGTACTCACTGTGTGAGTACGGACGTTGAGGAACCTTGCCAGCGGTATGCGGTTCGAACGGTCGCAGCGGGCGTTGTCCTTCGTGCTTTCAGCGCGGACGCTGGCCAGGGGGAGGCTGGTTGACGAGGGTCTGGTATTGGGGGTTGTCGGCGAGGAAGGTGAGTGCCATGGGGCATCGCGGGATAAGGCTCAGACGGCGTTTGTGAGCATTGAGAACGACGTGGCGCATCAGGGTCGCGTCGAGGCCCTGGTCCCAGAATCCGGGCTGTTCCACCCCGTCGATGAGGACGAGCTGTCCGCCGTTCATCGCGTACTTCACGTAGGCGGCGATGGTGCCGTCGATGATGAGCTCGAACCGGCAGTACAGGGAATTGTCATGGAAGGTTTCCTTGAGCTGGTGTATGTCGCCGGAACTGGCATCATGGTCCGCGGCTTGTTGTGCGCGGTGTTTGAGTTCCTCGACGATCATCTCGTAACGCTCCAGGGCACTGCCGGGCGGGTAGTCGGTGTCCATGAGCCTGTAGGCCTGGTTCACCAGAACCCGCAGTTGCCTGGTCGACAGTGCTCCCACAGTGCCGGAGGAGACATCATCGAGCGCTGCGGTGTTCCGCTCATGACCAATAGCCTGCTGATCAGTTGCCTGCTGTTCAGGTGCCTGCCGGCTGGCGGGGACTCCGGGGGAGAGTCCGGCGACTAGTCCGGTCCGGGGTCGGACGGTTTCTAGCTCATCAGGCGCAGCGGCAGCCGGCGGTTCGCTGTGGACTGGGTGCAGGAGTTCTGTCATGCCTGTTCCTCTGCTCGTCAGAACCATGGCCTTTGGCTGGACCCCGGTGTCACCATGAGGGTAGCGAACAGACACCCGTAAACCAATGAAACCGGCCTAAGTCCTACGGCGGGATCAGGACCCGGGCGTTCGGGTCACACCCAAATGTGGAGCTGGACCTGCGCCACAAGACGCCTGAGGACCTGGACATCTTCCTCGGTGAAGGTCCTCGGTTTGTCGTCGATCAGGCAGAGGGTACCGATGCGCCAGCCGCCGGCCGTGCTGATGGGGTGGCCGGCGTAGAAGCGGATCCTTGGCTCACCGGTGACGAGGGGATGATCCCGCCAGTTCGGGTCGAGGGCGGCATCGGTGATGACGAGGGTTCGGTCATGTTCAATGGTCTTCGCACACAGTGCGATGCCTCGGGGGAGGTCCTGCCCGATGGGTCCGACGACGGATTTGATGACCTGCGCGTCTTCGGTGACAAGGGGATGGAGGCCGAGCCGACGCCGAAGTGGTCGCGGGCCTGCCGGGTGATCCGATCGAAGCGTTCCTCCGACCCGGTCTCGAGCAACCCGGACTTGTGCAACGCCTGGAGGCGCAGGAACTCCCTTTCGCCTGAGTCAGGGCTGTCCTGGTCTTCACCTGCGGCAAGGGTGTCAGCAGCGGCCTCCAAAGAGGAGCCGGTGCTGGTGCTGGTGCTGTGGTCCCCGGCCGGCGGGGCAGCGAAGTCATAACCATCGGGGGAGAGGTGCAGGGGGCGGAGGTAGTCGCTGTAGCCGGAGGAGGACGTAGCCTCCTGGTCGCTGTAGTGCGCACCATCAACCATGGAACCCACGCCGTCCAACAGTTCATTGATGGCTTGGGCGAGCAGGTCCCGCTGCAACGCCGGAAGCGTCACCAGGCCGGACAGGTAGCCCTGGACCTCGATCTCATCGGCGTCCCCGGCGAGCCCCATGTACGTGATGAACACATCGTCGAGGCGTAGGTCGGCCGCTCGGACCGTCTGAATCGCACTCCACTGCTGCACAAACTCATCGAGCACGGTAGGTTCTTCACCACCTTGTCCCTGTATCGCCTGCGTATCGCGTGCGTGGCGATTTCACCGGATCCGCGGTCCTGATCAAGATTAGGCGTAATACAAGTCCCAGGGGCGGGTCTCACCACGTCAACATCCGGGTCGACACGAGTGCTCAAACCTGCAAAGGGAGCCTGCTAAGCATGCGCGAGATCCAGCAGCGGAACGTCTTCGGCGCCGCCGGCAAGACTGCCGCCGAGCAGACCACCCCTGAGGGCGTCCTGCAGATGTTCCGGCACATGACCCAGCAGCCCAAGCCCCTCGACTTCACCGGATACATCACATACCACCACGGCGGCAAGGTGAACCGTCAGTGCCTTGGCTTCATCGACGACGCCCGGCAGCGCGCCGAAGCAGGCGGCCAGGACGCTACCGCCCTCCGCGAGCTCGCCCGCCGCCTCCAGAATGCGTCATCAGACCTTGAAGATAGGTAGGGCCAGTGTGGGAACGTTCCGCCTAGCGGCGGCACGTCTCAGCCGCACGGCCCCGACCGCACCGCCCTGATCGCCGCCCATCAGTTCCGATGATGTGTGTAATTGATGGGGTGTGGGTTATTCGGGGAGGTATGGCTTGTAAGGGTCGAGGGTCCCGTCGACGACCGGGACGAGTAGTTCCACGTCGCCGGCATCAGTCGTCGCGGTCAAGCTCGTGCGGGCCCCGGGGGCGTCGCCGGCTGTTTGTAGGAGAGTTTGGACAGTATCGAGTCCGACCGAACCCTGGGCCGTGACGGTCACGGTGACGTCCTCGTCACCATCGCTGATCACCACGTCGACGTCCTGATCCCCGTTGTTCTCGAAGGTCCCCAGGAGCCGGGCAGGGGCGTCTTCATTGTCGGTGACCAGGAGGACGCTGCGCAGATCGAGCTCGCCCACGCTTTTATCGTCGCCGACCGCAGTTGAATTCCAGTTGTCCTCACCGCCGGCCACGCAACCCGTTATCAGAACCATGCCTGTCCCGAGAGAAGCGACCAAGATCGTTACGAGCTGCCACTTCGCTCGCACAGTGTGAAGCCGTACATGGGTCTCAGTCATGGCTGTCCTTTGTCGGTGGGGGGTACTGAGTGCAGGATTTCCCTTCCACGGTACGGACCCCCACGGGGCAAACGGTCGATGTTGCCGGACTGCAACTAGATGCCCAGCGAATCATCAGCCGCAACCGCGGCAACGATGACATCGAGTCAGCGTTGATAAAGACGTGGACGTGCGTACTGGTGGACGTGCCTAAAACAGGTTGGTGTGGCCAGGAACGTCGAGGTAGCCCGCTTCCTGATTGCAGAGGACCCGTGTCCGTGAACCGAGCACCTCACGTGCGTAAGCTGTCGCGCTTGACGGTGTGCTGTCGCTCGGGCTGCTGCTTCTGAGGTTTTGTAGAGCCCCGGCAGGGCAGGAATAGCCGCTTCTGATACGGCACTGGTAGCCCTGCGCTACGCGTTGTTGGTGATCGAGTCACCTTCGGCCGTGAATGGATCCCACAGGTTTTCTTCGGGCTTCGGGCTCCACGGCAACTCAGGTAGAAAGTTCACGGGCCGCTTCAGCCAAGAGCAGGTGCTCGAGTTCAGGCAGGGCCAGCAACCCGTACAGGAAAGCCTCGATGTCGAGCTCGTCGAACTGCCCGCCGAGACCGTAGTACGCCACCCACAGGTCGAATACATTCAGCTCGTAATTGCAAAGCGCCCGGAGTGCGCACTGCCTGTGGTGCTCGCTGTGCGCATCCCACTCCATGTTGCAGCCCTACCTCACGATGATCAACCGATGCAGTCCCTTCCCTTCACCGTAGGACAGGTGAAAGAACGGTCGCAGGCCTAAATTTGGCTTGCTCATCACTGGCATCACACCCAACTGTCACCAGCGTCACGGGACCGGGAAGCCCGTATCTCACATGATCTCGGCGTGATTTGGTGACGATCCGCCGTCGCCTTCGACGAAGGTGGTGCTCGTGGATAGATCCTGGCGAGGTCTCGGGCGGCGCTGTCCCCTGGCCGCAAAAGAGCGCCGAAAGCCACACTGTCCGGTGTCGGACAGCCCCCATCGTTCCCGGGCTTTACGTCCTCGAGACACTCGTGCGTAGGTCAGGTACTGGGGGGTGGTGGGTGTCAGCTGACGATGAGGACGTTTGTTGTGGAGTGGTGGAGGACGGCGTGGACGGTGGATCCGAGGCGGGCGCCGATGGTGTTGCGGCCTTTGGCGCCGAGGACGACATAGGACGCGGTGCGGGCATGATCGATGATCGCCCCTGGTACCGATATGGCCGTGATGGTTGCGTCGGCGATGGTGAGGTCGGTGTCAGCTGGGAGCAGGTTCAGTGCCTGTTGGATGACGGGGTCACGCTCGGCCGAGGCGGCAGCGTCGTCAGTGTCGTCGGTGTCCTGGACTGCCGGTTCGATGACTCTGTCGAGCATGTGTCGTCGGTGGGGGAGTGCGTGCAGGAGATGAAGGGGCTGGTGAAGCGTTGCGGCCAGGCGTGCGGCTGCCAGGACCGCGCGGTCGCTTTCAGGTGATCCATCCACGGCGGCGAGGATGATCCCGTGGGTGGGCTGGTCATTGCGGACGACCATGATGGCGCAGGAGGCGCTGGCCGCCAGGTGCAGGCTGACGGATCCTACGAGGAGGCCTGCGAAACCACCCAGCCCGCGGGTGCCGGTGACCAGCAGGGATGCGTCTGTCGAAAGTCTGGTCAGGGTCTCTGCCGGGAAGCCGGTGAGAAGGCGTCTGCTGGCTTCGATGTCGGGTGCTGTGGTGAGGGCGAGCTCAAGGCCTTCGGCGGCAGTTGTTTCCGCGTGGTGTTGCAGTCCGCTGTCCTTAACACCTGTTACGGGGCCCAGGTTGTTCGTGAGCAGCGGCCACACCGAGCAGTGCACGACGATCAGGGAGTGTCCGGTCACGGAGGCGTGCCGGGCTGCCCAGCGCACTGCCAGCTGGGATCCCTCCGAACCGTCGTATCCGACGATGATGGGTTTTGCGGGGGTGCTGGTGGTGTTCATGCTGGTACTCCTATGCCGGGTAGCTGCAGTGCCCATGTGAGATTTCACGTGCCGCGTCCGATAACAGCCAGGTACCCCAGTGTGCACCCTGCCTGTTCACGTCCCAGCAGGCCAACCGTCCATGCCCCGGTGTAATTAGTTGCGGTGGCTGAAGACCGCGAACGAACCGACGCCGCTGACGAACAGGGTCCCCATGAGCAGGGTCATAACCATGGGTGGTTCGGCTCCGAAGCCGATGGCGAGCGTGGCGATCCCGACCAGGGGAAGGCAGGCCAATCCGACGACGGCCAACGAGCGGGTGAGGAGTGTGTCCTCGCGTTCATCGCCGGTCTGCGTCCATGCGCGTTCGAACGTCGAGGCGCGCTCGGGCCGGCGAAGTACCCTCCATGCCATGACCAGGGCGCCGGCGATACCGATTCCGAGTCCGACGAGGAACCCCGGAATCATGTTCCCTGGGGCGTGCTCGCGGAGCAGGACCACGGTGACGGCCACCAGTCCGAGGATGACTCCGAGGATCCCGAGGGCCACCACGGTGCGGGAAGCGCGCGTGTCAGTCTGCATGAAAAATCTCCTCTACAGGGCGATGAAAATAGCGGGCGATGGCTATGGCCAGGGGCAGGGATGGGTCGTAGCGGCCCGTCTCGATCGAGTTGACGGTCTGCCTCGAGACCTGCAGGGCCTCGGCCAACTCCCGCTGCGACATTCCTGTGTCGGCGCGAAGATCCCGGATACTGTTCTGCACCCCACCCCTTGATGTAAAACATACTTGTCCTGACAAGGGTGCTTTACACAGGGGTGGTTGTCAATGATTCCCCCAGAGAACTGTTGCTCCTACCTGTTGCTTCAACCCGGGTAGCTTCGTCGGCGCTGCTGTCCCTGGGCAGTACACCTAGTCGCTCATGGTGATGCCGCCGCTGTGGACGGGGCGGACTTCGACGCCGCCGGTGCTGGTGCGGACGGCCGGGTTCAGGCGGGCGATGGCGATCGCGGCGTCGAGATCGGGTGCTTCGATGACGTAGAAGCCCGCGACGAACTGGTCCGCCTCAATGAACGGTCCCGCAGTTGTGCTGTGGCGTCGGATGGACACGGCGCTGGCCCTGGGTGTGAGGGCGTAGGCGAGGGACATCGAGCCTGAGTTCTGGAGGTCGCGTGCGTGCTGGTCGTTCTCCTCGAGGTCGGCGTCAGCGGCTTCGAGGGCGTGGAGGGACTCATCGGCATAGATGAGGATGGCGAAGGAGGGCATCGGGTGGCCTTTCGGTTGGGTTCTTGAGCAGCTGCAAATGCAGGTGCAGGTGTGTGTGTCGGCTAGTTCACGACGAGGTTCTGGTGTCCGTCGATGAGTTCACGCACGATGTCGAGGTGGCCGGCGTGGACGGAGGTTTCCGCGAGGACGCGGAACACGACCTCGCGCCCGTCTGCCATGGGCGGGTGCCCGAATTGGGCAACGGGCGGCCACCAGAGGGGAGGTGCATCCAGGTCCAGGCCGGCGAGGATTCCATCGCTACTGGTGATCTGTTCCCGGTAGAGACGGACGGCGTCCGCGCCGGTCACGGGTGTGGAGTGCCACCCATCATGGAGGGCATCGATCGCAACAGAGTCCCCGCCGAGGACGGCTGAGATCCAAAACATCTCGTCGTCAAACGCCAGGTGGTTCAGCAAGCCCGTCATGGTCCACCCCGACGGTACGAGCGGTACGCTCATCTGCTCTTCGGTCAGCCCCTCGACGGCGTCCAATAGGTGGTTTCGCACGGCCGTCAGGTGGGCGAGCAGCTGGGCGTCGCTCACGCCTTTGACTCGTAGCCGATCAGCCACCGGAGCCCGTGCCGGTCGGTGACCTGGCCGTCCGCGCCGTCCCACGGCCGTTGCATTAGGGGATCTATCGCCGAACCGCCGACACTGAGCTTGTCGAACCACTCATGCAGCACTGCCGGCTCAGCTGTGCCCAGCAAGGACAGCAACAGGCCCTCGCACCGCACCGAAGGCTCTCCCTCCGGCGTGTCAGAACCCGCGAGGGAGACAACACCATCAAGGACCCCATGGTCGACAGCCTCTGGTGGGCCGTCGATCCTCCCGTGATTCTCGTAGGAGCTCGGGAACAAGTCGCCTCCGAAAATATCGGCATAGAACCCGAGTGCCTCCCTCGCGGTTCCAGGGAAGCTGATGTACACAAGGGGTGCCGCCATAGTAATTACTCCTGACATTGGTTCTGCGAAGCAGGCCGAACAGCCTTCCACTACCTTTCAGACGGTCCTGCGACCGCAAACTCATCGGCCCTCGATGTCGCCCGCGCATGTGAGTCGCAATACGGGTCGGTGCGGTGCGGGTTGGACAGATTTCCGTCGAGCCGATGGGGGATCCGGGCACAGTGCCGCGTCTAGTCACAGGCGACTTCGTGCAAGCTCGGGTAAACAGGATTATGACCGTCTCCGTGCACCAGTAGTGCTCCACTTTCCGATCCCCAGGACAACTCGTACTGTTCGTTGTCGATTGGGCGAATTCCGTCGTCGGCGGTCCATGATCCTGAACGCCAGCCCACACCCATCGGGTGCACCGAGTAGACCTGGCCTCCACCTGACATGAGAAATGAACTCTCCCGGGCGACGGCCCGGCATTCATCCGATGCGGAAGGTTCTAGAACCGTATATGTAGCACCGAAGGCGGCGTCTCCGAGGAACGCGACGACGCACCCGCCAACAGCCAGGGGCGTAACACTCCTCCACACCGGCGCTACTCGACGACCACCCGGAGATGTTCTTCGGTCGTCCTCACCAACGACCAGACGCCGATGGACAAGACCGAGGATGACGGAGACGACTGACAGGACAACACCCACGACCCATGGCGGAGGGACAAACGCACCGAGGACAAGGATCAGTCCGCACCACCCCAGGACCAGAATCACCAGTGCAGCCACTCCGCACAGCACCGAAGCCCAATGAAGCCGCTGCACTAGCGAGTGGCTGATAAGGTCCCGCGATGACGTCATCGCGAAAGCCTACCGGTGGCTCTCGAGCGACCGGCCCAACGGTTGCCCTGGTAGTGCGACCCAGCGAGAGTGAAATTGCCGTGTGCGTTATCGGGGTAGAGAAGTCTGAGTGATCGCCGCGGTTTGCTGGTGTCGGTAGGGGGTAGCCCGGCTCCAGCCCACGAGACGGGCAGCTTCCTCGGCCCTCCAACCCTTCGCCCGGGCATCGGAGGCAATCGCGAGCTTGTCGGCGCTGTCCTTCAAATTCACGGCTGGCCGGCCGAAGCGGGTGCCGTTCTGCTGAGAGGCAGCGATGCCGACGTTGATACGCTTCACGACAAGCTCCCGTTCGTACTCGGCCAGGGTCACGAGCATGTTCAGCATCAACCGCCCGGTCCACGGCGCCGGATCGATCCCGTCGGAGAGGGACCGGACGAGGATCCCGGGGTCGCCGAGCATGTTCACCGCGTTGAGTACATCGATGAGAGCGGCCGAGCCGGTCGACGCGCCGCACCCCGACGGTGTCTCCTTCGTCGGCGTACTCGAGCAGTTTTTCATTCCAGGCCGCTCAATCGCAGCCCTCGTCCCCGAAGTCACATCAGCGAACACCTACCGTTTGTGTACGCCGGAGGCGATCAATGCACCGAGCTGTAATTGCGCGTCCTGAATCGAGGTGCTGACCCTGGTGTATCCGAGATGCCTTATCTCGCCATTCTGGCTAAAGAACCCTGAATGCGAGCACTTTTGAGACGAAACACGGCGAGACAAGTTTCCAAGACAGAAGAAGGCCCGTGATTCCGGGGGAGTGGTTGCGCGGTGCTCGACCAGTCCAGGTGTCTCGCAAACCTTTAGGTTTTCGAGACGTAGTAGTGCGGACCGGCGGTCCGTTCTGATGTGCGTAGACGGGTTGACGTCTACGAAGCATTACGTCGGACAGGTCTTACAGAAACGCGTCCGTCTGGCGCAAGCGGGTGAGATCAGCTCGGGGTGGAGCGTCTGACCCGTGGCGGGACCAGCTTGCGGGCAGCACCGAAAGGGTGAAGTGATCCAATCGGGCCGGGATAGGAGTGAGACGGGGCGGCAGGACATGTGCATCCCACAGCGTTCCTGCCGCCCCTTCAGCGGCTCCGGCCCTCTGCTAGACCCATAGGGCCGCTCCCTCCAGTAGGCGCCTTGCTGCGTCGTGAAAGAGGGAGGGAACCTCACACCCGGGAAAATACTTAACCGCGCAGCACTGTGCAACGCGCGCAGGCGTGCCGCTGGGCGTAGTTGCAGTACTTCAGATTCCATGCGGTGAACCCACAAATTCCTCTAGGCACCAGCAGAACACGGCTTTGAATTATGGGTGCGGGCGCATGGGTCCGCATTTGTCACGGCAGACCCGAGCTTATGGCTTGATGCGGGATGCGCGTGCCCCGTGGTCACCGCTCATCGCCGAGCCGAAGGCGTGCAGATCGAGCTCGACGCTCAGAAGGTCGGAGGCGATTCGCCCGCGCACGCTCGTTCCCTGCTCGTCGAGAGGCGGGCTCATGACCGCGGCACCGAGCCGCCCGGGGGCGGAGAGCACGATCGCTCCGGAGACGCTGGACTTCGCGGGGATGCCGATTGCACGCATCCACCGGCCTGAGCCGTCATACACACCGCAGGTCGCCATGACCGAGACGACGTCGCGGGCCACGGCCGGCGGGACGACGCGCTCACCCGACACCGGGTTGACTCCGCCGCAGGCGAGGGTCGCCCCCATCACCGCGAGTGCCTTCACGTCGACGAGGACGGCGCAGGCTCGAGCGTAGACGGCGACGGCATCGTCGGCACCGACGTGCAGCGTTCCCTCCGCCCGCATGAGATGTGCGAGGGCGTGGTTGCGGTCCCCGAGGAGGTGCTCGTTGTGGGCGACGCTTTCATCGACTTCGAGCTGACGCCCGGCGAAGGCGGAGAGGCCTCGGAGGATCCGCTCGTTACGCTCGTCGACATTACTGCCGTCGATGAGCGATGCCGTGAGCAGCGCACCGGCGTTCACCATCGGGTTAGGTGGGCGGCCGGTGCCGCTCTCGAGCTTGATCGCGTCGAAAGCTTCGCCGGTCGGTTCGATTCCGATAAGGTCCAGGGCGTCACCGTCCGTGTCCAGCAGGGCCAGGGCAAACAGGAACGGTTTGACCGCCGACTGCACGCTGAACGGCGACTCCGCCTGCGTCGTGCCGCGCACCGTCCCGTCGGGCAGGGCCAGGGCCACCGCGCATTGGTCGGCGTCCGCGGCGGCGAGTTCGGGGATGCTGTCATCCACCGATCCGCCGTTGTTTTGCATGACCCGCGCCCGCAAATCCTCGAGGTCATAGGTTCCTGCGTCCGGTGTCATCCATCCACCGTGCCACAGGTCGTGCTGAAAGAAGGAAGTAACGTGTGCAACCGACTGCGTGCAGGGAAGTGTGTCACTGAGTTTGTTGTGATGGTTTGTGTGTCTGCGGGCAGTCTGTTGTGCTGGATCTGAGGAGCCACGGCTCAATAGACAGGGCGGAGAGAGTCATTATGAGCGAGAAGCCAGTGCGACGAGGTCGGCTGTTGGCTGCTGCGCTGGTGAGCGTAGTGATTGCCGTTTGGTGGCTTAACCATGCGGTGTTCAGTCCTTTGATCGTCGGTCCGCTGTTCTACATCGCACTGTCGCTCACATGTTTTTTTCTGGCGGTTGGTTCCCACTACCACCACCGCTGGTGGTCGATGGTGCGTCCCTACCGTGAAGAGTGATGAGCAGCAGTCCATGGCGCCTGCCCTGAAACGTCTTGGCCTTACTCTTGATCGTTTGTCTGCGCCTGAGTTCTTGATCCTTGAGGTGTGTCGTTGCGAGCCGCGCGCGTGACGACGTCGTCGAGCTCGTCGAGGGTGAGGAGATCGCGTCGCAGGTGCCGTGTGCGGTAACCGGCTCTGCCCACCATGTGCGCCGATACGGGGCTCGTGAGCAGCTGGAACACCCAGCACAGGATCAGCACGGGCACGAGTGGCCAGCTTCCGGTCTCCACCGCGAGGGCCAGGAGGAAGAGCAGGAGTCCGAGGACCTGCGGTTTGGTCGCGGCGTGCATCCGTGTGAGGAGGTCGGGGAAGCGGACGAGGCCGATCCCGGCGGCGAGGGACATCAGCGCTCCGCCGATGAGGAGGACGGAGACGATGACGTCGTTGATCATGGCCGTTACTTTCTGTCGGTGACGAAGCGGGCAACGGTGACGGAGCCGATGAAGCCGATCAGCGAGACGGCGACGAGGAGGATCAGGTTGTCGAGGTGCCGGTTCGCCACCATGTTGAGGACGAGCCCGGCGCCGATGATGGCGAGGACGACGTCGAGGGCCAGGACGCGGTCGAGGATCGACGGTCCGCGCACGGCACGGTACAGCGCAAGGGCGGCCGCAACGGAGAGTATCCCTCCGACCAGGTAGATCACGGCGTTCATCGGCTTGCCTCCTCGGCGCGAAGGGAAGCAAGATCCGCCCTGGTGCCCATGATTCGGACGAGCCAGGCCTCCGTGGTCAGGACATCACGCCGAATCGCCTCTGCGTCTTCGGGAGAATCTACGTTGAGGCAGTGGAGATAGAGGGTCGAGGTGGAGCGGTCAACCTCCAGGACGAGGGATCCTGGGATGAGGGAGATGGCGTGGCCGGTGGCCGTGACGAGGAAGTCCGAGTGGCTCCGCAGTGTTACGGCGACGACGGCGTTGCGGAGCCGCGGCCCCCGGGTGAGAGCCAGCCAGAACACGTCGGCGCTGGCCGTGACGAGTTTGACCAGGAAGCGCCCGAGGAAAGGAATCAGCCAGAGGACATTGAACCGGCCGGTCAACTCGACGGGAGGCAGGTAGAAGAAGTTTACGACGACGTAGGCCAGGACGGCTCCGAACACGAGGTTGCCGGGGCTGAAGTCCTGCCAGAGGGCGCCCCAGACCAGGACGAGCCAGATGACGAGCGGGAGTTCGGTGACGAGGGGGATGTGCTGGCGGCTCATCGGTCGGCCCCTGCCCCGAGGACGGCCTCGATGTAGGGGGTGCGGTCCAGCATCTCCTGTGCCGCACTGTCGCTGAGGGTGAAGAGCGGGCCGGCGAGGACCGTCAGGGCGAGGCCGAGGACCACGAGGCCGATGGTGGGCCCGGTCATGGTGCGGGGCAGTAGCGTCACCGGGTCCTTGCCGGCGAACCGTCCGGTGTCCTCGCCGGTGACGTGGCGGGACGTCCCGATGCTGGTGCCGTCGGCCTTGCTGGCGAGGAGGATGGGGTCGGGGTCGTCGGCGTCGGCAGGAGTGCGCCAGAAGGCGCGGTTCCAGACGCGGGCCATCACCAGGAGGGTCAGCAGGCTCGTGGTTACCCCACCTGCGACGAGGATGTAGGCCAGTGGTGTGCCGAGGTCCACGCCGGCCTGGATGAGTCCGAGCTTGCCGAGGAAGCCGGAGAAGGGCGGGATGCCCGCGAGGTTCATGGCCGGGAGGAAGAAGAGGATGCCGAGCAGGGGGGAGAGCCGCGCGAGGCCGCCGAGCCGGTCCATGTTCGCGGTCCCGCCGCGGCGCTCAATCAGCCCGGTCACGAGGAACAGGCTCGTCTGGACGGTGATGTGGTGGGCCACGTAGTAGACCGCGGCGCCGAGTCCGATCCGTGTGGAGATGGCCAGGCCGAAGACCATGTATCCGATATGGCTGACGAGGGTGAAGGACAGCAGTCTTTTGATGTCGTCCTGCGCGAGGGCACCGAGGATCCCCACGATCATCGTCAGCAGGGCGACCACCATCAGGAGGGAGTTGATGCGGTCACCGGGGAAGAGCAGCGTCTCCACCCGCACCATCGCGTAGACGCCCACTTTGGTGAGCAAACCGGCGAACACCGCGGTGACCGGTGCGGGCGCCGTGGGGTAGGAGTCCGGGAGCCAGAACGAGAGCGGGAACACCGCGGCCTTGATACCGAACGCCACGAGCAGCATGAGGTGGAGCACCATCTGCGTCGCCGGGTCCACCGTTTCGAGCTTCACCGCGAGGTCCGCCATGGTGACGGTCCCGGTGGCCCCGTAGATCATGGCGATCGCGATGAGGAACAGCATCGAGGACACCACGCTCACCACGACGTAGGTGACACCCGCGCGGATGCGCGGCGCGGTCCCGCCGAGCGTCATGAGGACATAGCTGGCGGTGAGGAGGATCTCGAAGCCGACGTAGAGGTTGAACAGGTCGCCGGTGAGGAAGGCGTTCGAGACGCCCGCGACGAGGATCAGGTAGGTGGGGTGGAAGATCGACACCGGGCCATCCTCGTCGCCGTCGGCCATGCCCTGCCCCGCGGCGTAGATCAGCACCGAGAGGCTGACGGCGGAGGAGACCACGAGCATGAGGGCCGAGAACTGGTCCACCACGAGCACGATGCCGAACGGCGGTTCCCAGCCGCCGAGCTTCACGGCGTGCGTGCCTGCGGACGGCGCGGCCAGGAGCATGACGACCTCGATCAGCAGCGTGATGCCGAGAGTGGTGATGCTCACGGCGCGCTGGGCGCGCGAGTGCCGGATGAGCAGGAACGTCACGGCGGCCCCGAGGAACGGCAGGACGATCGCGAGGGGAGCGAGGTCGGCGGCGATCATCGTAATCCTTTGTGATTCAGTTTGTTGACGCGCTGCACTCCGGGGCGTTCCTCTGCCTCATCGACGCTGCCCCGGGCCGGGTCAGCGGGATCGGGTAGTTCATGAACGAATTCTGTGGTCTCGGTCGGGACGTCGGCGTCGTCCTCGTAGTCGTAACTGTCCTGGTCCGCCACGCGCCGGTCCTCGGGATCGTCCTGGACGACGTCTTCCCGGCCCAGCACCCAGGACCTGTAGATGATGCCGAGCATGAACGCGGTCACGGCGAACGTGATGACGATCGCCGTCAGGATCAGTGCCTGCGGCAGGCTGTCCGTGTAGTCCTCCGCCGGCGTCCCGGAGACGTAAAGCGGGGATTTGCCCCCGCCTCCGCTCATGGAGAGCAGGAGGATGTTCGCCCCGTTGCCGAGGAGGATCAGTCCGAGCAGCACCCGGGTGAGGCTGCGCTCGAGCAGGAGGTAGATGCCGGCCGCGAAGAAGACGGCCATGAGCACGATGAGGGTGATGTTGATGGTCATTACCGGGCTACCGTTTCGCCGTCGTCCGTGCGCTGCTGGTGTCGAGTGAGCAGGCCATCGTCCTCCGGGTCGGATTCGCTGCGTTCGTCGATTTTTGAGCCCAAGCTCCGGAGCACGTCGAGGACGAGACCGACGACGATGATGTACACGCCGATGTCGAAGATGGTCGACGTCACGAACTTCACGTCGCCGAAGACCGGCAGCCAGAATTCGAGGATGTAGCTCTCCAGGACCGCACCGCCGATGAGCAGTGGGGCTGCGGCTGTGAGGGAGACGATCGCTAGGCCTATGCCCAGGAGGGCGCCGGCGCTGACCGGGCTTGCTTCGGCCAGTTCCAGCCGACCCCCGGCGAGGTACCTGATCGCCAGGGCCAGACCGGCCACGAGACCGCCGGCAAAGCCGCCACCGGGCAGGTTGTGGCCGGCGACCAGCAGGTACAGGGACACCATGATGATTGTGTGGAAGAGCAACCGCGTGATGACCTCGAAGATGATCGACCGGCGCTCCGGGGCCAGGGTTTGTCCGGCGACGAGCCACGGGTCGTTCGACGAGCCGGCGAATTGGGCTGCGAGGTGACGTGCTGCGCTTCCGCGACCCCACGCGTTCAGGGATTCCTGGCCCCGGTCCACGGAGCCGTCCTCCACATCAGCGGCCCTGTGTCGTTTGTCGCCGCGCCCGCGGACGAAGATGAGGCTCGCGACACCGGTTGCCGCGATTGCAAGCACGGTGATCTCCCCGAAGGTGTCCCACGCACGGAGGTCCACGAGCAGGACGTTGACGGCGTTCGCGCCCCCACCGTCGTCGTAGGCCATTGACGGATACGCGAGCGAGATCGGGGCGGCGTTCCGTGAGGCCATCGCAGACATGGCGATGACGGCCATGGTTGCGCCGAATACAATCCCCAGGCCTGCCCTGAACCAACGGTTAACACTCGCCGCACGATCTCCCAGCCGGGCGGGCAGGGACCGTAGGGCTAGGACGAAGGCAACCAGCACGATCGTTTCCACCAGAACCTGTGTGAGTGCAAGATCCGGGGCGCCGTGCAGGGCAAAGATCAACGCCATCCCGTAGCCGGTGATACCCACCATCAGTACAGCCGTGAACCGTTTCTGCGCACGCAAAGCCGCGACGATCCCGGCGATGATCACCACGCCGACGATTACTTGGGCAGATGATTCCGCGAGCACAAACCCGGATGGCATGGGGGCGTCAAAGATAATCAAAGCCGTCAGGGGAGTTGCCACGGCCATGGTCAGGATGACGAACAGGTAGAAGGATAGGGAGCCGCGCTGGGTTTTCCCTGTTACCCATACGGCGACGTCGTCGAGTACACCGATGCTGTTCCTGTAGGTGCGTTCTGCATCGAAGACCGGATACAACGTGTCCTGCCATCGTTCGATCCGCAGTCGCGCGTAGAACATCACGGCTCCGCAGATAAGGGTGATGATGGACAAGACCAGGGCCAGACTCACGCCGTGCCAGAGGGCCAGATACGGGGCTGATTCCGGCGCCTCGAACAGCGACACGTACGGTTGCACAGCAGCGTTCAAAGGGGAAGGCCACACACCGAACGCAACGGTGCCTGCGGTAAGAATGCACGGGGCGATCAGGAAGGACTTACGGATCCGCTTGATCGGAGTAGGGCTCAGGCCCGGTTTCGCGGCAAATCCCCCCCACACGAACCGCGCACTGTACGCGAAGGTCAGGATGGACCCGAGCACGATCCCTCCGAGCAGGAAGATACCAGCGACACCGTCCTCGGCCCGATGCACGAACGCCTCGTACACGGACTCCTTCGCGACGAACCCGAAGAACGGTGGAACCCCGCCCATGGAAGCAGCCGCCACAACGGCGGTGAGGGCCAGGACCGGGGCGCGGTGACCTACCCCTGAAAGGTTCCTGATGTCTCGGGTTCCTGTCTGGTGGTCGATGATGCCCACGACCAGGAATAGGGTGGCTTTGAAGAATCCATGAGCCAGCAGCAAACCAAGACCGGCAAGCGCTCCATCGGCTCCGCCCAGTCCTACGACCATGGTCAGGAAACCGAGCTGGCTGACCGTGCCATAGGCCAGCACGAGTTTGAGGTCGAACTGTCGCAATGCCCGCCATCCGCCAACCAGCATCGTCGTCATCCCCAACACGAGGATCACCGGGTACCAGAAGGCAGTCTCACTGAACCCGGGCGCGAAGCGGGCGACGAGGAAGATGCCGGCTTTCACCATGGCGGCAGCATGAAGATAAGCGCTTACCGGGGTGGGAGCCGCCATAGCACCGGGCAACCAGAAGTGGAACGGTACGAGCGCTGATTTCGTGATGGCGCCAACCAGCACCAAGGCAATGGCAACATCAACTACTGTTCCCCGAGCGACCAACCCGTCAGCATCTGCGAGGATCTCGGAAATTCGGTACGTGCCTGCGGACTCGCCGATCATGACCAAACCCACGAGCATGGCGAGCCCGCCGAAGGTCGTCACGATCAGTGCCTGGAGCGCGGATCGCCTCGCTGAGAGCCGGTGCCGGGAGTACCCGATGAGCAGGTAGGACAGGATCGTTGTCAGTTCCCAGAAAATGAACAGCAAGATCAGGTCATCCGAGATAACCAGCCCGAACATCGCTGCAGCGAACGCGAGCAGCTGGGCTCCGAACGCCCCGACGTCAGGGTCATCACTCTTGAAGTAACGCGCGCAATAGAACAACACCAGCGCGCCGACGCCGAGGATGAGGATGCAGAGTACGGCCGCGAGGGCGTCGATCCGGAAAGCCAGTTCGAGCTGCAGACTGGGGATCCAGGAGACCGTGATCGACGGCGGGGCGTTTGGCTGCCCGGGCAAGGCCCGCTGGTCGGCAGTCAGAACGGCAGGCAACGAAAACATCAGCCACACAAAAGCGACAGCGGGAAAAGCAGCTAGCACGAAGAACGCTGACCGGCCAAGGCGCGCGAACAGCAAGGGTGCGATCAAGGCACCGGCAAACAGACCCATCAGGATGATCAGCACCAGACCATGGCCTTCCGATAGTGGACGGTCAAGGGGCTTTCCAGCCTACTGGACCTGTGCGGGCCCCCTCGAATCCCTGACGAGCGAACATCCCCGGCGACTGCCTCCCTAAGACCTAAGGGTTCCCGTCGTCCGAGCGAAACCCAGGTCCCTGTCGAGGCTCCTAACCCTGCCATTGCACTTCGCAACCCGTTCCGCTGCGGCGAAAAGGTAGGCCTCGACGGTGCCTCCCGGAAACTGAAGGGACGAGGAATGCGAAAGCCGTTCACCGCGCTCTCCTACTGGTTCGTGCCGCCAACCGCGCTGAGAGGTAAAGGCGGTGAGTGGTGACGACGATGATGAGCCAGAGCGCGCCGAGCAGCCAGGCCATGAGGACGTCGGTGAGCCAGTGGTGGCCGAGATATACACGGCTGATACCCATGGTGATCGCGAAGAGGATGGCGATGACCGCTGTCCATGCCACGGTTCGTCGTGTCTGTCGGCGGAGCATCAGCAGGTAGGCGATGATGCCGGCCAGTACCAGGGAGTTCAGTGCGTGGCCGCTGGGGAAGGAGTTGGAGTATTCGTACGGTGGGATGGCATTGCTCAGGGGTGGTCGGGCGCGTCCGATGAACTGCTTGCTGACGACGGTGATGAGAACGGAACCTGCAGCGGCGAGGACGACAAGCACCACGGGGGTCCAGGATCGTCGCCGGATGGCCAACACCATTATGATCGTGCCGGCCAGGGCGCTCATGCCGATGGGTCCGCCGATCGTCGTGTACGCGGTGAGGGCCTCATCGACAGGAGGTGACCGTATCGCCATCGCCGCTTGGAGTGCTGGCATGTCGAGGAGTTGGGCGCCGTCTCCTTCCACGGTCGCTTCGTACAGTTCGGTGGCGCCGGTCGCAGTTCCCAGGGTCAGCAGAACCCCGGTAAGGAGCACGACGGCGAGGGTCACCACGGTGCCAATGCGCGAGCTCAGTCGAAAGAGGAAGGCGACGAAGCGCTGCATGACTCGCGAGTTCCATGCCGTTAGATCAAGGCTCAGAATGAACCTTTCGGTAGGGATGACTCCTTTCGCTCCCGTCCGGAAGGCGCGCTCACTCATCGTGGCTCCGTCCTATAGGAATGCCTGGCTGGAAGTGTCCCGATCCTTCCTCCACTAATTCACCGTTCCTGACCTGCTACAGCTACCTCCGCTACCGGCCATCGCGGGCAGGTGACGATGTGTGACGCTCACGAGCGAGAGTCCGGTGCAGGGTGTGGGCGTTCCGTCGTGGAAGGGATGTTGGCTTCTGTTTCGGTCCTGATAAGTTCCTCGCCCGTGTCAGTGTGCGGGACCGCGGCGGGTTCGAGCATCTGCTCCCGCGCGTACTGGAAAGCGGTCATGCCGACGGCGATGACCGGGGTCGCGAGGAACGCCCCGATGAGTCCGAAGAGCGTACCGCCGGCCGTGACGGCGGTGAGCACGACGGCCGGGTGGAGTTTGAGGGATTTGCCGACGAGGATCGGTTGCAGGACGTTGCCTTCGAGTTGTTGCACGAGCAGCACGATGCCCAGCACGATCAGTGCCGTGACCCACCCGTCGGCCAGGAGCGCGACGAGGGTGGCGAGGAAGCCTGATCCGACGGCCCCGATAACGGGGAGGAATCCGCCGAAGAAGACCAGGACCGCCAGTGGTAGGGCCAGCGGCACACCGAGTATCCAGAGGCCGGCACCGATGAAGACGGCGTCCACGAGTGCCACGGCTGCCTGTGAGGAGACGTAGGCGGAGAGGGTCTTCCAGCTTCGCGATGAGATCTCGGCGGTGTGCACGAAGACCGTGCCGGTCGTCCAGCGCAGGAGCCAGGCGGAGAACCGGTCGCCGTCCTTGAGGCAGAAGAACGTGAGGACGAGGGTCAGCAGGATCGTCACGGTGACGGACCCGATCGTGCCGAGACCGGAGGAGACCCGGGAGAGGATCTCGCCGACGTTCTCCTGCAACCAGGACAGGCCGGAGGTCAGGAGTTCGTCGATGTCCGGTGCATCGAAGGGGAGGGACTCGGCGAACTCGCCCAGGTTCCTGACGTTATCCACGGCCTGGCTGGACAGGTCCTTCACACCATCGACAGAGAGC